>NZ_JBIBWL010000011.1:0-295345 GCF_043081325.1 Streptomyces sp. NPDC014882
CGCCCGGTCACATTCCGAACCCGGAAGCTAAGCCTCACAGCGCCGATGGTACTGCAGGGGGGACCCTGTGGGAGAGTAGGACGCCGCCGAACAATTTTTCAAAGGGTTGGGCCCTGAACTTCGGTTCGGAGCCCAACCCTTTTTTGTTTTCGGTCACTTGACGTTCATGTCCGGCGCCCAGCATCCACGGCATGGGTACTGCCGAAATGCTCAGGGCCGCAGGTGTCGGAGCCGGTGACGAGGTCGTCGTGCCGGCGTTCGGCAACCTCGAAGTCGCCGAAGCCGTCATCCGGGCCGGTGCGCTGCCCGCCTTCGCCGACGTGGACCCGGTGACCTACTGCCTGGACACGGTCTCCCTCGAAGCAGCCATGACTCCGCGGACGGCGGCCGTCGTTGCCGTACACCGGTTCGGCCGGCCGGCCGACGTCGGCCGGCTGCGCGAGGTGGGACAGCGGTACGGGCTGCTGGTGCTGGAACAGGCGGAGTCCGACGCGCCGTACGACGAGGTGGCGCAGCGGCGGGAGCGGGCCGCCTACCTCGACGCGCGGTTGCGCGGGGTGCGCACGCCCGACGGCGGGGACGGCCACACCTATCAGCAGTACGTCGTGCGGGTACCGGGGAACGGGCGACCCGATCGGGACGCGTTCGCACGGGCCCTGCGGACCAGGGGAGTTGACTGCCGGGTGCCGGTGAGGACTCCGCTGCACCGGCTGGCCGGCTTCCGCCGCCACGTGTCGCTCCCGCAGAGCGAGCTGGCCGCCGACGAGACGCTGGCGCTGCCGGTCGACGCCTCGCTGACGAAACGGGACATGCAGCGGATCGTGTCCGCCTGCAACGCGCTCGGGGGACTGCTTCAACCCGCCTTCTGAGCGAGTTTGGGAACAGGGCTCCGTTCGGGGTATGATCTATTCCGTTGCCGCGGGGGAAACCCCGACAAGTGACTGGCCCCCTTAGCTCAGTCGGCAGAGCGTCTCCATGGTAAGGAGAAGGTCAACGGTTCGATTCCGTTAGGGGGCTCCACGGAAGAGAAATCCCCCCGCCCTTTCGGGCGGGGGGATTCTTTCGTTCCCGGGCTTCGTCACGCCACGCGCGTCACGCCACGCGCATCGCGAGGATGGCCATGTCGTCCGACGGGGCGTCCGACGCGAAGCGCTCGACCGCGCGCATGATGCGGGCCGCGACCGCGCCCGCCGTCAGACCCGTGCAGGTGGTGAGCACGTCGGCGAGACCGTCGTCCCCCAGCATGCGGGTGCCCTCACGGCGCTCGGTGACGCCGTCGGTGACACAGAGCAGGACGTCGCCCGGATCGAGGGTGACGGTCTCCTCGTACAGCTCCAGGTCCTCCATGACGCCGAGGAGCGGCTGGGGTTCGGCCGCCGGCTCGACCGTGCCGTCCTGGCGCAGCCGCAGGGGGAGGGGATGGCCGGCGCAGACCACCTTCAGCTCCGCGCTGCCGTCGGCCTGCGGGCGCATCTCGCCGTACAGGAGGGTCAGGAAGCGGCTGCGGGCGCCCTCGTCGAGGATCGCGGAGTTGAGGCGCTCCAGGACCGCCGGGCCGCTGAGGCCCTCCCTCGCCAGCAGGCGCAGGGCGTGGCGGGCGAGGCCCGTCACCGCCGCCGCGTTCGGGCCGGTGCCGCAGACGTCGCCGATGGCGAAGCCGTAGGCCCCGTCGCTGATCGGGAAGAGGTCGTAGAAGTCGCCGCCGACCTCGTTGCCCTCGCCCGCCGCGCGGTAGATGACCTCCACCTCGACGCCGTCGATGTCGGGGAGTTCCGGGGGCAGGAGGCTGCGCTGGAGGGACTGGCTGATCGCCGTGCGCTCGGAGTAGAGACGGGCGTTGTCGAGGGCGAGGGCCGCCCTGCGGCTGAGGTCCTCGGCCAGCTCCAGGATCTCCTGGCGGAAGTGCTCGTCGGTGGGCTTGCCCAGGGTCAGCATGCCGATGACGCGGTTGCGGGCGACCAGGGGGAGGACGACGGTCTCGCCGCCCACCGCGGAGGCGGTGGCCAGGGTGGGGCCGATGCCCGAGGACATCTGGTGGGCCGGCCCGCCGGACAGGCCCAGGCTGCGCATCGAACTGCGCAGGGCCGCGTCGTGCGCCGCCTGGCCGGGGGCCGGCCAGACGCGGGCGCCCGGGGTGGGGACCGGGTCCGGCGGGGAGATCTTCGAGAGCAGCGACTTGATGCCGTCGATGAGTTCCTCGTCCTCGTGCAGGACGTACGACAGGTACGGCTCGGAGGCCTGGTCGGCGATCGTGTAGACCGCGCACCAGGTGGCCAGCGTCGGGACCGTCATCTGCGCCATCAGGGCCAGGGTCTGGTCGCGGTCGAGGGTGCCGGCCAGCAGGTCGGAGGCCTCCACGAGGAAACTGAGGGAGCCGCGGCGCAGCCGCTCCAGCTCGCCCAGGCGGGCCGACTCGACGGCCAGCGCGATGCGGTCCGCGGCGAACTGGAGGCGCAGGGCCTCCTCGTTGGAGTAGCGGCCGGGGCCCTCGGCCGCGACGCCCAGGGAACCGGTGAGGCGGCCCTCGACCTTCAGCGGGACCGTGACGACCGAGCGCATGCCGGTGCCGTCGAGGAGGGGGACCGCGCCGGGGACGGCGAGGAGGTCCTCGTGGACGGCCGGCATGCGGGCGGAGCCGTACCGGCCGGGGCCGGCCTCGACGGGGACGCGGGCGAAGCGCTGGCGGGCGGAGGGCAGGCCCGTGGAGGCACGGACCTCCAGCTCCGTCTCGTCGTCGGTCGCGAGGAGGAGGAAGGCGGAGTCGCCGTCGAGCATGTCGCGGGCGCGTTCCACCGTGCGCTGGAGGAGGCCGTCGAGGTCGTCGGGCGCGGGCGAGCCGATGAAGACCTCGAAGGGGTCCGTGCTCTGGCCGTCCGAGGGGCCGGTGTCGGTGGCGGGGACGCGCGTCGGTGACTGCAGGACGGCGCGTTCGTGATCGCGGACGAGGAGGCAGACGGTGGAGGGGGCGCCGCCGGTGTCGCGGACCCGCAGGTGGGAGGCGTAGACCGGGATCACGCGGCCGTCGGCGCCGCGGATGCCGTAACTGCCCTCCCAGCGGGAGAGTTGGAGGGCCTCGGCGATGCCGGTGCTGGTGCCGGGGGTGTGCGGCCAGGCCGCGAGGTCGGTGAGGGGCTTGCCGACGACCAGGTCGGCGGCGTAGCCGAAGAGTTCCTCGGCGTCCTCGTTCCAGGCCGAGACGGCGCCGGTGCGGTCGATCTGGACGACCGCGACGCGGACCCGGCTGTCGGCCAGCGGCAGCAGGTCGGCGGGCAGCGCCGGGCCCGCCGAGCGGGTCCCCACCGGGCGGTCGGGCAGGTCGAGCCGGAACCAGACGGTCTTGTGGGTGGGGGTGTACTCGACGCCCCAGCGGGCGGCGATGGCCGCGCACAGCTGGAGGCCGCGGCCGCCCTCGCGGTCGGGGCTGCCCATGGTGGTGGGGGAGCCCTGGAGCGGGATCTCGCGTTCCGGGTAGCGGTCGGCCACCTCGATGCGGACGGCGTCCTCGTGGCGCAGGCAGAGGAGGTCCGCGTGGGTGCCCGCGTGGACGACCGCGTTCGTCACCAGTTCGCTCGTCAGCACGACGGCGTCGTCGATGATGTCGGCGAAGCCCCAGCCCTGGAGGGTGTCGCGGACGAATCCGCGGGCGGTCGCGACGGATCGCCCGACGGGCTCGAAACTGGCAGCCGCGCGCGCGGTGATCACAGAACTCCTCGGCCGGTCGTCGACGTGCTTGGCATGTTCCCGGCTGTCCTGCTCGCGTCGCTGCCGGGGCGGAAGCGCGCTCGTCGGCCGGGGGTCCGGGGGCTGTCCCCCCGGGATCAGTCCGGTGGTCATGTGTGCGGCCGCCCCTCCGATGCCCGCTCGTGCTCGTGCCACCGCCCAGACCGGACGGGCCGGCGTGGCTGGACAGCCGCATGCAAGGTTACTTACCTTCCCCGTCCCCGCGGGTGCCGGTCAGTGGTCTTTCCGCCTCGGCGTGTGCGGACGGTGTGCGAAAGCTGCCGAACTGTTATGGCCGGGTTCGGCCGGGGTGAAACACTGGGCAGGTTTCTTGTGAAGGTCCGGCAGACTGGGTGTCTTGTGTGTTCGCCGGGCAGCAGCTTCTTGGGCCTGCCTGATTACATCGGCAGTACGACGGTCGACCCCTCCGGGAGGGACAACGTGGAGTCTGGCGCAGCGACGCGGGGCACGAAGGCGCGCGCGAAAGGCGGACAGACCCTGAGCGGGCAGCGATCACCCCGAAGGGGGACCACGACGGTGGACACCGCGGCCCTGAACCGGCTGCTGGCCGCCCTGGTCTCGATGCGGGAGGGGAACTTCCGCAAGCGGCTCACGGTGTCCGGCGACGGCGTGATGTCGGAGATCGCGGCCGTCTTCAACGAGGTGGCCGACCGCAATCTGCACCTCACGGGTGAACTGTCGCGCGTACGACGCATGGTCGGGCGTGAGGGCAAGCTCACCGAGCGGCTGGAGACGGGGGCCTGCGAGGGTTCCTGGGCGGCCGCCATCGACAACTCGAACGCGTTGGTCGACGACCTCGTGCGGCCGGTCTCCGAGGTCGGGCGGGTGCTGTCGGCGGTCGCCGAGGGTGACCTGTCGCCGCGCATGGAGCTGCGGACGCACACCCCCGAAGGGGCGGGGCACCCGCTGCGCGGGGAGTTCCTGAAGGTCGGGCGGACGGTCAACAACCTGGTCGACCAGCTGTCGACGTTCACCGACGAGGTCACGCGCGTGGCCAGTGAGGTGGGCACCGAGGGCAAGCTGGGCGGGCAGGCCCAGGTGCGCGGCATGTCGGGTTCCTGGAAGGACCTGACGGAGTCCGTCAACACGATGGCCGAGCGGCTGACGGCCCAGGTGCGCGACATCGCGCTGGTGACGACGGCGGTGGCCAAGGGCGACCTGTCGCGCAAGGTCACCGTGCACGTCGAGGGCGAGATGCTGGAGCTGAAGAACACCGTCAACACGATGGTGGACCAGCTCTCGGCGTTCTCGTCCGAGGTGACGCGGGTGGCCCGGGAGGTGGGCACCGAGGGCATCCTGGGCGGTCAGGCGCGGGTGTCCGGCGTCGACGGTGTGTGGAAGGAACTCACCGATTCCGTGAACACCATGGCCGGGAACCTCACGGCCCAGGTGCGCGGGATCGCCGAGGTCACGACGGCGGTCGCCAACGGCGACCTGTCGCGGAAGGTGACGGTGCCGGCGCGCGGTGAGGTCGCCCAGCTCGCCGAGACGATCAACCAGATGACGGAGACGCTGCGGATCTTCGCGGACGAGGTCACGCGCGTCGCCAACGAGGTCGGTGCGGCGGGACAGCTGGGCGGCCAGGCGAACGTGCCGGGCGCGGCCGGCACGTGGAAGGACCTCACCGACTCGGTCAACACCGTGTTCCGCAACCTCACGACACAGGTGCGGGACATCGCCGCGGTGACGACGGCGGTGGCCAACGGCGACCTGTCGCAGAAGGTCACCGTGGACGTGGCCGGCGAGATGCTGGAGCTGAAGAACACCGTCAACGGGATGGTCGACCAGCTGTCGGCCTTCGGTGCCGAGGTCACGCGCGTGGCGCGCGAGATCGGTGTCGAGGGCGAGCTGGGCGGTCAGGCGCAGGTGTCGGGCGCGGCCGGGACGTGGAAGGACCTGACGGACTCCGTCAACACGGCGTTCCGGAATCTCACCGGACAGGTGAGGAACATCGCCCAGGTGACGACGGCGGTGGCCAACGGCGACCTGTCGCAGAAGGTCACCGTGGACGTGTCGGGTGAGATGGCCCAGCTGAAGAACACCGTGAACACGATGGTGGACCAGCTGTCGTCGTTCGCCGACCAGGTGACGCGGATGGCGCGGGACGTGGGCACGGAGGGCCGGCTCGGCGGGCAGGCCCGCGTGGACGGCGTGTCCGGCACGTGGAAGGAGCTCACCGACTCCGTCAACTCGATGGCGGGGAACCTGACGTCGCAGGTGCGCAACATCGCGCAGGTGACGACGGCCGTGGCCCGGGGCGACCTGTCGCAGAAGATCGACGTCGACGCGCGCGGGGAGATCCTGGAGCTGAAGAACACCATCAACACGATGGTCGACCAGCTCTCCGCGTTCGCCGACCAGGTGACGCGGGTGGCGCGCGAGGTGGGCACCGCCGGGCAGCTCGGCGGGCAGGCGCAGGTGCCGGGCGTCGCCGGTGTGTGGCGGGACCTGACGGACTCCGTGAACGGCATGGCCGGCAACCTCACCGCGCAGGTGCGCAACATCGCGCAGGTCGCCACCGCCGTGGCCCGCGGTGACCTGTCCCAGAAGATCACCGTGGACGCGCGCGGGGAGATCCTGGAGCTGAAGAACACCCTGAACACGATGGTGGACCAGCTGTCGTCGTTCGCCCAGGAGGTCACGCGCGTGGCCCGTGAGGTGGGTACGGAGGGGCAGCTCGGCGGGCAGGCCGAGGTGCAGGGGGTCTCCGGCACCTGGAAGGACCTCACCCAGTCCGTGAACTTCATGGCGAACAACCTGACCATCCAGGTGCGTCAGATCGCCGAGGTCACGACCGCGGTCGCCAAGGGCGACCTGTCGAAGAAGATCACCGTCGACGCCAAGGGCGAGATCCTCGAACTCGTCACCACCGTCAACACGATGGTGGACCAGCTCTCGTCGTTCGCCGAGCAGGTGACGCGGGTGGCCCGTGAGGTGGGCACCGAGGGCATCCTGGGCGGCCAGGCGCACGTGCCGGGCGTCACGGGCATCTGGAAGGACCTCAGCGGCAACGTCAACCTGATGGCCAAGAACCTGACCATGCAGGTGCGCAACATCTCCCAGGTCGCGGCGGCCGTGGCCAACGGCGACCTGACGCGGCAGGTGACCATCGAGGCGCGCGGCGAGGTGCAGCAGCTCGCCGACACCTTCAACACCATGGTGAGGACGCTGAGTTCGTTCGCCGAGCAGGTCACCAAGGTGGCCCGGGAGGTGGGCACGGACGGGATCCTGGGCGGTCAGGCGCACGTGCCGGGTGTGGCGGGCACGTGGAAGGACCTCACCGACTCGGTGAACGGCATGGCGTCCAACCTGACCGGCCAGGTGCGCAACATCGCCATGGTCACGACGGCCATCGCCAAGGGCGACCTGACGAAGAAGATCGACATCGACGCGCGCGGGGAGATCCTGGAGCTGAAGACGACCATCAACACGATGGTCGACCAGCTGTCCTCGTTCGCCGAGGAGGTCACCCGCGTCGCCCGTGAGGTGGGCACCGAGGGGCAGCTCGGCGGTCAGGCACGCGTGCGTGACGTGGACGGCACCTGGCGCGACCTCACCGAGTCGGTGAACGAGATGGCCGGGAACCTGACCCGGCAGGTGCGGGCCATCGCGCGGGTGGCGACCGCGGTGACGCGCGGCGACCTGAACCTGAAGATCGACGTGGACGCGTCCGGCGAGATCCAGGAACTCCAGGACTACATCAACAAGATGATCGCCAACCTGCGCGACACCACGATCGCCAACAAGGAGCAGGACTGGCTCAAGGGCAACCTCGCGCGCGTGTCCGCGTTGATGCAGGGCCGGCGCGACCTGGAGGACGTGGCCTCGCTGATCATGAGCGAGCTGCCGCCGCTGGTGGCCGCGCAGCACGGGGCGTTCTTCCTGGCGATGCCGACGGCCGACGGCGCGGACGACCGGTACGAGCTGCGGATGCTGGGCTCGTACGGCTACTCGATGGGGTCGATGCCGACCTCGTTCCGGCCGGGTGAGGCGCTGGTGGGCACGGCGGCCGAGGAGAAGCGGACGATCATCGTCTCCAACGCGCCGAGCGGCTACCTGAAGATCTCCTCGGGGCTCGGGGAGGCGCCCCCGGCGCAGGTGATCGTGCTGCCGGTGCTGTTCGAGGGCAAGGTGCTCGGGGTGATCGAGCTCGCCTCCTTCACGTTGTTCACGCAGATCCAGAAGGACTTCCTCAACCAGCTCGCCGAGATGATCGCGACCAGCGTCAACACCATCTCCGTCAACACCAAGACGGAGCAGCTGCTGAAGCAGTCGCAGGAGCTGACCGAGCAACTGCGCGAGCGGTCGGCGGAGTTGGAGCAGCGGCAGAAGGCCCTCCAGGCGTCCAACGCCGAACTGGAGGAGAAGGCGGAGCTGTTGGCCCGGCAGAACCGGGACATCGAGGTGAAGAACACCGAGATCGAGGAGGCGCGGCAGGTCCTGGAGGAGCGGGCCGAGCAGCTCGCGGTGTCGATGCGCTACAAGAGCGAGTTCCTCGCCAACATGTCGCACGAGCTGCGCACGCCGCTCAACTCGCTGCTGATCCTGGCCAAGCTGCTCGCCGACAACGCCGAGGGGAACCTCTCGCCGAAGCAGGTCGAGTTCGCCGAGACGATCCACGGGGCCGGTTCCGACCTGCTCCAGCTGATCAACGACATCCTCGACCTGTCGAAGGTCGAGGCGGGCAAGATGGACGTCTCCCCGACGCGCATCGCGCTCGTGCAGCTCGTGGACTACGTGGAGGCCACCTTCCGGCCGCTCACCGCGGAGAAGGGCCTGGACCTGTCCGTGCGGGTGTCGCCGGAGCTGCCGGCCACGCTGCACACGGACGAGCAGCGGCTGCTCCAGGTGCTGCGCAACCTGCTGTCCAACGCGGTGAAGTTCACCGACTCCGGCTCGGTGGAGCTGGTCATCCGGCCGGCCGGGACGGACGTGCCGGTGGCGATCCGGGAGCAGTTGCTGGAGGCCGGTTCGCTGGCCGACGCGGACGCGCCGCTGATCGCGTTCTCGGTGACCGACACGGGCATCGGGATCGCGGCCGGCAAGATGCGGGTGATCTTCGAGGCGTTCAAGCAGGCCGACGGCACCACGAGCCGCAAGTACGGCGGCACGGGCCTGGGGCTGTCGATCTCGCGGGAGATCGCGCAGCTGCTCGGCGGCGAGATCTACGCCCAGAGCGAGCCGGGACGCGGCTCGACGTTCACGCTGTACCTGCCGCTGCACCCGAGCGAGCTGCCGCCGCAGGGCTACCAGCAGCCCGTGCCCCAGCTGGAGGCCGGCGACCTGGTGGCGTCCGAGAGCGGAACGCGGGAGCGCTCGGAGCTGTCCGGGCAGCAGATCCAGACGCCGGCCGAGGTGCGGTCGTACCAGGACACGCAGAACGGTCCGGCGGCGCTGTTCCGGCGCCGGCGCCGCTCGGTGGCCGGGGGCGAGCCGCAGGTCGGGCGGCCCGAGCAGTGGGCGCCCGTGCGGCAGGAGGCGGCGCCGCAGGAGTCCCGGGGCATCCGGTTCGGCGGCGAGAAGGTGCTGATCGTCGACGACGACATCCGTAACGTGTTCGCGCTGACGAGCGTCCTGGAGCAGCACGGGCTGTCGGTGCTGTACGCGGAGAACGGCCGCGAGGGCATCGAGGTCCTGGAGCAGCACGAGGACGTGGCGGTCGTCCTGATGGACATCATGATGCCGGAGATGGACGGGTACGCGACGACCACGGCGATCCGCCGGATGCCGCAGTTCTCCGGCCTGCCGATCATCGCGCTCACCGCGAAGGCGATGAAGGGCGACCGGGAGAAGGCGATCGAGTCGGGCGCGTCCGACTACGTCACCAAGCCGGTGGACCCCGACCACCTGCTGACGGTGATGGAGCAGTGGATGCGCGCCGAGTGACGGGAATCGTGCGGGGACGGGGGAAAACGGGGGAAGCTGTCGACTCCTGGTGTCCGAGGGCGTGTAGAGGAGTGGGATCCCGGGAACCTTCTGGTCCGCCGCCCCGTTCCCGCTACGTGCACAGTGACATCACGGTGACAGGGTGTGGCGACGGTCGGGGTGCGGCTACCATGACCGGCACAAGGAAGGGCGGCGCAAAGGAGTCGTCCCCAGGGGCGGCGCCCGGTGCACTGCCGGGGCGAGGAGGGCGGGCCATGGTGCAGAAGGCCAAGATCCTCCTGGTCGATGACCGGCCGGAGAATCTGCTGGCGCTGGAGGCGATCCTCTCGGCGCTCGATCAGACGCTGGTGCGGGCATCGTCCGGGGAAGAAGCGCTCAAAGCGCTGCTGACGGACGACTTCGCGGTCATTCTGCTGGACGTTCAGATGCCGGGAATGGACGGTTTCGAGACGGCTGCGCACATCAAGCGGCGGGAGCGGACCCGGGACATCCCGATCATCTTCCTCACGGCGATCAACCACGGTCCGCACCACACCTTCCGCGGGTACGCGGCGGGGGCGGTGGACTACATCTCCAAGCCGTTCGACCCGTGGGTGCTGCGCGCGAAGGTCTCCGTGTTCGTCGAGCTGTACATGAAGAACTGCCAGCTGCGGGAGCAGGCGGCCCTGCTGCGGCTCCAGTTGGAGGGTGGCGGCGGCAAGGCGGCGGCCGGTGACGTCAAGGAGTCGGCCGGGCTGCTGGCCGAGCTGTCCGCGCGGCTCGCGGCCGTCGAGGAGCAGGCCGAGGCGCTGTCCAAGCAGCTCGACGACGAGTCGGCGGACGCGGCGGCAGTGGCCACGGCGGCGCATCTGGAGCGCAAACTCACCGGTCTGCGTCGGGCGCTGGACGCGCTGGAGCCCGGCACCGGAGGCGGCCCGCCTCCCGTGACGTCGCAGGGCTGAACCGGAACGGGCACGGGCCGTGCCGCAGTTGTGCGTGAGCGGATGTCAGCCGGACAGGGCCGCGCGTCAGTTCCGCGCCTCTCCGGGAGCGACACGAACGGGTGAAGCAGCGGTCACGCGTGTCCCCTGCCGTCTCCCCCGGTAACCTCACACCATGGCCTCACGTCCCTCCGCAGCCAAGAAGCAGCCCGCCAAGAAGGCGGTCGCTCCCGCGAAGGCTCCGGCGAGGAAGGCCGCCGCCAGGAAGGCCCCGGCGAAGAAGGCGCCCGTCCGCAGGGTCGCGGCCAAGAAGCCCGCGCCCCGGCCGGCCCCCAGTCCCACCGGGGGCGTCTACCGGATCGTCCGCGCCGTCTGGCTGGGCCTGGCGCACGCCGTCGGCGCGGTCTTCCGCGGCATAGGGAGCGGAGCCAGGAACCTCGACCCCGCCCACCGCAAGGACGGCGTCGCGCTGCTGCTGCTCGGCGTCGCGCTGATCGTCGCCGCGGGCACCTGGGCCGATCTGCGCGGTCCGGTCGGCGACCTCGTCGAGATCCTGGTGACCGGCTCCTTCGGCCGGCTCGACCTGCTCGTGCCGATCCTGCTCGCCGTCGTCGCCGTACGGTTCATCCGGCATCCGGAGAAACCCGAGGCCAACGGCCGCATCATGATCGGACTGTCGGCGCTGCTCGTCGGCGTGCTCGGGCAGGTCCACATCGCCTGTGGCTCGCCCGCCCGCAGCGCCGGCATGCAGGCGATAAGGGACGCCGGCGGCCTCATCGGCTGGTCCGCCGCGACCCCGCTGACGTACGCCATGGGCGAGGTCCTCGCCGTACCGCTGCTCGTGCTGCTCACCGTCTTCGGGCTGCTGGTCGTCACCGCCACGCCCGTCAACGCCGTCCCGCAGCGGCTGCGGCAGCTCGGGGTGCGCCTCGGTGTGCTGCACGAGGCGGCGGCCGAGGAGTACGACGAGTTCGGCGACGACGAGCGGTACGACGAGCAGTGGCGCGAGGCGCTGCCCGCACGCCCCCGGCGCCGCTCCGGCGCCCCCGAGGCGTACGACCCCGGGAGCGCGGAGCAGGAGGCCCTCGGCCGGCGCCGCGGGCGGCCCCGGCGCTCGGCGGTGCCGCAGCCCGCGATGGACCGGCAGAGGGACGCCGTCGACATCGCGGCGTCCGCCGCGGCCGATCTCGACGGGGCCGTGCTGCACGGCATGCCGCCCTCCCGGATCGTCGCCGACCTCACCCAGGGCGTGAGCGCCGGCGACCGCGAGCCCACCACGCCGACGCCCGTGCCGGCCCCCGCCGCCCGCCCCCGGCCGGACAAGCCCGCGGCCGGCATCGTCCCCGACCTGACCAAGGCCGCTCCCGAGGCCCCGCGCGAGCTGCCGCCGCGCGCCGAGCAGCTCCAGCTGTCCGGTGACATCACCTACGCGCTGCCCTCGCTCGACCTCCTCACGCGCGGCGGCCCGGGCAAGGTGCGCAGCGCGGCCAACGACGCGGTGGTCGCCTCGCTCACCAACGTCTTCTCGGAGTTCAAGGTCGACGCCGCCGTCACCGGTTTCACCCGCGGCCCGACGGTCACGCGCTACGAGGTCGAACTCGGCCCCGCCGTGAAGGTCGAGCGGATCACCGCCCTGACGAAGAACATCGCCTACGCCGTCGCCAGTCCGGACGTGCGGATCATCTCCCCGATCCCGGGCAAGTCGGCGGTCGGCATCGAGATCCCCAACACCGACCGCGAGATGGTCAACCTGGGCGACGTGCTCCGGCTGGCCGAGTCCGCCGAGGACGACGATCCGATGCTGGTCGCCTTCGGCAAGGACGTCGAGGGCGGCTACGTCATGCACTCGCTGGCGAAGATGCCGCACATACTCGTCGCCGGCGCCACCGGTTCCGGCAAGTCGTCGTGCATCAACTGCCTGATCACCTCGGTCATGATCCGGGCGACCCCCGAGGACGTCCGGATGATCCTGGTCGACCCCAAGCGCGTCGAGCTGACCGCCTACGAGGGCATCCCGCACCTGATCACGCCGATCATCACCAACCCGAAGCGGGCCGCCGAGGCGCTCCAGTGGGTCGTGCGCGAGATGGACCTGCGGTACGACGACCTCGCCGCGTACGGCTACCGGCACATCGACGACTTCAACCGCGCCGTGCGGGAGGGGACCGTCAAGAAGCCCGAGGGCAGTGAGCGCGAGCTCCAGCCGTACCCCTACCTGCTGGTGATCGTCGACGAGCTGGCCGACCTGATGATGGTCGCGCCGCGGGACGTCGAGGACTCGATCGTGCGGATCACGCAGCTCGCGCGTGCGGCCGGCATCCACCTGGTGCTGGCCACCCAGCGGCCGTCGGTGGACGTCGTGACCGGCCTGATCAAGGCGAACGTCCCGTCGCGGCTGGCGTTCGCCACCTCCTCGCTCGCCGACTCGCGGGTCATCCTCGACCAGCCGGGGGCCGAGAAGCTGATCGGCAAGGGCGACGGGCTGTTCCTGCCGATGGGCGCGAACAAACCGACGCGCATGCAGGGCGCGTTCGTCACCGAGGCCGAGGTCGCCCTGGTCGTGCAGCACTGCAAGGACCAGATGGCGCCCGTCTTCCGGGACGACGTCACCGTCGGGACCAAGCAGAAGAAGGAGATCGACGAGGACATCGGCGACGACCTGGACCTGCTGTGCCAGGCGGCCGAGCTGGTCGTGTCCACCCAGTTCGGGTCGACCTCGATGCTCCAGCGCAAGCTGCGCGTCGGCTTCGCCAAGGCCGGACGGCTGATGGACCTGATGGAGTCGCGGAACATCGTCGGCCCGAGCGAGGGATCCAAGGCACGTGACGTTCTGGTGAAACCCGATGAGCTGGACGGAGTGCTCGCCGTGATCCGCGGGGAGTCCGAAGGGTAGACGTCCGGACAGGGGGAAGGCGGGCGTCCGTGACCCACCCGTTAGACAGGGCCGGGCAACCGTTTTCCCTCGTCGTACGTCAAGTTGAGCGAGAACACGGGTACGGGTCCCGCAGGGGAGCCGTACCCGCCCGTCATCGGCGTGTCCGGCCATACCGATGGCGTACAAAGTCCTACCGCCCGGTTGCCCCTCCCTTTCGTACCCCCCCTAGACTGAACCTCCAGCACAGGTGGCTACACGCTCGAAAGGCGCCCCCGTGTCCATCGGCAACTCCCCTGAAGACGAGCGTCCGTTCGAAGACGTTTCCGAGCCGGCCCACCCCTCCATCGGCCGAGCCATCCAGCAGGCCCGCATCGCGGTCGGGCTCACCGTCGACGACGTCAGCACCGCCACCCGGGTCCGCATCGCCATCGTGCACGCCATCGAGGCGGACGACTTCGCGCCCTGCGGCGGCGACGTCTACGCGCGCGGTCACATCCGGACCCTGGCCAGGGCCGTCCGACTCGATCCCGCCCCGCTGATCGAGCAGTACGACGCCGCGCACGGCGGCCGCCCGGCGCCGACCCCGGCGGCACCCATGTTCGAGGCGGAGCGCATCCGTCCCGAACGGCGCGGCCCGAACTGGACCGCGGCCATGGTCGCCGCGATCGTCGCCGTGGTCGGGTTCGTCGGGTTCACCGCGTTCAAGGGCGGCGACGGCACCACCGACGTCGCCGACGGCACCGCCCCGACGAGCAGCGCGCCCGCCACCCCGACGCCGAAGACCGAGAAGCCCGTCGACGAGAAGCCGGAACCCTCCGACAGCGCCATCGCCGCGGCTCCGCAGGACAAGGTGACCGTCCAGGTCACGGCCACCGACGGCAAGAGCTGGATCTCCGCGAAGGACCACAACGGCCGGCTGCTCTTCGACGGCCTGCTCAAGCAGGGCGAGTCCCAGACCTTCCAGGACAGCGAGAAGGTCAACCTCGTCCTCGGCGACGCCGGCGCGATCCAGCTGTACGTCAACGGCAAGAAGATCGACGACGACTTCAAGCCGGGAGCCGTGGAGCGCCTGACGTACACGAAGGGCGACCCGCAGGCCGGGTGAGGCGGGCGGTGCCCGGTGCGCACAGGGGTCGGCGGTGATCGCCGGCCCCTTCGCCGTGCCCTCCCCGAAGGTCGCCAACCCCGTCGGCAGGGGGTGTCGGCCAGACAAAGTAGTCTTGAGCCCATGCCTGAACGCCGTACCGTCGCACTCGTCACCCTTGGCTGCGCCCGTAACGAGGTGGACTCGGAGGAGCTCGCAGGCCGTTTGGAGGCGGACGGCTGGCAGCTCGTGGAGGACGCCGAGGACGCGGACGTCGCCGTCGTCAACACCTGCGGCTTCGTCGACGCCGCCAAGAAGGACTCCGTCGACGCCCTCCTGGAGGCCAACGACCTCAAGGGCCATGGCAGGACCCAGGCCGTCGTGGCGGTGGGCTGCATGGCCGAGCGCTACGGCAAGGACCTCGCCGAGGCCCTCCCGGAGGCCGACGGCGTCCTCGGCTTCGACGACTACGCCGACATCTCCGACCGCCTCCAGACCATCCTCAACGGCGGCATCCACGCCTCCCACACCCCGCGCGACCGACGCAAGCTGCTGCCGATCAGCCCCGCGCAGCGGCAGGAGTCGGCCGGCTCGGTGGCCCTTCCCGGACACGCTCCGGCGGACCTCCCCGACGGGCTCGCACCGGCCTCCGGGCCCCGCGCGCCCTTGCGCCGCAGGCTCGACGGCAACCCGGTCGCCTCGGTCAAGCTCGCCTCCGGCTGCGACCGGCGCTGCTCCTTCTGCGCCATCCCCTCCTTCCGCGGCTCCTTCATCTCCCGCCGCCCCAGCGACGTGCTGAACGAGACGCGGTGGCTGGCCGAGCAGGGCGTCAAGGAGATCATGCTGGTCTCCGAGAACAACACCTCCTACGGCAAGGACCTCGGCGACATCCGGCTCCTGGAGTCGCTGCTGCCCGAACTGGCGGAGGTCGACGGCCTCGAGCGGGTGCGGGTCAGCTACCTCCAGCCGGCCGAGATGCGGCCCGGCCTGATCGACGTGCTGACCTCCACGCCGAAGGTCGCCCCCTACTTCGACCTGTCCTTCCAGCACTCCGCGCCCGGCGTGCTGCGCGCGATGCGCCGCTTCGGCGACACCGACCGCTTCCTCGAACTCCTCGACACCATCCGGAGCAAGGCGCCCGAGGCGGGTGTGCGCTCCAACTTCATCGTCGGCTTCCCCGGCGAGTCCGAGGCCGACCTGGCCGAGCTGGAGCGGTTCCTGAACCACGCGCGCCTGGACGCCATCGGTGTCTTCGGGTACTCCGACGAGGAGGGCACCGAGGCCGCGACGTACGAGGACAAGCTCCACGAGGACGTCGTCGCCGACCGGCTCGCGCGGATCTCCCGGCTCGCCGAGGAACTCGTCTCGCAGCGCGCCGAGGAGCGGCTGGGCGAGACCCTGCACGTGCTGGTGGAGTCGGTGGACCCCGCCGACGGCGTGTACGGCCGCGCCGCCCACCAGGCGCCCGAGACGGACGGCCAGGTGCTGCTCACGAGCGGCGAGGGCCTGAGCGCCGGTCGTATGGTCGAGGCGAAGGTGGTCGGCACCGAAGGCGTCGACCTGGTGGCCGAGCCCCTCCAGGGCTCGATCGGGTGTAGTGAGGAGGCGGACAGATGACGGGTGTCCCGGCATCGGCCGCGGGAGGCTCCGCGCGGGCCAAGGGGGCCGCCACGAGCCCCGCCCCCGGTGCTCCCGCCCCCGCCGACGCGCCCGGGGCGGTCCCGGAGATGGGCACCGACGTCACCGGCGCCACCCCGGACGAGCAGGGGACCCTCAGGCCCGCGCGGGGCGGGAGGATCGCGGCCGCGGCCGTCAACCAGGCCAGCGTCTGGAACGTGGCCAACCTGCTGACGATGCTCCGGCTCCTCCTGGTGCCCGGCTTCGTCGCCCTCATGCTGGCCGACGGCGGGTACGACCCGGCCTGGCGCGCGTTCGCCTGGGCGGCCTTCGCCGTCGCCATGATCACCGACCTGTTCGACGGGCATCTGGCGCGGACCTACAACCTCGTCACCGACTTCGGGAAGATCGCCGACCCGATCGCCGACAAGGCGATCATGGGAGCGGCCCTGATCTGCCTCTCCGCCCTCGGCGACCTGCCGTGGTGGGTGACGGGCGTCATCCTCGGCCGGGAACTCGGCATCACCCTGCTGCGTTTTCTGGTCATCCGGTACGGCGTCATCCCGGCGAGCCGGGGCGGCAAGCTGAAGACGCTCACCCAGGGCGTCGCCGTCGGGATGTACGTCCTGGCGCTGACGGGCTGGCTGGCCACCCTGCGCTGGTGGGTGATGGCCGCCGCGGTCGTCCTCACCGTGGTGACCGGGCTCGACTACGTGAGACAGGCCGTCGTGCTGCGCCGGCAGGGCATCGCCGAGCGCCGGGCGGCCGCGGAGGAGACACGAGCGTGAATTC
Organism: Streptomyces sp. NPDC014882; assembly: GCF_043081325.1. Lineage (NCBI taxonomy): Bacteria > Bacillati > Actinomycetota > Actinomycetes > Kitasatosporales > Streptomycetaceae > Streptomyces > Streptomyces sp. NPDC014882. Next base: position 16,916 of record NZ_JBIBWL010000011.1, read on the forward strand.
CCCGGCCGCCGACGTGGTGCGACTACTGACAGTGAGGGGCGAGACGCTCGCCGTCGCCGAGTCGCTGACGGGTGGCCTGGTCGCGGCGGAGATCACCTCCGTCCCCGGGGCGTCCCGGGTCTTCCGGGGATCGGTCACGGCGTACGCGACGCCGCTCAAGCACGAGCTGCTCGGCGTGGACGCGGGCCTGCTGGCCGCGCGCGGAGCGGTGGACCCGCAGGTCGCGGCGCAGATGGCGGCCGGTGTGCGCAGGGCGTTGGGCGCCGACTGGGGCGTCGCCACCACCGGAGTCGCCGGCCCGGACGCGCAGGACGGCCGGCCCGTGGGGACGGTCTTCGTCGCGGCGGAGGGGCCCTCGGGGCCCGGTTCCGGTTCCGCCTCTGGCGGAAAAGTGGAGGCCCTGCGGTTGAACGGCAGCCGGGCGGAAATTCGTAGAGAGAGTGTACGGAGCGTACTCGCCATGCTTCTGAGAGAGCTGGCGGGCGAACAGACCGGGAATGAGCGGGCACAGGATACGGAACAGAACGGGGGGTTTTGATGTTTGCAGCCCTGAGTGAACACGACATCGCTCCCCGCACGGCCGCAGCGCAAGGCGGTACGGTGGGGCGTGAAGGATGCGGCTACGCGGTCCGAGGAGGGAGCCACCGATGATTCTGCTCCGTCGCCTGCTGGGTGACGTGCTGCGTCGGCAGCGCCAGCGCCAGGGCCGTACTCTGCGCGAAGTCTCCTCGTCCGCCCGAGTCTCACTCGGCTATCTCTCCGAGGTGGAGCGGGGGCAGAAGGAGGCTTCCTCCGAGCTGCTCGCCGCCATCTGCGACGCGCTGGACGTACGGATGTCCGAGCTCATGCGGGAAGTGAGCGACGAACTCGCCCTCGCCGAGCTGGCCCAGTCGGCTGCGGCCACCCCCAGCGGTCCTGTACCGGCGTCGGTTCGCCCGATGCTGGGTTCCGTGTCGGTGACCGGTGTGCCACCGGAGCGGGTGACCATCAAGGCGCCCGCCGAGGCGGTGGACGTGGTCGCCGCGTGACGTGCCCCTGGCCGGGTGTGTCGACCGACGACGAGTACGTGCGTGAGCGAGTACGTGTGTAGGGACGGGTGCGAGTACGTGTAGGCGTACGGCAGCCGTGAGGCCCCGGCCGGGGCCTCTCCGGGAGATCCGGAGGGGTGCGGTCGGGGTTTTTGCGTGGGTGCTCCGCGTCCGTTTGCCGCGGTTGCGGGCTGCTGTCATCGTGGAGGGTCAGGGCGGGTGTGATCGACCCGGAGGTGCGGATGTACGCCGTGAAGAGTCGCCCGGCGGACGCGGCGGACGCGGACCCGCCGCGTCCGCCGTGCCCGGCCTCCGGCGTGCCACGGCTGCCCGGCGTCGTACGTGTGTCCGGTGCCGGCGTGGGTGCGGGCGGTGGGCCGACGGGGGACCCGGTGGTGGGCCGTAGGTGACGGCCGGGGCGGGACCGATAGTGCGCCGGGGGGCCGTGCTCGGGCTCGGGGCGGTGTGGTGGTGGGCCGCGGTGCGTCTCGCCCTCGTGCCCGACGCCGGGGTGCTGGAAGGGGCCGTCGCGGCCGGTGGCTGGGGGCTGAGTCTGCTGCCGGTGCACTGCGTCGCCGAGTCGCGGGCCGCGGGGGCCCTCGCGGCGGGGCGGTGGAGGGGTGCTTGGCGGGGGCAGCGAGCGAGGGCAAGGCAGGGGCGGGGAGAGCTGGGGGGCGGGGCTGAGGCCCCGTGAGCGGGTTCCGCGCGGGTCGGGCGGGAGAACGGGCCGGTCGCCGACGCGGGTGAGGGACGCAGGACGGCCGGGTGCCGTGGGTTCGGTGGCGGGTGGCCGCCCGGGTTGTGGGCGGCGTCCTCGGTTCGCCGGCCCGGTCGGCCCTGCCGGCGGGGACAGGTGGGGACGGGCGGGGCATGCGGGGCTCGGTGTGCGGCTGCGCGCCCGTGCGTCACGCCGCTGCGGGACGTGCGGCTGTGCGCCGGCACAAGGGGCTGCTCCGACACGAGGGCTTCCGGCGGGCCGTCAATCCGTGGTCCGGGGGCGGGGCCGGGTGCGGACGCGGCGCGTGGCGGGGGAGCCCGGTGCCGGGACCGGGCCCGACTGGCAGGCGGGGCACCAGTACGTGGGGCGCTCGCGGGAGCCGTCGCCCTGGTCGGCCACGCGGACCGGGGTCCCGCAGCGCAGGCAGGGGCGGCCCGCGCGGCCGTAGACGAACAGGGCCTGGCCGCTGCGGCCTGTGGTGACGCGGACCGGGCGGTCGCGGTTGGCCTCGAGGAGCCTCTTCGCGAAGGCCGGCAGCGCGGCGGTGCGGTCCGCGGGAAGGGCGCCCACGGGCAGCCAGGGGGTGACACCCAGGAGGAAGCAGAGTTCGCTCTTGTAGATGTTGCCGATGCCGGCGAGGTTGCGCTGGTCGAGGAGGGCCTCGCCGAGGGCTCGGGCCGGGTCGGCGAGGAGGTTGGCGAGGGCCTGGTCGGGATCCCAGTCGGGGCCGAGCAGGTCGGGCCCGAGGTGGCCGACCACGCGTTCCTCGTCGGGGGTGCGCAGCAGTTCGAGCACGGGGAGGCGGTAGCCGACGGCCGTGCGGTCGTGGGTGCCGAGGACGGCGCGGATCTGGTGGGCCGGTCCACCGGTCCAGCGTTGACCGTTCGTGAAGACCTTCCAGGCCCCCTCCATCCGCAGGTGCGAGTGGAGGGTGAGACCGCCCTCGACGCGGGTGAGGAGATGCTTGCCGCGCGCGGTGACGTCGAGGACGACGCGACCGGTGAGGTCGGCGGTGGCGTGCTGGGGAACGCGCAGGTCGGAGCGGGTCAGCACCTTGCCCGCGAGGGCACCGTGCAGCCGTTTCGCGGCCTGCCAGACCGTGTCGCCTTCAGGCATGAGTCAAGGGTGGCACGACGGGAGCGGGGCCTGCGGCCGTCCGGTGGTTCGTCATGCCCGCAGCCTCAGACCGCGGGGCGTCGCGATGAAGCCCGCTCCTTCCAGGACGGCGCCGAAGGGGGAGGTCAGGGCCGAGGCGCCGTTGACGCGCTCCACCGTGACCGTGCCGAGCGATCCCGCACGGGCGGCCGCGGCGAGGGACTCCGCCGCCGCGGGCAGCCGCGGGTCGTCGGCGGGTGAGTCGGCGTGGTCCGCGGCGGCGGGCCAGGCCAGCAGGGTCTTGCCGCCGCGCTCCATGTAGAGCGTCAGCTCGCCGTCCACGAGCACCACGAGGGAGCCCGCCTTGCGGCCCGGCTTGTGTCCGGCGCCGGTCGGCGTCTCGGGCCAGGGCAGGGCGGCGCCGTACGCGTTCGCCGGGTCGGCCGCGGCGAGGACGACGGCACGGGAGGCGGGCGACGGGGTGCGCGGGCGACGGCCGGCGAAGCCGGGCGCGTACGGGGAGCCGCTGCCGCCCCGGGGGCCGCCGGGGCCGGGATGCGCGAAGTCGCGCGGTGAGACCCACTCGCCCGGAGCCGGCGGGGCGCCGGCGGCGCCGCCGAGGCCGGGGAAGTCCCAGTCGATGTCGGCCGGGGGGAATCCGCCGGGGATGCCGAAGGGGTCGTCGGCGCCGGGCCCGGCGTGGGCGCCGTCCGGTCCGTCGCCGCCGCCGGTTCCGTCGGGCCGCTCCGGACCGGTCGGCCGGGACGGGACCGTACCGGGGCCCCACGCGTCCTGGGCGCCGGCCGGGCCCGGCGACGGCTCGCCGCGGTCACGGGCGCCTGCCACCGCGCGGACGCGGTCCACGGCGCCGTCCATCGCGAACTGCGCGGCGCCGAGCCCCTCCACGACATAACCGCGCCGGGCCTGGCCGCTGTCCTCGAAGGCGGACAGGATGCGGTACGTCGCCGAGAAGCCGCCCTCCAGGCCCTCGGCCGCGACCGCGCCCCGGGTCACCACGCCGTGCCGGTCGAGGAGCGTACGGGCGAGCGCGTGGGCGCGGACGGTGGGGTCGGGCTCGTGGGCCGGCAGGAGGGACCAGCGGCCGGCGACGGTCGGGGGGCCGCCACGGGACGCGGAGCGGCCGGCGGGGGAGCCGTACCGCCCGCGGGGGACCGCGCGCTTGGCGCGGTGGGCGGTGGAGCCGGCCGTACGGCCCGAGCCCAGCAGGGCGCGCATCGGCGCCAGCGTGTCGTTGGTGAGGCGGCCGGACCACGCCAGGTCCCAGACGATGTCGGCCAGCTGGGGGTCGCCGGCCTCGGGGTGGGTGGTGGCACGGACCTGGTCGGCGATCTGGCGGAAGAACAGGCCGTAGCCCCCGGCGAGGGCGTCCAGGACGGACTGGTGCAGTGCCGTCAGCTCCAGGGGGTGCGGCGGGGCCAGGAGCAGCGGTGCCGCGTCCGCCAGGTACAGGGACACCCAGCCGTCCTTGCCGGGCAGGGCGCCCGCGCCGACCCAGAGGACCTCCCCCGCGGCGGTGAGTTCGTCGAGCATCGCCGGCGTGTAGCCCCTGACGCGGGACGGGATGACGAGCCTCTCCAGGGCGGAGGCGGGCACGGAAGCGCCCTGGAGCTGCTCGATCGCGCGCACCAGGCCGTCGACGCCGCGCAGGGAGTGGCCCGCGCCGATGTGCTGCCACTGGGGCAGGAACTGGGCGAGCGCGGCGGGCGGGACCGGTTCGAGCTCCTGCCGCAGGGCGGCCAGGGAGCGGCGGCGCAGCCTGCGCAGGACGGTCGCGTCGCACCACTCCTGGCCGATGCCGGCCGGGTGGAACTCGCCCTGCACGACGCGGCCGCCCGCCGCGAGCCGCTGGAGGGCGCCCTCGGTGACCGCGACGCCTAGACCGAAGCGGGCGGCGGCGTCGGCCGAGGTGAACGGGCCGTGGGTGCGTGCGTGACGGGCGAGGAGGTCGCCGAGCGGGTCCTTGACCGGTTCGGTGAAGGCCTCCGGCACACCGACGGGCAGTGCCGTGCCCAGGGCGTCGCGCAGGCGGCCCGCGTCCTCGACGGCCGCCCAGTGGTCGACACCGGCGATGCGGACCGCGATGGCGCGGCGGGCCGCGGCCAGATCGCGCGCCCAGTGCGGTTCGGCGCCCCGTTCGGCCAGTTCCGCGTCGGTGAGCGGGCCGAGCACGCGCAGGAGGTCCGCGACGCCCTCGGCGTCCTTCACCCTGCGGTCCTCGGACAGCCACTGGAGTTCCCGCTCCAGTTCGGTGAGCACCTCGGCGTCGAGGAGTTCGCGCAGCTCCGCCTGGCCGAGCAGCTCGGCCAGCAGCCGTGAGTCCAGCGACAGGGCGGCGGCGCGGCGTTCGGCGAGGGGGGAGTCGCCCTCGTAGAGGAACTGGGCGACGTAACCGAACAGCAGGGAGCGGGCGAAGGGGGACGGCTCCGGGGTGGTGACCTCGACCAGGCGCACCCTGCGGGACTCGAGGTCGCCCATCAGCTCGACGAGCCCGGGGACGTCGAAGACGTCCTGGAGGCACTCGCGGACCGCTTCCAGGACGATCGGGAACGAGCCGAACTCGCTCGCCACCTGGAGCAGCTGGGAGGCGCGCTGGCGCTGCTGCCACAGCGGGGTGCGCTTGCCGGGGTTGCGGCGCGGCAGCAGCAGCGCGCGGGCGGCGCACTCGCGGAAGCGGGCGGCGAACAGGGCCGAGCCGCCCACCTGGTCGGTGACGACCTGGTCGACGTCGCCCTTGTCGAGGACGACGTCCGCCGCGCCGATCGGGGCCCGGTCGGCGTCGTACTCCGTGCCGGCTTGCGGGGGCGGCTGGTCGAGCAGGTCCAGGCCCATGAGATCGGCGTCGGGCAGCCGCAGGACGATGCCGTCGTCGGCGTGCATCACCTGGGCGTCCATGCCGTACCGCTCGGACAGCCTGGCGCCGAGGGCGAGCGCCCAGGGGGCGTGCACCTGGGCGCCGAAGGGGGAGTGCACGACGACCCGCCAGTCGCCCAGCTCGTCGCGGAAACGCTCCACGACGATGGTGCGGTCGTCGGGGACGTGGCCGCAGGCCTGGCGCTGTTCGTCCAGGTAGGAGAGGACGTTGTCGGCGGCCCGGGCGTCCAGGCCGGCGGTGAGCAGGCGCCGCCGGGCGTCCTCCCCGGGCAGCGAGCCGATCTCGCGCAGGAACGCGCCGACCGCGCGGCCCAGTTCCAGCGGGCGGCCCAGCTGGTCGCCCTTCCAGAACGGCAGGCGGCCCGGCACGCCCGGGGCGGGCGAGACCAGGACGCGGTCGCGGGTGATGTCCTCGATGCGCCAGGAACTGGTGCCCAGGGTGAAGACATCACCGACGCGGGACTCGTAGACCATCTCCTCGTCCAGCTCGCCGACCCGGCCGCCGCCCTTCTTGGGATCGGCGCCCGCGAGGAACACGCCGAACAGACCGCGGTCCGGGATGGTGCCGCCGGAGGTCACGGCGAGCCGCTGGGCGCCGGGACGGCCGGTGATCGTGCCGGCCACGCGGTCCCACACCACGCGCGGGCGCAGCTCGGCGAAGGCGTCGGACGGGTACCGGCCGGCGAGCATGTCCAGGACCGCCGTGAAGGCCGACTCGGGGAGGGACGCGAAGGGCGCGGCGCGGCGGACGAGGGCGAGCAGGTCGTCCAGCTGCCAGGTGTCCATCGCGGTCATCGCGACGAGCTGCTGGGCCAGCACGTCCAGCGGGTTCGCCGGGATCCTCAGGGACTCGATGGAGCCCGTGCGCATGCGCTCGGTGACCACCGCGGCCTGGACCAGGTCGCCCCGGTACTTCGGGAAGACCACACCGGTGGAGACCGCTCCGACCTGGTGGCCCGCGCGGCCCACGCGCTGGAGGCCGGAGGCCACCGACGGCGGGGACTCGACCTGGACGACCAGGTCGACCGCGCCCATGTCGATGCCCAGCTCCAGACTGGAGGTGGCGACCACCGCGGGCAGGCGACCGGCCTTGAGGTCCTCCTCCACCAGGGCGCGCTGCTCCTTGGAGACCGAGCCGTGGTGGGCGCGCGCGATGACCGCGGGGGCGCCCCGGGCCGCCCCCGAGCCGCCCATCAGGTCGGCCGGGGCGTGGTGCTCGCCGAGGGGCTCCCCGGTGGCCCGCTCGTGGGCGATCTCGTTGAGCCGGTTGCACAGGCGCTCCGCCAGGCGGCGGGAGTTCGCGAACACGATCGTGGAGCGGTGGGCCTGGACCAGGTCGGTGATGCGCTCCTCGACGTGCGGCCAGATCGACGGGCGCTCCGCGCCCGCGGAGCCGTCGGCGACCGGGGAGCCGCCCAGCTCGCCCAGGTCCTCCACCGGGACGACCACCGAGAGGTCGAACTCCTTGCCCGACTCGGGCTGCACGATCTCGACCTTGCGGCGCGGGGAGAGGTAACGGGCCACCTCGTCGACCGGACGGACCGTGGCCGAGAGGCCGATACGGCGGGCCGGCCTCGGCAGGAGCTCGTCCAGGCGCTCCAGGGAGAGGGCGAGGTGGGCGCCGCGCTTGGTGCTCGCCACGGCGTGGACCTCGTCGAGGATCACCGTCTCGATGCCGGTCAGCGCGTCGCGGGCCGCCGACGTCAGCATCAGGAACAGGGACTCCGGGGTGGTGATCAGGATGTCCGGAGGGCGCGTGGAGAGCGCGCGGCGCTCGGCGGGCGGCGTGTCACCGGAGCGGATGCCGACCTTGACCTCGGGCTCGGGCAGGCCCAGGCGCACGGACTCCTGGCGGATGCCGGTGAGGGGGCTGCGCAGGTTGCGCTCGACGTCGACCGCGAGGGCCTTGAGCGGTGACACGTACAACACGCGGCAGCGCTTCTTCGGGTCGGCCGGCGGGGGCGTCGAGGCGAGCTGGTCCAGGGCCGCCAGGAACGCGGCCAGTGTCTTGCCGGAGCCGGTCGGGGCCACCACCAGGACGTCCGACCCCTCTCCGATGGCCTGCCACGCGCCCGCCTGGGCGGCGGTGGGCGCGGAGAACGCCCCCGTGAACCAGGCGCGGGTCGCGGGGGAGAAGCCGTCCAGGGCTCGGTGTGTGTCGCCGACCATGGGTCCATCCTGCACCCGAGCACCGACAATGCGTCTGACCTGCGACTTCGCGTCGCGATCCGGGCCGGAGGCGCGGATGCCGGCGCGGGACGGTCCGAAACGGCGGTGGGCCGCGAGTCCGGCGAGGGCGGCCCGGGTGGGCGGGGTGGGCGGGGTGGGCGGGGCGGCCCGGGCCGGAGGTCTCCGGTCCGCTTCGCGGAGAATGGGGAATGTGGCGGGAACTCGTGAGGTGGCGCGGCACTGGCAGTACGCGGAACTGCCCGGTGTGGACCTGCTGCGGGCCCGGTACGTGCGGAAGAGCTTCGTGCGGCACACGCACGAGCACTTCGTGATCGCCGGGATCGCGGAGGGACTGGAGGTCTTCCAGCACCGGGGCGGGGACCAGTACGCGGGCGCGGGATCGCTCGCTCTGGTCAATCCCGACACCCCGCACACCGGACGGGCCGGCGTGCCCGAGGGCTGGCGGTACGGCGCGGTGTACCCGTCGCCCGAACTGGTGGCCGGGATCGCCGCCGAGACGACGGCCCTGCGGGGCGCTCCGGGTTTCGTCAGCCCCGTGCTCGACGATCCGTACGCCGTCACGCTCGTGCACCAGGTGCTGCGGGCCGCCGACGAGGGCAACGCGCTCGCCGCCGACACCCTGCTGCGGGTCGCCGTGACGCGGCTGCTGCGGCTGAACGGCGGGACGCTGCCCGACCGGCAGGTGCGCACGGCCGGGGCGCGCACGGCGGCACGCGCGCGTGCCGTGCTGGAGGAGCGGCTCGCCGACCCGCCGGCCCTGGAGCGGCTCGCGGGCGACCTCGGGACGAGCCCCTTCGCCCTGCTGCGGGCGTTCCGGGACGCCTACGGGATGCCGCCGCACACCTGGCTCACCGACGCCCGGGTCAGGCGGGCGCGGCGCCTGCTGGACGCCGGGACCGCCCCGGCGGAGGCGGCGCTCGCCGTGGGTTTCACCGACCAGCCGCACCTCAACCGTCACTTCGCCAGGATCGTGGGCGTGCCGCCGGGGGCGTACCAGCGAGAGCGCAAGAACGTACAAGACGCGCGGCGGCGGCCCCTCGTACCGTTCGACGGGTGGCAGAACAGACAGCTCTCGCAGACATACGGGACCACGACCGGGAAGGCAGGCCGGACACTGCCGTCGTCCGCGACGCCCTCGGGGTCGGGATCGCCGTCGGACTCTCCGGGTTCGCGTTCGGGGTGACCTCGGCGGGCGGCGGACTCACGGTGTGGCAGACCTGCGCGCTCAGCCTCCTGGTGTTCACCGGCGCGTCCCAGTTCGCGCTCGTCGGGGCGCTCGCGGCGGGCGGCAATCCGCTCACGGCGGCCGCCGGCGCCTTCTTCCTCGGCGTACGCAACGCCTTCTACGGGCTGCGGCTGTCGCAGCTGCTGGCCCTCCCGCGCGCGGTGCGCCCGTTCGCCGCGCAGTGGGTGATCGACGAGACCACGGCCGTCTCGCTGGCGCAACGCGATCGACGGGGCGCGCGCATCGGGTTCGCCGTGACCGGACTCAGCCTGTACGTGCTGTGGAACCTGACCACCCTGCTGGGCGCCCTCGGCGCGGAAGCCATCGGGGACACCGACGCGTGGGGGCTCGACGCGGCCGGCCCGGCCGTCTTCCTCGCGCTGCTCGCGCCCATGCTGAAGTCCACCACCGAGCGGGCCGCCGCGGCGCTCGCGGTCCTGCTGGGCCTCGGTCTGCTGCCCGTCCTGCCCGGCGGCGTGCCCGTCCTGGTGGCCGCTCTGGCCGCGCCCCTCGCCCTGTGGGCCGAGGGCCGGCGCCAGGGCCGCGTGCGGAGCGCGGCGGAGGGGGAGGGCCGGTGAACGTCTGGATCGCGATCGGCGTGACCGCCCTCGGCTGCTACGCCGTCAAGCTCACCGGCCTGCTCGTGCCCGCCGGGGTGCTCGAACGGCCCCTCGTCCGGCGGCTCGCCGCCCTGCTCCCCGTCGCCCTGCTGGCCGCCCTCACGGCCCAGCAGACCTTCGCCGACGGCCGGTCCCTCGTGCTCGACGCCAAGGCCGCCGGGCTCGCCGCGGCCGCCGTGGCGCTCGTCCTGCGAGCGCCGTTCCTGCTCGTCGTCGCGGCGGCCGTGGCGGTCACGGCGGGGGTACGGGCCCTGGGCGGCTGAGGCGGCTGAGGCGAGTGTGCCGGTCGGGCCGGTCGGGGCGGGTGTCCTCGTGAGGCCCCGCCCCGGGCCGGCGCGCCGGGTCAGCCGATGGCGCGGCCGTACGACCGGAGGGTGCTCAGCGCTTCGATCGTCACCACCGGGCGGGACTCCAGCTCCGTGCCCGGCGCCCACCGGCGCCACCGGACCGGCCAGCCGCCGTCCTCCCGCTGCTCGCCGGCGAGGAAGTCCAGGGCGCCCGCCATCTCGGCGTCGGTGAACCACGCGCGCGCGAGCGAACCCGGTGTCCTCGCGTAGTCGTACGGGAAGTGGTGCTCGCCGGGCGCGTAGCCGGGGGCGACGGGGTACGCGTCCCGGCGGTCCGGGTCGAGCACGGCGAGCCGCTGCTCGCGCACCAGGCGGCCCAGGCGGTCGGCGGCCGCCTCCGCGCGCGGGCGGTCCGGGGCGGAGTCCAGAAAGGCCACGGCGGCCTGGATCTCGTACGGGTGGGACGTCTCCAGGGCGTCGACCGCCTGCCAGCAGAAGTCCGTGGCCCTGAACAGCCAGGCGTGCCAGACCCCGTTGCGGTGCAGCAGACCGACCACCGGGCCGGTCGCCAGCAGCTCGCCGGGAGGATCGTCCACGACCGGGACGAACGGGGCGGTGGGGTAGCCGCGCTGGCTGGGGAGGACCGCCGGGAGCGCCCCGTCGGCCGTGGAGACCGAGGTGAGGTAGCGGCACACCCGTTCCGCGCGCTGCCCGCCGCAGCGGCCGAGCGAGTCCAGCACGTGCAGCGCGCGGGCGGTGTGCAGGGGCTGGCTGACGGGGCCGCGGAGATCGGGTTCGAGCGCGTGGCCGTATCCGCCGTCCTCGTTGCGGTACGCGTCGAGCGCCGTCTCCACGGGGTCGGCGGCGCCACGGAGGAAGTGGTGGGCGAAGAGGCGCTGTTCCAGCACGCGCGCGGTGAGCCAGACGAAGTGCTCGGCACGGAAGAGCGGGGAACGCGCCGACGGCGCCGGGGGGAGTGGGGATGCTCCGGGTTCGACCATGCGTCAGACCGTAGGCCGCGAAGCGGTCCCCGCAGGCGGTCCCGGCCGCGGCCACCCCCGGGGGCGGGATACTGGTGGCATGCGGTTGACGGTCTTCTGGCAGCGGATGGCGGAGCACTTCGGCACGGGGTACGCCGAGACCTTCGCGCGCGATCACGTGATGACGGAACTCGGCGGGCGCACCGTGCACGAGGCGTTGGCGGCCGGCTGGGACGCCAAGGACGTCTGGCGCGTGGTGTGCGCGGTGATGAACGTTCCGCGGGAGAGGCACTGATCCGAGGAGAAGACCGCAGGGGGTCACCGATTGTCCGTGGCGTGGGCGAGACTTGGTCCGTGGCACCCATTGACGAGACCGGGCACGTCGGCCCGCAGGCACCCCCGTCGGGCCCGACGACACCCACTCGGCCACCGTCCGGCCCCGACACCGCGCCGGGCGCGCGCATGCCGCGCTGGCTCCCGCGCGCGATGCTGCTCGCACTCGCCCTGGTCGGCGCGTTCCAGCTGGGCACCTGGGCCTTCCACCAGGTCATCGGCCTGCTGACCAACATCCTCATCGCGTTCTTCCTCGCCCTCGCCGTCGAACCGGCGGTGAGCCGCATGGCGGCGCGCGGCATACGCAGGGGGCTCGCCACCTTCCTCGTCTTCTTCGGTCTGCTGATCGTGTTCGCGGGCTTCTTCACGCTGCTCGGCTCGATGCTCGCCGGGCAGATCATCAAGATGATCGAGGGCTTCCCGCAGTACCTCGACTCGGTGATCAACTGGGTCAACACCACGTTCCGCACCGACCTCAGGCGGGTCGACATCCAGGAGGGACTGCTCCACTCCGACTGGCTGAGGAAGTACGCGCAGAACAGCGCGGCCGGCGTCCTGGACGTCTCCACGCAGGTCCTCGGCGGGCTCTTCCAGCTCCTGACCATCGGACTGTTCTCGTTCTACTTCGCCGCCGACGGGCCCCGGCTGCGGCGCGCCCTGTGTTCCGTCCTGCCGCCCACCCGGCAGGCCGAGGTGCTGCGCGCGTGGGAGATCGCCGTCGACAAGACCGGCGGCTACCTGTACTCGCGCGGCCTGATGGCCCTGATCTCCGGCGTGGCGCACTACGTGCTGCTCCAGATCCTCGGCATCCCGTACGCGCCCGTGCTCGGCGTGTGGGTCGGCGTCGTCTCGCAGTTCATCCCCACCATCGGCACCTATCTCGCGGGCGCGCTGCCCATGCTGATCGCCTTCACGGTCGATCCCTGGTACGCGCTGTGGGTACTGGTCTTCGTCGTGGTCTACCAGCAGTTCGAGAACTACGTGCTGCAGCCGAAGCTCACCTCGAAGACCGTCGACATCCACCCCGCCGTGGCCTTCGGCTCGGTCATCGCCGGCACCGCGCTGCTCGGCGCGGTCGGCGCACTGATCTCCATCCCCGCGGTCGCCACGCTCCAGGCGTTCCTCGGCGCCTACGTGAAGCGCTACGACGTCACGGACGATCCCCGCGTGCACGGCCACCGGAGACGGGGTGAGGGGCCGAACCCGCTCACGCGCGCACGGCAGCTGTGGACGAGGGCGCGGGAGCGGACGTCCGGCCCGGGGGAAGGGACTCGCTGACACCCGGCGCGGGCCCCCGACGGGGCCCGTCGTGACGAGGGTCCCCCGTGCGGGGGCCGGGGCGAGGTCCGGGGTGGGGTCCGGGGCGTTGCGGAGGCGCGGACGCAGGCTCGGGGGTGCCGCGTGGCGCGCTTGACACGAAAATCGAACATCCATTCTGATGGAAGTTCCAGTGAGGCTCTCGGTGGGTACTTTGCCCCGATTTCAAGGAGTAAATGCCCGAGTTGTCCACAGGCTGGACCGGCGTCGGGGCGCGTTGTCAGTGGCAGGCGTTAGCGTCTTTGACGTGAAGCGATCGACTCAAGCAAATCGGGTGGAACCCATGGCAGGCACCGACCGCGAGAAGGCGCTGGACGCCGCACTCGCACAGATTGAACGACAATTCGGCAAGGGCGCGGTCATGCGCATGGGTGACCGCTCGAAGGAGCCCATCGAGGTCATCCCGACCGGGTCGACCGCGCTCGACGTGGCCCTCGGCGTCGGCGGTCTGCCGCGCGGCCGTGTCATCGAGGTCTACGGACCCGAGTCCTCCGGCAAGACGACCCTGACCCTGCACGCGGTGGCGAACGCCCAGAGGGCCGGCGGCCAGGTGGCGTTCGTGGACGCCGAGCACGCCCTCGACCCCGAGTACGCGCAGAAGCTCGGCGTGGACATCGACAACCTGATCCTGTCCCAGCCGGACAACGGCGAGCAGGCCCTGGAGATCGTGGACATGCTCGTCCGCTCCGGCGCCCTGGACCTGATCGTCATCGACTCCGTCGCCGCGCTCGTCCCGCGTGCGGAGATCGAGGGCGAGATGGGCGACAGCCACGTGGGTCTGCAGGCCCGTCTGATGAGCCAGGCCCTGCGGAAGATCACCAGCGCGCTCAACCAGTCCAAGACCACCGCGATCTTCATCAACCAGCTCCGCGAGAAGATCGGTGTGATGTTCGGCTCCCCGGAGACCACGACCGGTGGCCGCGCGCTGAAGTTCTACGCCTCCGTGCGGCTCGACATCCGCCGCATCGAGACGCTGAAGGACGGCACCGACGCGGTCGGCAACCGCACCCGCGTCAAGGTCGTCAAGAACAAGGTCGCGCCGCCCTTCAAGCAGGCCGAGTTCGACATCCTCTACGGGCAGGGCATCAGCCGCGAGGGCGGCCTGATCGACATGGGCGTGGAGCACGGCTTCGTCCGCAAGGCCGGCGCCTGGTACACGTACGAGGGCGACCAGCTCGGCCAGGGCAAGGAGAACGCCCGCAACTTCCTCAAGGACAACCCCGACCTCGCCAACGAGATCGAGAGGAAGATCAAGGAGAAGCTGGGCGTGGGCGTGCGTCCCGAGCAGCCCGCCGAGGCCACGGACGCGGATGCCCCGGCCGCCCCGGGCGCACCGGCGGCCGACGCGGCCAAGCCGGTTCCCGCTGCCGCGGTCAAGGCCACCAAGACCAAGGCCGCGACCGCCAAGAGCTGAGCCGACCCGTGACACGACGAACGGACTGGGCCGAGTACGACGCCCACCCCGGCCCCTCCCGCCTGCCGGGGAGCGGGGACGGCGGCGGCCTGGCCCGGGGCGGTGAGGACCGGCCGGGCGGCGGATCCCGCGGGGACGACGGAGCGGCCGGCGCAGGCAGGCCCCGTGGCCGCCGCGGGGGACGCGGCGGCGAGGACGGTCCGCGGGGCGCGCGCCGCCGCCGCGGCTTCGGAGAACCGTCCACCGAGGACGAAGACGCCTCTGCCTCGTCGAGGGCCGAGAAGGGGGAGTCTTCAGGGGACCCGGCTGAGCGGGCACGGGCGATCTGCCTGCGCCTGCTCACCGGGACCCCGCGCACCCGCAAACAGCTCGCCGACGCCCTGAGCAAGCGGCAGATCCCGGACGACGTGGCGGAGGAGGTGCTCTCGCGGTTCGAGGAGGTCGGACTGATCGACGACAGCGCCTTCGCGGACGCCTGGGTGGAGTCCCGGCACCACGGCCGCGGTCTGGCCCGGCGGGCCCTCGCGCAGGAACTGCGCACCAAGGGCGTCGACCCGACCCTGATCGGTGAGGCGGTCGCCCGGCTCGACTCCGAGCAGGAGGAGACCACCGCCCGCGAACTGGTCGCCCGCAAGCTGCGCTCGACCCGCGGCCTCGACCGGGACAAGCGGCTGCGCCGTCTCGCCGGCATGCTCGCGCGCAAGGGCTATCCCCAGGGCATGGCCCTGCGAGTGGTCCGGCAGGCGCTCGAGGAGGAGGGCGAGGACACGGAATTCCTGGAGGACGGGGACTTCTGACCCCCTGCTCCCGTCGCCCCTTCCTGACGATCCGTCAGGTCAGGTGGCCGTGCCGTGCCTCGCCGGCTTTCCCGCAGGGCGGGGCAGCCCCCGTGAAGGCGTCCCCCCGGCCGTCGGAGCCTCCGACGACGCCAGGGGCTCGCGTGACGGGTGAGGCCCTCGGACGCGCGGGGTCGCCTCGCGGTCCCGGAGGGTTGCTCCCGTTCGGGCCGCGAATGCCGTCTGCTGCCACCCGCGGATCCCTCCCCGTACGGGCGTCGTCTCCCCGTGCCGCCACGGGAAGGCCGACAGGCAGGACCGACAAGACCCGGGTGCGGTGGGTGGCCAAGGACGACGCGGACACCGCCCCGCCGCACTGCCCACCCGAGGACTGCTCCTCACACGCGCGTGCCGCGCCCCTCCGCGCCCCTCCGAGCTCCGAGGAGTTTCCCTGAGGCCCCCGGGGAGGGCCCTGAGAGGAACCCCGGGAGGACCTGCTCGAGGCGGTCGTTCCCGAGGCGCCCGCTCTACCGGGTCACCGGCAGCCCCGCGGACCGCCACGCCTGGAAGCCGCCGATCAGGTCGGTGGCCCGGCCGAGTCCCAGCTGGTGCAGGGAGGCGGCCGCCAGGCTCGACGCGTAGCCCTCGTTGCAGATCACGACGATCCGCAGGTCGTGACCGGTGGCCTCGGGGACACGGTGGCTGCCCCGGGGATCGAGCCGCCACTCCAGTTCGTTGCGCTCGACGACCAGGGCGCCGGGGATCAGCCCGTCGCGCTCGCGCAGGGCCGCGTACCGGATGTCCACGAGGAGTGCCTCGCCCGCGCGGGCGGCCTCGTGAGCCTCCCGCGCCTCCACGCGCGTGTACCCGGCGCGGACCCGCTCCAGCAACTCGTCGATTCCCACGGGCCGTTCGTCCTTCCTCGCGGCACCCTTCACCACGTCACCGCCCGCCGTGCCGCCGCTCACTGCCAGTCCTCGGGGCGCTCGACCTGCTCCAGGCGCAGCACCTGGTCCGTGCGGCTGTACCGCCGGATCCGCGGCAGGGGCGGATAGTAGGCGTGCACGGAGACCGCGTGCTCGTCGAGGGACTCGTTGAGGACCTCGTGGACGTGGTGGCGTCCGAAGGAGCGGCCCCTGCCGGCCGGCAGTCGGCGTTCCCGGTCCACGCCCTCCGACAGTTCCAGGGTCTTCCAGCCGTCCGTGGGCAGCCGCGCGGCGAGCGCGTTCTCCTTCAGCTCGCCGCGGGCGGTGAGGAAGGCGCCCACCGAGTCGGCGTGGTCGTGCCAGCCGGTGCCGGCGCCGGGCGTCCAGCCGATCAGCCAGGCCTCGCTGCCGCCGGGCCCCTCGAGACGCACCCAGGTGCGGCCTTCCGGGTCGAGGGGGAGCGAGGCGATCAGCGCGGTGTCGGCGGCCGTACGCCGTGCGAAGTCGAGGAGGGCCGCCTGCGTGGGCGGGGCGGCTGATGCGGACAGAGCGGGGGAAGCGGAGGGGAAGACAGACACGGGTACCGTCCTGGGGCGTTCGCGGGAGCGCCCGGCCGCACGAGAGCGCGGCGGTGCGCGCCGGGGGTGAAGGGGGGTGCGAATTCAGCAGGACGGACGACACACGCAGCCCGCATAGCGGACGAGGTCCATATGGACCCTCCGCCACAGGCGCACACAGGTGTCGGTCACGATCGGGAGTAGACCATGCCGGGGTGAGCCGGTCAACCGACCGCCACCCTGTGGACCGCGGTGCGCCGGTCGGGCGGATCAGCCGATCACCGCACCGGACGGGACCGCCCGGCACCGCACCGGACGGGACGGGACCGCCCGGCACCGCGTCGGTGGCACCGTCCGCCCCAGGCCCTCCCGGTCACGTCACCCGACCTCGACCCCGGCTTTCCCGGCCCGGCGCCTCACCTGGCCCCGGCTCCTCGGCCCGACCTCGACCCCCGCTTTCCCGGCCCGGCGCCTGACCTGGCCCCGGCTCCTCGGCCCGACCTCGCCCCCAGCCCCGGCCTCGACTCCGGTCCCCGACCCTCACTCACCTGGCCCTGGCCCCGGTTCCCGGCCTCGGCCTTGGTTCCGGCCTCGACTCTGGTCCCGGCCCCCGCTCCGGTCCTCGCTCCTCACTCACCTGACCCCGGCTCCCGCCTCCGCCCCCGCTTCCGCGGTGCCTCCCACGGCCGCCTCCGCCGCCGCGTACAGATCGGCCGGGCGCACCCCGCTCAGCGCGGTGACCAGGTGGCCGTCGGGCCGGATCAGCAGGACGGTGTGGGCGGCCGCGCCCGGATAGCTCTCGGCGACCAGCAGCTCGGCCGGGCTCGGCAGCGCCGTCACCGCGGCGGCGAGCCGGGGCATGATCCCGGCGCCCACCCAGTGCCGGCGCTCCCAGACACCGGTGCCCGGCGCGATCAGCAGGACGATCAGGGCTCCCCGGCCGAACCGGTCCCGCAGACGCACGAAGGAGCCGTCCTCGTCGGTGACGCGGACGTCCGTGACCGGTGCGCCGGGGAGCGTGTCCACCGGCGCCTCCGCCTCCAGGCTCCGGGGCGCGAGCGGGGAGCCGGCGTACGAGCCCGGCGCGCCCAGCCGGCCGCGCCCCAGGTGGCCGTCGGCGAGCAGGGCGTCGTGGGCGCGGGTGGCGCCGGGGACGTACGCCCTTATGCCGGGGCCGCCGCGGAGTACCGGCAGGATCTGGTCGGCGGCGCGCAGCCGGGCGGCGACGACCGCCCGCCGCTCCGCCTGGTAGCTGTCGAGCAGCGCCTCGTGCGGCCCGTGGTGCCAGGCCAGGGCCAGCTTCCAGGCGAGGTTGTCGGCGTCCCGCAGGCCCTCGTCCAGCCCCTGGGTGCCGAAGGCGCCGAGGAGGTGGGCGGCGTCCCCGGCGAGGAAGACCCGTCCGGCGCGCCAGCGGCGGGCCAGCCGGTGGTGGACGGTGTGCACACCGGTGTCGAGCAGCTCGTACGCCGGCGCGGTGCCGCCGTTCCAGCCCGCGAGGGTCTCGCGGACGCGGGCGACCAGCAGCTCGGGGGTGACGAGGTCCTTGCCGGGCGGCAGCAGCCAGTCCAGGCGCCAGACGCCTTCCGGCAGGGGACGTCCGGTGATCTCCCCGGCGGAGGGCCCCGAGGTCCGCCACGGCGGTGCCCGGTGGAGCAACGCCCGGTCGGGCCAGGGGAGTTCCGTGCGCAGCGCGGCGACGGCGTGCCGCTCCACCGCCGTACGGCCGGGGAAGCGGATGTCGAGGAGCTTGCGGACCGTGGAGCGGGGGCCGTCGCAGCCCACCAGGTGACTGCCGCGCCACCAGGTGCCCTTGGGGCCGCGGGTGCGGGCCGTGACGCCGGAAGGTTCCTGCTCGATCCCGTCCAGGCGGCTGTCCACGACGACGCGGACGAGCCGCTCGCCGGCCAGGGCCGCGCGCAGGGCGTCGGTCAGCAGGTGCTGGGGGAGGTGCAGCGGAGCCGGATCGGCGTCGTCGAACGTGATCTCCTGCGTCACCTGCTTGCGCCGCATCGACCGCCAGCCGGCCCAGCGGACGCCCGCCCCGGCGAGCGGGGTGCCGGTGAGCCGTTCCATCAGGGCGGTGGTGTCCTCGCGGAGCACGACCGTGCGCGCGAGCCGCGGCTCGTCCTTGCCCGGCCCCTCGTCGAGGACGACCGAGGGCACCTCCTGACGCGCCAGCGCCAGGGCGAGCGTGAGCCCCACGGGCCCCGCTCCGACGATGATCACCGGGTCCACGAGGTGGCGCCCCCTGCCCGTGACGGTGTCCTGAGGGACGTAGGTGAACAAGGGGTAGGAGCAGGGTGCACGATCACAGAACGTATGCAACCCATTGCCACAGCCCGCGTCAAGTGACGGAGGCAGCGGCGCGCACGCCACTGCCTCCGTACAGGTCACGCCGGGTGGGCGGGCGTCAGACGGCCTGGCCCGTTCCGTGGGTGCCGGCGATCGCGGCGGGGTTGTCCTCGACCTCGTCCGGGTCGAGCACCGCGCCCGTGCCGCGCTTGCTGCGGCGCAGCCGGGCCTCCAGCCAGGAGGCGAAGGAGGTGAGGACGAAGTTGACGACGATGTAGATGAGCGCCACGACGACGAAGCTGGGGACGACGTTGGCGTAGTTCGCCGCGAGCGTGCTGCGGGCGTTGAGCAGCTCGGTGAACCCGAGCAGCACGCCGCCGAGCGCGGTGTCCTTCACGATGACCACGAGCTGGCTGACGATGGCCGGCAGCATCGCCGTGACGGCCTGCGGCAGCAGGATGCTGGTCATCGTCTGGCCCTTGCGCAGGCCGATCGCGTACGCGGCCTCCGTCTGGCCCCTGGGCAGGGAGAGGATGCCGGCCCGGACGACCTCGGCGAGGACCGAGGCGTTGTAGAGCACGAGGCCGGTGACGACCGCGTACAGCGGACGGTCCTCGCTGGTGATGTCCGAGGAGCGGACGTACAGCTCGTTGGCGAACAGCATCAGCAGCAGCACCGGGATGGCCCGGAAGAACTCGACCACCGCGCCGGCCGGGACGCGCACCCAGCGGTGGTCGGACATCCGCAGGATGCCGAGGAGCGCGCCCAGGGGAAGGGCGATGACCATGGCGAGCGCCGCGGCCTTCATGGTGTCGGCGAGGCCCGGCAGCAGGTAGGTCGTCCAGGCCTGGGACGTGGTGAACGGCTCCCACAGGGCCCATTCGAGCTGCTTCTTGTCGTCCATCTTCTGCCACACCCACCACAGGACCAGGGCGAGGAGGACGAAGAAGACGACGGAGAGGACCAGGTTGCGCCGTTTGGCGCGGGGCCCGGGGGCGTCGTAGAGGACCGAGCTCATCGCTTCACCGCCAGTCGCTTGCCGAGCCAGCCGAGCAGCAGGCCGGTGGGAAGGGTAAGGACCACGAAACCGAAGGCGAAGACCGCGCCGATGGCCAGTGTCTGGGCCTCGTTCTCAATCATTTCCTTCATCAGGAAGGCGGCTTCGGCCACGCTGATGGCGGCCGCCACGGTGGTGTTCTTGGTCAGGGCGATCAGGACGTTGGTCAGCGGGCCGATGACCGAGCGGAACGCCTGCGGCAGGATGACCAGCCGCAGCGTCTGGCTGAAGCTCAGCCCGATCGCGCGTGCCGCCTCGGCCTGGCCGAGGGGCACGGTGTTGATGCCGGACCGGATCGACTCGCAGACGAAGGCCGCGGTGTAGGCGACCAGACCGAGCACCGCGAGGCGGAAGCCCTGGAGGGCGAAGTCGTCGGAGGCGCCCATCGTCATGCCGAAGATGTCGGCGAGACCGAGCGAGGTGAAGACGATGATGACCGTCAGAGGGATGTTCCGGACGATGTTGACGTAAGCGGTGCCGAACCCGCGCATCAGCGGGACCGGGCTGACGCGCATCGCGGCCAGCAGGGTGCCCCAGACCAGGGAGCCGACGGCGGAGAAGACGGTGAGTTTGACCGTCATCCAGAACGCCGCGAGGACGTCGTAGCCTTCAAGAAAGTCGAACACGATCTCCCGCGCTTCCGGGTGTGTGGCGTACGTGGAGGGCGTGGCGCGCCGTCCGCCGTGATCGCGACGACGGACGGCGCGCCCGCGGAACCCCACGCCGGGCGCGGGATTCCTGAGGCGGCGGGTGCCGGGTTACTTGACGATGACGCCGATCTTCGGGGCCGGCTCGTTCTTGTACTCGGCCGGGCCGAAGTTCTCCTGGACGGCCTTGTCCCACGAGCCGTCGCTGACCATCTTCTCCAGCGCGGCGTTGATCTTGTCGACGGTGGCTTTGTCGCCCTTCTTGACGCCGATGCCGTAGTTCTCGTTCGAGAGCTTCTCGCCCACGAGCTTGAACTGGCCCTTGTACTTCTCCTGCGCGGCGAAGCCCGCGAGGATCGAGTCGTCGGTGGTCAGCGCGTCGACGGAACCGCTCTGGAGAGCGGAGATGCACTCCGAGTAACCGCCGAGCTGCTTCAGGTTGGCCTTCGGGGCGATCTTGTCCCGGACGTTCTGCGCCGACGTCGAACCGGTCACCGAACACAGGTTCTTGCCGTTGAGGTCCGCGCCCTTGGCGATCTTGGAGTCCTTCTTCACCAGCAGGTCCTGGTGGGCCAGCAGGTACGGGCCGGCGAAGTCGACCTTCTTGGCGCGCTCGTCGTTGATCGAGTAGGTCGCCGTGATGAACTTGACGTCGCCGCGGGAGAGGGCGTTCTCGCGGTCGGCGCTCTTGGTCTCGACGAACTGGATCTGGTCGGGCTTGTAGCCGAGCTCCTTGGCCACGTAGGTCGCCACGTCCACGTCGAAGCCGGAGAAGGAGCCGTCGGGCTCCTTCAGGCCGAGACCCGGCTGGTCGTACTTGATGCCGATCTTGATCTTGTCGCCGCCGCCGGAGCCGCTGCTCGTGTCGTCCTTGTCGTCGGAGCCGCAGGCGGTGGCGGCGAGGGCGAGGGCGAGGACGGCGGCCGAGGCGGCGGAGGCCTTGCGAAGCTTCATGATCAACTTCCTTTGGGAGATGCCTTCGGTGAAGAAGGGGACGTGCGAGCCGTCGGGAGGCGGGTGACGTGGGTCGCGGGCGCGCGGGGCGCGGTCAGTGATGCAGGATCTTGGACAGGAAGTCCTTGGCGCGGTCGCTGCGCGGATTGCTGAAGAACTGGTCCGGCGAAGCCTGCTCGACGATGCGGCCGTCCGCCATGAACACCACGCGGTTCGCGGCCGATCGTGCGAAGCCCATCTCGTGGGTGACGACGATCATGGTCATGCCGTCCCGGGCGAGCTGCTGCATGACCTCCAGCACCTCGTTGATCATCTCCGGGTCCAGGGCGGAGGTCGGCTCGTCGAAGAGCATCACCTTGGGGTTCATGGCCAGGGCGCGCGCGATGGCGACGCGCTGCTGCTGGCCGCCGGAGAGCTGGGCGGGGTACTTGTCGGCCTGGCTGGCCACGCCGACGCGGTCGAGCAGGGCGCGCGCGTTCTCCTCGGCCTTCTTCTTGTCGGCCTTGCGGACCTTGACCTGGCCCAGCATCACGTTCTGCAGCACGGTCTTGTGCGCGAACAGGTTGAACGACTGGAAGACCATGCCGACGTCGGCGCGCAGCCGGGCCAGCTCCCTGCCCTCCTGGGGCAGCGGCTTCCCGTCGATCGTGATCGCGCCCTCGTCGATCGTCTCCAGGCGGTTGATGGTGCGGCACAGCGTGGACTTACCGGACCCGGAGGGTCCGATGACCACGACGACCTCACCGCGCTCGACGGTCAGATCGATGTCCTGGAGAACGTGCAACGCGCCGAAATGCTTGTTGACGCTCTTCAGGACGACCAGTTCGCCGGGTGCGGCCGCGTCCACCTTGGCCACCGATACTTCGGTCATCGCTTTCGGGCTCCGTCCTCCTCGGTTTCGGAGGACAGTAGTGACCACGCGCGACCAGCGTCATTACATCTGAGGGGAATCTGAGCATCACGATCCGATAGCAATCGGACACGTGTCGTAGCGCGGGGGCCCGGGACCGTATCGGGCGGATAACGGAAGTCCCGCGCAACCGGAACCCTCTTGACGTCGTCCTCGTCCATCAGCGTGACTGCCATCGTGCACGCGCGCGTGCGCCGCGCTTTTCACCCACCGACACCGTACGCCTGGGTCGTACGACTTTGTACAGAACCAGAGGGTACGCCCGATGAACCGGAGGAGGCCGGGATGAGACTGCTGCTCGTCGAGGACGACAACCACGTCGCCGCCGCGCTGTCCGCGGTCCTGAGGCGGCACGGTTTCGACGTCACCCACGCGCGCAGCGGCGAGGAGGCCCTCCAGGCGCTCGTCCCGGAGGGGCCCGGATTCGGGGTCGTCCTGCTCGACCTGGGCCTGCCCGACCAGGACGGCTACGAGGTCTGCGGCAAGATCCGCAAGCGCACCGCCACCCCCGTGATCATGGTGACGGCCCGCTCCGACGTGCGCTCCCGCATCCACGGCCTCAACCTGGGCGCCGACGACTACGTGGTGAAGCCGTACGACACCGGTGAGCTGCTCGCCCGCATCCACGCCGTCAGCCGGCGCACCGTCCCCGAGGACGCGGCGGCCGCGGGGGACGGCGAACTGCTGCTCGGGCCCGTGCACATCGAACTGCCCACCCGGCGCGTCACCGTCGAGGGCGCCGTCGTCCAGCTGACCCGCAAGGAGTTCGACCTGCTGGCGCTGCTCGCCCAGCGTCCCGGCGTGGTCTTCCGGCGGGAGCAGATCATCAGCGAGGTGTGGCGCACCAGCTGGGAGGGGACCGGACGGACCCTGGAGGTGCACGTGGCCTCCCTGCGCGCCAAGCTGCGCATGCCGGCCCTGATCGAGACCGTGCGCGGCGTCGGCTACCGGCTCGTGGCCCCGGCCTAGCGGGGACCGTTGCGCACACGTCTCCTGCCGCTGCTCATCGTCCTGATGGCGGCCGTGCTGCTCGCGCTGGGCGTGCCGCTGGCGGTCAGCGTGGCCGGCGCCGAGCAACAGGACGTGGTCGTCGACCGCATCGACGACACGGCACGCTTCGCCGCCCTCGCCCAGTTCGTCACCGTCCCGGCCGGTCCCTCCGACCCGGTCTCCACGACCACCGACGAGCGGCGCGCGACCCTGATCCGCGAGCTGGCCAACTACTACGACGTCTACGGCATCCGTGCCGGTGTCTTCTACGGCAGCGACACCCCCATGGCCCACGCGCCGAGGGACTGGTACCTCCCCGAGAAGGGCGAGGTGCGGGACGCGTTCGAGGAGGCGCTGCTGAGCCGGCGCAGCCACGACCCCCGGCAGGTGTGGCCCTGGCAGCGCAACCGGCTCGTGGTGGCGTCCCCGGTGATCCGGGACGGCGACGTCGTCGCGGTCGTCGTCACCGACTCGCCCACCGGGGCGATGCGTTCGCGCATCCTGCACGGCTGGCTGGTCGTCGGCGCCGGCGAGATCGCGGCGATGCTGCTCGCCATCGGGGCGGCCCTGCGCCTGACCGGCTGGGTGCTCAGGCCCGTGCGGGTCCTGGACGCCACCACCCACGACATCGCCACCGGCCGCCTGAAGTCCCGGGTCGCGGTCGCGAGCGGTCCGCCGGAACTCAGGAGGCTCGCCCGGTCGTTCAACGAGATGGCGGACAACGTCGAGGACGTGCTGGAACAGCAGCGCGCCTTCGTCGCCGACGCCTCGCACCAGCTGCGCAACCCGCTCGCGGCCCTGCTGCTGCGCATCGAACTGCTCGGTTACGAACTTCCGGAGGGCAACGAGGAGATCGCGTCCGTGCAGAACGAGGGCAGACGCCTCGCCCAGGTCCTGGACGACCTGCTCGACCTGGCCCTGGCCGAACACACCCAGGCCGACCTGCGGGTCACCGACATCGGCGCGCTGACCGCCGAGCGCGTCGCCGCCTGGGCACCCACCGCCGAGGCCAAGGGCGTCCGCCTGACCGGCGACTGCCCGCCCACCACGGCCTGGGCCGACCCGGTCACGCTCTCCAGCGCCCTGGACGCGGTGATCGACAACGCGGTCAAGTTCACGCCGGAGGGCGAGGGCGTCGAGGTGACGGTCGCCGTCGTCGGCGAGACCTCGACCGTCGTCGTCACCGACCACGGTCCCGGCCTCACCGACGAGGAACTCCAGCGCGTCGGCGACCGCTTCTGGCGCAGCGGCCGGCACCAGAACATCAAGGGCTCCGGCCTCGGCCTGTCCATCTCCCGCGCCCTCCTCGCGGCCGGCGGCGGCACGATCGCGTACGACCACCACGAGCCCACCGGGCTGAAGGTGACGGTGTCCGTGCCCAGGACGAGGCCGGTGGGCTGAGACCGGCCCCGCCGGTGGCGGTGGAGCGGTGTCGCTCCCGTGGCCGCTCCCGTGGCCGTGGTGCCGGCCCTCGTGGCGGTGGCGTCCGGTTCCGGTGCCGGTCGCCGCGGCGGCCGGCTGCGGTGCCGGCCGGTTCGGTGCCGGTCCCCGCGGCGGTGGCGGCCGGCCGTGGGGACCGGCACCGCGTCTCCGGCACGGTCCGCGGACGGGCCCTACGGCTTGACGGAGCGGTAATAGCGCCGGGCGCCCTCGTGCAGGGGGAGGGGGTCGGTGTAGATGGCCGTGCGCAGGTCGACCAGCTGGGCGGAGTGCACGTGCCGTCCGATCCCGTCGCGGCTCTTGATCACGGTCCGGGTCAGCCACTCGGTGAGCCTGGGGTCCACGTCCGTGCGGGTCACCAGCAGGTTGGACACCGCGATCGTCGGCACCGTGGAGCCGTTCTGGATGATCGGGTAGGCGGACTCGGGCATGTTGGTGGCCCGGTAGTAGCCCGTCGCGTCGTCCTGCCGGTGCATCTCGGCCACCAGCGCGGCGTCGATCGGCACGAACCGGAAGGTGAAGCCGTCGGCCAGCTTCTCCAGTCCGGCCGTCGGCACCCCGCCGGACCAGAAGAACGCGTCGATCTTCCGCTGCTTCAGCCGCTCCGGGCCGGTGTCGATGCCCTCCGACACGGCCCTGATGTCCTTCGCCGGATCCACGCCCGCGGCCCTGAGGACCCGCTCCGCGATCAGCCGCACCCCCGAACGGGGCAGCCCGGTCGCGACCGTCCGCCCCTTGAGGTCGGCCACGGTCCGCACGTCCGAGTCGCGCGGCACGACCAGCTGCACGTAGTCGTCGTACAGCCGGGCCACCCCGCGCAGCCGGGCGACCGCGTCGGGGTGTTCCCGCTCGTACGTCTCCACCGCGTCGGCCGCGGCGATGGCGAAGTCGGCCTGCCCGGTCGCCACGCGCGCGACGTTCTCCTGCGAACCGTTGCTGGCGGTCAGGTTCACGTCCAGGTCGGGCATGTCCTCGGCCAGCTCGGTGCGCAGTCGGCTGCCGTACTCGTAGTAGACGCCGCTCGTGGTGCCCGTGCTGAGGGTGATGGTGCCGCTCGGCGGGTCCTCGCCCAGGGGCAGCAGCCACCACAGCAGCAGCCCGAGGGCGACGACGGCGGCGGCCGCGCCCTGCACGGCGCGGCGCCTGCCGACGGGAGGGAACACCTTGGACATGCGCGCGATCCTGCCAGGTGGGACGGCGAACTGGCCAGGGCGGGGCACGCCGCGGCGGTGCCGGGCGGGGCGGTCGCCGGTCGTCGTTACAGTCGGTCGCATGAGTTCCTCCCCCGCCGACCTGGTCCGTCAGTTCCACCTCGCCTTCGGCCTCGACGTGCGCGACACGCCCACGCAGGTGTCGGCCGGCCTCGCCGCGCACCGCGGGGAACTGCTCGCCGAAGAGGCCGCCGAGGTGGCCGAGGTGTCGGTGGACGGGCCCTTGGACCGCCTCGCGCACGAACTGGCCGACGTCGTCTACGTGGCGTACGGCACGGCTCTGGTGCACGGGATCGACCTCGACGCGGTGATGGCGGAGGTCCACCGCTCCAACATGACCAAGCTCGGCCCCGACGGGCAGGTCGCCCGCCGGGCGGACGGCAAGGTCCTCAAGGGCGAGCACTACGAGGCACCGGACGTGTCGGCGGTGCTGCGCCGCCAGGGATGGGTCCCCGGCGGCGCCGCCTGACGGCCCCGGGAGGCCGTGGGGCGTCGTCGGCCGGCGGGGCCCCACCGGCCGGCGGGCGGCGGGCACGCCCCGCGGCCGGACGCCGAGGGGCGGTCCTCCGCCCGGCGCCGGGGAGCGCCCTCATGCGGGAACTCCCACGTGAGAGCGGTCGGCGCCCCGCCGCCCGGGTGCCCGGGGCGCGTGCGTGCCCCCGCGCGTGCCGTCCCGCCCCTCAGTCGCCCACCGGCGCCTCCGCCCGCGCCTCGGCCGCCGGCTCCGGCGACGGGAGCCGGCGTGCCTCGCGCAGGCGGGTCCAGCGGGTCGCCAGGGGTTCCGTGTAGCGGGCGGTGAGCGGGCCCACGACGACCAGGATCAGGACGTACGCCGTCGCCAGCGGGCCCAGGGACGGTTCGATGCCGGCGGTGACCGCCAGCCCCGCGATGACGATGGAGAACTCCCCGCGGGCCACCAGGGCGCCGCCCGCGCGCCAGCGGCCCTTGACCGAGATGCCGGCCCGCCGCGCCGCCCAGTGCCCGGTCGCGATCTTCGTCGCGGCGGTCACGACGGCCAGCACCAGGGCGGGCAGCAGCACCGGGGGAATGCTGGCGGGATCGGTGTGCAGCCCGAAGAACACGAAGAACACGGCCGCGAACAGGTCCCGCAGGGGACTCAGCAGGGTGTGCGCGCCCTCCGCCACCTCACCGGACAGCGCGATGCCGACCAGGAACGCGCCGACCGCCGCCGACACCTGGAGCTGCTGCGCCACCCCGGCGACCAGGATCGTCAGCCCCAGGACCACGAGCAGCAGTTTCTCCGGGTCGTCGCTCGAGACGAAACGGGAGATGATCCGGCCGTAGCGCACCGCCGCGAACAGGACGAGTCCCGCCGCGCCCAGCGCGATCGCCAGGGTCACGCTGCCGGCCGCCAGTCCCACGCCGGCCACCAGCGCGGTGACGATCGGCAGGTAGACCGCCATGGCCAGGTCCTCCAGCACCAGGACGCTGAGGATCACCGGCGTCTCCCGGTTGCCGACCCGGCCCAGGTCCCCCAGCACCTTGGCGATCACCCCGGACGAGGAGATCCAGGTGACGCCCGCCAGCACCACCGCCGCCACCGGGCCCCAGCCCAGCAGCAGCGCGGCGGCGGCGCCCGGCAGCGCGTTGAGGGTGAAGTCCACCAGACCGGAGGGGTAGTGCGCCTTGAGGTTGGAGACCAGGTCGCTGGCCGTGTACTCCAGGCCGAGCATGAGCAGCAGCAGGATGACGCCGATCTCGGCGCCGGTGGCCACGAACTCCTCGCTCGCGCCCAGCGGCAGCAGCCCGCCCTCGCCGAAGGCCAGGCCGGCGAGCAGGTAGAGGGGGATCGGCGAGAACCGGAAGCGGGCGGCGAACCGGCCGAGCAGTCCGAGGGCCAGGATGATGGAACCGAACTCGATCAGCAGGACCGCGGAGGAGTGCACCGGTTCACTCCCGACCGAGGATCGCCGCGGCCGCGTCCACGCCCTCGCGGGTGCCGATCACGATGAGGGTGTCGCCGCCCGCCAGCCGGAAGTCCGGCGTCGGCGAGGGGATCGCCTCGGCCCGCCGCAGCACCGCCACGATCGACGCGCCGGTCTCCGTGCGCATCCGGGTGTCGCCCAGCAGCCGCCCGTTCCAGCGGGACGTGGCGGCCACCTCGATGCGCTCGGCGACCAGCCCGAGGCCGGTGGTGTACAGCAGGTTCGCGCTGTGGTGGGACGGCTTCAGCGCGTCGATCAGCGAGCCGGCCTCGGCGCCGGACAGGCGCAGCGACTGGGCGCAGGAGTCCGGGTCGTCGGCCTGGTACACGCTCACCGTCCGGGTCCCGTCGCGGTGGGCCACCACGGACAGGTGGCGCTGCTCCCGCGTCACGAGGTCGTACTGGACGCCGATGCCTGGCAACGGCGTCGTCCGGAGGCGTGGAGCGGACACGGTTTCTTCCCCTTGAGGTCGTGGACGGCGAACGGCGGCGCCGCCGCGGGTGCGGATGTGGCTGCTCCGCGGCACCGTACCGGTGCCGGAAGTGCGCCGATGCGCGGTGCCGGACCGGTCCTCGGGACCGTCGGTCAGCAGTGCGCCGACGCGTCATGCTGCCATCCCGCCGTACGGTGACGACATGGGTGTCGTTACGGATGGACAGGGCCGGCGCAGGACGGAGATGCTGGTCAGGGCGGTGCCATGGGCCCGGACGGGCCGGCCGGACGCGGCCCGGCAGCCGCGGGAGGCCCGGCCGACGACGAGGACCGGGGGAGGAGGAGGCGCGCACGTGTCGTTGTTCTGGCGGATCTTCGCCCTCAACGCCGTCGGCCTGGTGGTGGCCACCGCGCTGCTCCTGGGCCCGGTCACCGTCTCCACGCCCGTCCTGCCGGCCGAGGCGTTCGTCGTCGTGGCGGGACTGGCCTCGCTGCTGGCCGTCAACGCGGTCGTGCTGCGCGTCGGACTGGCCCCGCTCGGGCGGCTGGGCCGGGCCATGGGCGACGTCGACCTGCTGCACCCCGGTGCCCGCGCCGTCGTCTCCGGCCCGGTCGAGACGGCCGAGCTGATCACGACGTACAACGCCATGCTCGACCGGCTGGAATCGGAGCGGGCGACCAGTGCCGCCCGCGCCCTGTCCGCGCAGGAACGCGAGCGCCACCGCATCGCCCGCGAACTGCACGACGAGGTCGGCCAGACCCTCACCGCCGTACTCCTCCAGCTCAAGCGCGTCGCCGACCGGGCCCCCGACGACCTGCGTGACGAGGTGGGACAGGCGCAGGAGGCCACGCGCGCGGGGCTGGACGAGATCCGCCGGATCGCCCGCCGGCTGCGCCCCGGTGTCCTGGACGAGCTCGGACTGGTCAGCGCGCTGCGCTCGCTCGCCGCCGAGTTCACCACCCACGGGCTGACGGTCCGCCCCGACCTGCGGCCCGGCCTGCCCCCGCTGACCGAGGAAACCGAACTGGTGCTCTACCGGGTCGCCCAGGAAGCCCTGACCAACACCGCCCGGCACGCCGGTGCCGACCGCGCCGAACTCCGTCTCCGTCCCGTCGCCGACGGCGTCGAACTCCTCGTACGGGACAACGGCCGGGGACCGGGGCCGACCGCGGGGGAGGGGGCCGGGGTCCTGGGGATGCGGGAGCGGGCGCTGCTGATCGGAGCGACGTTCGGCTTCGGGCCCGGCCTCGGCGGCGGGACCGCCGTCCGCCTGCGGACCACGCCGTCCGCCGCCGCTGTTCCGCCGGTCACCGCGCCGTCCGGCACCGCCGAACCGCCCGCCGCCGTGCCGCCCGCGGGGGGCGGCCTCCGGTGACCGGGGTCCGTCCGTCCCGGCGCGGGGCGTCGCCGCCCAGCCGGCACTCCCGCCCCACCGTCCCCGGAGGCCGCCGATGACCGACGAGTCCGCACCGACCCGACCGACCCGCGTGCTCCTCGCCGACGACCACACTCTCGTGCGCCGCGGAGTGCGGCTCATCCTGGACGGCGAACCCGACCTGACGGTCGTGGCGGAGGCGGGCGACGGGGCCGAGGCGGTCGAGCGGGCCCGCGCGGGGGACATCGACCTGGCCGTCCTGGACGTGGCCATGCCGAGGATGACCGGCCTCCAGGCGGCTCGCGAACTCTCCCGGCGGCTGCCCGGCCTGCGCATCCTGATCCTCACCATGTACGACAACGAGCAGTACTTCTTCGAGGCCCTCAAGGCCGGCGCGGGCGGATACGTGCTGAAGTCCGTCGCCGACCGGGACCTCGTCGAGGCGTGCCGGGCGGCCGTGCGCGACGAGCCGTTCATCTACCCGGGCGCGGAGCGCGCGCTCGTGCGGTCGTACCTCGAACGGCTGCACCGCGGCGCCGGCGTGGACGGCCTGCCCGACCGTCCCATCACCGAGCGCGAGGAGGAGATCCTCAAGCTCGTCGCCGAGGGGCACACCTCCAAGGAGATCGGCGCGCTCCTCTTCATCAGCGCCAAGACCGTCGAACGGCACCGAGCCAACCTCCTCCAGAAGCTCGGCATGCGCGACCGCCTCGAACTCACGCGCTACGCCATCCGGGCGGGCCTGATCGACCCGTGAGCCCGCCCCGGCTCCGACCTCCTGGTTGCGGTTCCGGTTGCGGTCCTGCCCCGGCTCCGATCTCCCGGTTCCGTACCGGCTCCGGCTCCGGCCCCGCCCCGCGTGGGTACGCGCGCTCACGCACCCGCGTGCACGTATAGAAATTGACATGTCCCTAACCAATTGGACGGGGACTCGTACTCGGCCGCAACGATCCGCCTCCCCGCCGCGAACGGAGCACGGCGTTGCGTCCGGCCGGAGCCGCCGTCGCCGCCGCTGCTGCTGTCGTTGCCGCGTCGCTGTCGCCGTCGCCGTCGCCGTGGTGGTCCTGGAGCTCTCGGCGAGCCCCGCGGTCGCCCTCACCCTCGCCGTTCCCGCCGCCGCGGTCCGGGGTGTCGAGCCGCTTCCGGGGCGCGGCGGGCCCCTCGCTCCCGCCGCCGGCGAGGCCGTGACCGGTGGCTCCGGTGAACTGCGGCGCGGCGCCCGCGAAGCCCTCGTCCGCGCGACGGTCATCCCGTTCCCGTTCCCGTTCCCGTTCCCGATCGCGAAACGGATGACCGACTTCCGCCGCCCCGCGCCCCGCATGGCCAACTCCTGCCGAACCGCACCCCATTGACGCGACCCCGCGGCTGCTGCGACCGTCCCCACGACAGGCATGGTCATGTCATAAAAACCGGCTTTCTCTTCCCCGGGAGGAGCCAAAGGCGGCACCCCGTCAGGCCCGCGCCACCTCCCCACCTCCACCACACAAGGAGCCCCGGTGCTACGAAGACTCAGCCTCGCCGGCCTTTCCCTGGCCGTTACCCTGGGACTGGCGTCCCTGCCCGCCGCGTCAGCGGCCGCCTCGTCGTCGGCGAGCGGCCCGACGGCCCGGCTCGACACCGCCGGCACAGCGGCCGGCGCGGCGGCCGCCGGGCTCGCCGCGGCCGCGCCCGACATCGACGTCTCCAAGGTCCAGGCGCACCTGGCCGAGTTCAGCCGCATAGCCACCGCCAACGGCGGCAACCGGCGCTCGACCGGCCAGGGCTACCGCGACTCCCTCGCGTATGTGAAGGGCAAGCTCCAGGGGGCCGGTTACACGGTCACCGAGCAGCCCTGCACCTCGGGCTGCACCACCAACGCCGGACCGAACCTCATCGCCGAGTGGCCGGGCGGCGACGCCTCGAAGGTGTACATGTTCGGCGCCCACCTGGACAGCGTCTCGGCCGGGCCCGGCATCAACGACAACGGGTCCGGCAGCGCCGCGATCCTGGAGACGGCGCTGACCCTCGCCGCGAACAACCCGCAGATGACCAACCGGGTCCGCTTCGCCTGGTGGACCGACGAGGAGCAGGGCCTCAACGGCTCGGACTTCTACGTCCGTTCGCTGACCTCGACGCAGCGCGCGACGATCAAGGCGTACTACAACTTCGACATGATCGCCTCCACCAACGGCGGCTACTTCATCAACCACATCACCTCCACGGCCGCCCAGCCGATGAAGGCCTACTGGGACTCGCTGAACCTCCAGCCGGAGGAGAACACCGAGGGCGCGGGCCGCTCCGACGACTACCCGTTCGAGCAGTACTCCATCCCGACCTCGGGCTACGCGATGGGCGCGAGCGCCCGCAAGACCTCCGCGCAGGCGGCCAAGTGGGGTGGCACGGCGGGCTCCGCGTACGACCCCTGCTACCACCGGTCCTGCGACACCGTCAACAACATCAACGCGACCGGGCTCAACCGTGCCGCGGACGGCATCGCCCACACCCTGTGGACGGCCGCCGTCTCCCAGCAGACGCCGGTCGACGACTTCTCCGTCGCGGCGAGTCCGGCCTCCGGCACCGCCGACCAGGGCACCTCGGTGACCGCCACCGTCGCCACGGCCACCACCAACGGCTCGCCGCAGACGGTGAACCTCTCGGCCTCCGGCGCACCGTCCGGCGTGAACGTCTCCTTCAGCCCGGCCTCGCTCACCTCGGGCCAGTCGTCCACGGCGACGTTCACGGTGGGCTCGTCGGTCGCCCCGGGCACGTACCCGATCACCCTCACCGGCAGCGGTGCCGTCACCCGCACCGCCACGTACACGCTGACGGTCAGGGGCACCGGCACCTGCCAGCCCGGCCAGCTCGTGGGCAACGGCGGCTTCGAGAGCGGGACCTCGCCGTGGACCGGTGACACCGGGGCGATCGGCGCCCACTCCGGCCAGTCCGCGCACAGCGGCACGCGCTTCGCCTGGCTGGGCGGTTACGGCAGCACCGGGTCCGACAGCCTGAGCCAGACGGTGACGGTGCCCTCCGGGTGCGCCAAGGCCACCCTGACGTACTGGCTGCACATCGACACGGACGAATCCGGCAGCACGGTCTACGACCGGTTCACGGTCAAGGCGGGCACCACCACGCTGGCCACCCTGTCCAACGCCGACGCGGCGAGCGGCTACGTCCAGCGGACCCTGGACCTGAGCCCCTACGTGGGCCGGCAGGTCACGCTGTCGTTCACCTCGACCGAGGACGCCAGCCTCCAGACCAGTTTCGTGCTGGACGACGTGAGCGTGCAGACCGGCTGACACCGGGCCGTCCGGCACCGGGCTGGCTGACACGGGGACCGTCGGGCACCGGGCCGTCGGGCACCGGGCCGTCGGGCACCGTCGGCGGGAGCGTACGGGCCTTCGGGTCCGCCCGCCCCGCCGTGGTGCCGGACGGTGCCGGGAGACGGCGGCCCCGCCGGTGAGGCGCCGTCCTCCTCGCTCCGGGCCAGTTCCCCGGGAACCGCCGTCCGCCACGGCCGTGCCACGAGGCGCCCCGCGTCCGGATCAGGCACGGTCACGGTGCCGCCGCCAGGAGGGGCGTCCGAGGACGGCGACCGGTGCGCCCGGCCCGCGCAGGAGCGCCGGGCGAGGCGCACCGCGGGGCCGTCTAACCTTGAAGGCATGACCAGCAGCAGCGACCGGAGCCTCGCAGTGGACGTTCCCGCACCCAAGAGCTACGAGATCCGCACCTACGGGTGCCAGATGAACGTCCACGACTCCGAGCGGTTGTCCGGGCTGCTCGAGGACGCCGGCTACGTGCGCGCCCCCGAGGGGTCGGACGGCGACGCGGACGTCGTCGTCTTCAACACGTGCGCCGTACGCGAGAACGCCGACAACCGGCTGTACGGCAACCTCGGCCGCCTCGCGCCGCGGAAGGCCTCGCGGCCCGGCATGCAGATCGCGGTCGGCGGCTGCCTGGCCCAGAAGGACCGCGACACCATCGTGAAGAAGGCCCCCTGGGTCGACGTCGTCTTCGGCACCCACAACATCGGCAAGCTCCCTGTCCTGCTGGAACGCGCGCGCGTGCAGGAGGAGGCGCAGGTCGAGATCGCCGAGTCCCTGGAGGCGTTCCCCTCGACGCTGCCCACGCGCCGTGAGAGCGCGTACGCCGCATGGGTGTCCATCTCCGTCGGCTGCAACAACACCTGCACGTTCTGCATCGTCCCGGCCCTGCGCGGCAAGGAGAAGGACCGCCGCACCGGCGACATCCTCGCCGAGATCGACGCCCTGGTGGGCGAGGGCGTCAGCGAGATCACGCTGCTCGGCCAGAACGTCAACGCCTACGGTTCCGACATCGGCGACCGGGAGGCCTTCAGCAAGCTGCTGCGCGCGTGCGGGACGGTCGAGGGCCTCGAACGCGTGCGGTTCACCTCGCCGCACCCGCGCGACTTCACCGACGACGTCATCGCCGCCATGGCCGAGACGCCGAACGTGATGCCGCAGCTGCACATGCCGCTCCAGTCCGGCTCGGACACCGTCCTGAAGGCGATGCGCCGCTCCTACCGCCAGGAGCGCTACCTCGGGATCATCGAGAAGGTCCGCGCGGCCATCCCGCACGCCGCGATCACCACCGACATCATCGTGGGCTTCCCCGGCGAGACCGAGGAGGACTTCGAGGAGACCCTGCACGTGGTGCGCGAGGCCCGGTTCGCCCAGGCCTTCACCTTTCAGTACTCCAAGCGGCCCGGCACCCCGGCCGCCACCATGGAGGACCAGATCCCCAAGGAGGTCGTCCAGGCGCGCTACGAGCGTCTCGTCGCCCTCCAGGAGGAGATCTCCTGGGAGGAGAACAAGAAGCAGGTCGGCCGCACCCTGGAGCTGATGGTCGCCGAGGGTGAGGGCCGCAAGGACGGCGCCACCCACCGCCTCTCCGGCCGCGCCCCCGACAACCGCCTGGTCCACTTCACCAAGCCCGACCGGGAGGTCCGCCCCGGCGACGTCGTCACGGTCGAGATCACCTACGCCGCCCCGCACCACCTCCTCGCCGAGGGCGCCGTCCTCGACGTGCGCCGCACGCGCGCGGGTGACGCCTGGGAGAAGCGCACCGCGGAGAAGGCGGCCGCGCCGGCCGGCGTCATGCTGGGCCTGCCGAAGGTCGGCGCCCCCGCGCCGCTCCCGGTGGCGAGCGGCAGCGGCTGCGGCTGCGACTGACCGGCACCGGCACAGGCCCCGGCACCGGCCTCGCCCCATAGACCCGCCCGCCCCGCACCCCGCGCGCGTACGCCGATACCGGCGCGCGCGGGGCCGGCGGCTCGGGGGTTACCCTGCCGATCATGCTTGTCGCCGCCGCAGTCTGCCCCTGTCCGCCCCTGCTCGTGCCCGAGGTGGCCGCGGGCGCCGCACCCGAGCTGGACGCCGCGCGCACCGCCTGCTCGGACGCGCTGTCGGTGCTCGCCGCCGCCCGGCCCGACCGCCTCGTGGTGATCGGCCCCGCGGGGGAGGACGGGCAGGGCGCGTACCCCGCGGGCACGCCGGGCTCCTTCCGCGGCTTCGGCGTGGATCTCGCCGTACGGCTCGGCGGGGCCGGCACGGAGGCGGCGGCCGAGCGCGACCTGCCGCCCTCCCTCGCCGTGGGCGCCTGGCTGCTGCAGCGGGCCGGCTGGTCGGGCACCCCGGTCGAGGGGCTCGGCGTGGGGGAGTCCCTCACGCCCGGCCGATGCGCCGGGACCGGCCGGGAGATCGCCGCCCGGCCCGGCCGGACCGCGCTGCTCGTGATGGGCGACGCGAGCGCCTGCCGCACGCTGAAGGCGCCGGGCTACCTCGACGAGCGGGCGGCCCCTTTCGACGCCGAGGCCGGGCGGGCGCTCGGCGCCGCCGACGTCGCGGCCCTGGAGGCCCTCGACGCCGGACTGGCCCGTGAGCTGAAGGCGGCCGGACGGGCCCCGTGGCAGGTGCTCGCGGGCGCGGCGCGGGACGCCGGCCTGTCCGGCACCCTGCTCTACGAGGACGCGCCGTACGGCGTCGGGTACGTGGTCGCGGCCTGGTCGTAGCCCCGGCCGCGACCGGCGCCGGCGTCCGGGGAACGGCGGACGGCCGGGTGCGCGCACGCGGATGCGCGCGTGGACCGCGACCGTCCGTCCGCCTGCGCGTCCGTCCGTCTTCGCCGTGCCGCCGCCGACCGTCGTTCAGGACGTCGGCGGGGGCGTCGGTGGAGGCGTGCCGGGGGGCGTGAACGTGTCGCCGCCCGCCCCCGGCTCGTCCTTGTGGGCGAGCCGGTCCACCGCGCCCTTGGCCTTGCCGGTGCCCGACTGGATCTTGCCCGAGTACTTGCCCTTCGTCTTCTCGTCGACGACGTGGGCGGCCTTGTCGATCCCGTGATGAATCCTGTCCCCGTGCTGGTGCGCGAGGCCGGACACCTTGTCCTTGGCAGGGCTGAGCCTGGCCTTCAGGTGGTGCAAAAGACCCATGGGTCACCTTCTCTGGCGGGTCCGTCAGGTGCGGGCGCTCTCGCCGGCCTCACGGTCGGCGGCCTCGCCGGACGACTGCTGTCGCGGGATACCGGCAGCGTCCTCGGCGGATTTCTCCGCCCCGGTGCCGCCCCCGGACGAACCGGCCGGTGCGCCGGCGGCCGCCGTCTCCCGCGCGGCCGTCTCCCGCGCGGTCGCTTCCTTCGTGACGGTCTCTTCCGCGGCCGTCTCCTCCTCGGCCGTCCCGTCCGTGACCGCTTCCTCCGCGGCCGCCTGCCGTGCGGCCTTCGACCTACGGAAAAGCCGTGCCATAACGCCCATATTCACTCCATACGGTACTCGTGCGAGCGAAATCCCGCGTCGCCCGGTGCGTCCGTTCGCGTCACCGGGTCGCGCCGCCCCGTGAACGGGCGACGGGAATCCCGCAACGGGCAACGACCCGGGGCGAGTCCTGTCACCTCACTCGTTCGAGGGCACGGGGTGACGTTTGGGAGACTGGTGCGGTGAGCAGCGCACCCCCCACCCCCCGGGTCATCGCCGTCGTCGGACCGACCGCGGCCGGAAAGTCCGATCTGGGCGTCTTTCTGGCTCGACGGCTCGGAGGCGAGGTCGTCAACGCCGACTCCATGCAGCTGTACCGAGGGATGGACATCGGCACCGCCAAACTGACGCCCGAGGAGCGCGGCGGCGTCCCGCACCACCTCCTCGACATCTGGGACGTCACCGTCACCGCCTCGGTCGCCGAGTACCAGCGCCTGGCACGGGCCCGCATCGACGCCCTGCTCGCCGAGGGGCGCTGGCCGGTCCTCGTCGGCGGCTCCGGGCTGTACGTCCGCGGCGCCGTCGACAACCTGGAGTTCCCCGGCACCGACCCCGAGGTGCGGGCCCGGCTGGAGGAGGAGCTGACGCTGCGCGGCTCCGGCGCCCTGCACGCCCGCCTGGCGGCCGCCGACCCGGGGGCGGCGCAGGCGATCCTGCCGAGCAACGGCCGCCGCATCGTCCGCGCCCTCGAAGTGATCGAGATCACCGGGAAGCCCTTCACGGCCAATCTGCCGGGGCACGACTCCGTCTACGACACGATCCAGATCGGTGTCGACGTCACCCGGCCCGAACTCGACGAGCGCATCGCCCGACGGGTCGACCGGATGTGGGACGCGGGGCTCGTGGACGAGGTGCGCGCGCTGGAGGCGCGAGGCCTGCGCGAGGGGCGCACGGCCTCCCGCGCGCTCGGCTACCAGCAGATCCTCGCGGCACTGGCCGGCGAGTGCACCGAGGACGAGGCGCGAGCGGAGACGATCCGCGCCACCAAACGCTTCGCGCGCCGTCAGGATTCCTGGTTCAGGCGCGATCCACGGGTGCACTGGCTGAGTGGGGCCGCGGCGGACCTCGCGGAACTTCCGCGGCTCGCGTCGGCGTTGGTCGAACGACCGGTCACAGCCTGATCACGTCATGGCATCGGGACGCTCAGGCCGTCATCCGGGCCTCCGGCACCGTGCCATCATCGAGCTTCGATCGACCAAGTGGAGTCCGAGTGGGGAGGGCGCGTGGCGATGGAGGCCGGCCCTCGTGACACCGCACAAGGCACCGGGCACGTCACCGGCGAGCACGGCGAACCGGAGCCGGTGGACGGCCGTCCGGGTCCCGTGGGACCGGACGGTGCCGACCACTCGGACAGCGACGCCGGCACGGACGGCGCCGACGGCTCGAACGACATGGGCGACATCGGCGTCGACGGCATCCAGGACGTCGACGGCATCCACGGCATCCACGACGTCGACGACGACACGGACGAGGTCGAGGACGGCGTGACCGCCGACGGCCCCGAGCCGGAGGAGATGTTCGCCGGCGGCCCGGAGGTCGAGGTCGAGCTGCGCCCCCAGCGCAGGCTGCGGATCTGGCAGCTCGCCCCCATCGTCGCCCTGGCCGCGACGGGCTCCCTGATGTTCGCCTTCCCGCTCGCCTTCGACTTCGGCGACAGCGGCGCCGTGATCGCCATGCTGGGCCTGCTGATCTGCTCCTGCGCGGCGGGCTGGGGGATGATGGCCGCCCGCCGCGTCGGACACACCTGGCCCGGTCTGCCGCAGCGCGGCTCCGGCCGCCGCCCCGACTGGCGCGTCGTCCTCGCCTACGTCGTCCTCGTCGCCGCGGTCGTGGTCCTGGCCGTCTGGCGGGTCGCACGCCTGCGGTAGACCCCGCCGGACCGGATCCGCCCGCCCGGATCCGCCCCCTTCCCTCCCCGTCCCGTCCCGTCCCGCCCGGACCCGCGCCGCCGTCGCCGCCGCGCGGGACCGCCGTAACCACCCCGTACGATCGGGGGATGAGCACGCGGATCGCCTTCCTCAAGGGACACGGCACCGAGAACGACTTCGTGATCGTCCCGGACCCCGAGAACGCCATCGACCTCTCCCCGGCCGCCGTCGCCGCCCTGTGCGACCGCCGCGCGGGCATCGGCGGCGACGGACTGCTGCACGTCGTGCGCTCCGCCGCGCACCCCGAGGCGAAGGACCTGGCGGCCGGGGCCGAGTGGTTCATGGACTACCGCAACGGCGACGGCTCGATCGCCGAGATGTGCGGCAACGGCGTCCGGGTCTTCGCCCGCTACCTCCGGCACGCCGGCCTCGTCCCCGAGGGCGACCTCGCGATCGCCACGCGTGCGGGCGTGAAGAGCGTGCACCTCGCCAAGGACGGCGACGTCACCGTCGGCATGGGCCGGGCGCGCCTCCCCGAGGGCGACGTCACGGTCGGCGTCGGCGAGCGCGGCTGGCCCGCACGGAACGTGAACATGGGCAACCCGCACGCCGTCGCCTTCGTCGACGACCTCGCGCACGCGGGCGACCTGCACGCCCCGCCCTCCTTCAGCCCCGCCTCCGCCTACCCGGACGGGGTCAACGTCGAGTTCGTCGTCGACCGCGGCCCGCGGCACGTCGCGCTGCGCGTGCACGAGCGCGGCTCCGGCGAGACCCGCTCCTGCGGCACGGGCGCGTGCGCCGTCGCCGTGGCGGCCGCCCGCAGGGACGGTGCCGACCCGGCCGTCACCGGTGTACCGGTGACGTACACCGTGGACGTCCCCGGCGGGCGGCTCGTGATCACCGAGCGGCCGGACGGCGAGATCGAGATGACCGGTCCCGCGGTGATCGTCGCCGAAGGCGAGATCGACTCCGCGTGGCTGGAAAACGCCGCCCGCTGAGGAGGGGGGCGGCTTGGCATCGGAGGCGGCGGCGACCCGGCACGCGCAAGGAGTGCCGCCGGGCCCGTGGCTGTGAGTTCGAAATCAAGACCGGCCCGGTGCCGTGCGGCGCGAAACCGTAAACCTCAAAGGCTTCGCTCGAATGGGTGATCCGTTTCACGCTCGGCGAGAGGCGGTCGGTCGGGCGTGATGGGCTCGGTAGCATCAAGCACCGGCCCGGACGGGGGACCGTCGCCAGCCCCCTGAGCCGTGTCCGCCCTGGGGCACCCCGTCCGCCGGTCCACGCAGCCGGAGGTGCCCATGAGTGCGGAGGCCACGAACCCCGCGACCCCAGGCCCGGTAGTGCCTGCCGCGCCCCGCAGGCGCAGCCGCCCCCGGATCGACCTGCGCCGTCTGGGCCGGGCGGCCCTGCTCGGCCCCGCCTCCCGGGGCAGGCTGCCCGACGCGATCGGCCACGTGGTCGAGGCCCACCGCTTCCACCACCCGGACGCCGACCTCGAACCACTGCGCCGCGCCTACGTGCTCGCGGAGTCCTCCCACCGCGGCCAGATGCGCAAGAGCGGCGAGCCGTACATCACGCACCCGCTGGCCGTGACGCTGATCCTGGCCGAACTCGGCGCCGAGACCACCACGTTGACGGCCTCACTGCTCCACGACACCGTGGAGGACACCGATGTGACGCTCGATCAGGTCGGCGACGAGTTCGGCGCCGAGGTGCGCTACCTCGTCGACGGCGTGACGAAGCTGGAGAAGGTGGACTACGGCGCCGCCGCCGAACCCGAGACGTTCCGCAAGATGCTCGTGGCCACCGGCAACGACGTCCGCGTGATGTCCATCAAACTCGCCGACCGGCTGCACAACATGCGCACCCTCGGCGTGATGCGCCCCGAGAAGCAGGAACGCATCGCCAAGGTGACCCGCGACGTCCTCATCCCGCTCGCCGAACGCCTCGGCGTCCAGGCGCTGAAGACCGAGCTGGAGGACATGGTCTTCGCCATCCTGCACCCCGAGGAGTACGAGCAGACGCGCAGGCTGATCGCCGACAACGCCGCGCGCGCGGACGACCCCCTCGCCGAGTTCGCCGACGCGACGCGAGCGGTGCTGCGCGACGCCGACATCCAGGCCGAAGTCCTCATCCGGCCACGGCACTTCGTCTCCCTGCACCGCACCGCCCGCAAACGCGGACGCCTGCGCGGCTCCGACTTCGGCCGCCTGCTCGTCCTCGTCAACGAGGACGCCGACTGCTACGCGGTCCTCGGCGAACTGCACACCTGCATGACGCCCGTGGTCTCGGAGTTCAAGGACTTCATCGCCGTCCCCAAGTTCAACCTCTACCAGTCGCTGCACACCGCCGTCGCCCTCCCCGGGACCCGGACGGACCCGCCCGCGGGCGCCCCCGCCGACGTCCAGGTCGCCGAAGTCCTCATCCGCACCCACCAGATGCACAAGGTCGCCGAGGCCGGGGTCGTCGCGCTCGGCAACCCCTACGCCCCGCCGGCGGAGGAGCAGGGCACGCCCGAGGGCGAGCGCGTCGACCCCACCCGCCCCGGCTGGCTCTCCCGCCTCCTCGACTGGCAGGAGGCGGCCCCCGACCCGGACACCTTCTGGTCCACCCTGCGCGAGGACCTCGCCCAGGACCGCGAGATCACCGTCTTCCGCCCTGACGGCGGCACCCTGGGCCTGCCCGAGGGCGCCACCTGCGTGGACGCCGCGTACGCGCAGTACGGCGAGGACGCCCACGCCTGCCTCGGCGCCCGCGTCAACGGCCGCCTGGCGACCCTGAGCACCGTGCTGCGGGACGGCGACAGCGTCCAGCTCCTCATGGGCCAGGACCCCGCCTCCGAACCCTCCAGGGAGTGGCTGGAGCACGCCCACACGCCCGCCGCGCGCATCGCCATCCAGCGGTGGCTCGCGGCGCACCCGGGTACGGACGGCGCGCCCGCCGAGGCCGACGGCACGAAGGCCGGCCCGGTCCGGCCCCCCTCCGACG
Source organism: Streptomyces sp. NPDC014882 (assembly GCF_043081325.1). Lineage (NCBI taxonomy): Bacteria > Bacillati > Actinomycetota > Actinomycetes > Kitasatosporales > Streptomycetaceae > Streptomyces > Streptomyces sp. NPDC014882. The sequence continues at coordinate 58,133 of NZ_JBIBWL010000011.1, forward strand.
GCGCCCCGGCCCGCCCCGCCCCGGACGCTCCCGCGCCCGAGGCACCCGCACCACGCCCCGGCGCCGGGGCGATCACCGTCGTCGACCGCCCCGGCGCCGGAGTGCGGCTCGCCGGGTGCTGCACGCCCGTACCGGCCGACGAGGTCACCGGCTTCGCCGTACGCGGCGGCGTGGTGACCGTGCACCGCGTGGAGTGCGCCGCAGTGGCGCGCATGGCACAGGCGGGGCGCGCGGCGGTCGACGTGCGCTGGGGGGACACCACCGAGTGCCGGGTCACCCTGTTCGCCGAGTCGTTCGGCCGTCCCCACCTGCTCGCCGACCTCACCGAGGCGATGGCCCTGGAGGGCGCCGAGATCGTCTCCGCGACCGTGGAACCGCCCAGCCGGCAGCGGGTCCGCCACACCTACACCGTCCAGCTCCCCGACGCGGGCCGGCTGCCCACCCTCATCCGCGCCATGCGCGACGTCCCCGGCGTGTACGACGTGGGGCGCGCGCACCACCGGACGCCGTTCTCCTGATCCCCCCCAGGCACGGTCCGGGGCCTTCCCGCCCCGTCCGTCACCGCACGCGCGCGTGCGCAACCCGTTCGGGTGGGCCGGTCGCGCGTCGGCGCCGCCCGGGCGGGACGCGCTGGTAGCCGTGGTCCATGCTGCTCTCCCCCCGCGCCCAGGCCCACCGGGTCGGCACCGGCACCGGCCGGCCCCGCACCACCCGCTCCCGCCGCCTCGCCCTCGCCCTCCTCGCCCCGGCCGTCTCGGTCTGCCTCGTCGCCGCGGGCGCCCCGCCCGTCCCGCTCGGCGTCGGCGACCGCCTCTACCCCCACCTGGGCAACCCCGGCTACGACGTGGCCTCGTACGACCTGGCCCTCACGTACTCCGGAAGCAACGACAAGCCGCTCCAGGCGGTCACGACGATCGACGGCTGGACCACCGGCGCCCTGGACCGGATCAACCTGGACTTCGCCCACGGCGAGGTCCGGTCCGTCGAGGTCGACGGGGAGCCCGCCGGTTTCGCCACCGCCGGCGAGGACCTGGTGATCACGCCGGCGCGCCCGCTGCCCCGCGGCGACTGGATGCGCGTCACCGTGCGTCACACCAGCGATCCGGTGAGCCCCGGCGACCGGGACGGCGGCTGGGTGCGGACCGCGGACGGGCTCGCCATGGCCAACCAGGCCGACGCCGCGCACCTGGTGTTCCCGTGCAACGACCACCCCTCCGACAAGGCCATGTTCACCGTCCGCGTCACCGCGCCCGACGGCTACACGGCGGTCGCCAACGGGTTGCCCACCGACGTCGACCGGGCGGCCCGCGCGACGACCTGGACGTACCGCACCCTGCACCCGATGGCCACCGAACTCGCCCAGGTCTCCATCGGCCGCTCCGCCGTCCTGCACCGCGAGGGACCGCGCGGACTGCCCGTGCGCGACGTCGTCCCCGCCAAGGACCGCGAGGCCCTCGAACCCTGGCTGCGCAAGACCCCCGACCAGATCGCCTGGATGGAGAGCAAGGTCGGCCCCTACCCCTTCGAGACGTACGGCGTGCTCGTCGCCGACACCGCCACCGGCTTCGAACTGGAGACGCAGACCCTCTCCCTCTTCGAGAAGGGCCTGTTCACCGAGCCCGCCTACCCCGCGTGGTACGTCGAGTCGATCATGGTGCACGAGCTGGCCCACCAGTGGTTCGGCGACAGCGTCAGCCCGCGCACGTGGTCCGACCTCTGGCTCAACGAGGGCCACGCCACCTGGTACGAGGCCCTGTACGCGCAGGAGAAGGCCGACCGCACCCTGGAGGCCCGCATGAAGGCGGCGTACGGCGCCTCCGACCGCTGGCGCACGGCCGGCGGCCCGCCCGGCGCCCCCAAGCCGCCGAAGCCCGGGCAGAAGATCGGCATCTTCCGCTCCAACGTCTACGACGGTGCGGCCCTGGTGCTCTTCGCCCTGCGCCAGGAGATCGGCCAGGAGGCCTTCGACCGGCTGGAACGGAGCTGGCTGGACGGCCACCGCGACGCCACCGCGGGCACGGCCGACTTCGTCCGCCTCGCCGCCCGGATCTCCGGCCGTGACCTCGGGAGCTTCTTCCAGCACTGGCTGTACGACGAGAAGACCCCGCCGATGCCCGGACACCCGGAGTGGAAGCCGGTCGCACCCGCGGCCAGGGCCCCCGCCTCCGCGGCCAAGACCCCCGCATCCGTCGCCAAGGCCTCCCGACCCGCCGCCGAGGCCTCCGAATAAGGCGATGACGAGACGGGCCGTACCGTGCGACCATCGACGGGTCGGCAGGACACGGGACGCGGGAATCTCCCGGACCCCTCGTGCGTTGTGCACTATGACCGCCGAACCGGCATCCCCAACGACGTAAGGACCCAATGACCTCCTCTTCTTCCCCTTCCCAGGACACCCAGCGCCTCGCGCACGCCTACCCCGAAGGTCTTCGGGCCGATGCCCTGATGGAAGAGGACGTCGCCTGGAGCCTCGACACCGACGGAGACCGGGACGGCGACCAGTTCGACCGCTCCGAGCGGGCGGCCCTGCGCCGCGTCGCCGGTCTCTCCACCGAACTCGAGGACGTCACCGAGGTCGAGTACCGTCAGCTCCGCCTGGAGCGGGTCGTACTCGTCGGCGTCTGGACCTCGGGGACCGCACAGGACGCGGACAACTCCCTCGCCGAGCTGGCCGCCCTCGCGGAGACCGCGGGCGCGCTCGTGCTCGACGGCGTGATCCAGCGCCGCGACAAGCCCGACGCGGCCACCTACATCGGCTCCGGCAAGGCCACCGAACTGCGGGACATCGTCCTGGAGACCGGCGCCGACACCGTGATCTGCGACGGTGAGCTGAGCCCGGGCCAGCTGATCCACCTCGAGGACGTCGTCAAGGTCAAGGTCATCGACCGCACGGCCCTGATCCTCGACATCTTCGCCCAGCACGCCAAGTCCCGAGAGGGCAAGGCACAGGTCGCGCTCGCGCAGATGCAGTACATGCTGCCGCGACTGCGCGGCTGGGGTCAGTCGCTGTCCCGTCAGATGGGCGGCGGCAAGGGCGGCGGCCTCGCCACCCGCGGTCCCGGTGAGACCAAGATCGAGACGGACCGGCGCCGGATCCGCGAGAAGATGGCGAAGATGCGCCGGGAGATCGCGGAGATGAAGACCGGCCGCGAGATCAAGCGCCAGGAGCGCAAGCGCCACAAGGTGCCCTCCGTCGCCATCGCGGGCTACACCAACGCCGGCAAGTCCTCGCTGCTCAACCGCCTCACCGGCGCGGGCGTGCTGGTCGAGAACGCCCTGTTCGCGACCCTCGACCCGACCGTGCGCCGGGCCGAGACCCCGAGCGGCCGGCTCTACACGCTGGTGGACACCGTCGGTTTCGTCCGCCACCTCCCGCACCACCTGGTCGAGGCGTTCCGCTCCACCATGGAGGAGGTCGGCGAGTCCGACCTGATCCTGCACGTGGTGGACGGCTCGCACCCGGCCCCGGAGGAGCAGCTCGCCGCCGTGCGCGAGGTGATCAGGGACGTCGGCGCCACCGGCGTGCCCGAGATCGTCGTGATCAACAAGGCCGACGCGGCCGACCCGCTCACGCTCCAGCGGCTCCTGCGCAACGAGAAGCACTCCATCGCCGTCTCGGCCCGCACGGGCCAGGGCATCGGCGAACTGCTGGCGCTCATCGACGACGAGCTGCCCAGGCCGTCCGTCGAGGTCGAGGCGCTCGTGCCGTACACCCACGGCAAGCTGGTCGCGCGCGCCCACGCCGAGGGCGAGGTGATCTCCGAGGAGCACACGGCGGAGGGCACCCTGCTGAAGGCACGGGTGCACGAGGAACTCGCGGCGGATCTCGCGCCGTACGTTCCCGCGCCGCTCGCCTGACGCACCGGTCCGCCCGAAGGCCCGCCCCCCGCTCGTCGCGGTGGGGCCGGGCCTTCGCCGTGCGCGGGCGGACCTACCGGCCGGCGAACTTCCCGCTCACCGAGTCGTACACGCCCTCGGCCACCTTGCCCAGCCGCGGCCCCGCGAGCCAGCCGGCGTCCACCGGGCCGATCGAGGTGTTGGACACCAGCGCGGGCTTGCCGTCCGAGCCCGTGGCGACCCAGCCGCCGCCGGACGAACCGCCGGTCATCGTGCACCCGATGCGGTACATCGTCGGGTCGGTGCCGTTGAGCGACAACCGCCCGGGCTTGTCCTGGCACTGGTACAGCGTCTGCCCGTCGTACGGCGCCGCCGCCGGGTAGCCGGTCGCGGTGACGCTCCTCACCTTGGTCGCCGCCGGGGCCGCGAAGTCCACCGGCAGTGCCGAACCGACCGTCTCCTCCAGCGACTTGCCGGAGCCGCCCTCCTCGGGCGTCACATGGATGACGGCGAAGTCGTACGAGGCGCCGTCGCCGCCGGTCTGCCCGCCCTGCGCGATCCACTGGTCGGACGTCTGGGCCCAGTCGCCCCACCAGACCCCGTACGGCGCGACCTCTTCCTTGGCCGCCGTCTTCAGCTTCGCGGCCGACATGCCCGAGTCGTTGTACGACGGCACGAAGGCGATGTTGCGGTACCAGCCGCCCTTCTTGCCGGCGTGCACGCAGTGGCCCGCCGTCCACACCAGGTTGGACTTGCCCGGGTGGGCCGGGTCCCGCACGACCGTGGCCGAGCAGACCATCGTGCCCTCGGGGGAGTCGAAGAACACCTTGCCCGCCTCGGGGGCGTTGGCGTGGTAAGCGGCCGGCACGGCCGCCGCGTCCACCGCCGCCGGCTCCGGGTCGGTCACACCCTGGTCGTCGGAGAGGTCGTTCTCGTCGACGCTGCGGTCCGGGTCCTCCGCCTCACGCATCCGGTCCGGGTCCCACAGGCCCGCGATGATCGGGTTGACGTAGTCCTGTGCCTCGCGCAGCCAGTCGTCCCTGTCCCAGTTCTTCCAGGCGCCGTTCTTCCACTTGTCCAGATCGATCCCGTGCTCCTTGAGCCGGTCCTTGATGTCGTCCGGGATCGTGATCTTCCCGTCGCCCGAGCCCGCGGCCGAGGCGGAGGCGTCGGCCTGGGCGTCGGCGCCGCCCGAGTCGCAGGCGGTCGCGGTGAGGGCGAGCACCGAGGCCAGGGCGACGGCACCCAGCGCGGGGGAGATCCTGCGTGAGGCGTTCCTCCCCCGCCGGGCGCTGAAGGACGGCCGTATGGATCGCATGGTGTGACTCCCCGTGGTGTCAAGGAACTTGGCGCGGCGGCCGTGCGCACCGCGGGAACCCGGCGTCCTCGCGTGCCTGGTTCGGGCGGGTCCCACGGCCGGGTGGGACGGCATCACACGATATGCGTTCGCTGTGGGGGAGCGCCGACGGAACAGCAACGGTTCCGTCACGGCAAGGATCTTGGAGCAACCCGTAACCCGCGGGACCGTCGGCGGTTGGTAGCCGTGGGGCGGCGGTCCGTGCGCGGCCCTTCGAGCGGGAATCCCCCGAGGCCGCGGCGCCGCCGCCCTCGGCCGGGCGCGCCGGCGGGGGCCCCGCGGCGCACCGACTCGCCTGTGGACAGCGGGAGGACAGGAAATCGTGGTCGTGACGCAGCCGGTGCCGGGGAAGACGTCCGCGGGACGCGACGGCGGCGGGGGACCCGCTGTGGGGGCCCCGGCGTGCGGGAGCCCGGCCGGTGCGGAGATCCCCGTGCCGGGCACCCCCGCGCGCGCACGCCCCGGCCGGGACCTCCCGCGCGGGCGGTCGGCACGCGAACCGGCGGCGCGGGGCCGCGCCCGGGCCCTGCCGATCGTGCCGGTCCGGGCCCGGGGGCTGACCATCGAGGGGGGCCGACGGCCGCCGCTACCTCGACTGCGTCTCGGGCGCCGGGACCCTCGCCCTCGGCCACAACCACCCCGTCGTCCTGGAGGCGGTCCGCGAGGTCCTCGACTCGGGCGCCCCGCTGCACGTCGCCAGTCTCGCCACGCCGCTCGAGGAGGCCTTCGTCACCGAGCTGCTGCACACCCTGCCGCCGGGACTGGCCGGCCACGCGCGCGTGCGGTTCTGCGAACCGGCCGGCCCGGACGCCGTGGCAGCCGCACTCGCGCTGGTCCGGGCCGCCACGGGCCGCACCGGAGTCCTGGCGTTCACCGGCGCCCGCCACGGAACGACCCCGGGTCCCCCCGAAGCCCCGGGCGGCGATCCGGACGTGCGGGTGACCCGGCTGCCGTACCCCCAGGACTACCGCTGCCCCTTCGGCGTCGGTGGCGAGCGGGGCGCCGAACTCGCCGCCCACCGGGCCGAGTCGGCCCTCGGCGCCCCAGGGTCGGGGGCGCGCCCGCCGGCCGGGCTGATCCTCGAACCCGTCCAGGGCGAGGGAGGTGTGATCCCCGCCCCGGACGCCTGGACGCGCCGCGTGCGCCGCCTCACCGCCGACCGCTCGATCCCCCTGATCGCCGACGAGACCGAGACGGGCGTCGGGCGGACCGGTGCCTTCTGGGCCGTCGACCACAGTGGCATCACCCCCGACGTGATGGTCCTGTCCCAGGCCGTCGGCGGCGGTCTGCCCCTGGCCGTGATCGTCCACCGGGACGACCTCGACGTCCGGGAGCCCGGCGCCCCCGCGGGCACGTTCCGCGGCAACCAGCTCGCCATGGCCGCCGGCAGGGCCACCCTCGCCCACGTCCGCGCCCACGGCCTCGCCGGACGCGCGGCCACCCTGGGCGACCGCCTCCTGCGCCGGCTCCGCGGCCTGGCGGACGACTTCCCGTGCGTCGGGGACGTACGGGGGCGCGGCCTGATGATCGGGGTGGAGATGGTGCACCCGGAGGGGATGCCGGGCGGACGGGGCGCCGCCGCCCGGGGGACCCCTCCCGCGTCGCCCGAACTGGCCGCGGCCGTCCGGCGGGAGTGCCTCAGCCGCGGCCTGCTCGTCGAACTGGCCGGACGCCGGCCGGGCGTCGTACGCCTGCTGCCGCCCCTGACGGTCACCGACGAGCAGGCGGCGGCCGTACTCGACCGATTCTCGGACGCGGTGCACGCCGTGGCCCGCACGCGAGCAAAGGAACGACCGTGAACACCCCGCCCCCGCCGCCGTCACCCATGTCGGTCCTCCCGGCCCCCCGCGGACAGCAGGGCACCGCTGCCGACCCGCTGCACCACCCCGACCCCCGTCGGGCGGCCCGGGCGGCGACCGTGGAGAACCTGCTGCGCTGCTGGGTCCGCGAGAGCGGCCTGTCCGCCCCCGACGACGGTGTCCTGCGCATCCCGCTGCCCGCCACCGGCACCGCGCTCCTCGTCCCGGTGCGCTACTGGTCACCCACCGGCTGGCACCGTTTCGGGCCGCCGCGCCCGGCCGGCGCCCCCGCCCGTTCCACGCCCGTGGACGCGGTCACGGTCGCGGCCCTGCTCAGCCGTGAGGCGTCCGCCGGGCCCGGCAAAACGCCCGGGGCCGCACCCGGCGGAGTCCTCCGCGAGGAGGACGCCGTGCCCCCGGGCGCGGCACGGGACGACGACCTCGTCGTCCGGGTCGCCGACTCCGTCCGCCGCACGGCCGCCTTCATCGACGCGTACCGAGAACGCCGCGCGCACCGGGAAGCCCCCGCCGACCGGCAGCGCCCCGCGGAGCGAACGGACCTCTTCCTCTCGGCAGAGCAGGCCCTCACCCTCGGGCATCCGCTGCATCCGGCTCCCAAGAGCCGCGAGGGCCTCTCCGACGCGGAAGCCCGGCTGTACTCACCCGAGGCGCACGGCTCCTTCCCCCTTCACTGGCTGGCGGTCGCGCCCCGGGCGCTGGCCGCCGGCTCCGCCTGGACCGAGCGCGGCCGTCCCGTCCCCGCCCCCGCGCTGACGGCCCGGCTCGCCGCCGCCCCGCTGCCGCTGCCCGACGGGTACGCCGCCCTGCCCGTGCACCCCTGGCAGCTCCGCGAGGTCCGCCGCCGCCCCGAGGTCGCGGCCCTGCTCGACGCCGGCCTGCTCCGGGACCTCGGCGCCCACGGCCCCTCGTGGCACCCGACCTCCTCCGTGCGCACGGTTCACCGCTCCGGCGCACCGGCGATGCTCAAGCTCTCCCTGGGACTGCGCATCACCGACTCCCTCCGCGAGAACCTCCGCAAGGAACTGCACCGGGGGGTCGAGGTCCACCGCCTGCTGCGCACCGGCCTCGGCGGGCGGTGGCGGGCGGCCCACCCGGGCTTCGACATCGTCCGGGACCCCGCCTGGCTCGCCGTGGACGGACCGGACGGCCGTCCGGTGGCGGGGCTCGACGTGGTGATCCGGCACAACCCGTTCGCCCCGGCCGACGACGTCTCCTGCCTCGCCGGACTCGTCGCCCCCCGCCCCGACCCCCACCGGGCCGAGGACGGCGGCCCCGCGCCCTCCCGGCTCGCGGCGCTCGTCGGGCGGCTCGCCGCCGTGACGGGCCGGCCGCGCGAGACCGTGGCCGCCGAGTGGTTCCTGCGCTACCTGGAGCGGGTCGTCCGCCCCGTGCTGTGGCTCGACGGTGCGGCGGGGATCGCGCTGGAGGCGCACCAGCAGAACACGCTGGTGCTGCTCGACCCCGACGGCTGGCCGAGCGGCGGCCGTTACCGCGACAACCAGGGCTGCTGCTTCCGCGAGTCCCGCCGCGCGGACCTGGACGCCCGGCTGCCCGGCATCGGCGAGGCCGGCGAGACCTTCGTCCCGGACCAGGTCGCCGACGAGCGCTTCGCCTACCACCTCGGCATCAACAACGTGCTGGGACTCGTCGGGGCCTTCGGCTCCCAGCGGCTCGCCGACGAACACATGCTGCTCGCCGCCTTCCGGCGCTTCCTCACCACTGCCGACGCGGATGCGGACGCGGATGCCGAGGCCGGCGCGGACGCCCACGCCGGCTCCCGTACCGGTCCCGGCCCGCGCCCCCGCACCGGTGCCGGCCGCCGGACACGGAGTTTGCTGCCCGCCCGGCTGCTCGACTCACCGCATCTGCGCTGCAAGGCCAACCTCCTCACCCGCCTGCACGGCCTGGACGAACTCGTCGGCCCGGTCGACACCCAGTCCGTCTACGTCACCATCGCCAATCCCCTGTACCGCTGAACCCCGCTTCCCGAGAGGAGGGGAACCGTGCCCGCCGCCGATGCCCGGGACGCCGCGGAGCCACGTCCGCCCGACGGCCCCCACTTCGCGCACCTCACCGGGGGAGGGCGCGAGCAGGACGCCACCCGCACCCGCACCCGCCGCGTCCGGTACGGCCGTCCCGCGCCCTGGACCAGGCCCCACCGGCCCGGGGGCCCCGATCGGTCGCTCACGCGCCGAAACCGGCGCCCCGTACCGCCCACCGGGAGGCCCACCGTCTTGATCGCGTCGCTCCCGTCCCCCGTGACCACACGTTTGTCAGTGCCGCCCCGTAGGGTGGTCGCGCTATGACGAAGCCCTCACTCCCCGAACTCCTGCACGCCGCCGTCGCCGCCGTCGGCGGCACGGAGCGCCCCGGCCAGGTGGCCATGGCCGAAGCCGTCGCGGAGGCGATCGACGACGGATCCCATCTGCTGGTCCAGGCCGGCACCGGCACCGGTAAGTCGCTGGGGTACCTCGTGCCCGCACTCGCGCACGGCGACCGGGTCGTCGTGGCGACCGCCACGCTGGCGCTGCAACGCCAGCTCGTGGAGCGCGACCTGCCGCGCACGGTCGACGCCCTGCATCCGCTGCTGCGCCGCCGCCCGGAGTTCGCGATGCTCAAGGGCCGGTCGAACTACCTGTGCCTGCACCGGCTGCACGAGGGCATGCCCCAGGACGAGGAGGAAGGCCTCTTCGACCAGTTCGAGGCCGCCGCGCCCACCAGCAAGCTGGGCCAGGACCTGCTGAGGCTGCGCGACTGGGCCGACGAGACGGAGGACGGCGACCGGGACGACCTGACCCCCGGCGTCTCCGACCGCGCCTGGGGCCAGGTCTCGGTCTCGTCCCGCGAGTGCCTCGGCGCCACGAAGTGCGCGTACGGCGCCGAGTGTTTCGCGGAGATGGCCCGCGAGCGGGCCAAGCTGGCCGAGGTCGTCGTCACCAACCACGCCCTGCTGGCCATCGACGCCATCGAGGGCGCTCCCGTCCTCCCCCAGCACGAGGTCCTGATCGTCGACGAGGCCCACGAGCTGGTCTCGCGGGTCACCGGCGTCGCCACCGGCGAGCTGACCGCGGGCCAGGTCAACCGGGCCGTACGCCGCGCCGCGAAGCTCGTCGACGAGAAGGCGGCCGATCAGCTCCAGACCGCCGCCGAGGGCTTCGAGCGGCTGATGGAGCTGGCCCTTCCGGGCCGCCTGGAAGAGATCCCGGAGGACCTCGGGTACGCCCTCATGGCGCTGCGCGACGCCGCCCGCACGGTGATCTCCGCCATCGGCGCGACCCGCGACAAGTCCGTCCAGGACGAGGACTCGGTCCGCAAGCAGGCACTGGCCTCGGTGGAGAGCGTCCACGACGTGGCGGAGCGCCTCGTGAACGGCTCCGAGTACGACGTCGTCTGGTACGAGCGGCACGACCGCTTCGGCGCCTCCCTGCGCGTCGCCCCCATGAGCGTCTCCGGCCTCCTGCGCGAGAAGCTCTTCGCGGACCGCTCCGTGGTCCTGGCCTCGGCGACCCTGAAGCTGGGCGGCGACTTCAACGGGGTGGGCGCCTCGATGGGGCTCGCCCCGGAGGGCACCCAGGGCGAGGACGTCCCCCAGTGGAAGGGCATCGACGTCGGCTCCCCCTTCGACTATCCCAAGCAGGGCATCCTGTACGTCGCCAAGCACCTGGCCCGCCCCGCGCGCGACGGTGACCGCGCGGACATGCTGGACGAGCTGACGGAGCTGATCCAGGCGGCCGGCGGACGCACCCTCGGTCTCTTCTCCTCGATGCGCGCCGCCCAGCTGGCCGCGGAGGAACTGCGCTCCCGCATTCCCGAGTTCCCGATCCTGTTGCAGGGCGAGGAGACGCTCGGGGAGCTGATCAAGAACTTCGCGGCGGACCCCGAGACCTGCCTCTTCGGCACGCTGTCGCTCTGGCAGGGGGTGGACGTGCCCGGCCCGAACTGCCAGCTGGTGGTGATGGACAAGATCCCCTTCCCGCGCCCCGACGACCCCTTGATGAGCGCTCGCCAGAAGGCGGTCGAGGAGGCCGGCGGGAACGGCTTCATGGCGGTCGCCGCGACCCATGCCGCGCTGCTGATGGCCCAGGGCGCGGGCCGGCTCGTCCGCGCGTCGGGCGACCGCGGAGTCGTCGCCGTGCTGGACCAGCGGCTCGCCACGGCCCGCTACGGCAGCTACCTGAAGGCCTCGATGCCCGATTTCTGGTTCACGACGGACCCCCAGCAGGTCCGCAGGTCGCTGGCGGCGATCGACGCGGCCGCGAAGAAGGCCGACACGTAGGGCCGGGGCCACGGGGAAAGGGGACCGCCTCCTCGAGGACCGGTCCCCTTTCCGTGCCGTCGGATCCGACGGATTCGTCAGGTCCGTCGGCGGCAGGACCGCCTCACCGCACAGGCCTCACCGCACAGGACCGCCCGGCGTCCCGACCGCCCGGCGCCCCCCGACCGCCCGGTACCCGGACAGCACAGGGCCCCGGAACCGGCGCAGGGATCCCGGGGCCCAGTCAGGGGGGGGCGGTCGAGGAGGCCCGTCCGCCGCCGCACTCAGACGCGGCGCAGAACGGCCACCACCTTGCCGAGGATGGTCGCGTCGTCACCGGGGATCGGCTCGTACGCCGCGTTGTGCGGGAGCAGCCAGACATGGCCGTCCTCGCGCCGGAAGCGCTTCACGGTCGCCTCACCCTCCAGCATGGCGGCGACGATGTCGCCGTTCTCCGCGACCGGCTGGCGGCGGACGGTGACCCAGTCGCCGTCGCAGATCGCGGCCTCGATCATCGAGTCGCCGACGACCTTGAGCACGAACAGCTCACCGTCGCCGACGAGCTGCCGGGGGAGCGGGAAGACGTCCTCCACCGACTCCTCGGCCAGGATCGGGCCGCCGGCGGCGATCCGGCCGACCAGCGGGACGTACGACGCGGCGGGCTTGCCCGCGGTGTCCGTGGGCTGCACCGCCGAGGCCTGGTCGGACCCGCGCACCTCGTACGCGCGCGGGCGGTGCGGGTCACGGCGCAGGAAGCCCTTGCGCTCCAGTGCCATCAGCTGGTGTGCGACCGACGAGGTGCTGGACAGGCCGACGGCCTGGCCGATCTCCCGCATCGACGGCGGGTATCCGCGCCGCTGCACGGAGTCCCGGATGACCTCGATCACCCGCCGCTGACGGTCGGTGAGTCCCGAGCTGTCCGCCCGGATACCTGGAGGTCGGCCCGGCAGGGAGCGCTTGTGCCCCTCCGGGTTCACGGGTTCGTTCATCGCGCGCACCGGCTCGAGTCGGCCCTGGGAGCGGTCCTGGGCAGTGATGGTGGCACTGTCTGCGGTGGTGGTCACGTCGGCCCCTCTCGGTTGTCTCCCTGCTGGACAACGGTAGTTGCTTTCGAAAGGTTGCGCCAAACACACGTTCGAGTGAAAAAGCGTGGATAGCCTGACTTGATCACGTCTTGAGGTGTATAGCTGACGCGCTGCCCGTCGGACGCGAGAGCCGTTTGTTGTACTCTTCGCCGCCGGGGCCGATCACCTTGTGGGGTGGCCCCAGTCTGTCATTCGCGCCCCGGCGTGCCGGGGGTCCGGCCCGGCCCTGTGCGAGAGTCCCACCTCTCCTCCTTCCGGCGCTCACGGTATCCCCGCGCGCGGCCCGGCGACCCGGCCGTGCGGCCGCGCGCGGGACGGCCGCACCGCCGTACGCGCGCGACGGCATGTCCGTACGCGCGCGTGCGCAGTGACTCCCGCACGGCAGCTTCCGTGTGCTCGCCGTGACCGCCGGAACGCGCCCTGTGAGGGCCGTCGGCGCGACACGCGACACGGCCTGGGTGAATGAGGCAAGCCCTACATCTAGTGGTTGGATGTCCTTCGCGGCCCACAAGTTGTGTTCCCCCGGGACTTAGCACCCTCTGGAATCGCCTATGCTGAGGGCTGCTTCGAGGGGCCCGTGAGGCCCGCGAGGCCATGGAGACCGCCGTGAGGAGGGATGGATCGTGCACTGCCCCTTCTGCAGGCACCCCGACAGCCGTGTCGTCGACAGCCGTACGACCGACGACGGCACGTCGATCCGCAGGCGCCGCCAGTGCCCTGACTGCTCCCGTCGTTTCACGACCGTGGAGACGTGCTCGCTCATGGTGGTCAAGCGGTCCGGGGTCACCGAGCCCTTCAGCCGCACCAAGGTCATCAACGGCGTGCGCAAGGCCTGCCAGGGGCGGCCCGTCACGGAGGACGCCCTCGCCCAGCTCGGTCAGCGGGTCGAGGAAGCCGTGCGGGCCACCGGGAGCGCCGAGCTGACCACCCACGACGTGGGGCTGGCCATACTCGGCCCGTTGCAGGAGCTGGACCTCGTCGCCTATCTGCGATTCGCCTCCGTCTACCGGGCGTTCGACTCGCTCGACGACTTCGAGGCCGCGATCGCGGAACTCAGGCGGGCGCGGCACCCCGACGCGGACGACGGTGACCGCGAGGACGCGGCGGACACCGCCGCGAGGGGCCGGGAGGACGACGGCGGGCGCGGAGGGACCGTGCAGGTCCCCGAGCCCGCCCACTCCGCCGACTGACCGCGGGCCGGCACCGGAGCGCAGGCTCCGGACCGGGCCGGGCGGTGGCGGACGAGACCTGCTGCGGGTGTGGCGAGTGGTGCCCGCAGCACAAGACAGAACACCGTGTCACGGGAACAACGTGGCATTTCAGGGCGTTTTCGCCCGTACAGGGAGGCGGCATGACAGAGACGGCGAGCGGTCCGGCACGGGGTTCCCGAGCCAAGGGCGCCAAGGCGACCAAGGGCCTGCGTATCGAGCGCATCCACACGACCCCCGGCGTGCACCCGTATGACGAGGTGGCCTGGGAGCGCCGGGACGTCGTCATGACCAACTGGCGCGACGGCTCGGTCAACTTCGAGCAGCGTGGCGTCGAGTTCCCCGACTTCTGGTCGGTGAACGCGGTCAACATCGTCACCAGCAAGTACTTCCGGGGCGCCGTCGGCACCCCGCAGCGCGAAGTCAGCCTCAAGCAGCTGATCGACCGCATCGTGAAGACCTACCGGAAGGCCGGCGAGGACCACAAGTACTTCGCGTCGCCCGCCGACGCCGAGATCTTCGAGCACGAGCTGGCGTACGCCCTCCTGCACCAGATCTTCAGCTTCAACAGCCCCGTCTGGTTCAACGTCGGCACGCCGCAGCCCCAGCAGGTCTCCGCCTGCTTCATCCTGTCCGTCGACGACTCCATGGAGTCGATCCTCGACTGGTACAAGGAAGAGGGCATGATCTTCAAGGGCGGCTCCGGCGCCGGCCTGAACCTCTCCCGCATCCGCTCCTCCAAGGAACTGCTCTCCTCCGGCGGCAACGCCTCCGGCCCGGTCTCCTTCATGCGCGGCGCCGACGCCTCCGCCGGCACCATCAAGTCCGGTGGCGCCACCCGCCGCGCCGCCAAGATGGTCGTGCTCGACGTCGATCACCCCGACATCGAGGACTTCATCCAGACGAAGGTCAGCGAGGAGGAGAAGATCCGCGTCCTGCGCGACGCGGGCTTCGACATGGACCTGGGCGGCGACGACATCACGTCCGTCCAGTACCAGAACGCCAACAACTCCGTCCGCGTCAACGACGAGTTCATGAAGGCCGTCGAGCAGGGCGGTAAGTTCGGCCTGCGCGCGCGGATGACCGGCGACGTGATCGAGGAGGTCGACGCCAAGTCGCTCTTCCGTAAGATCGCCGAGGCCGCCTGGGCCTGCGCCGACCCGGGCATCCAGTACGACGACACCATCAACACCTGGCACACCTGCCCGGAGTCCGGCCGGATCACCGCGTCGAACCCGTGCAGCGAGTACATGCACCTGGACAACACGTCCTGCAACCTCGCCTCGCTGAACCTGATGAAGTTCCTGAAGGACGACGGCCAGGGCCACCAGTCCTTCGAGGCCGACCGCTTCCAGAAGGTCGTCGAGCTGGTCATCACCGCGATGGACATCTCCATCTGCTTCGCGGACTTCCCGACCCAGAAGATCGGCGAGAACACCCGCGCGTTCCGCCAGCTCGGCATCGGCTACGCCAACCTCGGCGCCCTGCTGATGGCGACCGGCCACGCGTACGACTCGGACGGCGGCCGCTCGCTGGCCGGTGCCATCACCTCTCTGATGACGGGCACGGCCTACCGCCGCTCCTCCGAGCTGGCCGCGGTCGTCGGCCCCTACGACGGCTACGCCCGCAACGCCGACGCCCACAACCGCGTCATGAAGCAGCACTCCGACGCCAACCGGAAGGCCGTCGGCATCGACGACCTGGACAGCCCCGTCTGGGCCGCCGCCACCGAGGCCTGGCAGGACGTGCTGGACCTCGGCGAGAAGAACGGCTTCCGCAACTCCCAGGCGTCCGTGCTCGCCCCGACCGGCACCATCGGTCTGGCGATGTCCTGCGACACCACCGGTGTCGAGCCCGACCTCGCCCTGGTCAAGTTCAAGAAGCTGGTCGGCGGCGGCTCGATGCAGATCGTCAACGGCACCGTGCCGCAGGCCCTGCGCCGCCTGGGTTACCAGGAGGAGCAGATCGAGGCGATCGTCGCCCACATCGCCGAGCACGGCAATGTGATCGACGCCCCCGGCCTCAAGCACGAGCACTACGAGGTGTTCGACTGCGCCATGGGCGAGCGCGCCATCTCCCCGATGGGCCACGTCCGCATGATGGCCGCGATCCAGCCGTGGATCTCCGGCGCCATCTCCAAGACGGTCAACATGCCGGAGACGGCGACCGTCGAGGAGGTCGAGGAGATCTACTTCGAGGCCTGGAAGCTCGGCGTCAAGGCGCTCGCGATCTACCGCGACAACTGCAAGGTCGGCCAGCCCCTCTCCGCCAAGAAGAAGGACACCAAGGAGCAGGAGAAGGCCGAGATCACCGAGAGGGCCGAGGACGCCATCCGCACCGCGGTCGAGAAGGTGGTCGAGTACCGCCCGGTCCGCAAGCGTCTGCCCAAGGGCCGTCCCGGCATCACGACGTCGTTCACCGTCGGCGGCGCCGAGGGCTACATGACCGCCAACTCCTACCCGGACGACGGTCTCGGCGAGGTCTTCCTGAAGATGTCCAAGCAGGGCTCGACGCTCGCCGGCATGATGGACGCCTTCTCCATCGCGGTCTCCGTCGGCCTCCAGTACGGGGTGCCGCTGGAGACGTACGTCGCGAAGTTCACCAACATGCGCTTCGAGCCGGCCGGTATGACGGACGACCCCGACGTGCGGATGGCCCAGTCGATCGTCGACTACATCTTCCGCCGCCTGGCGCTCGACTTCCTGCCCTTCGAGACGCGCTCCGCGCTCGGCATCCACTCCGCCGATGAGCGTCAGCGCCACCTGGAGACGGGTTCGTACGAGCCGTCCGACGAGGACGTCGACGTCGAGGGGCTGGCCCAGTCGGCCCCGCGCGCCCAGGACCTCAAGGCCGTGGCCACGCCGAAGGCCGAGGTGGAGGCCGCCAAGCCGGCCCCGCAGCAGGCCCACACCAGCGCCGAGCTGGTGGAGATGCAGCTGGGCATCCACGCCGACGCCCCGCTGTGCTTCTCCTGCGGCACGAAGATGCAGCGCGCCGGTTCCTGCTACATCTGCGAGGGCTGCGGCTCGACCAGCGGTTGCAGCTGATACCGGGCGATCCCGGGCGGTAGGGCCCGTCAGGGGTGAACGACCTGGTGGGAGCGGTGGAGCCGGTTTCCGGTTCCACCGCTCCCGGCGTTCAGGAGCGGCGCAGCCCGCCCATGATCCTGGTGAAGGCCGCCGGGTCCTCCTCGTAGCCCTGCACGCCGTCGCGGAGGGACCAGCCGTCGGCCGGGTCGCGCACGAACTCCGCGACCGTGGCCGCCGTCGCGCCGAGCACGGTGCCGAAGTCGTCCTCGGCCAGCACGGTGTAGCCCTCGCGTATCCGGAAGGCCGGGTTGCGCACGCTGACGAAGGTCCGCTCCGCGGGACGCTGCTGGATGACGACGCCGACCAGCACGCGCCCGTACCGGGCGTCCAGCCGGTCGAGTTCGAGCGTCATGACCTCGTCCCAGCCGAAGCCCCTGCCGTCCGTGCTGTCGCGGTGGAGCGTGATGGTGCCGTCGGGGGAGCGGCTGTCGAAGTGCACCACGTAGGCGGGCTCCCCCCGCGGGTCGTCCGCGAGGTAGGTGCCGGCCACTATGTCCAGGTCGGTGGGCGGCTCACCCGCCGGACTCGGGTCCCACCTCAGCGCCATCTCGACCTTGCGGATCCCCTTGTTGAGGCCGTTCACCGGTCTTCCCCTCCCCGTCCCCGTCTGCTGTCGCGGTCTGCTGTCGCGCTGAACTGGCCGCTCGTCAGGGCCGGTTGTCCATCCTGCCACGCGCGTGCGGCGGCCCGCACGAGTGCCGGGTGCCCAAGGGCGACCTACGTCACGCCCTTCGGCCGTACCATGGCGCGGTGCTGGTCAAGTGGATTCGCTGCACCGTGGTGGACCGTCGCGGGTTCGAGCGGGGGCAGCGGAAGTGGGCGGGGCTCCCGGGGGAGCCGGGGTTCCGGGGACAGGGCGGGGGCTGGAGCAGGACACGGCCCTCGGTCGCGCACGTCTTCGCCTTCTGGGAGAGCCGCGCCTTCTACGACTCCTTCATGGCGCGTTCCCACGACCGGCTCGCGACCGCCCAGGCGGGCACCTTCAAGGACGCCCAGGTCCGTCTGTTCGACTACCGCTTCGACGTGAAGACGGGCTTCGAACCCCGCTTCACCGACTGCGACCTCGTACGGGTGGCCCTGTGCCGGGTCCACGAGGAACGCGCCGAGCACTTCACCCTGATGCAGGAGAAGGTGTGGAACCCGGCCATGGCCGGATCACCCGGCATGATCCGCGGCCTGTTCGCGGAGGCGCCGGGACACGAGTTCCTGGTCCTGTCGATGTGGCGCTCGCAGGCCGAGCACGGCAAGTACCGCACCGAGCGGGTGGAACGGCTCGCCCTGCGCGCCCAGACGGAGGCGGACGTCTCGGCCATGACCGGCGACATCGTGGAGCTGGAGCCCACCTGGACGGTGTGAGGGGCCGCGGCCCCGCACCGCGCGCCGACGCGCCCCCGGGCGCGGATCCGTGTGACCTACGCCGTATGCGGGCCTCACGAGTGCTCGATCGGCCGCCACTCGATCTAGTGTTTTCGCATGGCAAGACCACGGCGCATCGTCCTTGTCCGGCACGGGGAGTCAACGGGCAATGTTGATGACACCGTCTACGAGCGTGAACCCGACCACGCGCTGGCCCTGACCGAGCGGGGCCGGCACCAGGCGGAGGAGACGGGCAGGAGACTGCGGGAGGTGTTCGGCGACGAGCAGGTCAGCGTGTACGTCTCGCCCTACCGGCGCACCCACGAGACCCTCCGCGCCTTCCACCTGGACCCCGACCGCATACGCGTGCGGGAGGAACCCCGGCTGCGCGAGCAGGACTGGGGGAACTGGCAGGACCGCGACGACGTCCGCCTCCAGAAGGCCTACCGCGACGCCTACGGGCACTTCTTCTACCGCTTCGCCCAGGGCGAGAGCGGGGCGGACGTCTACGACCGGGTCGGCGGCTTCCTGGAGAGCCTGTTCCGCAGTTTCGAGGCCCCCGACCACCCGCCGAACGTGCTGATCGTGACGCACGGCCTGGCCATGCGGTTGTTCTGCATGCGCTGGTTCCACTGGACGGTCGCCGAGTTCGAGTCCCTGTCGAATCCCGGGAACGCCGAGATGCGGATGCTCGTTCTCGGGGACGACGGCAAGTACGCCCTCGACCGGCCGTTCGACCGGTGGCGCGTTCCGGAGCCGTACGGGATCACTGGAGAGTGGCAGAGCGATGACCGTTGACTCCTCCCCCGAGGGGCGCCTGGGGCGCGCCCTGGCAGCGCTGCGCGGACTCGCGGTGGGGGACGCGCTGGGTTCGCAGTTCTTCGTGCCGGCGAACTACCCGCTGCTGAAGCACCGCGAACTGCCGCCGGGACCCTGGCAGTGGACGGACGACACCGAGATGGCCTGCTCCGTCGTCGCCGTCCTGGCCGCCCACCAGCGCATCGACCAGGACGCCCTGGCCCACTCCTTCGCCGCGCACCACGACTTCGACCGTGGTTACGGTCCCGCCGTCAACCGGATGCTGAGACTGGTCCGGGAAGGCGGTGACTGGCGCGAACTCGCAGCGGCCCTGTTCAACGGCCAGGGCTCCTGGGGCAACGGCGCCGCCATGCGGATCGCCCCCCTGGGCGCCTGGTACGCCGGCGATCCCGAGCAGGCCACCCACCAGGCGGAGATCTCCGCCTACCCCACGCACCAGCACCGGGAGGCCGTGGTGGGCGCCATGGCCGTCGCCGCGGCCGCCGCGCTGGCCGGTGCGCCGGGAGGTCCGCCCGGCGCCGACGCCCTCCTGGAGGGCGTCATCGGCCTCATGCCCAGAAGTGCTGTGACGGCGGGGCTGCGCCGTGCCCGGGACATGCTCGACTACGACGACGCCGGCACCGTCGCGGCGGTGCTGGGCTGCGGACGGCGTACGACGGCCCACGACACCGTGCCGTTCGCGCTCTGGTCCGCCGCCCGCTCCCTCGGCGACTACGAGAAGGCCTTCTGGACCACCGCCCAGGCCGGCGGGGACGTGGACACGACCTGCGCCATCGTCGGCGGCGTCCTCGCCTCCGGGAAGGCCGGGGCGCCCCCCGCCACCTGGGCGGAGCAGGTGGAGGCACTGCCGGCCTGGGTGCCCTCCGCGTCCTGAGCGTCGCCCCGTACCGCCGCCCCCCTGTCGTCGGGTGGTTTCCGCCTCCGTCCGCCGCCGACCCGGGCGAACGCTGCGTGTTCACCGGGAACTCTGCGTGATCGGCCGTCCGTTGTCCGTACAGCCGCCCCGCGATCGGTGGGGCCGGGAGCGAGGCGACGGCCGAGCGGCTGGACGGAGGCGTGGTGAGCATGGGGTTCGCGGTAGGGGTGGTCGTGATGGTGGCCGCCGTCGCCTGCGGGGTGTTCGGCGGGCGGGACCACGTCGGACGGGAACGCGATGGGTGGGAGCGCGTCGGCCGGGGCGGGGTGAGGCGCAGGGCGAGCGGCCGCGGACGCGCACCCATGAGGTGCGTCGGTGTCCGTGGGCACTGCGGCGAAGCCTCCGAAGGCCCGGTTCCGTTCCGGCCCTCGCGGAAGGTGGTGGTGATGAGCGCCGACGAGGTCGGCGGGGTGATGGCGCCTCCGAGGCCCCGGGGGGTGCCGCGTACTCCGGGCCGGTTTTCGCGCCGCGCTCGATCGTCCACGAGTGCGATCCGAATAGGCGGAGCGCTTCCGTGCCCTGATCCTCGAAGGGGTCGTCGGGTCGACCGTGCAGCTTCTGTGTGAGGTCGTCAGGCGTGGGATCGAGAGAGGTGAGACGCGTGCCGGCGCGATGAACGGCCGTGTGCTGGATGCCGTTCCGGCCATGATGACGTACCGCTCCGAGGTGTGCGGCAGCGAATGGGGCGATCGAGGGAGCGAGGAGGCGACCGACCGGTTCATGCTGCCGCCGCTGCGGCCGGAGGCGGGCTGGGCGAGCCGCCGGCGGGTCCTTCGGCGATCACGCGCGAGGTCATGCCGACCGGGGTGTCGCAAGGGGATCCGGGCGGCGTAGGCTAAGGCCGCCATGCCGTACGAACCACCCACTCACACCGTCGAGCGCTCCCTGCGCGCCACGACCGGAGCCAAGGTCGTCGCCGGTGTCGACGAAGTGGGCCGCGGTGCGTGGGCCGGTCCCGTCACCGTCTGCGCGGCGGTCACCGGACTGCGCCGGCCCCTCGTCGGCCTCACCGACTCCAAGCTCCTCTCCGTCAAGCGTCGCAACGAGCTTGCCGTGGAACTGGAGGAGTGGGTGACCTCGTACGCCCTCGGGCACGCCTCCCCGGAGGAGATCGACGACCTGGGGATGACCGCCGCTCTGCGGCTCGCCGCGGTGCGCGCCCTGGACGCCCTGCCGGTGCGCCCCGAGGCGGTGATCCTCGACGGCAAGCACGACTACCTCGGCGACCCCTGGAGGGTCCGCACGGTGATCAAAGGCGATCAGTCGTGCGTGGCCGTCGCGGCGGCCTCGGTGCTCGCCAAGGTGCAGCGCGACAAAATGATGGCCGAACTGGGTATCGACCATGCAGACTTCGGTTTTGCGGACAACGCCGGGTATCCGTCGCCCGTCCACAAGGCCGCACTGGAGGAGCGGGGCCCCACCCCGTACCACCGGTTGTCGTGGGCGTATCTTGATGCGCTGCCCCAGTGGCGGCACCTCAAGAAGGCCCGCAGCTGGGCGAACGGAAGCGCGCCGAAGATCGAGGGCCAGCTCGGCTTCGACTTCTGACGATTCCGCTCGCACTGATGTGCCACCCGCTGGCGCGAGCCGCACCACCGTTTGATAGACATCAGCCCATGCCTCTCATTCCCGAGGAGCCTCAGATTCACGAGAGTGCCCAGGGTCCCCGCGCCACTCCGGCCAGTGGCCGCACCGCGCCGACCCCTCGACCCGTACCCGGTCCCCGTCCCGCGGCTCCGTCGCGTCCCGGTCGGCCTGGTCCTGTCCGGCCCACGCCGCCCGTGCAGCGCACGCCGCGCGATGTGGCCCCCGTGCCCGGGCCTTCGGTCCCGGTCACCCCTGCCGCTTCCCCTTCCGTACCCGCTTCGGGGGCCCCTCAAATCCAGCTGATCCCGGCCTCGGCCGCGGGTGCGCTGGACGCCGCCGAGGAGGCCGTCGACCTGCTGCTCGAGTCGGGCCGCTCCCCGGGTGAGGTGCTGGTGGTCACCACCGGCGAACAGCACCCGTGGGCCGCGCACGAACTGTCCTTCGGTGAAGCGTCCTACTGGGCGCAGCACGACTCGGGGGACGACGTCTTCTACGCCGATGCCTCCGCGTTGGAGCGGGCGGCGGTGCGGCCCGTGGTCGTCGTCGCGGTCAACGGGGGTACCGGTGCAGCCACCGCCCTTCCGGCGGCCCACGCCCGGGCCGGTGCCCTGCTGATCGTCTGCGGTGACCCGCAGCAGATCAACTCGGTGCTCGGCGCGGGCATCTGAACCCGCTCCCGGTCGTCCGGGGGAACACCCGGGGGTGGGGAGGGGCCGTTCCGCGGCACCTCCCCGACGGTCTTCGGACGCGCGGACCCGGAAGTCCGGGTGCGCCCCTCGGCGTGCGCGCGGCCGCGGACTCGCCGGGCCCTGCCTCGCGCGGCGCGGACGAGCCGGGACGCGGCGTCGTTCGCGGACGTCATGAAGCGTTGCGCGCGACACCGTGGCGCGCCGACGCGTGACGTGCGGTGCCGGCACGCGATGTGCCGTGCCGACACGTGACACTCGGCGCCGGCACGCGACACACGACGCCGGCGTCCGGTGTCACGCGGTACGACGCGGCATCACGCGGTCGGCTCCTCGTGACCACCCCCCGATGGAGGCGGATCGTTTCTGCTCTGCCGACCCGGCGGGGGAGTCGGCGGCCCTCAGCGCGCGGCCGCGCGGCGCAGCACCTCCGAGGCTGCGCCGCCGGTCCGCGGCAACGGCGGCGCCTCGGACAGCGCGAAGGGCTCGGGCGGCGAACCCGCGTGGGGGCGACGGCCTCCGCGGCCCTCGCCGAGCACCTGCCAGCCGTCCCGGGTCAGCGTGATGTACGCCCCGCAGCGCAGCCCGTGCAAGGTGCAGGCGTCGCGCAGACCCCACATCCAGGCACCGTCCTCCTCCGTCCAGCGCGCGTCGCCCTCGCGGCAGTAGAGCAGCACGGCGGTGCGCACCGGCGTGCGGCGCCGCAGGTCGTGCGGGATGACCCGGCGCAGCTGGGCGAGCAGCGCGTTGCGGAACATCCAGCCGTCGGCCTGCGCCTGGCGCCGCGTGAACGAGGCACTGGCCAGCAGCCGTTCGTCCGGATCGAGCACCGCCACGATCGCGGTGGCCGGCTTCGGCAGATGGCGCGCGTGGAGGCCGCTGACGACCTCCCGCGGGTTGCGCAGCAGCGGAATGCCGGCCGAAGCCCACTCCGCGGGTTCGAGCAAGCGGTTGGCGGAAGCGGCGGACGTGGACGTCGACAGCGATGCCGACGACGGAGCGAATCCGAGGGTCACGAGCCTCCCTTCGGCTACGGCCCACACCTGCGGGCGGGTCGGATTCGGGGGCACGCACACCGCAGCAGAGCCCTGCCGGACCACGGGCGAGCCGTGCGGGGAGCGGAACTCAATTCTTCCTGTCGAACTTGGATGCGGCAACGAGCAATTGGGGCCACCGACCCTTATGTGGCGGAGAGTGTCTTATATCCTTACCCCATGAACGCAGGGTGACGCGTGTGCCGGCCGTACACCGTCGGTTCACCTGTCCGAGGGGCAGTGTTCTCCGGCCGTCGCGCGCGAGGCCTCCCCCGGTCGACGCGCAGGCCGTGCCGACGGACGCGTGCGCCGTGCCGCCCCTCGCTCCGCGATTCCGCACGTACGGACGTGCCACGTTCGCTCACGCAGGGTGAGGTGGCCGATTGTCAGTGCCATCGGGTTGCATGGGGGGCATGGACAACCTGGAGCTCCGCACCGAAGCAGACGCCATCCTCGCCGAACTGGTCGGTGTGCCGGGGGCGCGGCTTCGGGAGGACCAGTGGCAGGCGGTGGCGGCCCTCGTCGAGGAGCGCCGACGGGCCCTGGTGGTGCAGCGCACCGGCTGGGGCAAGTCGGCGGTGTACTTCGTCGCCACCGCGTTGCTGCGCCGTCGCGGTTCCGGGCCGACGGTGATCGTCTCGCCGCTGCTGGCGCTGATGCGCAACCAGGTCGAGGCCGCGGAGCGGGCGGGCATCCAGGCGCGCACCATCAACTCGGCCAATCCGGAGGAGTGGGCCGCGATCTACCAGGAGGTCGAGCGCGGCGACACCGACGTCCTCCTCGTCAGTCCGGAGCGCCTCAACTCCGTCGACTTCCGGGACCAGGTGCTCCCCAAGCTGGCGGCCACGACCGGTCTGCTGGTGGTCGACGAGGCGCACTGCATCTCCGACTGGGGCCACGACTTCCGCCCCGACTACCGCCGGCTGCGGGCCATGCTCGGCGACCTCGCTCCCGGCGTGCCGGTCCTCGCCACCACCGCGACCGCCAACGCGCGCGTCACGGCCGACGTGGCCGAGCAGCTCGGGACCGGCGCCGGCGAGGCCCTGGTGCTGCGCGGCCCGCTGGAGAGGGAAAGCCTCCGCCTCGGAGTCGTCCGGCTGCCGGACGCCGCGCACCGCCTGGCCTGGCTCGCCGAGCACCTGGACGAACTGCCGGGCTCCGGGATCGTCTACGCGCTGACGGTCGCCGCGGCCGAGGAGGCCACCGCCTTCCTGCGGCAGCGCGGCTACACGGTGGACTCGTACACGGGCCGCACGGAGAACGCCGACCGGCTCCAGGCCGAGACCGACCTCCAGGAGAACAGGGTCAAGGCGCTCGTGGCCACTTCCGCGCTGGGCATGGGATTCGACAAGCCGGACCTGGGATTCGTCGTCCATCTCGGCTCGCCCTCCTCGCCGATCGCCTACTACCAGCAGGTGGGCCGCGCGGGCCGAGGCGTGGAGCACGCCGAGGTGCTGCTGCTGCCGGGCAAGGAGGACGAGGCCATCTGGCGCTACTTCGCCGACACCGCCTTCCCGCCCGAGACGCAGGTGCGCCAGACCCTCTCGGCTCTCGCCGACGCGGGGCGGCCGCTGTCCGTGCCCGCCCTGGAGGCGATGGTGGACCTGCGGCGCACCAGGCTGGAGACGATGCTGAAGGTCCTCGACGTGGACGGGGCCGTCAAGCGGGTCAAGGGCGGCTGGGAGAGCACGGGGCGGCCCTGGACGTACGACACCGAGCGCTACTCCTGGGTTGCCCGGCAGCGGGCCGTCGAGCAGCAGGCCATGCGCGACTACGTGAACACGACCGCGTGCCGGATGGAGTTCCTGCGCCGGCAGCTGGACGACGAGGGCGCGGCCCCGTGCGGCCGTTGTGACAACTGCGCCGGCGCCTGGATCGCTTCCTCGGTCTCGGCCGAGGTCCTCACCGGGGCGGCGAAGGAACTGGACCGCCCGGGGGTGGAGGTCGAGCCGCGCCGCATGTGGCCGACGGGCATGGCCGCCCTCGGCGTCGACCTCAAGGGGCGCATCCCCGTTCGCGAGCAGTGTTCCACCGGGCGTGCCCTGGGCCGCCTCTCGGACATCGGCTGGGGCAACCGCCTGCGCCCCCTGCTGGCCGAGAACGCATCCGACGGACCCGTCCCCGACGAGGTCCTCAAAGCCGCGGTGGCCGTCCTGGCCGACTGGGCGCGCTCCCCGGGCGGCTGGGCCACCGACGCCCCGGACGCCTCGGCCCGGCCGGTGGGCGTCGTCGCGGTCCCGTCCCTGTCCCGCCCGCAGCTGGTCGGCTCCCTCGCCCAGGGCATTGCGGCCGTCGGACGCCTCCCCTTCCTGGGTACCCTGACGTACACCGGCCAGGGCGGTGCCCACGCGGTGCGCCGCAGCAACTCCGCCCAGCGCCTCAGGGCGCTCTCGGAGGCCCTCACGGTCCCGGAGGAGCTGGCCGCCGCCCTGGCGGCCGCTCCGGGCCCCGTGCTGCTCGTGGACGACTTCACCGACTCCGGCTGGACCCTGGCGGTAGCCGCCCGCCTCCTTCGCCGGGCAGGCGGCGAGGCGGTCCTTCCGCTGGTCCTCGCCGCGGCGGGCTGAGCGTCCCCGGCGACCGCTCCCGCGCACATCCCCTCCGAACGGCTCCCGCCCGCGCGGAGGGGCGTCCGGCGGGCAGCCGGACCTCGCGTCGATGACGTGTCCCTGGCCAGACTTATCCACAGGCCCAACCGGAATTCCACGGTCCGCGAGATCGTCGACTCATGACGAACCACAGCGAAGCGACCGGATCCTCCGGAAACAGCGACATCACCGGACGCGGGGGACGCACCGGTCCCCGAGCACACGAGGACCGGAGCGCGCACGACCACGGGACGGCCTGCGGCCGTGGGGCCTCGTACGACCACGAGGCCCCACCCGCTCACAAGGCCTCACCCGCCCATGAGACGGAGTACGAGGGTGAGACCGAGTACGACCGCGAAGCCGCCTACGAAGGTCACGTCCCGTACGGCGGGCGCCCCGCCCACAGCGGCGGCACCCTCTCCCACCAGGTCACCCTGCGCACCCCGGCCGAGCTGGCCGACGCCCTGCCCTACCTGCTCGGATACCGGCCCGAGGACAGCATCGTTCTTGTCGCCCTCCACGACCAGGGCGGCCGGGGCAGGTTCGGCGGCCGGGCCCGCCTCGGCATCCCGGCCCACCCGGAGGACTGGCCCGCGGTGGCCCGGCAACTGGCCCAGGGGCTCGTGGCCGGCAGCGAACGCAGGGGAACCCGCCCCGCACAGATCGTCGCCTACCTCTGCCAGGAACCGGCGGCGGACGAGACGGGCGATCGGGTCAGGGAGCGACTCCAGCCGCTCGCGCACGCGCTCCGTGTCGAATGCGGCCGGCTCGACATCCCGGTGATCGAGGCGCTGTGCATCTCGGGCGGCCGCTTCTGGTCGTACTGCTGCTCCGGCGAGGGCTGCTGCCCGGTCGAGGGGGTGCCGATGGGCCTGCCGGGCACATCCGTGCTGGCCGCGGCGGCCACCTATGCCGGCATCCAGGTCCGCGGCACGCTGAGGGAGCTGAGGGCCCGGCTGCTTCCGCTGGAGACGGGTGTCGCCGTGGAGCAGGAGTTGGCCCTCGACACGGCGGGCATGGACCTGCTTCCCCGGATGATCCGCGACACGAGCCGCGCGGCCGTCGCGGAGGAGACCATCGCGCTGGCCGCACGGGTGATGCGCAGGCTCTCCGCAGCGCCCTCGGTGACGGGCGCCCTCCCCGCGGACCGCCGCGACGACGAGCTCGTGGCTTCCGACGAAGCCGCTGCCCTCATTCTGGGCCTCCAGGACCGGGTGACCCGTGACCGCGCCGCCGAGTGGATGGAGGGGGACGAAGCGGCCCCCGCCCTGCGGCTCTGGCGAGCGCTGGCCCGCCGCTGTGTCGGTCCCTACGGCGAGCACGCGGCGGCCCCGCTCACTCTCGCCGGTTGGGTCGCCTGGTCCAGCGGCGACGAACTGGAGGCCCGTGAGGCCCTCGCCATGGCCCTGGGCGCGGACCCCGGCTACCTCTTCGCCCGCCTCCTGCACCATGCCTGCAACGAGGGTCTGGACCCCGAATCGGTCCGCCGCTGCCTGCGCACCGAGCGCGAGGCGCGTGAACAGCGGGTCGGAGGAGGAACCGAGCGTCCGGCCGAGACCGGGGCCGGGGCCGGGGCTGGGCCCGGAGCCCGGGACGGGGCCGTGTCCGGGACTGGTGACCGCGGCCGGGCCGCTGCTCGAGCCCATGCGGGGACGCGGGCCCGGGCAGGCGCGCGGGCCGTCCGGACCGGCGCCGAGAGTCACGAAAGCGGTGCCGAGCGGACCGCCGACGGGGGCGCGGGCCGGACCGACGCGGCATCGGACGCCGACGGCACGACCGGTTCCGCTCCGGTACCGGGACGGTCCTCCTCCCCGAGCGTCGGCCGACGCCGACGCCGTGCGCGTTCCGCCGGTCCCGTCGGCTCCCCCGCGAGGACGACAGCGGCGACGGCGGGGGAACGGGGAGCGAAGGTCCCCGGCGCCCGTGCGGCCGGCTCGACGCGCCCCACCGCTTCCGGGCCGACCGGGACGCGCTCGCGCACCCGCACTTCCGGCGAGGCCGCCGCACTGCGGCGGAGCGGCTGCGTCGACGGCGACACCGACGGCGGCGAGAGCGACGGGCAGAGGTGAGCCGGCACCCACGCGGAGCACGGAGACAGGAGGCTCCCGGCCGTTCGCCGTACCGGGCCGGCCGGGAGACCGCTCACGGCCGGGCATCCGCGGGAGCGGCCGCTCGCCGCACCAGCGCCGTTCGACGGGCCGCCGCCCGCACGGGCGTGACCTGGTGGAGCCCGGTTCCGTTCCCTGTGTGGCGGCGCAGCCCGCCCGGGTGGCGCCGCCGCGCCCTGCCGGGGACGGCCGTCGACCACGCCCGAGGCGTCCAGAGAGCAGAGGAAGTCACCTCATGCGTCAGCCGACTCCGCCCTCCGCCACCGACGAGCGCCGCCCGGTGCTCCCGCCGCCCGGTCCGGCACCTCGGCCGACGCGACGGGAGACGTCACCGGCTCGGGGCGCGCCCCCGCGCCGCCCCGCCGATCTGCCACCCGTCCACAAGGCGATGATCTGCGTCTCCCTGCCCGGTCTCGCCATCTCCACCGACGAGGGACAGCTGACCGGCCGCGGACTGGAGGGGTTCTACCGGGCGGGCCGGCGCGTCCTGTCCCGCTGCCAGGTGCGGGTCGCCGGACACGAACCGCTCGTCGTCCAGGCACGGATGACATCGGCCGACCGGGCCCGTTTCGTCGGAACCCTGCGGGCCACGCCCCACGGGGGACCTGACCCGGACGTCGTCGTCGAACGGACCCGCTCCGCGGACGGCGTCGAGCGGATCACGTTGCGCAGCGCCGCCACGCGCCCCCTGCGCCTGCCGGTGGAGGTGACCCTCGGCACGGACCTGGCCGACCTGGGCGCCGTCGCGGCCGGCACCGCCGGGCCCGAGCTGCCCGCCGGCGTGCACGAATCCGGCCTGCGCTGGACCGGCCCCACCGGGAACGCCTGCGTCACGGCCGACCCGCCACCCACCGACGCGCTCGCCTCCGCGGGGCTCCTGCGCTGGGAGTTCGACGTGCCTCCCGGCGGCAGCGTGACCGTCGAGCTGAGAGTCCGGCTGGAAGGCGCGGGGCCGGTACGGGCCGTGGGCCGGACTGCGACGAACCTCTTGGCCGCCGCGCGGGCGACCGGCGACGACCCCCGGCTCCGTCCGTTCCTGGACACGAGCATCGAGGACCTGCGGGCCCTCCTCGTGCGGGACCCCGCCCACCCCATGGACGTCCAGCTCGCCGCCGGAGCACCGTGGCGTTGCGGACCGGCGCCCGCCGAGGCCCTGACCGCGGCCCGCATGGCACTGCCTCTCGGCACGCGGCTCGCCGCCGGCACACTGCGCGCCCTCGCCCGTACCCAGGTCAGGGGCGAAGGACCACGGACGGGCATGATCCCGGGACCCCGGCGTGACGCGGGCGCACACCTGCCCCCGGCCTGCACCGGGACGGAGGCGACGCTGCTCTTCCCCGTACTCCTGGCGGAAGCCCGCCGGTGGGGGCTTCCCGATCGGGAGACGGAGGAACTGCTGCCGACGGCCGAGCGCTGTCTGGCCTGGCTGCGGGCCGCGGTGGGGGAGGGCCCGTACCTGTGCGATCCCCGGCCCGGCGGGCCCGTCCGGTGCGAGACGCAGGCCCGGGCCCACCGCGCGGCACTGCTCGGCGCCGACCTGCTCGACGCCCTGGGCAGACCGGGCGGCAACGGACTGCGGGAATGGGCGCGGGCCCTGCGGGCCGCGTTCCGCGAGGACTTCTGGATCGACGATCCGGCAGGCGGTCGCCCCGCCGCCGCCCGAACCCCGGACGGCCGCCCGGTGCTCCCTCTGGGAGCGACTACCGTCCACCTCCTGGACACCGGCCTGCTGGGCGGCGGGGAGTGCGCCCCGGGGCTCCTCGACAAGGTGCGCACCGAACAGCTCGCCCGGCTCCTCGGCAGCCCGGGCATGGACTGCGGCTGGGGGCTGCGCGGACTCGGCGTGAGAGAGACCGGCCACAACCCCTTCGGTCATCGCGGGGGCGCCGTACGGGTCTCCGAGACGGCGACCGCCGTCTCGGGGCTGGCGGCGGCGGGGTACGAGAAGGAGGCGGGGTCCCTGCTGCGGGGCGTGCTGGCCGCGGCCGAGGCCTTCGGCCACAGGCTCCCCGAGATGTACGGCGGGGAGCAGCGAACCGAGGGGAGTGCTCCGCTGCCCCACCCGGCGGCCTGCCGCCCCGCCGCCACCGCGGCCGCCGCCGGGGTCCTCCTCGTCACCACGGTGGCGGGCGTCCGGCCCGACGTCCCCGCCGGGACCGTGACCCTGCGTCCGCTGCGCGGCGCACCCCTGGGCGAGGTCGGTCTGACGGGTCTGCGGGTCTCCGGTGCCCCCTTCTCCGTACGGGTCAGCCGGCTCGGACCGGTCATGGTCGAGGAGGCGGCCGACGGGCTGCGACTGGGCACGTGACCTGGCGGGACGGGGAACGCACCGACGACCCCGGGTGTGAGGGCGGCGGCGCGGGACCGCGGTGGACCAGCCGCCGATGCGGCGGGCGAAGGGCGTGTTTATCGTCAGGAAGACGACTATGATCGCCGCATGCCCTACGACCCGTCAGCGTTTCCGCCCTTCGCCGTCACCGTGGACCTGGTCGTGCTGACCGTGCGCCGCCATGCCCTGTGCGCGCTGGCGGTGCGCAGGGGCGAGCCGCCGTTCCAGGGACGGTGGGCCCTTCCGGGCGGCTTCGTGCGGGAAGACGAGGACCTCTCCCGGGCCGCGGCACGCGAACTGGCCGAGGAGACCGGACTGCGCGCCCACGGTCCCGCCGCTCCCGACCAGGACAACGGCGCTCACCTGGAACAGCTCGCCACCTACGGCGATCCCGAGCGCGATCCCCGGATGCGCGTGGTCAGCGTCGCTCACCTCGCCCTCGCCCCCGACCTGCCGGCACCGCGCGCCGGCGGCGACGCGAGCAACGCGCGCTGGGCCCCGGTCGAGGAACTGCTGCAGCAGGGCGGTCACGGCCGTGACGGCGAACCGATGGCGCCCCTCGCCTTCGACCACACGCGGATCCTTGCCGACGGGGTGGAGCGAGCCCGCTCCAAGATCGAGTACTCCTCGCTGGCGACCGCGTTCTGCCCCACCGAGTTCACCGTCGGCGAGCTGCGGCGGGTGTACGAGGCGGTGTGGGGCGTGGCGCTGGACCCGCGGAACTTCCACCGCAAGGTGACGGGCACGCCGGGCTTCCTGGTGCCCACCGGTGGCACCACCACCCGCCAGGGCGGCCGCCCCGCGCAGCTCTTCCGCGCCGGTGGCGCGACCCTGCTCAACCCGCCGATGCTGCGTCCCGAGGTGTGATCCCGGCGCACGTACCAGGACGTGCCGGCCGGGCCGTGACCGCTCCCGGGGCGCCGCCCGCCCGCCCGGTGCTCACTTCGCGCCTTCCTCGGACCGGGTGTCCGTGCCGATCGCCGTGCCGGTCGGGGTGGTTGGCGCACCACGACGATCGGGATTCCACGGCCAGCCGTGCTGCCCCGCAAAACGGGACATAGCGCGCTATCTTGCTGCGGGTGATCCAGGCCTTCGGACTGACCAGCAATCCCCGCAAGGGCCTCCCGCTCGCGCTCGACGACGTCTCCTTCGAGGCGCGCGCGGGACACGTCACCGTGCTGCTCGGAGCGCCGGGCGCGGGTAAGACCACGGCACTGAGACTCATGCTCGAACTCCAACAGGGCCGTGGCCTGACCTACTTCAGAGGCCGCCCCCTGCACCGCATCGCCCATCCGTCCCGGGAGGTCGGTGTCCTCCTGGGCGATGTGCCGGGGCATCCGGCCCGCACCGTCCGCGGCCATCTGCGCATGTTGTGCGCGGCCGCCGGTGTCCCGGTCCGACGGGCCGACGAAGTCCTGGAGGCGGTCGGCCTGGTCAGCCTGCGCGACGAACGCCTGGGCACCCTCTCCCGCGGCATGGACCGCCGGCTCGGCCTCGCCTGCGCCCTCCTCGCCGATCCGCACACCCTCGTGCTCGATCACCCGGCCGACGGGCTCTCCGAGCGTGAAAGCCGGTGGCTGCACGGTCTGCTGCGCGCGCACGCGGCCCAGGGCGGCACCGTGCTCTCGACCACGACCGACCCCAAGGAGGCCGCCCGCACGGCCGACCGGGTCGTCACCCTGGACCGGGGCAGGCTCGTCGCCGACCAGGAGGCCCCACGCTTCGCCCGCACCCGGCTGCGGCCCCGTGTCGCCGTCCGCAGCCCGCACGCCACGCGCCTGGCGGCCACGCTCGCCAAGGAAGCCCGTACCGCTCGCCGCTCCGTCGAGGTCGTGCAGGAGGACGGCAACCGCCTCTCCGTGTACGGCAGCACCTGTGCCGATGTCGGGGAGGCCGCGTTCCGGCACCGCATCCTCGTCCACCAACTCGCGGACGAAGTCGGCGACATGGGCCCCGGAGCCGACGGCGGCGACGTGGACCCGACACGCGCCGGGCAGGAGATCGGCGGTCAGGAGGATGAGCCCGGCCCGGCCCACGCCCGCGACGGTCGGCCGTCCGGCGACGCACCCCACGAGGAGCAACCCACCGCAGCGGCCGACACCCCCTCCCCGCAACCGGCCCCCCCGACCCCGGACCCGCCCTCCACCTCCACCCCCCTCCGCACCGGAACCGCTCCGGGCCCGGCCGCTCCGGGCCCGGCCGCTCCGGGCCCGGCCGCTCCGGGCCCGGCCGCCCCGGACCCGGCCACCCCAGGCCCAGCCGCCCCGGGCCCGGTCGTCGCAGCCGCGACGGCGCCCCCCGTGCGCCCGGCCCCGCCGGAAGGCGTCACCGACGGCTCCACGGTCCCCGCCGCTCGATCCGCCCGCACCCCGGTCAGGGGCCCCTCGGGCCCCTCCCGCGCTCTCGAGGGCGCCCTGCCGGCCCTGCCGCCCCCCATCGCCGTCCGTTCCGCCCCCAGCCCGCTGCGTCCCCTCCGCTACGAACTGCGCCGCGCCGCCGGTGTCAGCACCGGCTTCGTCACCGGCGGCGTCGTCCTGCTCGTCTCCGCCCTCACCTCGCTCGTCCTGGCCCGTGTCGGCCACACCTCGCAGGCACGCCTGCTGGCCGCCTGGCCCGTGCAGATGCCGTTGCCCCCGGCGGCGCTCGGCGCGGGACTGCTCGGCGCGCTCGCCTTCGGGGACGAGTTCCGCCACCCGGCCCTGGCGGCGGACCGCGGGAGCGTGCCGCGCAGACTGGGCCTGCTCGTCGCCAAGCTCCTGGTCTCCGCTCTCACCGCGCTGATGCTCGCCTTCCTCACCGCGGGCTGTGACGCCGAAGCGCTCTATCTTTTCTACGGAAGGGAGTTCACGCAGGTTCCCGCCGACTGGTTGCAGCTGGGCGTGGGTTGGCTCGCGCTCACGGTCGGCTGCGCCTGGGCCGGCGTCCTGGCCGCGGGCGTCTTCCGGTCCACCACGGCCGGACTCGCGGCGGTGGTCGCCGTACCGGTGGCCGTCGTACCGCTCGTACAGAAGGCCGTGGAGAGCGCATCCGTGCGGACCGCCGCCGGATTCCCGGTGCGGCTGCGTGAGGTACTGCTGTCGCAATGGCCCTTCGGCGGAGACCGCTATGTGGCGGCCGTGCTGCGCGTGATCACTCAACCCGTGGGTGGAGCTTTGACGTTGTCGCTGAGCGGTCTGCTCTGCGCGTATCTGCTCACAACCCTGCGCAGTCGTGCCCGATGACGACCGCCGGGTCCCGTCTGGGAGTGGATTGTGCGCAACTCCCCGCAGAACGTCCATTTCTTTCCGATAAGGCGTCAATTGCGACGGGGTGAGCGATCACCCTTTCGTGTGCTTTTCACCAAAGACCTCAAGGCAGTTGGAGACGGCGCCGACAAAAGATGCGTGAGTACCCTTGCGCACACCATGATGACCACCGCCCGCTCCGCCGACTCCGGTCTGACCGGCCCGGGCGAACTCGACCGCTACCCCTTCGGGGAGGGTTCCGTCGCCGATCGCGTCGGCGCCCCCGTCTGGGAGGGCGCGGATCCCGAGCTGGGCCGTGTGGGCCGGCGCGGCGCGGGCAGCCGCGGACGCGGGCTGCACGGTCAACTCGTCCAGCAGCTCGGCCAGATGATCGTCTCCGGCGACCTGGGTGCGGACCGTCCGCTCGTGCCGGAGGAGATCGGTCAGCGCTTCGAGGTCTCCCGCACCGTCGTCCGCGAGTCGCTCCGGGTCCTGGAGGCCAAGGGGCTCGTCAGCGCCCGCCCGAACGTCGGTACGCGCGTGCGTCCCGTGAGCGACTGGAACCTTCTCGACCCGGACATCATCGAGTGGCGCGCCTTCGGCCCGCAGCGCGACAACCAGCGGCGCGAGCTGAGCGAGCTGCGCTGGACGATCGAGCCGCTCGCCGCCCGCCTCGCCGCCGGGCACGGGCGCGAGGACGTCCAGCAGCGCCTGTCGGACATGGTCGAGATCATGGGGCACGCCATGGGGCAGGGGGACGCGCTCACCTATTCCCGGGCCGACGCCGAGTTCCACTCGCTGCTCATCCAGGTGGCGGGGAACCGCATGCTGGAGCACCTCTCCGGCATCGTGTCCTCCGCGCTCCAGGTGTCCGGCGGTCCGGTCACGGGCTGTGACCGGCCGACCGAGGCGTCGCTGGGCCACCACGGCAGGATCGCCGACGCCCTCGCCGCGGGTGACGGAGCCGGTGCCGAAGCGGCCATGCGTCAGCTGCTCACCGTCCACCCCGAGGTGGAGCGGGTCGTCCCGGCGCCCCGCGAGCACTGACCGCACATCGCGGTCGGCGCGGCCGGGGATGTCCGCCCCCTCTTCCTCCTCCCGTGTCGTGCCCCGCCTTCCCACCCTCCCGTCGGACCCCGCACGACCCGGACCCGGGTCTGCGGGGTCCGATCGTGCGTCGGGGCCGATTGACTCGCAACGGTGTGGGTAGACACTGCGAGTGACCTTATCTGCCCGCGTCTGACCGCCTTTGAGCGCTTACGGGGTGTGACTCGGGCCACGAAGATTGGGCGTAACGCTCAGGGAAGCAACGCGATGACCTAAGAGGTGGCAGCCGCGGAGGGAATACGGACGCCAGAGAAGGCGCTGTGCAACTTCCCGGCCCCCACCCGCCCCGTCGGCCCACCCCCAAGGCCGGTGGTCGGCTCCTGTCCGTCGTGGACGGGGCCGGAAGCCGTTTTCCAACGTTCCGAGAGGTTGTTCGTGTCGGCCAGCACATCCCGTACGCTCCCGCCGGAGATCGCCGAGTCCGTCTCTGTCATGGCGCTCATTGAGCGGGGAAAGGCTGAGGGGCAGATCGCCGGCGACGATGTGCGTCGGGCCTTCGAAGCTGACCAGATTCCGGCCACTCAGTGGAAGAACGTACTGCGCAGCCTCAACCAGATCCTCGAGGAAGAGGGTGTGACGCTGATGGTCAGTGCCGCGGAGCCCAAGCGCACCCGAAAGAGCGTCGCAGCGAAGAGCCCGGCCAAGCGCACCGCCACCAAGACGGTCGCGGCGAAGACGGTGACCACCAGGAAGGCCACCGCCACCTCCCCCGCCGCTCCGGCCGCCCCCGCTGTGGACGACCCCACAGACGAAGCCGCCACCGCCAAGAAGGCGGCTGCCAAGAAGACCACCGCCAAGAAGGCGACCGCGAAGAAGGCCGCCCCCGCCAAGAAGACGGCGGCGAAGAAGACCGCCGGCAAGAAGGACGACGCCGAGCTGGTCGAGGACGAGGTCCTCGAGGACACCCCCAAGACGGGCGACGAGCCCGAGGGCACCGAGAGCGCCGGATTCGTCCTCTCCGACGAGGACGAGGACGACGCGCCGGCCCAGCAGGTCGCCGCCGCCGGCGCCACCGCCGACCCGGTCAAGGACTACCTCAAGCAGATCGGCAAGGTCCCGCTGCTCAACGCCGAGCAGGAGGTCGAGCTCGCCAAGCGCATCGAGGCCGGTCTGTTCGCCGAGGACAAGCTGGCCAACGCCGACAAGCTCGCCCCCAAGCTCAAGCGCGAGCTGGAGATCATCGCCGAGGACGGCCGCCGCGCCAAGAACCACCTCCTGGAGGCCAACCTCCGTCTGGTGGTCTCCCTCGCCAAGCGCTACACCGGCCGCGGCATGCTCTTCCTGGACCTCATCCAGGAGGGCAACCTCGGTCTGATCCGCGCGGTCGAGAAATTCGACTACACCAAGGGCTACAAGTTCTCCACGTACGCCACCTGGTGGATCCGTCAGGCGATCACCCGCGCCATGGCCGACCAGGCCCGCACCATCCGCATCCCGGTGCACATGGTCGAGGTCATCAACAAGCTCGCGCGTGTGCAGCGCCAGATGCTCCAGGACCTGGGACGCGAGCCCACCCCGGAGGAACTGGCCAAGGAACTCGACATGACCCCGGAAAAGGTCATCGAGGTCCAGAAGTATGGCCGCGAGCCCATCTCGCTGCACACTCCGCTGGGCGAGGACGGCGACAGCGAGTTCGGTGACCTCATCGAGGACTCCGAGGCCGTCGTCCCGGCCGACGCGGTCAGCTTCACGCTCCTCCAGGAACAGCTGCACTCGGTCCTCGACACCCTGTCCGAGCGCGAGGCCGGTGTGGTCTCCATGCGCTTCGGTCTCACCGACGGTCAGCCGAAGACCCTCGACGAGATCGGCAAGGTGTACGGCGTGACGCGCGAGCGCATCCGTCAGATCGAGTCCAAGACGATGTCGAAGCTGCGCCACCCGTCGCGTTCCCAGGTGCTGCGCGACTACCTCGACTGAGTCGACTCCGTACGACACCGAAGGCCCGGCCCCCCGCGGGGAGCCGGGCCTTCGCCCTGGCGTCCGGGTGCGCGGCGCCGGGAGCTGGATCACTCTGGGTGTTCCTTGATCACTCCAGAGTGAGGAGCGCGCATGCGTCGTCCCCTGGTCCGGGTGCTGACCCGGCCGCTGGTCCTGGCGGCCGCGGCCATGGCCATACCCCTGGCCTCCACCGCCGCCTCTGCGGTCCCGGGGGGCCCTGGGACCCCCGACGGTGTCGTCGTGGGCGGCTTCCCGGTCGACGTGTCGGACAGCCCCTGGACCGTCGCCCTGTCCAGCCGTGACCGGTTCGGAGGTATGCGGTCCGGGCAGTTCTGCGGGGGAGTGGCCGTCGGCCCGACCACGGTGCTCACCGCCGCCCACTGCATGGGTGAGGAAGCCCTGGGGAGCCCCCCGGACCGGGCGCACGACCTGAAGGTCGTCGCGGGCCGCACGGACCTCCGCTCGGACGCGGGCCGGGAGATCGCCGTGAGCGAGATCTGGGTGAACCCCGCCTATGACCCCTACGGCAACTCGGGTGACTTCGCCGTGCTCGGCCTGGCCGAGCCGCTGCCGCGGACTTCGGTCGTCGCGATGGCCGGCGCCGGCGATCCGGCGTACGAGCCGGGAACCGAGGCCATGGTCTACGGCTGGGGGGACACCACGGGGGGCGGCTCCTACGCCCATGGTCTGCGGGCCGCCCGCCTGCACGTGCTGCGGGACAGCGTCTGCGCGAACGCCTACCCGGGGCCGGCCGACGGCACCTACCGGGCGCAGACCATGCTGTGCGCGGGGGAGGCCCAGGGGGGTCGCGACTCGTGTCAGGGGGACAGCGGCGGGCCGCTGGTCGCCCAGGGCCGGCTGATCGGTCTGGTGTCCTGGGGGGACGGATGCGGGCGGGCCGGGAGCCCCGGCGTCTACACGCGGGTGTCCGACATCGTCAGCACACTGCGCTGGGAGGCCGCACTGCCGGGCGCCGCCCGGACGCCGGGCAAGGGCTGAACCGGGACGACGAACGAGTGCGGGCGGCCGCCCCTGGGACGCAGGGGCGACCGCCCGCTACCAGCCTGTGCCGGTCTTGGCTCGTCGTCGAACGCGATCTGTCAGCGCTCTTCTTCTGAGGCGGGAACGGCGGTCAGTCGCTCCGTCTCGTCCTGTATCTCAGCGGCGATCTTCTTGAGTTCCGGCTCGAACTTGCGACCGTGGTGGGCGCAGAAGAGCAGTTCTCCGCCGCTGAGCAGGACGACGCGCACGTACGCCTGGGCGCCGCAGCGGTCGCAGCGGTCAGCGGCCGTCATCGGGCTCGCGGGGGTCAGAACAGTAGTCACGTCGCCTCTTCTCTAGCTCGACGAGCTGTCGTACCAGGGTCAACATCCAACCAGCCCCAAACGTTCCCGCTCGTGGCTTCTCCTCGAAAAAATCTTCCGAGGCGGCCGGCTGCTGCCGGTCTGGCGGCGAATGTGCCGTATTACGTGTCTGTCGTGTCGTACGGTTTCGCGCTGTCGGTCATGGTCCCGTCCTCCCGGCTGGATTGCCGGTTCGTTCATGAGGACGTGCCCGGAGCCTAAATGGTTCATGCCCCGAAGGGAACGTGATATGTACTTCACTCCATCGAGGGATCGAACATGCATGCGACGCTGGACTAGTGTGAGTTCCGGGGCAGGGTGGCGTGACAACGGCTCTACCAGGCCTCGGTACCCTCTTTGCGGCGACCGAAGCCGCGCCCTTACCCCGTGAGGGCCCATCTGAAATTCAGCGAGGAGCGAACCGCGTGACCGCCGATACGTCCGTGCCGTCCACAGCGCTGCTGGCAGGAGCAGACCGGGACGGTTCCAACTACACCGCGCGGCACCTGCTCGTCCTCGAAGGCCTCGAGGCCGTGCGCAAGCGCCCGGGTATGTACATCGGGTCCACCGACAGCCGTGGCCTCATGCACTGCCTCTGGGAGATCATCGACAACTCCGTCGACGAGGCCCTCGGGAGCTACGGCGACCACATTGAGGTGATCCTCCACGACGACGGCTCCGTCGAGGTGCGGGACAACGGCCGGGGCATCCCCGTCGACGTCGAGCCCAAGACCGGTCTGTCCGGTGTCGAGGTCGTCATGACCAAGCTGCACGCCGGCGGCAAGTTCGGCGGCGGCTCGTACGCCGCCTCCGGCGGTCTGCACGGTGTCGGCGCCTCGGTGGTGAACGCCCTGTCCGCCCGGCTCGACGTCGAGGTCGACCGCGGTGGACACACCCATGCGATCAGCTTCCGCCGCGGCGTCCCCGGGGCGTTCGCCGGCGCCGGGCCCGACGCGAAGTTCGAGCCCGCGAGCGGGCTGCGCAAGACCAAGCGGATCCCCAAGACCCGCAGCGGCACGCGCGTGCGCTACTGGGCCGACCGGCAGATCTTCCTCAAGGACGCCAAGCTCTCCCTGGAGCACCTCCACCAGCGCGCCCGCCAGACCGCTTTCCTGGTGCCCGGCCTGACGATCGTCGTGCGCGACGAATACGGGCTGGGCGACGGCGGCAGCAAGGGCGAGGAGTCCTTCCGCTTCGACGGCGGCATCAGCGAGTTCTGCGAGTACCTCGCCTCCGACAGGCCCGTCTGCGACGTCCTCCGCTTCACCGGGCAGGGCTCCTTCAAGGAGACGGTGCCCGTCCTCGACGACCACGGCCAGATGACGCCGACGGAGGTCACCCGCGAGCTGGGCGTCGACGTCGCGCTGCGCTGGGGCACCGGGTACGACACCACCCTCCGGTCCTTCGTCAACATCATCGCCACCCCCAAGGGCGGCACCCACGTGGCGGGCTTCGAGCAGGCCGTCGCCAAGACGATGAACGAGGTGCTGCGCACCAAGAAGCTGCTGCGCGTCGCCGAGGACGACATCGTCAAGGACGACGCCCTGGAGGGCCTGACCGCCGTCGTCACGGTCCGGCTCGCCGAGCCGCAGTTCGAGGGCCAGACCAAGGAGGTCCTCGGCACCTCGGCGGCCCGCCGCATCGTGAACACCGTGGTCTCCCGGGAGCTCAAGGCGTTCCTGACCTCCACCAAGCGGGACGCGGCGGCCCAGGCGCGGGTCGTCATGGAGAAGGCCGTCGCCGCCGCCCGCACGCGTATCGCGGCCCGGCAGCACAAGGACGCCCAGCGCCGCAAGACGGCTCTGGAGTCCTCCTCCCTGCCCGCCAAGCTCGCGGACTGCCGCAGCGACGACGTCGACCGCAGCGAGCTGTTCATCGTCGAGGGCGACTCGGCGCTCGGTACGGCGAAGCTCGCGCGGAACTCCGAGTTCCAGGCCCTTCTGCCGATCCGGGGCAAGATCCTCAACGTTCAGAAGTCGTCCGTGACCGACATGCTCAAGAACGCCGAGTGCGGTGCGATCATCCAGGTCATAGGGGCGGGCTCCGGGCGGACCTTCGACATCGACGCGGCCCGTTACGGCAAGATCATCATGATGACCGACGCCGATGTGGACGGCTCCCACATCCGGTGCCTGCTGCTGACGCTGTTCCAGCGGTACATGCGGCCCATGGTGGAAGCGGGCCGGGTGTTCGCGGCGGTGCCGCCGCTGCACCGCATCGAGCTCGTCCAGCCCAAGAAGGGGCAGGAGAAGTACGTGTACACGTACTCGGACCGCGAGCTGCGGGACAAGCTCATGGAGTTCCAGAGCAAGGGGGTCCGGTACAAGGACTCCATCCAGCGCTACAAGGGTCTCGGCGAGATGGACGCCGATCAGCTGGCCGAGACCACGATGGATCCGCGGCACCGCACCCTGCGGCGGATCAACCTCTCCGACCTGGAGGCGGCCGAACAGGTGTTCGACTTGCTGATGGGGAACGACGTGGCACCGCGCAAGGAGTTCATCTCCAGCTCGGCGGCGACGCTGGACCGGTCGCGGATCGACGCGTAACGGCTGACGCCGGGCCGGACGGCCCACCGGGCGGGGCCGACCCGGCGTGCGGGTCGGCCCCGCCCGGCGTTCCGGTCACTCGCGGTCGGCGACGGTGAAGACCCACATCGACAACATGTTCACCAAAACGGGGCCCAAGGACCGTGCGCAGGCGGTGCGTTACGCGTTCAGGAAGGGACTGGTGCGGCCGCCGACCGCGTAAACGGGGCTTTTCGTCACCTGATGGGGTGAAGGGGAAAGGGAAGGAGAGTCGGGGATCTTCCCGTTCTGTCCATCCTTGGGCATGCAGTCAAGCAACGGCCGTGCCCGCGGCAGTGAGCAGGGTTTCGAGAGTCCGGGCGACCGATGGCAAGGCGCGGGCCTGGCATCCGTCGAGGCACCCGGAGAGGTGCGGTACGACGACCCCTGGTACGACGCTCTGGCCTCCGGCTGGGGCGAGTCGGGCACCATGAGCCCGCCCGCGACCGAGGCTCCGGCAGCCCGCCGCCGGCGGCGTACGGACGGGGCCGACGCAGCGGCTCTCGTGTACGTCGAGGTGCAGCGGAGCGAAGCGTTCCAGGAGGTCCGCAGCCGGTATCGACGGTTCGTCGTTCCCGCGGTCATCGGATTCTTCCTCTGGTACGTCACCTACGTCGTGGCGGCGACGACCGCGCCCGCGGTCATGGCCCGCCCCGTGTGGGGCGCGGTGAACGTGGCGCTCGTGGCGGGACTCGGGCAGTTCCTCAGCACGTTCCTGCTCACCTGGGCCTACTCCCGGCACGCGCGGCTGCGCAGGGACCGTGCGGCCCTCGAACTGCGCTGGGACACCCAGGAACTGACGCGTGAGGCTCGAGGCGGTGCGGCGTGACCGGTGACCACCAGACGCTGGCGTTGCTGCTGTTCAGTGTCTTCGTCGCGATCACCCTGGGAATCACGACGTGGGTGAGCCGCAGCCGGCACGGTTCGGCGGAGGAGTTCTACGCGGGCGGGCGGTTGTTCTCGCCCATGGAAAACGGTTTCGCCATCGCGGGCGACTACATGTCGGCCGCCTCCTTCCTGGGCATCTCCGGGCTCATCGCCCTCTTCGGCTACGACGGGCTGCTGTACTCGGTGGGCTTCCTCGTGGCCTGGCTCGTCGTGCTGTTCCTCGTGGCCGAACTGGTGCGCAACTGCGGGCGCTTCACGCTCGCCGACGTCATCGCCGCGCGGATGAGGGAACGCCCCGTGCGGATCGCGTCGGGAACGGCCTCGGTCACCGTGTCGATCCTCTACCTGGTCGCGCAGATGGTGGGCGCGGGCAGCCTGGTCGCGCTCCTGCTCGGCGACACGGGCGAGGCCGCCCGGGCGTGGGCGGTGATCGGGGTCGGCGCGCTCATGGTGATCTACGTGTCGCTGGGAGGGATGCGGGCCACCACCTGGATCCAGATCGTGAAGGCGGTCCTGCTGCTCGGCGGCACGATCGTGCTCACCGTGCTCGTCCTGGTGCACTTCCACGGGGATTTCGACCGGCTGCTGCGCACGGCGGCCGAGCGCAGCGGGCACGGGGCCGCGTTCCTGGCACCCGGACTGAAGTACGGCGGGGACTGGGTCGCACGATTCGACTTCATCAGTCTGGGGCTCGCACTGGTACTGGGGACGGCGGGCCTGCCGCACATCCTGTCCCGCTTCTACACCGTGCCGACGGCGCGGGCCGCCCGGCGTTCCGTCGTCTGGTCGATCGGACTCATCGGCGGCTTCTACCTGATGACGATCGTCCTCGGCTTCGGCGCGGCGGCGATCGTCGGCCCGGACGCCGTACGCGGCTCCCATGCCTCCGGCAACACGGCCGTACCGCTCCTGGCCCTCGACCTGGGCGGCGGAGCCGGCTCCACGGGCGGGACGGTGCTGTTCGCGGTCGTGGCGGCCGTCGCCTTCGCCACGATCCTCGCCGTGGTCGCGGGGATCACGCTCGCCTCCTCGGCGTCGGTGGCCCACGACCTGTACGCCTCCCTGTGCCGCAGGCGCGGCGCGCCGCGCGGCGAGGTGACGGTGGCCCGGACCGCCGCGGTCGGCATCGGTGCGACCGCGATCGGCCTCGGCCTGCTGGCCCGCGACCTCAACGTCGCGTTCCTGGTGGGGCTCGCCTTCGCCGTCGCCGCGTCGGCGAACCTGCCGGTCCTGCTCTACTCGCTGTTCTGGCGGGGCTTCACCACCCGCGGTGCCGTCTGGGCGATCTACGGCGGGCTGGTTCCGTCCCTGGTGCTCGTCGCGCTGTCGCCGGTGGTCTCGGGCAACCCCCAGGCGCTCTTCCCGGACGCCGACTTCCAGGTCTTCCCGCTCGAGAACCCGGGGCTGGTCTCGATCCCGCTGGGCTTCCTCGCCGGCTGGCTCGGCACGGCCACCTCGGCCGAGGCGCCCGACGGGGCCAAGCACGCGGAGACCGAGGTCCGGTCCCTGACGGGTGCGGGGGCCGTCTGAGGACTTGCCCCGAACCGCCGCGGCCGTCCCGGACGAGAAGGCCCCGGGCTGCCGTACGCCGTCCACGGGCCGCTTCCTCAGGCGCGGGTCGCCCACACGTAACGGTGTTCGGGGCGGCCCGCGTCGCCGTACTTCAGGGTGAGCCGGGCTCTGCCGGTGCGTTCCAGGAGCTTCAGATAACGCTGCGCGGTCTGGCGGCTCACCCCGGTGCGCTCGGCGATCTCCAGGGCGGACAGGGGCCCCTCGGCGCTCATCAGGGACTGGCGCACGAGTTCCGCCGTGGTGGGGGAGTGTCCTTTCGGCAGCCCCGGCTCCGAGGGCGCGGACAGGG
Source organism: Streptomyces sp. NPDC014882 (assembly GCF_043081325.1). Taxonomy (NCBI): domain Bacteria; kingdom Bacillati; phylum Actinomycetota; class Actinomycetes; order Kitasatosporales; family Streptomycetaceae; genus Streptomyces; species Streptomyces sp. NPDC014882. Next base: position 101,135 of record NZ_JBIBWL010000011.1, read on the forward strand.
CCCCGAAGATGCGGTCGACGTCGGCCTGTTCGGCCTCGACGCGGCTGTCGAGCGTACGGCGCAGCTCCGCGTACGCCTCCAGTTTGCCGCGCAGGCCCGCGAAGCTGAACGGCTTGACCAGGTACTGCAGGGCGCCCTGCCGCATCGCTGCCTGCACCGTCGTGACGTCCCGGGCGGCCGTGACCATGATCACGTCGGTCTGGCGTCCGCGTCCGCGTATCTCCCGGACGACCTCCAGGCCCGTCCCGTCGGGAAGGTGGTGGTCGAGCAGGATCAGGTCGAGCCGCGGCAACCGCTCCACCTGGCGGAGCGCCTCGGCCGCACCGTGCGCCACGCCGGCGACGTGGAAGCCCGGCACCTTCCCGACGTAGGCGGCGTTGACCCGGGCGACCCCGGTGTCGTCGTCCACGACCAGGACCTCGATCATCGCGTCTCCTCCTCGACAGTGCTCCGCCTGGACGCGGCCGGGGCGGGTCCGGCCCCGGCCCCGGCCGGCGACCCGGCCAACGCCTCGGGCAGTACGACGGTGAACTCGGCGCCCCCGCCGCGCGCGTCGCTCACGGATGCACGCCCGCCCTGCCGTTCGGCGAGCCTGCGCACCAGGGAGAGGCCGATGCCGCGCTTGCCGTGGGCCGGCGGTCTCTTCGTGGACCAGCCCTCCGTGAAGATCAACTCACGTTGTTCGGGCGGGACTCCCGGCCCCGTGTCCCGTACGCGCAGAACGGCGGTGCGGCCCTCGGCGAGCAACTCGACCTCCACGCGCGCGTGGACGGTGCCCGCCACGGCGTCCAGGGCGTTGTCCACCAGGTTTCCCACGACCGTCACCAGCCCGCGCGGGTCGACCAGCCGGTCGGGCAGCCGCGTGCCGTCCGAGATCCGCAGCGCCACGCCGCGTTCGGCCGCGACGGTCGCCTTGCCGACCAGCAGGGCGGCGAGCAGCGGATCCCCGATCTTCTCCGTCACCTGCTCGGCCGTCGCCCGGTGGTCGCCGACGACCTCGCCGACGAAATCCACGGCGTCGTCGTACATCTCCAGTTCGAGCAGCCCCAGGAGCGTGTGCATGCGGTTGGCGTGCTCGTGGTCCTGGGCCCGCAGGGCGTCGATCAGCCCGTGCGTGGAGTCGAGCTCCCGGCCCAGCTGCTCCAGCTCGGTGCGGTCGCGCAGGGTGGCCACGGCGCCGCCGTCGTCGGTGGGCATCCGGTTGACGACCAGTACGCGCTGCCCGCGGACGGCGATCAGGTCCGTGCCGGTCACCCGGCCGGCCAGGACGTCGGACGTGCGGCCCTCGCCCAGCGCTTCGTCCGGTGACCGGCCCACCGCCTCGTCCCCGATGCCCAGGAGGCGCTGTGCCTCGTCGTTCAGGAGGCGGACGCGGCCGGTCCGGTCCAGTGCCACGACGCCCTCCCGGATGCCGTGCAGCATCGCCTCACGCTCGGCGAGCAGCGCCGAGATGTCGGAGAACGCCAGGTCCCTGGTCTGTCGCTGAACCCGCCGGGAGATCAGCCAGGCGGCCAGCGCCCCCACGGCGAGCGCGCCTCCCGCGTAGGCGAGCAGCCCCGGGATGGCGTGGACCAGCCGGGCGCGCACGCTGTCGTACTCGATGCCGACCGAGACCGCCCCGACGATCCGGCCCGTGCTGTCGCGCAGGGGCACCTTGCCGCGGGCCGAGCGGCCCAGAGTGCCGTCGTCGATCTCCATGACCTCCCGGCCGGCCAGGGCCTCGCTGGGATCCGTCGAGACGTGGCCGCCGACCTCCTGGGGCTCGGTGTGGGACCAGCGCACGCCACGGAGGTCCATCACCACCACGTACTCGGCCCCGCTCGCCGCACGGATCCGTTCCGCCTCGCGCTGCACCGGACCGTCGGCCGTCGGCCGTGTGCGCCGCAGGTCCTCGGCGATCTGGGGTACGGCGGCGGTGGTCTGCGCGATGGCGAGCGCGCGGCGCATGGCCTGGTCGTCCAACTGCTCGCCGAGCGGTGCCAGGAACAGCCCGGTCGCGAGCACGGCGACCCCCGCGGCGATCGCCAGCTGCATGAGCAGGACCTGCGAGAAGACGCGCCGGGGCATGCCGAGGCGCAGGCGGCGGACGGGGGAAGCGGGACTCATACCCACGACGGTACGTGGGCGGTCCCGCGGAGCCGTAGGGGTGTGCGGTGCGGATCTCTTGATCCACTCAAGAGGAGACGGTTCGACGGCCGGCTCGCGGCGTGAGCCGGCCGGCACGGACCGGCCGCTCAGCCGACCAGTACCGCGGGCCTCAGTTCGCGCACCGCCACCACGTCCATCCGCGCGGGTGATCCCAGGACCGCCGCTCCGCAGCTCTCCGGGCGGGGCGGCAGGGACTCGCCCCGGGCCACGGCGACCCGCCAGTGCCGGCCGTCGGCGTGGGCGACGGTCACCTCCCAGCGCGGGGCCTCGCCCTGTGTGCGCACGACGGTGAGGGCCTCGGCCGCGTACTCGCCGGTCGCCCTGCGTACGGCCAGCTCCGCCGCCTGGGCGGGCCGTTCCCAGGCCGAGCTCCCGCGGCAGCCGTCCACGACGATGCGGCCCTCCCGGGCGCCGCGCAGCACCTCCTTGACGGAGTCGGCCCGAGCGCGGCCGTAGGCGTAGCCGTACGGCAGGACGAGCACGGTCGGCGAGAACCGGTGACCGCCCAGGTGGGTGACCTCCCAGACGCCGTCCGCGCCCGACGCCGCGAGTTCGGCGGCGAGGGGGCGGCCGAGAAGGGCGCAGCAGCGGTCGCGCTTGCCGTTGGTGCAGACGAGGGCGAGCGGGTCGCCGGTGTGGGGGGTGCCGCCGAGCGCGGTGCCGAAGGTCCGGTGGTCGCCCCGGCCGAGCGCGGCGAAGTCGAGGTCCAGCAGCCGGCCCGGGTCGTCGGTCCCGGCGCCGTGCAGCCACGCCCCGCCGGGCACGGTGTGGGCCGCGTACACCTGGCGCAGGGGGGAGGTGCCGAGGTCGGCGTGAGGTCCGGGACGGCGGATGAGCGCGACACGCACGCCGGTGCCCTGCGCGGCGGACTCCAGGGCGCGGCCCAGCGAGGGGTCCAGGTGGCTCGACGTGAGCGCCCTGGCACCCCAGGGGCCGGGCTGTTCCAGCAGCAGCCAGGTGGTCGCCGTGGCCGCGGTCCCCGGCATGGGCTCGTCGAGGTCCCGCGAGACGGTCGTGCACGTACTCACAGAGGTGAGCCTAACCTGACTTGGCGTCCGACGGTCTCCGGAGGGGCGCGTGTCCCGCGGCACGGCACGCGCACGTGCCGCTCGGTTTCCCGCGCCGCCGGGCCGCGGCCGTCCGGCGCGGTGGGCCTACTCGGGGACCGGCCGGGGAGGCTCCGGGCCCACGTAGACCCCGCTGGGACGCATGCGCAGGGGGCGTTCGCCGTACTCCTCCAGGGCGTGCGCGATCCAGCCCGCCGTCCGGGCGACGGCGAAGACCGTCTCGCCGGCCGACGGCTCCATGCCGCAGGACGCCGTCAGGACCGCCAGCGCGAGGTCGACGTTGGCGTGCAGCGGGGTGTGGCGGGCGGTCGTGTCCACGATGTCGCGGGCGGCGGCCAGCGCCGGAGCCGCCTCGGGGATCTCCGACAGGAGGGCGAAGAGGACGCGCGCGCGGGGGTCCTCCTGCGCGTAGAGCCGGTGTCCCAGGCCGGGGATGCGGCGGCCGGCCCGCAGTTCCTCCGCGATCACGGGGCCCGCCGAGCCCCGGTCGAGGACGTCGAGCACCAGCCGGTGCGCGAGCCCGCTCGCCGCGCCGTGCAGGGGGCCCTCGATCACTCCGAGCCCCGCGGTGACGGCCGCGTACGGGTGTGCGCGGGCGCCCGCCGCGGCCCGCACCGCGAGTGTCGAGACGGCCAGGTCGTGGTCGGCGAGCAGGGCGAGCGCGGTGTCCAGGACGTGCAGGGGCGCTTCCGCCGCGGGCTGCCGACTGAGCCTCCCCCACAGTTGCTGGGCCAGCGAACCGCCGTCCCGGTGGGTGGACGTCTTCGGCGGCAGGGCGGCGACGAGGGTCGGGAGGAGGCCGCGGGCGGCGCCGAGCACCGTGTCCGTGGACAGGTCGAAGCGGAGCGGGTCCGCCACCGCGGCGGCGATCGCGGCGACGCGCAGGCGGTCGGTGGGGCCGGCGTGTCCGGGCAGGGCGCCGGCCGCGTGGCGGGCGGCCTCCACCGCGGCCCGGGGCGCGACGAAGGCGGCTCCGTGCCGCATCCGGCCGGTCCAGAGCCATTCGGCGACCTCTTCGTACGAGTGCCGGGTGGCCAGCTCGGTCGCGTCGACGCCCCGGTAGTAGTACCGGTCCTCGCGGATCAGGGTGAGACGGGTGCGTACGGCCTGCTCGCCGCCGCTGCCCGGACTCCCGCTGCCCTCCCGCCTGTTGCGCCGCGCGAGCGCCTCGACCTCCTGGGCGTCGAAGGTGCTGCCCCGGCCGCCGGGCACGCGCCGGCTGCCCAGCCGGCCGCGGCTGACGTAGGCGTACACGGTCTCGGGCTTCACACCGAGCAGCTCGGCGGCCTCCTTGGTGGTCAGCCGCCGTTCCGGGTGGCCGGGACCGGGTTCCTGATCGCGCATGGGATCACCGTATCCACAAGACATGTCTATTGATTCGATCAACATTGACACTTCACAAGTCAAGCATGGACAGTCGAATCAAGTTCGAGGAGGAAACCATGTCCGTCAACAGGTACGCAGCCACACCCGTCGAGGTGCCGCGAGGGCTCGCCGGTGTCGTCGTCGCCGACACCGAGGTCGGTGACGTCCGAGGACGCGAGGGCTTCTACCACTACCGGCAGTACTCGGCCGTCGACCTCGCCCGCAGCCGCCCGTTCGAGGACGTCTGGCACCTCCTCGTCCACGGCCACCTGCCGGACGCGCGCCGCGCCGCCGCCTTCGCCGCGGGGACCGCCGCTCTGCGAAGGCTCCCCGACCCCGTGGCGGCCGCCCTGCCGGCCGTCGCGGCGGCGGGTGCCGACCCGCTGGCCGGCCTGCGGACGGCCCTGTCGCTGCTGGGTGCCGCGAAGGGCTTCCGGCCGGTGTACGACATCGACGCCGACCGGCGCCGGGAGGACACCCTCGCCGCGGCGGCCGCCGTGCCCACCCTGCTCACCGCGCTCCACCGGCTGGGCAGGGGCCTCGAGCCCGTCGAGCCGCGCGAGGACCTCTCGTACGCGGCGAACTACCTGTACATGTTGACGGGCACCGAGCCCGATCCGGAGCGGACGCGGGCCGTCGAGCAGTACCTGATCTCCACCATCGACCACGGGTTCAACGCGTCCACCTTCACCGCCCGGGTCGTCACCTCGACGGGCGCGGACGTGGCCGCCTGCCTGGTCGCCGCCGTGGGCGCGCTGTCGGGGCCCCTGCACGGCGGCGCCCCCAGCCGTGCGCTGGACACCCTGGACGCGATCGGCACTCCCGACCGCATCGATCCGTGGATCCGTGAGCGGGTTCTCGCGGGTGATCGCATCATGGGTTTCGGCCATGCCGTCTACCGGACCGAGGACCCGCGTTCGCGCATGCTCCGCGAGATCGCCCAGGGCTTCGGGGGGCCGCGCGTGGACTTCGCCGTGGAGGTCGAACGGCAGGTGGAGGCGATCCTCGCCGAGCTGAAGCCGGGCCGGGAACTGCACACGAACGTGGAGTTCTACGCGGGCGTGGTCATGGAGCTGTGCGGGTTGCCCCGCGAGATGTTCACCCCCACCTTCGCGGCGGCCCGCGTCGTGGGCTGGAGCGCCAACATCCTCGAGCAGGCGGAGGACAAGAAGATCATCCGGCCCGCGGCCCGCTACGTGGGCCCCCGGGCGCCCGTGCCCGTATCGGCCGCCTGAGCCGGGGCGCGACCGTCCCGGCGGTGCCCGGTGCCCGGTGCCGCGGTGACCGACGCCGCGATGCCCGACTCCGGGGGTGACCGCCCGCAGGGCGGCCGGAGAACGCGTGCGGCCCGGTGCCGTTCCGGCGCCAGGCCCCCTCGGTGGTGATCGGGCAGGGACGGGGTGCCGAGCGGCTCTGATCGGCGGGGGAGGCGGAGAAGAGGCGCACGGAGGGAAGCGAGGGTCGCACACTCCGGCGCCCGGCCCGACGTCCGCCCCGCGAGCACTGCTGACAACCGCTCGCTTCGCGGTGATTCCTCCGGCTCGTATCCTGACTGCGCATTCGATTTCCGACCGTGCGCCGGGCCGTGAGCCGGTGCACGCGTAGGGCATGGCGTTCGGACCAGGGCGCAGGACACCGGCGGTGCCCCGCGCCCCCGTGTCCGCGGCGTGATCCGGACGACAGGCCCCAGGTGCCAGAGAGGTCGCACGTTGACGCAGAGCCGCACTCCGCAGCAGATCCCGGTCGTCGTACTCGCCGGATTCCTGGGTTCCGGCAAGACGACACTGCTCAATCACCTCCTCCACCGCAGCGGAGGCAGCCGTATCGGCGCGATCGTGAACGACTTCGGCTCCATCGAGATCGACGCCATGGCCGTGGCGGGCGCCCTCGGCGACTCGACCGTCTCCCTCGGCAACGGCTGCCTGTGCTGCGCCGTCGACGCCGGTGAGCTGGACGGGTACCTCGAACGCCTCGCACGCCCCTCCACCGGCATCGACGTCATCGTCATCGAGGCCAGCGGGCTCGCCGAGCCGCAGGAACTCGTCCGGATGGTCCTCGCCAGCGAGCACCCGGGGATCGTGTACGGCGGTCTCGTCGAGGTCGTCGACGCCGCCGAGTTCGACGAGACCCGCACCCGGCACCCGGAGATCGACCGGCACCTCGCCCTCGCCGACCTCGTCGTGGTGAACAAGGCCGACCGGACGCCCGACGCCGGCCGTGTCCTGGACCTCGTCCGCTCCCTCACCGACCGGACCGCCGTCGTCCCCGCGACCTACGGCCGCATCGACCCAGAGCTCCTCTTCGACTGCCGGCCGGACGAGGAGCGCGTGGGGCAGCTCTCCTTCGACGACCTGCACCGGCAGGAGGGCCCCGACGGGCCGGAAGACCACGGCGATCACGCCGGCCACCTGCACACCGCCTACGACAGCGTGTCCTTCGTCTCCGAAGTCCCGCTGGATCCGCGCCGGTTGACGCCGTTCCTCGACAGCCGTCCCGAAGGGCTGTACCGCATCAAGGGGTACGTCGACTTCGGACCGCACGACCCTGTCAACCGCTATGCCGTGCACGCAGTCGGGCGCTTCCTGCGCTTCTACCCGGAGCCCTGGGGGCCCGCCGAGGAGCGCCGCACCCAGCTCGTCCTCATCGGTTCCGGCATCGACGCCGCCACCCTCGCCAAGGAACTGCGGGCCTGCGAGGACGACGCCCCGCACGCCGACGAGCGCGGCATGTGGGGCGTCCTCCGGTACGTCCAGGATCCCGACGGCGGAACGGCCGACGAGGCCTGGACCGGACCGGCCGAGGAGTCCTGGACCGGACCGGCCGGGGAGTCCTAGACCGGACCGGCCACGACCGACACCGGCTTGCCCAGCGACACGCCCGAGCCGTCCCGGCGCGGGTCGATCTCCGGCAGGTCGACCGGGGTGCCGTTCTTCTGGGCGGCCCGCACCGGGACGGCACCCGCCCAGGCCAGGGACAGGCAGTCCTCGCCCTTCAGGAACCGCTGGCAGCGCACGCCGCCGGTGGCCCGCCCCTTGCGCGGGTACTGGTCGAACGGGGTCAGCTTGGCGGTCGTCTGGACGGAGTCGTCGAGGGTGCCGCGCGAGCCCGCGACCGTGAAGACCATCGCGTCCACCGCCGGGTCCACGGCGGTGAAGGAGATCACCTTCGCGCCGTCCGTGAGCTTGATGCCCGTCATGCCGCCTGCCGGGCGGCCCTGCGGGCGGACCTGCGAGGCCTGGTACCGCAACAGCTGGGCGTCGTCCGTGATGAAGACCAGGTCCTCCTCGCCGGTGCGCAGCTCGACCGCGCCGACGATCCGGTCCCCCTCCTTGAGGGTGATGACCTCCAGCTCGTCCTTGTTGCCCGGATAGTCGGGCACCACACGCTTGACGACGCCCTGCTCCGTGCCGAGCGCGATACCGGGGGAGGACTCGTCGAGCGTGGTCAGGCAGACCACCGTCTCGTCACCCTCCAGCGAGACGAACTCCGCCAGCGGCGCGCCGCCCGAGAGGTTCGGCGCGGACGCCGTGTCCGGCAGCTGCGGCAGGTCGACGACGTTGACGCGCAGCAGCCTGCCCGCCGAGGTGACCGCGCCGATCTCCCCGCGCGCGGTGGCCGGCACGGCCGACACGATCACGTCGTGCCTGGTCCGCCGGGCGTCCGCGTCCTCGGCGAAGGGCTCGGCGTTCGCCGTACGGGCCAGCAGACCCGTCGAGGAGAGCAGCACCCGGCACGGGTCGTCGGCCACCTGGAGCGGCACGGCGGAGGCCTGCGTGCCCGCCGACTCCAGCAGGACCGTACGACGCTCGGTGCCGAACTTCTTCGCCACCACGGCCAGTTCGGCCGAGACCAGCTTGCGCAGCTCCGCGTCCGACTCCAGGATCCGGGTCAGCTCGGCGATCTCCTCGTTGAGCTTCTCCTGCTCCGCCTCCAGCTCGATCCGGTCGTACCTGGTCAGCCGGCGCAGCGGTGTGTCGAGGATGTACTGCGTCTGGATCTCCGACAGGGAGAAGCGCTCGATCAGGCGCTCCTTGGCCTGCGCGCTGTTGTCGCTGGAGCGGATCAGCCGGATGACCTCGTCGATGTCGACGAGCGCCGTGAGCAGGCCCTCGACCAGGTGCAGGCGGTCGCGGCGCTTGGTCCGGCGGAACTCGCTGCGCCGCCGGACGACCTCGAAGCGGTGGTCGAGATAGACCTCGAGCAGCTCCTTCAGACCGAGCGTGAGCGGCTGGCCGTCCACCAGCGCCACGTTGTTGATGCCGAAGGACTCCTCCATGGGCGTCAGCTTGTACAGCTGCTCCAGGACCGCCTCCGGCACGAAGCCGTTCTTGATCTCGATGACCAGGCGCAGCCCGTGCGCGCGGTCGGTGAGGTCCTTGACGTCGGCGATGCCCTGGATCTTCTTCGAGCCGACCAGGTCCTTGATCTTGGCGATGACCTTCTCGGGGCCGACGGCGAAGGGCAGTTCGGTGACGACGAGGCCCTTGCGGCGGGCCGTCACGGTCTCCACCGACACCGTGGCGCGGATCTTGAAGGTGCCGCGGCCCTTCTCGTAGGCGTCGCGGATCCCCGAGAGGCCGACGATCCGCCCGCCGGTGGGCAGGTCCGGGCCCGGGACGTGCTTCATCAGCGTGTCCAGGTCCGCGTTCGGGAACCGGATCAGGTGACGGGCGGCCGAGATCACCTCGCCCAGGTTGTGCGGCGGCATGTTGGTGGCCATGCCGACCGCGATGCCGGAGGCGCCGTTGACCAGGAGGTTCGGGAACGCGGCGGGCAGCGCCGCCGGCTCCCGCTCCTGACCGTCGTAGTTCGGGTTGAAGTCGACCGTGTCCTCGTCGATGGACTCGGTCATCAGGCTCGTCGCCGCGGTCTGACGGCACTCGGTGTACCGCATGGCGGCCGGCGGGTCGTCGTTGCCCAGCGAGCCGAAGTTGCCGTGGCCGTCGACCAGGGGCACGCGCATGGAGAACGGCTGGGCCATGCGCACCAGGGCGTCGTAGATCGACGTGTCGCCGTGCGGGTGCAGCTTGCCCATGACCTCGCCGACGACGCGCGCGCACTTCACGTAGCCGCGGTCGGGGCGCAGGCCCATCTCGTTCATCTGGTAGACGATCCGGCGGTGGACGGGCTTGAGGCCGTCGCGGGCGTCCGGCAGGGCGCGGGAGTAGATGACCGAGTACGCGTACTCGAGGAAGGAGCCCTGCATCTCGTCGACGACGTCGATGTCGAGGATCCGCTCCTCGTACGAGTCGTCGGGCGGCGGGGTCTTCGTGCTGCGGCGGGCCATCGCTGCCGGCTCCTCCTGTTTCCTGGTCGCTCGCCTGCGGGGCGCTCACGTCGGTGTCGACGCGCGTCCTTCGGCTCACTCTTGCTCTTGCTGAGGCGTGTGACGGGATCTCCGCGGACCATTGTGGACCGTGGCACCGACAGTGCGTCCCGGGGCCCGGGCGTCGGCGACCGGACCGGCCGGAGAGGCACCTCGTCCACGGCTGTCCGCAGGCTACGCGATCTCGCTCTCGGCGTACGCCGCCCGGGAACTCCACCGCCGCTCCGCACGCTTGCATACAGTGGCAGGACCAGCAGGAAAAACCGGCAGGACCGGCAGGAAAAACGCGGTTTCGACGACCGCGCCCGCGATCGGAAGGACGTACATGCCCATGGGTCACACGGCCACAGCCCAGGCAGGCTCCGGGGGCCTGACAGCGACCGAGCACCGCCTGGCCAACGGCCTGCGCGTGGTGCTCTCCGAGGACCACCTGACCCCCGTCGCGGCGGTGTGCCTCTGGTACGACGTGGGATCGCGCCACGAGGTCGAGGGACGCACCGGCCTCGCCCACCTCTTCGAGCACCTGATGTTCCAGGGGTCCGCCCAGGTCAAGGGCAACGGCCACTTCGAGCTGGTCCAGGGCGCGGGCGGCTCGCTCAACGGCACGACCAGCTTCGAGCGCACGAACTACTTCGAGACCATGCCCACGCACCAGCTGGAGCTCGCCCTCTGGCTGGAGGCGGACCGCATGGGCTCGCTGCTGGCCGCGCTGGACGACGAGTCCATGGAGAACCAGCGCGACGTCGTCAAGAACGAACGCCGCCAGCGCTACGACAACGTCCCCTACGGCACGGCGTTCGAGAAGCTGACCGCCCTCGCCTACCCCGAGGGCCACCCCTACCACCACACGCCGATCGGCTCGATGGCCGACCTGGACGCGGCGACCCTGGAGGACGCGCGTGCGTTCTTCCGCACGTACTACGCGCCCAACAACGCCGTGCTGTCGGTCGTCGGCGACATCGACCCGGAGCGGACGCTCGCCTGGGTCGAGAAGTACTTCGGCTCCATCCCCGCCCACGACGGCAAGCCCCAGCCGCGTGACGGCTCCCTGCCCGACGTCCTCGGCGAGCAGGTGCGCGAGGTCGTCGAGGAGGAGGTCCCGGCCCGCGCCCTGATGGCCGCCTACCGTCTGCCCCAGGACGGCACGCGCGCGTGCGACGCGGCCGACCTGGCGCTCACCGTGCTCGGCGGCGGCGAATCCTCCCGCCTCTACAACCGCCTGGTCCGCCGCGACCGTACGGCCGTGGCCGCCGGCTTCGGTCTCCTGCGCCTGGCCGGGGCGCCCTCCCTGGGCTGGCTGGACGTCAAGACGTCCGGCGATGTCGAGGTGCCCGTCATCGAGACGGCCATCGACGAGGAGCTCGCCCGGTTCGCCGAGGAGGGCCCCACCGACGAGGAGATGGAGCGCGCCCAGGCCCAGCTGGAGCGCGAGTGGCTGGACCGTCTCGGCACGGTCGCCGGCCGCGCCGACGAACTGTGCCGGTACGCGGTGCTGTTCGGTGACCCGCAGCTCGCCCTGACCGCCGTCCAGCGGGTGCTGGACATCACCGCGGAGGAGGTCCGGGACATCGCCCGGGCCCGCCTGCGCCCGGACAACCGCGCCGTACTGGTCTACGAGCCCACCGAGCCCACTGAGCCCGCCGAGCCCGCCGAGAACACCGCCGACGAGGACGAGAACGAGGAGGCGGCCCAGTGACCGAGCTCGCCGCGATGGACTTCCACCCCCAGCCCCAGGCGGGCGAGGCCAGGCCCTGGGCGTTCCCCGCCCCCGAGCGCGGGACGCTCGACAACGGCCTGACCGTCCTGCACTGCCACCGTCCCGGACAGCAGGTCGTCGCCGTCGAGGTCATCCTCGACGCCCCCCTGGACGCCGAACCGGCCGGTCTCGACGGCGTCGCCACGATCATGGCGCGGGCCTTCTCCGAGGGCACCGACAAGCACTCCGCCGAGGAGTTCGCCGCCGAGCTGGAGCGCTGCGGCGCCACCCTCGACGCGCACGCCGACCACCCCGGCGTCCGCCTCAGCCTGGAGGTCCCGGCCTCCCGGCTGGCCAAGGCCCTCGGCCTCGTGGCCGATGCCCTGCGGGCGCCCGCGTTCGCCGACAGCGAGGTCGAGCGCCTCGTTCGCAACCGTCTGGACGAGATCCCGCACGAGCTGGCCAACCCCTCCCGGCGTGCCGCCAAGGAGCTCTCCAAGGAGCTGTTCCCGGCGACCGCGCGCATGTCGCGTCCGCGCCAGGGCACCGCGGAGACCGTCGAGAAGATCGACTCCGCCGCCGTACGCGCCTTCTACGAGAAGCACGTCCGCCCCGCCACGGCCACCGCCGTGGTCGTCGGCGATCTCACCGGGATCGACCTCGGCGCGCTCCTGGGCGACACCCTGGGCGCCTGGACGGGCTCCGCGGCCCAGCCGCGACCGGTGCCGCCCGTGACCGCCGACGACGCCGGGCGGGTCGTCATCGTGGACCGTCCCGGCGCCGTCCAGACGCAGCTGCTGATCGGCCGCATCGGCGCCGACCGGCACGCGCGCGTGTGGCCCGCGCAGGTGCTCGGCACGTACTGCCTGGGCGGCACCCTCACCTCCCGGCTGGACCGCGTCCTGCGCGAGGAGAAGGGCTACACCTACGGCGTGCGCTCCTTCGGGCAGGTCCTCAGGTCCGCGCCGGACGGTTCGGGCGCCGCGATGCTCGCCATCAGCGGATCGGTCGACACCCCCAACACCGGTCCCGCGCTGGAGGACCTGTGGAAGGTGCTGCGCACCCTCGCCGAGGGCGGTCTGACCGACGCCGAGCGGGACGTCGCCGTGCAGAACCTCGTCGGGGTGGCACCCCTGAAGTACGAGACGGCCGCCGCCGTGGCGGGCACGCTCGCCGACCAGGTCGAGCAGCACCTGCCGGACGACTACCAGGCCACGCTGTACCGGCAGCTCGCCGCGACCGGCACCGTGGAGGCCACGGCGGCGGTCGTGAGCGCCTTCCCGGTGGACCGTCTGGTGACGGTCCTGGTCGGCGACGCGGCCGCGATCAAGGCACCCGTCGAAGCCCTGGGCATCGGTGAGGTGAAGGTCGTCCCCGCGGAGTAGCGACGCGGACCGGTGACCGCGAGGCCACGCGCGCAGGAGCCCTGGTGGACGGATCCGCCACCAGGGCTCCTCGATGTCCGAATTGAGGGAGAGGCGGCCCGTCTGCCCTGTGGCATGCGCTACAAAAGCCGCGTTCTGTTTGGGGATCGGCCGCCGCCGCGTCTACCTTCAACCGGGCTGTTCGTCAGGCAGTGCGCCGCATCCGCGGCACCGGACAGTCATCGCCGAGTCCCCGCGTGGCGCGAGCCAGGGGAGCCGGGGACCCAACCAGACAGTCCCTGGGGTGAATCGGACGCCCGCGCGCACCGCGAGGGGGTCCGTAGGAGACCTTCCTGCTCCGAACCCGTCAGCTAACCCGGTAGGCGAGAGGGAAGGAAAGGACCGCTCTACTTCATGGCGTCCACTTGCGCCACCGGGAAGCACCGTCGTCCCAGCAGGATGAAGCGCACCACCGCCCGCGCGGCGGGCATCGCGGCGCTCACCACCACCGGCGTCATCGGCACCGTCGCCTCCGGCCCCGCCCTCGCCGCGGAGAAGGCCGTCGAGCAGACCGGCCTCGTCCCGGTCGTCGCCATCGGTGACACGGTCGCCCAGCGGATCGACGACCAGGCCGCCGCGCAGAAGCAGGCCGCCGTGGCGGAGGCCGCGCGCGAGGAGGCCGCCGCCCGGGCCGCGGCGAAGGTCGAGGCGGAACGCGAGGCCCGGGTCCGTGCCGCCCGCGCGGCCGAGCGCGAACGCCTGAACACCTTCGTCTCACCGATCAGCGGCTCCTACGTCTCCACCGGCTACCGGTCCGGCGGTTCGCTGTGGTCCTCCGGCAGCCACACCGGCATCGACTTCCACGCCGCCACCGGCACCCCCGTGCACGCGGTGGGCCTCGGCACCGTCGTCGAGGCCGGCTGGGGCGGCGCCTACGGCAACCAGGTCGTGATCCGGATGAACGACGGCACGTACACCCAGTACGGCCACCTGTCGTCCATCGGCGTCTCCGTGGGCCAGAGGGTGACCCCGGGGCAGCGCATCGCCCTGTCCGGCGCCACCGGCAACGTCACCGGCCCGCACCTGCACTTCGAGGCCCGCACCGGCGTGGAGTACGGCTCGGACATCGATCCGGTCGCCTACCTCCGCAAGCACGGCGTGAACATCTGACAACGTACGGCGACAGATCGTACGGCCCCGGCCCCACGGCCGGGGCTTTCGTCGTTTCCGGGACCGCTCTGTCCAAAAAATATCCCTGGATTCCGGCCCGCCATCGGAAATTCCCGCCGGTTGCAATAGAGTCACGGAACACACGTCAATCGTCGACGTTTCACGGGGATTAAGGCGGAGGTCGGTCATGCGTATTCCGGCGCACTCGGTGTGCACGGCCATCCGGGACGACATCGTCGCGGGTGTCTACGAGCGCGGCGGCCGCCTCACCGAGGAACTCCTCGCGCGTCGCTACGGCGTCTCGCGCGTCCCCGTCCGGGAGGCGCTGCGCACGCTGGAGGCGGAGGGCTTCGTCGTGACGCGGCGGCACGCGGGCGCGTGCGTCGCCGAACCGACCGAGCAGGAGGCCGCCGACCTGCTGGAGATGCGCGTGCTCCTCGAGCCGCTCGGCGCCGCCCGGGCCGCCCAGCGGCGCACCGAGGCCCACCTCAAGGTGCTGCGCGGCCTCGTCCGGCTGGGCCAGGAGCGTGCCAGGCGCGGCGGCAGCGACGATCTGCGCTCCCTGGGGGGCTGGTTCCACGAGACCCTCGCCCAGGCCTCCGGCAGTCACGCCCTCACCTCGACGCTCACCCAGCTGCGCCACAAGATCTCCTGGATGTACACGGTGGACGCGTCGGCCGCCCCGGCGGAGTCCTGGGCGGAACACGGCGCGATCGTGGACGCGGTGGCGCGCGGCGACGGGGAACGCGCGCGGGCGGTGACGGCGCTGCACGTCGAGCGCGCGCTCCCCGCGCACCGGCCGCGCTTCCCGGGCGGCGACCGCCAGGACCGTGTGAGGACTTCGCAACACGTCGTCAACATGTCCGGCCTCCGGAATTAACACGAGAGCCGTATACAAAGAAGGTAATTCGGCGGAGAGGTATTTCCTCCGCTCTTTTTCGCCGCGCCTCCGTGTTTACGGTGGTGCTCTCTTCGTGCGCCTTTCGCGCGCCCGTCGCACAGCTTTCGTGCGTCCTGCGCGCACCCGTCGCACGTTTTTCCGTCCGCCTTTTCGCCCGTTCTTCGTGAGGCCTTCGCGGGCCCTGCGGAACATCCGCGGCGCGCCTCCAACGGTTTCCGCCCGGCCCGCCGTGCCCCGGAAACGGCGGAGCCGCGCCGCCCGGACGGGGCGACGCGGCTCCGGTCCGCCCGCGCGTGTGCGCGTGGCGGCCGGCTCAGACGGTCTCGGGAAGCTCCTCGAGCCCCTCGGCGACCAGCTTCGCCAGGCGGTCGAGGGCGACGTCCGCGCCCTCGGCCTCCGAGGCGAGGACGATCTCCTCGCCGCCCTGGGCGCCCAGACCGAGGACGGCCAGCATGGAGGCCGCGTTGACGGGGTTGCCGTCGGCCTTGGCGATCGTCACCGGGATGCCTGCGGCCGTGGCGGCCCGGACGAAGATGGAAGCGGGACGGGCGTGAAGGCCCTCGGCCCAGCCGACGTTGACGCGGCGCTCAGCCATGTGATGCTGCCCTTCGGTGTTCAGGTTGTCTAGACCAGTGTTCCACACGTGAAGCGTGCGGAGGAGGGGGCCGTGCGGCCCCCTCCCGGCGTGGGCGTCGGATCGCGGCCTCGATCCGACATCCGTCCCCCACAGACTGCCTCGCGCCGTTGCCGTACGCGAGCCGTAGTCTGGGGCCCATGCAGAGCGCGTCGGACCGCCACGAGTACCCCGCCCACTGGGAAGCCGACGTGGTGCTGCGCGACGGCGGCACCGCACGCATCCGCCCCATCACCGTCGATGACGCCGAGCGCCTGGTCAGCTTCTACGAGCAGGTGTCGGACGAGTCGAAGTACTACCGCTTCTTCGCGCCCTACCCGCGACTGTCCGCCAAGGACGTCCACCGCTTCACGCACCACGACTTCGTGGACCGGGTGGGACTCGCGGCCACGGTCGGCGGCGAGTTCATCGCCACCGTACGCTACGACCGCATCGGTGCCGACGGGGCGGCC
The DNA here is from genome assembly GCF_043081325.1 of Streptomyces sp. NPDC014882. Lineage (NCBI taxonomy): Bacteria > Bacillati > Actinomycetota > Actinomycetes > Kitasatosporales > Streptomycetaceae > Streptomyces > Streptomyces sp. NPDC014882. Next base: position 117,258 of record NZ_JBIBWL010000011.1, read on the forward strand.
GCCCCGGCGCCGGCCGACGAGGCCGAGGTCGCGTTCCTCGTGCAGGACGCCCACCAGGGCCGCGGTGTCGCCTCCGCGCTCCTCGAACACATCGCGGCCGTCGCGCGCGAGCGCGGCATCCGGCGGTTCGCCGCCGAGGTGCTCCCGGCCAACACCAAGATGATCAAGGTGTTCACGGACGCCGGCTACACCCAGAAGCGCAGCTTCGAGGACGGCGTCGTGCACCTGGAGTTCGGCCTCGAACCCACCGAGCGCTCCCTCGCGGTGCAGCGCGCGCGGGAGCAGCGCGCCGAGGCCCGCTCCGTACGGCGGTTGCTGGCGCCCGGCTCGGTCGCCGTCATCGGCACCGGCCGCACCCCCGGCGGCATCGGCCGCAGCGTCCTCGGCAACCTCCGCGAGGCCGGCTTCACCGGTGACCTGTACGCCGTGAACAAGGCCTTCCCCGAGGACCTCGAGGAACTCGACGGCGTGCCCGCCCACCGCTCGGTCCGCGACATCGACGGGCACGTCGACCTCGCGGTCGTGGCCGTCCCCGCCGACCGCGTCCCCGAGGTCGTCGCCGAGTGCGGCGAGCACGGCGTGCAGGGACTCGTCGTCCTGACCGCCGGGTACGCCGAGAGCGGCCCCGAGGGGCTGGAGCGCCAGCGCGAACTCGTGCGGCACGCGCGCGCGTACGGGATGCGCCTCATCGGCCCCAACGCCTTCGGGATCATCAACACCTCCCCGGGGGTACGGCTGAACGCGTCACTGGCCCCGCAGATGCCGCGTCCCGGCCGGATCGGCCTGTTCGCCCAGTCCGGCGCGATCGGCGTCGCCCTGCTCTCCCGGCTGCACCGGCGCGGCGGGGGCGTCACCGGGATCACCGGGGTGTCGACGTTCGTCTCCTCCGGCAACCGCGCGGACGTGTCCGGCAACGACGTCCTCCAGTACTGGTACGACGACCCCGACACCGACGTCGCCCTGATGTACCTGGAGTCCATCGGCAACCCGCGCAAGTTCACCCGACTCGCGCGGCGCACGGCCGCGGCCAAGCCGCTGGTGGTGGTCCAGGGCGCGGGAACGGCCCCCCAGGGCCACGCCGTACGGGCCACGCGCCTGCCCCGCGCCACGGTGTCGGCCCTGCTCCGCCAGGCCGGGGTCATCCGCGTGGACACCATCACCGAACTGGTCGACGCGGGCCTGCTGCTGGCACGCCAGCCGCTGCCCCGGGGACCGCGCGTGGCCATCCTCGGCAACTCGGAGTCCCTGGGGCTGCTCACGTACGACGCGTGCCTCTCCGAGGGCCTGCGCCCCCAGCCGCCGCTGGACCTCACCACGGAGGCGTCGGCGGAGGACTTCCACGCGGCGCTGGCGCACGCCCTGGCCGACGAGACGTGCGACGCGGTCGTGGTGACCGCGATCCCCGCCATCGGCGAGGCATCCCCCGACGACGGGGAACTGGCGCAGGCCCTGCGCTCGGCCGCGGCCACCGGTCCCGCCAAGCCGGTGCTCGTGGTGCACGTGGAGCTGGGCGGCCTCGCGGAGGCACTGTCCGCCGCGACGAGCACCGCCCCCCGCGCGCGCACGGCACCCCCGGCCCCGGCGGCGGCCGAGGCCGAGGCGACGGGAACCGGGACGACCGGGGCGGTGACGGCACCGGCCGGAACGACGCCCGGGGCGTCGGGAACCGGGCCGACCGGCTCCGCCCCGGCGGCGACCGCGCCGACGACCCCGACCGGCACACCCCCCGCTCCCGCCGCCGCGCCCGGCGAACCCGCCGAGCGCTCCCGGACCTCCGGGGACGCCCACCTCATCCCCGCCTACCCCGCCGCGGAACGCGCGGTCCGCGCCCTCGCCGAGGCCGTGAAGTACGCGCAGTGGCGGCGCGAGGCCGCCGACCCCGGCAAGGTGCCCGAGCACGAGGACATCGACGAGAAGGGTGCCGCCGCGCTGATCGGCGGGCTCCTCGCGCGCGGACAGGGCCTCACCCTCGGCACCGAGGAGACCAGCGAACTGCTCGGCCGGTACGGCATCCCGGTCCGCCGGGCCGTCCCCGCGCCCACCCCCGACGAGGCCGTGCGGGCCGCCGGCGTCCTCGGCTACCCCGTCGCCCTCAAAGCCACCGCACCCCACCTGCGCCACCGCGCCGACCTGGGCGGCGTCCGCCTCGACCTCGCCGACGAGGAGCAACTGCGCCGGGCGTACGCCGAGTTGGCCGAGCTGTTCGGCGCTCCGCAGCAGCTGCGCCCGGTGGTCCAGGCGATGGCCCCGCGCGGGGTGGACACCGTCGTCCGGGCGGTCATCGACCCGGCGGCCGGAGCCGTGCTGTCGTTCGGGCTCGCCGGGGCCGCCTCGCAGCTGCTCGGCGACATGGCGCACCGTCTGATCCCGGTCACCGACCGGGACGCCACCTCCCTGGTCCGGTCGATCCGGACGGCACCCCTCCTGTTCGGCTGGCGCGGTTCGGCGCCCGTCGACACCCCCGCCCTGGAGGAGCTGCTGCTGAGGGTGTCCCGCCTGGTCGACGACCACCCGGAGGTCGTCGCGGTGACCCTGGAGCCGGTCGTCGTCGCCCCGCACGGCCTGAGCGTCCTCGGCGCCTCCGTCCGCCTCGCGCCCCCGCCCGCCCGCGACGATCTCGGCCCGCGGACGCTCCCCCTCTACTGAGACGGCCGTGACCGGTCCCTCGCAGTCAGTGGGTCCCCGTAGGATGGAGGACATGGCCAAGACCAGTACGACGACCCAGGGGCTGCGTGCGGCGATCGAGCGCAGCGGCTACTACCCGGCCCTCGTGGCCGAGGCGGTGGAGGCCGCCGTGGGCGGCGAGCCCATCCGGTCGTACCTGGTCCACCAGGAGACCACGTTCGACCAGAACGAAGTGCGCCGCCACGTGACGGTGCTGGTCCTCACCGGCAACCGTTTCATCGTCAGCCACACCGACGAGCAGGCCGCCGACTCCACCTCCCCGGCGCCGTACGCCACCACGTCCACCGAGTCCGTGAAGCTCGGCCGGATCTCGTCGGTCGTACTGAGCCGTGTGGTCGCCAACCCGGAGTCGTACACGCCGGGCAGCCTGCCGCGCGAGGTCGTGCTGACGATCGGCTGGGGCGCGGTCTCCCGCATCGACCTCGAGCCCGCCGCCTGCGGCGACCCGAACTGCGACGCCGATCACGGCTACACCGGAAGCTCGACGGCGGACGACCTCAGCCTGCGCGTCAGCGAGGCCGGGGACGGCCCGGAGACGGTGCGCCAGACCCTCGTCTTCGCGCAGTCCCTCTCCGAGGCGACCGCGGACCAGACCGCGTAATGGCCCAGCCCGCCGTCTGGGACGACCCGGAACCCCTCGCCGTCTCCTCCGCACCCGTCCCCCAGTACGGCTCCGGCTCCCTCGCCGACCTGCTGCCCACGCTGGCCGCCGGCATGGGCGTCCCGGGCACGACCGCGGCCATCGCCGAACTCACACCGGCCGACCGCAACTGCGTCTTCCTGATCGACGGCCTCGGCTGGGAGCAGCTCAAGGCCCACCGTGACGAGGCGCCCTACCTGCACGGCCTCCTCGCCGGCTCGCGCGGCGGCACCGGGCGTCCGCTCACCGCCGGCTACCCGGCGACCACCGCGACGTCGCTCGCCTCCGTCGGCACCGGCCTCCCGCCGGGCGCGCACGGCCTGCCCGGCTACACCGTCCGCGACCCCGCCACCGGCCAGCTGATGAACCAGCTCCGCTGGCAGCCGTGGACCGCGCCGCACGCCTGGCAGCCGTACCCCACGGTCTTCCAGCTGGCCGACGCGGCCGGCGTGCACGCCGCGCAGGTGTCCTCGCCCCACTTCCAGAACACCCCGCTCACCAAGGTCGCCCTCAGCGGCGGCACGTTCCACGGGCGCCTCACCGGCGAGGAGCGCATGGACCTCGCGGCCGAGCAGCTCGCGGCCGGAGACCGCTCCCTGGTCTACACGTACTACGCCGAACTCGACGGCGCGGGTCACCGCTACGGCGTCGCCTCCGACACCTGGCGCGGCCAGCTCATGTACGTCGACCGGCTCGTGCAGCGCCTCGCCGAGCAGCTCCCGCCCCGCAGCGCCCTCTACGTCACCGCGGACCACGGCATGATCGACGTGCCCTTCGACGAGGACCACCGCATCGACTTCGACGCGGACTGGGAACTGCGCGCCGGGGTCGCCCTGCTGGGCGGCGAGGGCCGCGCCCGCCACGTCTACGCCGTGCCGGGCGCCGAGGACGACGTCCTGGCCTGCTGGCGCGAGGTGCTCGGCGAGCAGTTCTGGGTGGCCTCGCGGGACGAGGCGATCGCCGCGGGCTGGTTCGGCCCGCACATCGACGAGCGGGTGTACGCCCGCCTCGGCGACGTGATCGCGGCCGCCCGGGACGACGTCCTGCTCATCGCCTCGGAGCGCGAACCGAAGGAGTCGGCCATGGTCGGCAACCACGGCTCCATGACTCCGGCCGAGCAGTTCGTCCCCCTGCTCGAAGTACGCTCCTGACGTCCCTCCCCCCTGCCACGCCACCGACATCCCACCGAAAGGTGCTCGACTTCCCATGCCCGAGCTGGTGTTCTTCTCCGGAACCATGGACTGCGGGAAGTCCACGCTGGCTCTCCAGATAGAGCACAACCGCTCCGCGCGCGGCCTCCAGGGCATCATCTTCACCCGCGACGACCGCGCGGGCGAGGGCAAACTGTCCTCCCGCCTCGGCCTGGTCACCGACGCGGTGGAGGTCGAGGACGGCCAGGACCTGTACGGCTACCTCGTCGACCACCTCTCGCAGGGCGGCCGCGCCGACTACGTGATCGCGGACGAGGCGCAGTTCCTCGCGGAGGAGCAGATAGACCAGCTCGCGCGCGTGGTCGACGACCTGGAGATCGACGTCTACGCCTTCGGCATCACGACCGACTTCCGGTCCAAGCTGTTCCCCGGCTCCCAGCGCCTCGTCGAGCTGGCCGACCGCGTGGAGGTCCTCCAGGTCGAGGCCCTGTGCTGGTGCGGCGCCCGCGCCACGCACAACGCCCGCACGGTCGGCGGCGTGATGGTCGTCGAGGGCGCGCAGGTCGTGATCGGCGACGTGGACCAGGAGGACACCGTCGGCTACGAGGTCCTGTGCCGGCGCCACCACCGCCGCCGCATGACGGCCGCGTCGGCCCGTGCGGCGGTCCTGTCCCCGGACGTGCTGCCGGTCAACTCCGGCTGACCGCGCGCCCCCGGCCCCGTGGCCGGACGGCGGGTGCCGCCGCCCTACGGCTTGCGGGCCAGCCCGGCGGCGATGAGCCGTTCCCAGACGGTGAGGTCCCGTTCGCCGTCGCTGCTCCAGGGACCGTCCACCACCTCGGGCCGCCAGCGGGACGCGGGCACTATGCCGGGGGCGAGGACCTCCAGGCCGTCCAGGAGGGATTCGATCTCCTCGTCGGTGCGCCACCGGCCGCGTCCGAACGTCTGCTGGAGGACCCGCTCGGCCTCCGCCGTCTCCGGGTTGTTGCCGGAACGGAAGTGGCTGACGAAGAAGTAGCTGCCGGAGGGCACCTGGTCGCGCCAGTAGCGGACGATCCCGGCCGGGTCCTCCTCGTCGTTGACGTGGTGGAGGATGGCGCTGAACATCACGGCGACGGGCCGGTCGAAGTCGATCAGTCCCACGGTCTCCGGGTGCGTGCGTATGGCCTCGGGGTCGCGCACGTCGGCCGGCACCACCCGGGTCCGCTCGTTCTCCTCCAGCAGGGCGCGCCCGTGGACCAGCACCTGGGGATCGATGTCGACGTACACGACCCGTGACTCCGGAGCGTGCCGCTGCGCGACCTGGTGGACGTTGTCCGCGGTCGGAAGGCCGCTCCCGAGATCGATGAACTGCCGTACGCCGGTGGTCGTCGCGATCTCCCGGACCGCCCGGGTCAGGGCCGCGCGGTTGGCGAAGGCGATCGCCAGCGAACCGGGGAGATCACGCTTGAACACGTCGCCGACCTGCCGGTCCACGGCGTAGTTGTCCTTGCCGCCGAGCAGGTAGTCGTAGACGCGCGCGATGCTCGGCCTGCTGGGGTCGATCGGGGAGCCCTCATCCTTCATACGGGCCATCTTCTCCCGTGACCCCGGCCGCCGACCACGGTTTCGGGAGCGTCGCCCCGGCGAACCGCACGGCTCGTCAAGCAGCTTGCCCGCCAGTCGCGTTGACCCCGGCCGGGTGGTGCGCCGGCCTCAGCGAGGCTCCCGGATCAGGGCGAAGCGGGCCCCCTCGGGGTCGGCGACCGTCGCCACGCGCCCGCGCGTGCCGTCCCGGGCCGGCGCGAGGGGCCGGCCGCCGAGGGAGACGACCCGGGCGACCGCCTCGTCCACGTCGTCCACCTGGAAGTACGTCATCCAGTGCGGTCCGCGGTCCCGGGGCAGGGCGTTGCCCAGGCCGTGGATTCCGGCGACCGGACGGTTCGCGACGTACAGGGTGACGTAGTCGAAGTCGTCGGCCCCCACGGCTTCCCGGCGGTAGCCGAACAGCGTCTCGTAGAACTTGGCGACGCTCGCCGACTCGACGGTCAGCAGTTCGTTCCAGACGGGGGTGCCGTGCACGCCCGTGATGCCGGTGCCGAGGTGGGCCGTCGCCTGCCAGATGCCGAAGACCGCGCCGGCCGGGTCGGAGCCGATGGCCAGGCGTCCGGCGTCGGCGGCGTCCAGCGGACCGACCCCGATCGTGCCGCCGCTCAGGCGTACCGTTTCGGCGGTGGTGTCCACGTCGTCGGAAGCCAGGTAGGGCGTCCAGGCCACGGGGAGGTGGCGGTCCGGGGGGAGCTGGCCGAGGCCGGCCACCTCACGGCCGTCGAGCAGGGCACGTACGTACGGGCCCAGCTGATGCGGTCCGGGTCGGAACGTCCAGCCGAACAGTTCGCCGTAGAACTCCTGCGTGGCCGTCAACCCGTGCACCATCAGGCTCACCCAGCAGGGTGTGCCGGGTGCGTACCGCGCGTGCGCTTCGCCGTTCGGGCCGGCCGGCCCACGTGCCTCGGGCATCGTCACTCTCTCCCCGGCCACTCGTGGTGGCCGCGTCGCTTCCGCACCCCGGGCCGATGTTCGCACCCCTCACCGTGCCGAGCGCTCCGGGCGCGCCGCCGTGGTGGGGCGGGCGTGTCGGGAGGGCGCCCGGCGTGCGGTTCCTCATCCGTCCTCGTGCGGTCGCCGAAGGACGTCGATCGGCTGTACGGCGTGTGCCCGATCCCGTACGCCGGGTGATCGGACCCGTCCGGCCGAGCAGAGTAGCCGGACCTGCACGGCGGGGCCACCCCGTGCGCGAGGATGGGGCCATGAACGCCATCATCTCCGCATCCGAACTCGCGAGCGCCCTGACGGGGGAGCACCCGCCGGTCGTGCTGGACGTCCGCTGGCAGCTCAGTGTGGCGAAGGCGGCCGGAGAGCCGCCGTTCGACGGCCGTGCCGCCTACGCGTCCGGGCACGTGCCGGGCGCCGTCTACGTCGACCTCGACCGGGAGTTGGCCGGGGCGTCCGGCGCGGGCGGCCGCCATCCGCTGCCGGACCTGGCGGAGTTCGGCGCCGCCATGCGCCGAGCGGGCGTGTCGGCGGCCCGGCCGGTGGTCGTGTACGACGGCGGGCAGGGCTGGGCGGCGGCCCGCGCGTGGTGGCTGCTGCGCTGGACGGGTCACCCGGACGTGCGAGTCCTCGACGGCGGGTTGACGGCGTGGCGGGGGGAGCTGTCGGTCGACGTCCCGGCGCCCGCCGGGGGCGACTTCGAGCCGCGGCCGGCCGCCGCGGGACTGCTCGACGCGGACGCGGCGGCGAAACTGGCCCGCTCCGGCGTGCTGTTCGACGCGCGCGCGGGTGAGCGGTACCGGGGCGAGGTGGAGCCGATCGACCGGGTCGGCGGACACATTCCGGGCGCCGTCTCCGCGCCGACCACGGACAACGTCGGCCCGGACGGCCGCTTCCTGCCCGCCGAGGACCTCAGGGCCCGCTTCACGTCGCTCGGGGCGGCCGACGGCGGCGAGGTGGGCGTGTACTGCGGCTCCGGCGTCTCCGGTGCCCACGAGGTGCTGGCGCTCGCGGTCGCGGGGATTCCGGCGGCGCTGTACGTCGGTTCCTGGTCGGAGTGGTCCTCGGACCCGTCCCGCCCGGTCGCCGTCGGACCCGACCCCCGGTAGATCCGTCGCACGCCACACACGACGGAGGGGCCGCATCGAACAGATGCGGCCCCTCCGTACGTATGAACCCGTGTGCGAACACGCTCCGGTGAAGCTCCGGACCTCCCCGCCGGGCCGCCGGACGACGGCCCGCTCCGGCACTCCCGCTTATTCCTGCTTCTTGCGCCGGGTGCCGAACACGATCTCGTCCCAGCTGGGCACCGCCGCGCGGCGGCCGGGGCGGACGCCGTCCGCCTCGGCCTGACGGTCCGTGGAACCGACGAGACGATCGCGGTGACTGCCCACGGAGCGGGGCATGAGGACGTCCGCGTAGGCGGAACCGGCGGACGCGGCGGGCGCCGGGGGCTCCTCGACGTCCGGTTCGTCCGCGGGCTCCTCCGGTTCCTCGGAGGGGATCTCCGGGACGACCATGTCGCCCCGGAAACTCGGTACCGCTTCCAACAGGCTGGTCAGCGAGTCCCGCTCGCGCTCGCCGGTGCTCTCCTCGGAGGGCTCGGAGGGCTGTGCGGGCAGGCTCGCCCGGTCGAGGGCGCGGTCCATCGTGCGGTCGCGGGGCAGCCGGGCGATGCGCGGGACGAACGGGAAGCTGGGCTCCGGCGCGGCGAGGTCGTCGGACTCGCCGATCAGCGAGCGCGCCTCGTCGTCGACGGCCTGGACGAGCCGCCTCGGCGGGTCGTACGTCCAGCTCGCCGAGTGCGGTTCGCCCGCGACCAGGTAGACGAGCAGGACCTCCCAGGTGCCGTCGTCGCGGCGCCAGGAGTCCCACTGGACGGTGTCCTTGTCGGCGCCGCGCAGCGTCAGCCGCTCCTGGACGGACTCGCCGAGCTGCGGTCCGGCGTTCTCGCCGGGCCGGCGGACCGGGGTCTTGCGGGCGCGTTCGGCCATGAACGCGCGCTCGGCCAGCACGGGGCCCTCGAAGCGGCGTACGCGGTCGACGGGGATCCCCGCCATCTGCGCGACTTCTTCCGCGGTCGCGCCGGCACGTATACGCGCCTGGATGTCACGGGGGCGGAGATGGCTCTCCACCTCGATCTCGATCTGGCCGAGGCGGGGACGGTCGCCGCGGACGGCGGCGCGCAGACGCTCGTCGATCGGAAGCGTGTACTCCGTGCTGTCCGCAGCCTTCAGCACCAGCCGTGTGCCGTCATTCGAGACGGCCACGACACGCAGTTCGGGCATGGGGACCTCCCGGGTGGTGCCTGCCGACGTCACGTGCGTCGCTGCTTCCGCTAGTCGAGTGTGGCCTGCCCGGGTGCAGCCTGCCACAACCTTGCCGAGTTGCCCGGCGTGTCGCGCGCGGACCCTTGACCGCCGTTATGGCACGGTGATCGATTCGCCACGCTGAGTGATCAACTCCGTAACCCTGTGCGACCTGCCCCCTCCTGGCTGTCCGTCAAGGCTCCGGACATCCTGGTGGGAGACCGGACCCAGGGCTCGCAACAGTACTCCATTCGGGCCACGCGCGTGGATCGGCGCGCCGCCCGAGTTCCGGCAGGAAACGCGACTCGTCGATTCGGCAAGCGCTTCCCGCGATCTTGTGCGTGGCGTACGTCACGTGGTCACCGGGGGCGAGAAGGCGGGAAGTGGCGTCCCGGACCGACCTGAACACCCCTCAGACCGCGGGCGCGGGGGCGGAACCGACGTCACCGCCCCGCGCCCGGCGGGTCCGCTGCCGCCCCTGCCGCCCCTACTGCCCCAGAACCCTCCGCAGGTGGTCGTTCTGGAAGCGACGGTCGGGATCCAGCCGGTCCCGCAGCGCCGTGAACTCGCCGAACCGCGGATAGACCCCGGCGAAGTACTCCGCGTCCCGCGTGTGGATCTTCCCCCAGTGCGGCCGGCCCTCGTGCGCGGTGAAGATGCGCTCGGCCGCGGTGAAGTACCCCCGGTACGGCGCGCCCTTGGCCGTGTGGACGGCGATGTACGCGCTGTCGCGGCCGGAGGCGGTGGACAGGGTGATGTCGTCGGCCGGCGCGGTGCGCACCTCCACGGGGAAGCCGATCCGCAGCGGAGAGCGCTCGATCATGGCCCGCAGCTCGCGCAGCACCCCGGTCACCGCCTCACGCGGCACGGCGTACTCCATCTCCACGAACCGGACCCGGCGCGGCGAGGTGAAGACCTTGTACGGGATGTCGGTGTAGCTGCGCGCGGAGAGCGCCCTGCTGGACACCCCGGCGATGGCCGGGAGGGCGGCCGGGACCGCCCGGCCCACCCACTGGGCCGCCTGGAAGACGCCGTTGGAGAGGAACTCGTCCTCGAACCAGCCGGCCAGTCGCCCCACCGGTCTGCGCGGGCCCGCGCTGCGGTTGTTGCGCTTGGTGTTGGTGTTGCCGGTGTGCGGGAACCAGTAGAACTCGAAGTGCTCGTTCTCGGCCCACAGTTCGTCGAAGTCGGCGAGGACCCTGTCGAGCGGCATCGGCTCCTCGCGCGCGGTGAGCAGGAAGACCGGCTCCACGGCGAAGGTGATCGCGGTGACGACGCCGAGGGCGCCGAGACCGATCCGGGCCGCCGCGAAGACGTCCGGGTTCTCCTTCTCCGAACAGGTCAGCACCGAGCCGTCGGCCGTGACCAGCTCCAGGCCCCTGATCTGCGCGGCGATGGACGCCGACTCGCGGCCCGTGCCGTGGGTGCCCGTGCTGGTGGCCCCCGAGACGGTCTGCTCCATGATGTCGCCCATGTTGGTGAGCGACAGCCCCTCGCGCGCCAGCGCCAGATTGAGTCTCCTGAGCGGGGTGCCCGCCTCGACCGTGACGGTCATCGCCTCGCGGTCGATGCCGCGGATGCCGGTCAACAGCTGAGGGCGGATCAGCACACCGTCCGTCGCGGCGATCGACGTGAAGGAATGGCCCGTGCCGACCGCCTTGACCGTCAGCCCGTCCTCGGCCGCCCGGCGCACGGCCGCGGCCAGCTCGTCGACGGAGGCGGGCGTGACCTCCCGCGCGGGGCGGGAGACGACGTTGCCGCCCCAGTTACGCCACGTGCCGTTCTTCCCGTTCGCTGTGCTGCTCAACGGTGCCTCCACGACCCGGCGCCGGCCTGCCGAGCCGACGGTACCCGAGGAAACCGACCGCGACCGCGACGGCCCCGGACACCGCCGGAACCCCGTACCCGGCCCGCGCGCCCGCGGTGTCGATGACCCAGCCGGCGATCGAGGAGCCGACCGCGACCCCGACCGCGAGCCCGGTGCTCACCCAGGTCATGCCCTCGGTCAGCTGCGCGCGTGGTACGTGCTCTTCGATGAGGGACATCGTCGTGATCATCGTGGGAGCGATGGCGAGGCCCGCGACGAAGAGCGCCACGGCCAGAAACGGCAGGTTCCCGACCAGTAGGAGGGGGATCATACTCACGCCCATCATGAACACGCCCAGCAACCAGCGCCGCTCCGGGGCTCCCTGGGGGCGCAGCAGGCCGAAGACCAGGCCCGCCACGCAGGAACCGGCCGCGTACAGCGCCAGGACCACGCTCGCGGCGGCCTTGTGCCCCTGCTCGTCGGCGAACGCGACGGTGACCACGTCGACCGCCCCGAAGATCGTCCCCGTCGCCACGAACGTCGTCACCAGCACCTGCAGGCCGGGCGAACGCATCGCCGTACCGCCGCCCTTGTGCTCGCGCGGGTGGGGCTCGGGCTCGGTGGCCCGTTGCGCGGTCAGCCAGAAGACGCCGACGGCGAGGAAGCAGGCCGCCAGCAGCGGGCCGGCCTCCGGGAACCAGGCCGTGGACAGACCGATGGAGATGATCGGGCCGAAGATGAAGCAGATCTCGTCCACCACGGACTCGAAGGAGTACGCGGTGTGCAGCTGCGGGGTGCCCCGGTACAGGGCCGCCCAGCGGGCCCGGATCATCGCGCCGAGCGAGGGCACCGCACCGATCGCGGCGGCGCACGCGAACAGCACCCAGTCCGGCCACGCGAAGTGCGCCGCCAGCAGCAGCCCCGCCGCCGCGGCGAGCGCGACCAGCGTGGCGGGCCGCAGCACCCTGCGCTGCCCGTGCCGGTCCACCAGGCGGGAGATCTGCGGACCGATCGCCGCCGCCGACAGCGCGATGGTCGCCGAGAGGGCGCCCGCGAGGCCGTAGCGCCCGGTGAGCTGGGAGACCATCGTGACCACGCCGATGCCCATCATCGACAGCGGCATCCGGCCGAGGAACCCCGCGGCGGAGAAACCCCTCGAGCCCGGGGCGGCGAACAGGGCGCGGTAGGAGCTGGGCACGGAGGTCTCCGTCGGGTCCGGTCACGCGTGCGTGGCGGCTCGGCACGGCGCGAGGAAGGTGGTGCTGCGTGGCTCGGCAGGACATGCGGAAGTGCGCTGCCGACCCGGTAAGGCGCGTACGCAGCTGATACAGCTTACGAGTTAGGCAACCCTAACGCACCCCCGCGGTCGTTCCCCGCCCGGGAGCCGCCCCGCCACGGCACCCGGGGTTTCCGGGCTGTCGGCGCCGGGTGGCAGGATCGAGACATGCCAGACGCGCTCGATGCCACCCCCTACGACGCCCTGCTCCTGCTCTCCTTCGGCGGACCTGAAGGCCCGGACGACGTGGTCCCGTTCCTGGAGAACGTGACACGCGGGCGCGGCATCCCCAAGGAACGCCTCAAGGAAGTCGGGCAGCACTACTTCCTGTTCGGCGGGGTCAGCCCCATCAACGACCAGAACCGCACGCTGCTGGACGCCCTGCGCCGGGACTTCGCGGACCACGGGCTCGACCTGCCGGTCTACTGGGGCAACCGCAACTGGGCCCCGTACCTCACGGACACCCTGCGTGAGATGGCCGCCGACGGCCGCCGCCGCGTCCTCGTCCTCGCCACCAGCGCCTACGCCTCGTACTCGGGCTGCCGCCAGTACCGCGAGAACCTCGCCGACTCGCTGGCCACGCTGGCGGCCGAGGGCCTGGAGCTCCCGAAGATCGACAAGCTGCGGCACTACTTCAACCACCCGGGCTTCGTGGAGCCCATGGTCGACGGCGTGCTCCGCTCCCTCGCCGACCTCCCCGAGGACGTCCGCGACGACGCCCACATCGCCTTCACGACCCACTCCATCCCGACGGCCGCCGCCGACACCTCCGGCCCCGAGGAGGGCCACGGCGACGGCGGGGCGTACGTCGCGCAGCACCTGGACGTGGCCCGGCTCGTCGCCGACGCCGTCCGCGAGCGCACCGGCGTCGACCACCCCTGGCAGCTCGTCTACCAGTCCCGGTCCGGCGCCCCCCACATCCCGTGGCTGGAGCCCGACATCTGCGACCACCTGGAGGAGCGGCACGCCGCCGGGGCGCCGGCCGTCGTGATGGCCCCCATCGGCTTCGTCTCCGACCACATGGAGGTCCTCTACGACCTCGACACGGAGGCCACGGCCAAGGCCGCGGAACTGGGCCTGCCGGTGCGCCGTTCGGCCACCGTCGGCGCGGACCCGCGGTTCGCCGCCGCCGTCCGCGACCTCGTCCTGGAGCGCGCCGCGGCCGAGAGCGGCCGGGACGTCACCCCGTGCGCCCTGGGCACCCTCGGCGCGAGCCACGACGTCTGCCCCGTCGGCTGCTGCCCGTCCCGCGCCCCCAAGCCCGCCGCGGCGGGCGCCGACAGCCCGTACGCGTGAGGAGCTCCGTGACCGACCCCCTGCACCGGGAACTGCTCGCACTCGCGGAGGAGGCCGCCCGCCGGGCCGGCGAGCTGCTGAGGGACGGCCGGCCGGCCGACCTCACGGTCGCCGCCACCAAGTCGAGCCCCATCGACGTCGTCACCGAGATGGACATCGCGGCCGAGAAGCTGATCACCGGCCTGATCTCCGACCACCGCCCCGACGACGGCTTCCTCGGCGAGGAGGGCGCCTCCAGGGAGGGCGGCAGCGGCATCCGCTGGGTGATCGACCCCCTCGACGGCACCGTGAACTACCTGTACGGCCTGCCCACCTGGGCCGTCTCCATCGCCGCCGAACAGGACGGCGAGACCGTCGCCGGCGTCGTGGCGATCCCGATGCGCGGCGAGACCTACCGTGCGGTGCGCGGAGGCGGCGCGTGGGCGACCGGCGCCTGGGAGGGCGAACGCCGCCTCACCTGCCGACCCCCGGCCCCGCTCGAACAGGCGCTGGTCTCCACCGGCTTCAACTACGTCACCGGGGTCCGCACCCACCAGGCCGACGTCGCCCGGCGGATGATCCCGCTGCTGCGCGACATCCGGCGCGGCGGCTCCGCGGCCGTCGACCTGTGCGACGTGGCCGCCGGCCGCCTCGACGGGTACTACGAGCGCGGTCTGCACCCGTGGGACCTCGCGGCGGGCGACCTGATCGCCCGGGAGGCGGGCGCCCTGACCGGTGGACGCCCCGGAGAGCGCCCCTCGCGGGAGTTGGCGATCGCCGCGACGCCGGGCGTCTTCGAGCCCCTCCAGCGGCTCCTGGAGGATTTCGGCGCCTGGCACGACTGAACGCACGACTGAACGCACGACGACGCGCCCGCGGGGCGCGCGGCCGACGTCCGGCCGCACGCCCCGCGGGCGCACGAAGGGGCCCCGGCGCTGGATTCGCCGGGGCCCCTCCGTCGTGCGCGCGAACTGCTCAGATCAGACGCTGGTCGCGCCGACCTGCACACCGTGCTCGGCGGCGAGCCGGCGCAGGTCGTCGAGCTCGCCCTGCTCGACCTCCACGAGGAAGTCGTCGCCCTCGCTCCGAGCCCGCGTCAGGTCGGACTCGGTCGCCTTTATGCGCTGCAGAAGTCCTGCGGTGAATGCGTCCATGCTGCGCCCCCTCGTCCTTGGTCGTGGGTCTGTGGCACGGGGGTGTGCCGATTGGGAAGGGGCGATCACGTCTCCCGTGGGTGCCCGGCGCTGCCCGGCCGGGCGGCGACGGTGCCGGACACCCACGCCCGCTCTGCGGAAAGCGGATCGCGGAGTGCCGCATGGTGCTGCGGCACATGCAGAGCGTGATCGCGGGGTGTAAAGCCGTCCTCCCCCCGCTCCCTCCCGCAGAAACCTCGATCCGGCGAGAAAATCCGGCATTCCCGGGGCTTCACACCCGCCTCTCGTGGCCCGCACCCGCCTTACCGCCGACTTATGGCCGAAAAGGGCAGGATGGAGGCCCACACCCACCGAACCCCCCGCCCGCGTGCGCCCACAGCGCGCTACGCGGGTGGACACAGGAAGGACAAGCGACGTGCGCGTACTCGTCGTCGAGGACGAGCAGCTGCTCGCCGATGCGGTGGCCACCGGACTGCGCCGGGAGGCCATGGCCGTCGACGTCGTGTACGACGGTGCGGCCGCCCTGGAGCGCATCGGCGTCAACGACTACGACGTGGTCGTCCTCGACCGCGACCTCCCGCTCGTGCACGGCGACGACGTCTGCCGCAAGATCGTCGAGCTGGGCATGCCCACCCGCGTGCTCATGCTCACGGCCTCCGGTGACGTCAGCGATCGCGTCGAGGGCCTGGAGATCGGCGCCGACGACTACCTCCCGAAGCCCTTCGCCTTCAGCGAGCTGATCGCACGCGTGCGGGCCCTGGGCCGGCGCACCAGCCTGCCGCTGCCGCCCGTGCTGGAGCGCGCCGGCATCAAGCTCGACCCGAACCGCCGCGAGGTCTTCCGGGAAGGCAAGGAGGTGCAGCTCGCCCCCAAGGAGTTCGCCGTCCTGGAGGTCCTGATGCGCAGCGAGGGCGCCGTCGTCTCCGCGGAACAGCTCCTGGAGAAGGCCTGGGACGAGAACACCGATCCCTTCACCAACGTCGTGCGCGTGACCGTCATGACCTTGCGTCGCAAGCTCGGTGAACCGCCGGTGATCGTCACCGTCCCCGGCTCCGGCTACCGGATCTGATCCCGTGGCCACGAGCCCGGCGCCTCCTCAGGCGCCCCCGAAGCCCACCTGGGACCCCAGGAGGCCGCAGGCCCCCTTCCCCTGGCTGCGCCCCACCATCCGGATACGGCTCACGCTGCTCTACGGCGGGATGTTCCTGATCGCCGGCATCCTGCTGCTGTCGATCATCTACCTGCTGGCGGCGCACGCGCTGAACGTGGGCAGTGAGCTGCCCTTCAAGATCCTCATCGGGCAGGTCGCCAGCGACATCTGCAACTTTCCCAACGAGCCGACCGCCAGCGAACTCAACCGCGCGATGAACGAGTGCGTCAACCAGCAGCGTCAGCACGCCCTGGACGACCTGCTCAGCCGCTCGCTGCTGGCCCTGCTCGGACTCGCCGTGATCGCCTTCGCGTTCGGCTACGCCATGGCCGGCCGGGTGCTGGCCCCGCTCGGCCGGATCCTGCGCACCGCGCGCTCCGTGGCGGGCTCGGACCTGTCCCGCCGCATCGAGCTGGACGGGCCGGACGACGAGCTGAAGGAGCTGGCCGACACCTTCGACGACATGCTGGAGCGGCTCCAGCGGGCCTTCACCGCCCAGCAGCGCTTCGTGGGCAACGCCTCGCACGAGCTGAGAACGCCGCTGGCCATCAACCGCACGCTCCTCGAGGTCCACCTCTCCGACCCGGACGCGCCGGTGGAACTCCAGCAGCTCGGCAAGACGCTGCTGGCCACCAACGAGCGCAGCGAGCAGCTCGTGGAGGGCCTGCTGCTGCTCGCCCGCAGCGACAACCAGATCGTCGAGCGCAAGCCGGTCGACCTCGCCGAGGTCGCCGGGCAGGCCATCGACCAGGTGCACGGCGAGGCGGAGACGAAGGGCGTACGGATCCGCGGGAAGCGGGATTCCGCGGTCGTCCAGGGCAATGGCGTACTGCTGGAGCGGATCGCGCTTAACCTGGTGCAGAACGCCGTGCGCTACAACGTCCCCGAGGACGGCTGGGTCGAGGTGACCACCGAGGTCCTGCACGGCCAGGCGGTGCTCGTCGTGTCCAACACGGGCCCGGTGGTCCCCGCCTACGAGATCGACAATCTTTTCGAGCCCTTCCGACGACTGAGAACGGAGCGGACGGGCAGTGACAAGGGTGTCGGGCTCGGCCTGTCGATCGCGCGTTCCGTGGCGCGGGCGCACGGCGGCCACATCGCGGCCCAGCCGCGCGAGGGAGGAGGACTCGTGATGCGAGTCAGCCTGCCGCTGTGAGACCGGCCGCGACACACATGGGCTTGTTCGCTTTGCGCGGAATTTTTGAGGCCTGGATCGGGCTTTCCCGTGTGTGATCGATCACAAGGACGATTTTCCGGTCATCTACTCTCCGTGATCATGGATGCTGTCGGAAAGCCCGGAAACTCCGGGTTTTCGGGGGTCCTCATCACGGGAAGTACACGGTGAGGCGCCTTTGTCGTGCGGCATTCGGACCGTGTACGGTCCCGATCGCCATCCCAGCCGATCACTCGTGAGGAGTCCGGTTGGGTGTCGATTGAGTAACAGACCTTGATGTGAGGCAAAATCTCCGCCTCGAGGCGGGCACAAGTCCGGCCTCTCACGCGTTACGTGCGCTGGAGACACCGCAGATACCCAGAGGGGGAGAGGCGAAATGGCAACCGATTACGACACCCCACGCAAGACCGACGACGACGTTGACTCCGACAGCCTTGAAGAACTGAAGGCCCGGCGGAACGACAAGTCCGCCTCCGCGGTCGACGTCGACGAGTTCGAGGCCGCGGAAGGCCTCGAACTGCCCGGTGCAGACCTCTCCAACGAGGAGCTGGCTGTCCGGGTTCTGCCCAAGCAGCAGGACGAGTTCACTTGTATGAGCTGCTTCCTGGTGCACCACCGCAGCCAGCTGGCCCGCGAGAAGAACGGCCAGCCGATCTGCCGCGACTGCGACTGAGGGCGGGTCGGCCGTGACTGGCTCGACCCCTCCCCGGAAGCGCCGCTTCCCCCTGTCGGGAGCGGACAAGGGGCCGTCCGACGGCCCTCACGGCGTGCGTGACGACGAGCGAGGCCCATCCGGCAAGGGAGTTTCCCCTGCGGGATCGGCCTCGCTCGATGCGACGGGCGACCGGGACGGTCTCCCGGCGCCGGTCCACGGCGTCGCGCCCGTCGCCCGACGGCGGGCCGCGGCGATCCGGCACAAGGCGGTGGACCTGGCCAGGGAGGGCGCCCGCAGGGGCGGCGACCGCGCCAGGGCGGGCATCGCCCACCTCGCCGACCGGATCATCGACATGGCTCCGCGGATCCCCGTACGGGATCTTCGGACGCTGCGCCGGCAGTTCCCCGGACTCGGGCCGGAGCAGATCGCCGACAAGCTCGTGGCGGGCGCGGCGAAGGCCTCGTCCACCGTGGGCGCGGGCGTCGGTGCGGCGGCCATGCTGCCCGTACCGCCGGCGATGCCGGCCGAGATCGCCGCGGAGATCAGCGGCGTGGCGGCGATCGAGCTGAAGCTGATCGCCGAACTGCACGAGGTCTACGGGGTCCGCCCCGCCGGGAACCTCGTGGAGCGCAGCACCGCGTATCTGCGCTCGTGGTCGGGGGAACGCGGCGTGGACGTACTGAAACCCGCCTCGTTCAACTCGGCGCTCGGCGGCCCCATGAAGCGCGAGCTGCGACAGCAGATCATGAAGCGCACGGTCCGCAACCTGCCGAACCTCATGCCCTTCCTGGTGGGTGCCGCGGTGGGCGCGCTCATGAACCGCCGGGACACCAGGAAACTCGCCGTCAAGGTCCGGGCCGACCTGCGCCGGATGCAGGTGCCGTGGGACGCGCTGCCCGACCTGCCGCCTCTCGAACAGCCGGAGAACCCGCTCCCGCTCGGGGACGGACCCGGAGGAACCGGCGGCTGAGCGAAGTCTTTGCGCCACGGAGGCGAAACCTTTGCCCGCGCCGCGTTCTCGCGCTTCCGCCGGGTCCGGGGCCTCTTTCTAGGCCGCCGGCTGCCGTGCCGCTCGCAGCGCCTCGGCCAGCCGCTGCGGGTCACGGGTCGACAGGTACAGGTAGGGGGTCGGGTCGGCCGGGTCGGTGACCTCCACGCGCAGGGCGGTGGGGATGTAGGCGCGCAGCAGCAGGAACGCCCGGGTGTCCGCCTTGTACGTGCGCCAGGCCCGCGCTTCCTCCGCGTCCAGCACCTCCGCCTCGCCCAGCGCCGCGACCGGGATCTTCGCCTCTCCCGCGATCAGGGAGTCGCCCACCACGCGGATGCGGAGCGAGCCGTACGAACTGGCGGCGACCGCGGCGACCGCGGTGCCGCCGACCAGGCCGCCGAGCAGTGGCAGCGTGCCGAAGGGCAGCAGGATCAGGGCGAGGGCGACGCCCACGAGGAACGAGACGGCCCACCAGGAGCGGGGGGCGGTGAGGCGTTCGTCGTACGGGGTGGCGGAGAGCTGCATGAAACAAGCTTGGCACGGTGTCCGGACCGGGCCCGGCCCAGGGTGGCGGCGGGTGACGGGGGGATGGAGGGGTCGGTGCGCAGCGCCGTCCGGCAGGGTGGTGGTGGGTGACGGGGGGATGGCGGGGTCGGTGCGCAGCGCCGTCCGGCAGGGTGGTGGTGGGTGACGGGAGGGCGGGTAAGGTCTGCGGCTGTGAGTGGTACTTCCGCAGCTCTTGAGCCTCCGGCCGACGCCGTGAAACCGGTCCGGCACCCCGACGCGCCCGCACCCGGCGAGCTTCTCGGCGCGCACTACGAACAGTGTTTCGGGTGCGGCGGCGGGCAGCCGCACGGGCTGCACCTGGAGGCGCGGGCCGGTGAGGGAGTGACCGTCACCGCGGAGTTCACCGTGCAGCCCGCTCATCAGGGGGCGCCGGGTCTGGCGCACGGCGGGGTGCTGGCCACCGCGCTCGACGAGACGCTCGGTTCGTTGAACTGGCTGCTGCGGACGATCGCCGTGACCGGACGGCTGGAGACCGACTTCGCGCGGCCCGTGCCCGTCGGTACGACGCTGTACCTGGAGGCCGAGGTGACGGCCGTCGCCGGACGGAAGATCTACTCCACGGCCACCGGTCGCATCGGCGGCCCCGAGGGGCCCGTCGCCGTCCGTGCCGACGCGCTCTTCGTCGAGGTCCAGGTGAAGCACTTCGTCGAGCACGGCCGCCGGGAGGAGATCGACGCGGCCATGAGCGACCCGGACCAGGTCCGGCGCGGCCGCGCCTTCGAGGTGAACCCGTGAGCCGTGAACCGGTGCCCGTGCTGATCCGGCGCGTCGATCCCGACGTACCGCTTCCGGCGTACGCGCACCCCGGTGACGCGGGGGCCGATCTGCGGACCACCGAGAGCCGTGAACTGGCGCCGGGGGAGCGGGTCGTACTGCCCACGGGGGTGTCCATCGCGCTGCCCGAGGGGTACGCGGCCTTCGTGCACCCCCGGTCGGGGCTGGCCGCCCGATGCGGCGTCGCTCTCGTGAATGCCCCGGGGACGGTTGATGCCGGGTACCGTGGGGAGATCAAGGTGATCGTGGTGAATCTCGACCCGCGCGAGTCCGTGCGGTTCGAGCGCTTCGACCGGATTGCCCAACTGGTTGTCCAGCAGGTCGAGAGGGTCCGCTTCCAGGAGGTCGCGGAACTTCCCGACTCGGCGCGGGCCGAGGGGGGCTTCGGGTCCACCGGCGGCCACGCCGCCGTGGACGGCGGAAGCGGCACGGACGGTCAAGCCGCCGCGGGCGGCGCGACGGGTGGGAATCGATACGCTTCGGTCGTATCCGACCGGGAAGGACAGTGACGTGTTCGGACGTCGCAAGAAGAAGGGTGCCGCCGAGGACGCGGCCGGCGAGGCCGAGCAGGTCGTCGACAGTGTCGACACTGAGGCGGACGAGGCGGAGGGCGGGCGCGAGCGCGTGAGGCTGGAGCCGGAGCCGAGGCCCGACGGTCCCTGGGACAGCTCGGAGGTGCGCGAGCCCGCCGAGGGTCGTGTGGACCTGGGCGGCCTCTTCGTGCCCGGAGTCGACGGCATGGAGCTGCGGGTGGAGGTCGCGGGCGACGCGATCGTCGCGGCGACCGTCGTCCTGCGTGACAGCGCCATCCAGCTCCAGGCCTTCGCCGCTCCCAAGCGCGAGGGCATCTGGGGCGAGGTGCGCGAGGAGATCGCCTCCGGCATCACCCAGCAGGGCGGCATCATCGACGAGGTCGAGGGCCCGCTGGGCTGGGAGCTGCGGGCGCAGGTGCCGGTGCAGCTGCCGGACGGCACGAGCGGTTTCCACGTCGTGCGGTTCGTCGGCGTGGACGGTCCCCGCTGGTTCCTGCGCGGTGTGATCTCCGGTCAGGGCGCGGTGCAGCCGCAGGCCGCCGGTCTGCTGGAGCAGATCTTCCGGGACACGGTCGTGGTCCGCGGCGAGGGCCCGATGGCGCCCCGCGACCCGATCGTCCTGAAGCTGCCCAACGACGCCCAGATGGTTCCGGAGAGCGTCCAGCAGGAGGACGCGGGGTCCCGCTTCTCCGGCGGCATGGGCCAGTTGCAGCGGGGGCCGGAGATCACCGAAGTCCGCTAGCAGACGCACCGCGTCACCGGCCGTATCGAACAGGGCCGCATCCTTCCCGGGGTGCGGCCCTGTTCCGTGTGCGCGCACCTTCGACGGCGCATCGGTCCGTACCGGCAGCTCGGCGCCCATGCCGGCCGTGGGAGGGCGCCCACGGCCGGTGCGGAGACCGGGGCCGTCGGCCGTGAACCGATCGGGGGGTCTCGTCCGATGTAGCGGTGAGGGGGGAACGACGAGGGAGCGAGAGGGAGGGCGTGTGGCCGGGTCGACCTGCGGAGAGTCCACCGCGTCAGGGTTGCGTCAAAGCGATCCCGCGCGCTCCTCCTCGCCCCCTTCGTCCGTTTCGCTGGCCGTAAGGTCGACGCTGCGCACGCAGGAGACAGCGGAAGACAATGAGGCCATGGCACGCGGGAAGCTTCGGATCTACCTGGGCGCGGCACCCGGCGTGGGCAAGACCTACGCGATGCTGTCCGAGGCCCATCGACGTGTGGAGCGGGGCACGGACTGCGTGGTGGCTTTCGTCGAGCACCACGGCAGGCCGCGCACCGAGGTGATGCTGCACGGCCTGGAGGAGGTCACCCGGCGGCGGCTGGAGTACCGGGGCGGCGCCTTCACCGAGATGGACGTGGACGCGGTGCTCGCCCGCGGCCCCCGGGTCGCCCTGGTGGACGAGCTGGCCCACACCAACGTCCCGGGTTCGCGCAACGCCAAGCGCTGGCAGGACGTGGAGGAACTGCTGGCCGCGGGCGTCGACGTGATCTCCACGGTCAACATCCAGCACCTGGAGTCCCTCGGCGACGTCGTGGAGTCGATCACGGGGGTGCGGCAGCAGGAGACGGTCCCGGACGAGTTCGTGCGCCGCGCCGACCAGATCGAGCTGGTCGACATGTCGCCGCAGGCCCTCCGCCGTCGCATGGCGCACGGCAACGTCTACTCACCGGACAAGGTCGACGCGGCCCTGTCGAACTACTTCCGGCCGGGTAATCTCACCGCCCTGCGCGAGTTGGCCCTGTTGTGGGTCGCCGACCGGGTCGACGAGTACCTGAAGCAGTACCGCAGCGAGCACCGGGTGTCGGCGATCTGGGGTTCGCGGGAGCGGATCGTGGTCGGGCTGACCGGCGGCCCGGAGGGGCGGACGCTGATCCGGCGCGCGGCCCGGCTCGCGGAGAAGGGCGCCGGCGGAGAGGTGCTGGCCGTCTACATCGCCGGCGGCGACGGCCTGACCTCCGCCTCGCCCAAGGAGTTGGCGGTCCAGCGCACGCTCGTGGAGGACCTCGGCGGCACCTTCCACCACGTCGTCGGCGACGACGTCCCGGCCGCGCTGCTCGACTTCGCCCGGGGTGCCAACGCCACCCAGGTCGTCCTGGGCTCCTCCCGCCGCAAGGCCTGGCAGTACGTGTTCGGACCAGGCGTCGGTGCCACCGTCGCCCGCGAGTCGGGACCGGACCTCGACGTGCACATCGTCACCCACGAGGAGGCGGCCAAGGGGCGAGGACTGCCGGTGGCCCGGGGCGCCCGGCTCGGGCGGGCCCGGGTCGGCTGGGGCTGGGCGGTCGGGCTCGCCGGTCCGCCGCTGACGACGGTGCTGCTCAGCGCGGTCCACCTCGGCCTCGCCAACGACATGCTGCTGTTCCTGACGGTGACGGTGGCGGCGGCGCTGCTCGGCGGCCTGCTGCCGGCCCTGGCCTCGGCGGCCCTGGGATCCCTGCTGCTGAACTACTTCTACACACCGCCCCTGCACCGCTGGACCATCGCCGACCCGAAGAACATCGTCGCCATAGTGATCTTCGTCGGGGTCGCGGTGTCCGTGGCCTCGGTGGTCGACCTGGCCGCCCGGCGCACCCACCAGGCGGCCCGGCTGCGGGCGGAGTCGGAGATCCTCTCCTATCTGGCGGGCAACGTGCTGCGGGGCGAGACGAGTCTGGAGGCGCTGCTCGAACGGGTCCGGGAGACCTTCGGCATGGAGTCGGCGGCCCTGCTGGAGCGCGGGGACGACACGGCGCCCTGGACCTGCGCGGGCCGGGCCGGTACGGGGCGGCCCGTGGGGCGGCCCGAGGACGCCGATGTGGACGTGCCCGTCGGGGACCGTCTGGCGCTGGCGCTCACCGGTCGGCTGCTGCCCGCGGAGGACCGGCGGGTGCTGGCCGCCTTCGCCGCGCAGGCGGTCGTCGTACTGGACCGGCGGCGCCTCCAGGAGGAGGCCGACCGGGCCCGCACGCTCGCCGAGGGCAACCGGATCCGTACGGCGCTGCTGGCCGCCGTCAGCCATGACCTGCGCACCCCGCTGGCCGGGATCAAGGCGTCGGTGTCCAGCCTCAGATCCGAGGACGTGGACTGGTCCGAGGAGGACCGGGCGGAACTGCTCGAGGGCATCGAGGACGGTGCCGACCGGCTCGACCACCTGGTCGGCAACCTCCTGGACATGTCCCGCCTCCAGACCGGCACGGTCACGCCGATCATCCGGGAGACCGACCTGGACGAAGTGGTGCCGATGGCGCTCGGCGGCGTTCCGGAGGACAGCGTGGCGCTGGACGTCCCGGAGACGCTGCCGATGGTCGCCGTGGACGCCGGGCTGCTGGAGCGGTCGGTCGCCAACCTTGTCGAGAACGCGGTGAAGTACAGCGCGGACGGGGCCCCCGTGCTGGTCGCCGCCAGCGCGCTCGCCGACCGGGTCGAGGTGCGGGTCGTGGACCGTGGGCCGGGTGTTCCGGACGAGGCCAAGGAGCGGATCTTCGAGCCCTTCCAGCGGTACGGTGACGCTCCGCGCGGAGCAGGGGTGGGCCTGGGCCTCGCGGTCGCGCGCGGCTTCGCCGAGGCGATGGGCGGGACACTCCACGCCGAGGACACACCAGGCGGGGGACTGACCATGGTGCTCACCGTGCGGGCGGCCGAGGACCGGAACAGGGCCGGGCCCGAGCGGTCCGCGAACCCCGCACTCCCCACCGTCGGCCCCTCCCCGGGCCGCCCCGCACCCACCGAGAGGCAGACGTCATGAGCTCGACCGGGGTCACCGCCCAGAGCCCCACGAGGGTGCTCGTGATCGATGACGAACCCCAGATCGTGCGCGCCCTCGTGATCAACCTCAAGGCCCGCGAGTACGAGGTCGACGCGGCTCACGACGGGGCCACCGCGCTCCGGCTCGCCGCCGCCCGTCACCCGGACGTGATCGTGCTCGACCTGGGGCTGCCCGACATGGACGGCGTCGAGGTGATCAGGGGCCTGCGCGGCTGGACCCGGGTGCCGATCCTCGTGCTGTCCGCCCGGCACTCCTCGGACGAGAAGGTCGAGGCGCTCGACGCGGGCGCCGACGACTACGTCACCAAGCCCTTCGGCATGGACGAGCTGCTGGCTCGGCTGCGGGCCGCCGTCCGCCGTGCCGAGCCCGCGGGCGCCGCGGAGTCGGAGGTCCTGGTCGAGACCGACGGGTTCACGGTCGACCTGGGGGCCAAGAAGGTCCACCGGGACGGCAGGGACGTACGGCTCACGCCCACGGAGTGGCATCTGCTGGAGGTGCTGGTGCGCAACACCGGCCGCCTGGTCGGCCAGAAGCAGCTGCTCCAGGAGGTGTGGGGCCCCTCGTACGGGACGGAGACGAACTACCTGCGGGTCTACATGGCGCAACTGCGCAGGAAGCTGGAGGCCGATCCGTCGCACCCCCGGCACTTCATCACGGAACCGGGGATGGGATACCGGTTCGAGAAGTGAGCCGCGGCGGGTCCGGGACGGGACGGGGGCGGGGCGGGGTGCGGGGGCGAAGGCGGGCGCCGGAACGCGGGTACGGGCCCGGTGGTGCCTCCCGGTACCCTTCAAGATATGAGTGCTGTTCCTCGTTCCGAGAAGCCGGTGGGCCGGTTCCGGCGCATGATCGATCGGCTCTCCTCCTCGCAGGAGGACCTGGAGTCCGAGGAGTTGCGGGAGGACGCCGAGACCGCCGGCTGCACGCGGATCGGAGACTGCCAGGACCGCCAGATAGTCACGGTTACTGGTACCTTGCGCACGGTCACCCTGCGACCGCGGGCCGGAGTCCCGGCCCTGGAGGCCGAGCTGTTCGACGGTTCCGCCGCGCTGGACGTGGTGTGGCTGGGCAGACGCTCCATCGTGGGCATAGAGCCGGGGCGCAGGCTCATAGCATCGGGCCGGATCTCGATGAGCCGGGGCCGCCGGGTGCTGTTCAACCCCAAGTACGAACTGAGACCCCTTGGTAGGGAGTAGCCGGTGACGTCGCTCGACAAGCCGACCGAAGACACTCAGCAGGACGACGCCCGGGCGGTGACGGAGGCCGCGCTGTTCGAGGCGTTCGGCGGGGTGCGGGGCATGGTCGAGACGGTGGTGCCCGGCCTGCTGTTCGTCACGATCTACACGATCAACAAAGACCTGCACATGTCGGCGATCGCCGCGCTGGCGGTCTCGTTGGTCCTGGTCGTGGTCCGCCTGGCCATGAAGGACACCGTGAAGCACGCCTTCAGCGGTGTCTTCGGCGTCGCCTTCGGTGTCGTGTTCGCGATGATGACGGGCAACGCGAAGGACTTCTACCTGCCCGGCATGCTCTACACGCTGGGGCTGTCGCTGGCGTACATCGTCTCGACCCTGTGCGGGATGCCGCTGCTCGGGCTGATCCTCGGACCGGTGTTCAAGGAGAACCTCTCCTGGCGCACCCGCAATCCCGGCCGCAAGAAGGCGTACGCGAAGGCCAGTTACGCCTGGGGGCTGATTCTTCTCGCCAAGTGCGCGATTCTCTTCCCGCTGTACTGGTGGGCCGACACCACGCAGCTGGGCTGGGTGCTGATCGCGCTGAAGATCCCGCCGTTCCTGCTGGCCGTCTGGCTGACGTGGGTCTTCCTGGCGAAGGCGCCCGCGCCGATCGATGTCTTCGCCGAGATGGAGGCGGAGGAGAAGGCGGCGGAGGAGAAGGCGGCCGGGGCGAGGGCGGCCGGTACGGCGCACGAGTCGGCGGAGGCCGGTCCCCGGCACCGGCGGGACGGGTAGTTCCGGCGGGGACCTCCTCGGCCCCGCAGCCCCTTCCCGTCCCCTTTCCGGGGGCTGGTGCCCCCGGACCCCGTCCCGCCCCCTGCGCTCGGGCGGGCCCGTGGGAGCGGTACCGCCTCCTCCCGGCCCGGGCCGGGAGGAGGTCAGCCGTTGACGTCCTCGCGGCGGACCGACAGCAGGTCTTCGAGCTGTTCCTCCCGTGCCTGGGCCGCGACGAACAGGAGTTCGTCGCCCGCTTCCAGGGAGTCCTCGCGGGACGGGGTGAGGACACGGGTGCCGCGGATGATCGTGACCAGGGAGGTGTCCTCGGGCCACTCCACGTCGCCGACCTGGGTGCCGGCCAGGGCCGACTCCTCGGGAAGGGTCAGTTCGACCAGGTTGGCGTCGCCGTGGCTGAAGCGGAGCAGGCGGACCAGGTCGCCGACGCTGACCGCCTCCTCCACCAGGGCGGACATCAGGCGCGGGGTGGAGACGGCGACGTCCACCCCCCAGGACTCGTTGAAGAGCCACTCGTTCTTCGGGTTGTTCACGCGGGCGACGACGCGCGGGACGCCGTACTCCGTCTTCGCGAGCAGGGAGACGACCAGGTTGACCTTGTCGTCGCCCGTCGCGGCGATCACGACGTTGCAGCGCTGGAGGGCCGCCTCGTCGAGGGAGGTGATCTCGCAGGCGTCGGCCAGCAGCCACTCCGCCTGCGGCACGCGCTCGACCGAGATGGCGGTCGGCGCCTTGTCGACCAGCAGGACCTCGTGGCCGTTCTCCAGCAGCTCGGCCGCGATCGAGCGGCCGACTGCGCCGGCTCCGGCAATGGCGACCCTCATCAGTGACCGTCCTCCTTCGGGCCCTCGGCGAACGCGGCTTCGACCTTCTCCACGTCGTCGGCGCGCATCATCACGTGCACCAGATCGCCCTCCTGCAGAACCGTCTGCGAGGTGGGCAGGATCGCTTCGCCGAGGCGGGTGAGGAACGCCACGCGCACGCCCGTCTCCTCCTGAAGCTTGCTGATCTTGTGTCCGACCCAGGCGGCGGAGGCGTGCACCTCGGCCAGCTGGACGCCGCCGGTGGGGTCGCGCCACAGCGGCTCGGAACCCGAGGGAAGCAGCCGTCGCAGCATCTGGTCGGCCGTCCAGCGGACCGTGGCCACCGTCGGGATGCCCAGGCGCTGGTAGACCTCGGCGCGGCGGGGGTCGTAGATGCGGGCGGCGACGTTCTCGATGCCGAACATCTCGCGGGCCACGCGGGCGGCGATGATGTTGGAGTTGTCGCCGCTGGACACGGCGGCGAAGGCCCCGGCCTCCTCGATGCCCGCTTCGCGCAGGGTGTCCTGGTCGAAGCCGACCCCGGTGACCCGGCGGCCGCCGAACGAGGAGCCAAGACGTCGGAAGGCGGTGGGGTCCTGGTCGATCACGGCGACCGTGTGCCCCTGCTGCTCCAGGGTCTGGGCGAGAGCGGAACCCACTCTGCCGCAGCCCATGATGACGATGTGCACGACCGTCCTTCCGAGGTCAAGTGTTGCCGACTTGGCTGTAACAGGGTCTCAGACCGCCGACCAAGCTACACACGTGCGGTCCGCGGAGGGCACCCCCGTGCACGGTTCCCGGCGTCAGCGACGGCTGATGCTCCAGAGGCTGAGCAGGGTGAGGATTCCGAGGCCGACGAGGGTGCCGACGGCGCCGATCAGCTCCGCGGTCGTGTGCATGGAACCTCCAGAGGGCGACAGGGAAAGGGAATTGTCATATAGGCATGGGGGTCGGCGCGGCCGCGGAATCCGCAGCCGCGCCGTGGCCGATTTCACCCGTGAGGCAGACGGAGGGTGTCCGTGAGGTGACCGGGACGAGGTATCACCCGGGTGCCCCCGGGGGAGGGTGGGCGGTCCCCTGTTCGAAGGCCTACGATGCTCAGTTGTGTCCAAACTGACCGACGTGCCCAAACGGATCCTGATCGGGCGCGCACTGCGCAGTGATCGGCTCGGAGAAACGCTCCTGCCGAAGCGCATCGCGCTGCCCGTCTTCGCTTCCGACCCGCTGTCCTCCGTGGCCTACGCGCCCGGGGAGGTCCTGCTGGTCCTGTCCATCGCGGGCGTGTCGGCGTACCACTTCAGCCCGTGGATCGCCGTCGCGGTCGTCGTGCTGATGTTCACGGTGGTCGCCTCCTACCGGCAGAACGTCCACGCCTACCCGAGCGGCGGCGGCGACTACGAGGTGGCCAACACCAACCTCGGCCCCAAGGCCGGTCTGACCGTCGCGAGCGCCCTGCTCGTCGACTACGTCCTGACCGTCGCCGTGTCCATCGCCTCGGGCATCGAGAACCTCGGCTCCGCGATCCCGTTCGTCGTCGAGCACAAGGTGGCCTGCGCGGTCGCCGTCGTCGTGCTGCTGACACTGATGAACCTGCGCGGCGTCAAGGAGTCCGGCAAGCTCTTCGCCATTCCGACGTACGTGTTCGTCGCGGGCGTCTTCATCATGATCGCGTGGGGCGCCTTCCGGGGACTGGTCCTGGACGACACCATGCGCGCGCCCACCGCCGACTACACGATCAAGCCCGAGCACCAGGGCCTGGCCGGCTTCGCCCTGTTCTTCCTCATGCTGCGGGCGTTCTCCTCCGGGTGCGCGGCGCTCACCGGCGTGGAGGCGATCTCCAACGGCGTGCCCGCCTTCCGCAAGCCCAAGTCGAGGAACGCGGCGACCACCCTCGCCGCGATGGGCCTGCTGGCCGTCACCATGTTCTGCGGGATCATCGTGCTGGCCCTGGTCACCGACGTCCGCATGGCCGAGCACCCGGCCGCCGACCTGCTGAACAACGGCGTCGCGGTCGGAGCCGACTACGTCCAGAACCCGGTGATCACCCAGGTCGCCGAGGCCGTCTTCGGCAAGGGCAGCTTCCTCTTCCTCGTGCTCGCCGCGGCGACCGCGCTGGTGCTCTTCCTCGCGGCCAACACCGCCTACAACGGCTTCCCGGTGCTCGGCTCGATCCTCGCCCAGGACCGCTACCTGCCCCGCCAGCTGCACACGCGCGGCGACCGCCTGGCGTTCTCCAACGGCATCGTGCTCCTCGCGAGCGCGGCGACCTTCCTGATCATCCTGTACGGCGCCGACTCCACGCGGCTGATCCAGCTGTACATCGTCGGTGTGTTCGTGTCCTTCACGCTCAGCCAGACCGGCATGGTCCGGCACTGGAACCGCCACCTGGCCACCGAGACGGACCCGGCCAAGCGCCGCCACATGGTCCGCTCCCGGGCGATCAACGCCTTCGGCGCGTTCTTCACCGGCCTCGTCCTGGTGGTCGTCCTCGTCACGAAGTTCTCGCACGGCGCCTGGGTCGCCCTGCTCGGCATGGTGATCTTCTACGGCACGATGACCGCGATCCGCCGCCACTACGACCGCGTGTCCGACGAACTCGCCGCACCCGAGGGACCCAGCGACGACAGCGTCCGCCCCTCGCGCGTGCACTCGGTGCTGCTGATCTCCAAGATCCACCGGCCGGCGCTGCGCGCCCTGGCCTACGCCAAGCTGATGCGCTCCGACACCCTGGAGGCGCTCACCGTCAACGTCGACCCGGCCGAGACGAAGGCGCTGCGCGCGGAGTGGGAACGGCGCGGCATCGACGTGCCGCTGAAGGTCCTCGACTCGCCCTACCGCGAGATCACGCGGCCGGTCATCGAGTACGTCAAGAGCCTGCGCCGGGAGTCTCCGCGGGACGCCGTGTCGGTGATCATCCCCGAGTACGTGGTCGGTCACTGGTACGAGCACCTGCTGCACAACCAGAGCGCGCTCCGGCTCAAGGGCCGGCTGCTGTTCACGCCCGGCGTGATGGTGACCTCGGTGCCCTACCAGCTCCAGTCCTCCGAGGTGGCCAAGAAGCGGGCCCGCAGGCGGCAGGAGTGGAACGCCCCCGGTTCCGTGCGGCGCGGTCCGGTCCAGGTGGGACGTGCGAAGGAGGCGTCGGGCACGGGTTCCGCCGGCTCCCGGGAGAAGCCGGGCGAAAGCTCCGCGGGTCCGCAGGCCTGACCTGCTCATGGTGAGCGGCCGGACGACAGCCACGTAGACTGGTGGGCTGTTGTCCGGCCGTACCTCGTTCGACGTAGTGGAGTCACCCCGCCATGCAGGCAGAAACGAAGAAGTCGCAGGCGGACGCCCCGGTGGACCCGCAGGCGAGGTCACTGGTCGGCGAGGAGTACGAGGTCGAGGTCGGCCCCGTCGCGCACGGCGGCCACTGCATCGCCCGTACCGACGGGGGACAGGTGCTGTTCGTCCGGCACACGCTCCCCGGCGAGCGGGTCGTGGCCCGGGTGACCGACGGCGAGGAGGGGGCCCGGTTCCTGCGTGCGGACGCGGTGCGGGTGCTGGAGGCGTCCAAGGACCGCGTCGAGGCGCCCTGCCCGTACGCCGGCCCCGGCCGCTGCGGCGGCTGCGACTGGCAGCACGCCAAGCCGGGCGCCCAGCGCCGCCTCAAGGGCGAGGTGATCGCCGAGCAGCTGAAGCGGCTCGCCGGCCTCACGCCCGAGGAGGCAGGCTGGGACGGCACCGTGATGCCGGCCGAGGGCGACAAGCTGCCCGCCGGCCAGGTGCCGCAGTGGCGCACGCGCGTGCAGTACGCGGTCGACGCCGACGGCAACGCCGGACTGCGGCGCCACCGCTCCCACGAGGTCGAGCCCGTCGAGCACTGCATGATCGCGGCGCCCGGCGTCAGCGAGCTGGGCATCGAGAGCCGCGACTGGTCCGGGATGGCGTCCGTCGAAGCCATCGCCGCGACCGGCTCCCAGGACCGCATGGTGATCCTCGAACCCCGGCCCGGCGCCCGCCTCCCCCTCGTCGAGCTCGACAGGCCCGTCTCCGTCATGCGCGTCGACGAGCACGACGGCGGCATCCACCGCGTCCACGGCCGCGCGTTCGTGCGCGAGCGCGCCGACGGCCGGACCCATCGCGTCGGCAGCGGCGGCTTCTGGCAGGTCCACCCGCAGGCCGCCGACACCCTCGTCAAGGCGGTCATGCAGGGTCTGCTGCCGCGCAAGGGCGACATGGCGCTCGACCTGTACTGCGGCGTCGGCCTCTTCGCGGGCGCCCTCGCCGACCGCATCGGCGACAAGGGCGCGGTCCTCGGCATCGAGTCCGGCAAGCGCGCCGTCGAGGACGCCCGGCACAACCTCGCCGACTTCGACCGCGTGCGGATCGAGCAGGGCAAGGTGGAGAGCGTGCTCCCGCGCACGGGCATCAGCGAGGTCGACCTCATCGTCCTCGACCCGCCGCGGGCGGGCGCCGGACGCAAGACGGTCCAGCACCTCTCCGCCCTGGGCGCACGGAAGATCGCCTACGTGGCCTGCGACCCGGCCGCACTGGCACGCGACCTGGCGTACTTCCGGGACGGGGGGTACCGGGTGCGGACCCTGCGGGCGTTCGACCTGTTCCCGATGACGCACCACGTGGAGTGCGTGGCGATTCTGGAGCCTGTAGCAAAGGGGAGCTGACCTGCGGCTTTCCTAGGCTGCTCCGGTGCGGTCGGGTGTGCTCGACCTGTTTTCCGAAGTGCAGGGCGTGGAGCGTGTCGTAGGTGAACGTCATGTGCCTCACCTGCGGTTTCGCGTAGCGGGCCGCGGGTGGGAGGTACTTCGCCACTGTTTCGCGGAGGCGGTTGAGAGACGTCTTGACACTCATCCGACGCTGGTTCTGGCGGAGAGTCATGACGTTTGCTCGGTCAACTGTCGAGCTCAAGGCGAAGAACCCTGCACCGCGAAGACGTCGGCGAGCGCCGGGAAGGGATTGAGTCAGCTCGTGATCACACGGAAAGTCGTTATCCGTCGCTCGTCGCTCGTCGCTCGTCGCTCGTCGCTCGTCGCCCGGCCAACCGGTCCAGGCGGCGCGACCTCCGGCGCGTCAGCTGAGGGCTGCCGGACGGTTGCAGATCGCCAGGTAGGTCCGGGCCCTCGCCACATTCGATGTGAGGTCAGCGACCGAATCGAGCACCAGTCGGTGATCGGTCCAGGGTTTGTATTCGCTCCTCCGCTGCTGGCTTGCCGCAGCCGGCGTCACCCTCGATCGGTAACTGGTCGCTTCCGTGCCAGTTGCGCTATTGGATTCGCGATGGCCGCGTTCCAGGAGGCAAGTGGAGCGGTTCCCGTCAGATCTTGATCACGGTGACCTGCGTCCCGCAGAGGGGGGTGAGGTCCTCCGGGTCGGAGGTGAGCACGGTGGTGGGGCCGGGGGCGGAGAGTGCGGTCGCGGCGAGTATGGCGTCGATGGCGTATTTGTGGCCATGAAGCGCGGCGTCGGCGAGGAGCGTGGCGGCGTGCCGGGCGAGCGGGTCGGTGACCGGTTCCACGACCAGCCGGGAGAGGGTCCACTCCAGGGCGGGACGGTTGATCCGGGGGTGGATGACCTCGACCAGGGTGGCTGCGGAGGTGATGACCCGGAGATCATCGGCGCGGGCGAGGGCGAGCCAGGCGGTGACTGTGCGGTCGCGCAGGACGGCCTTCGCCAGTCCTTCGCTGTCCAGGACGAGGGTGCCGCCCGGGACCGCGGGGGAGGTGCGGGTCACGCGGCGTCCGCCCGGCCCGAGCCCTGCTGCTGCCGGGCCCGGTGGAGCTCGTCGCGCAGGGCCTGGATCTCCTCGTCGGTGATGGGGCTGTGTTCCGCCTCCGCGACGGCGATGAGCTCGTTGAGATTGTCGCGCTCGACCTGACGGGCGACCGCTGCGGCGACGTAGGCGGAGAGGCCGGAGGGTCCGCTGCGGTCGCGGGCGGCCTCGGCGATGTCCTGCGGCATGGTGATGGAGTACTTGCGGGTGGCTTCACTCATGCTACCTATCCTACCGCTGGTGTTCTTCCTGGTTTCGGTGCCGTTCGGACTGCGCGATCAGGCAAGTCCCCGTGAGCTCTGGACGCCCTCGTCGTCCGGGCAGCCGGCAGTCCTTCCTGTGCAGACTCGACCTGGAACACACCTCCAGGATGTTCAAGCAGACGCTGGGCCGGACGACTCCCCAACTCCGCGAGCCGGCCGCCGCCGACCGCTGGACCTGGCTGGTCATCGCCGCCCACACCCGGCTCCGCTTGGCCTGGCCCCTTGCCGAGGACCTGCGCAGACCCTGGGGGCGGACCGCACGCCAAGGACGCCTCACCCCTGCAAGGGTCCGCCGAGGATTTCGCTGACTCCACGGCAAGGCCCCCCACCAGCCGGTGCACCGAAACCCAGCACAGCAGGCCCGGGCCGGCCAATCGGCATGAAGAACAAGCACCGTGCACGCGAACGCACCGTCGGGAAACAGGGCCAACCACACCGCACAAGCAGCAGAGCCGGATAAACGTCAAGCTTGGTTGCGTGCGCGACCGCCGCCCCGGGACGTCCACACCAACATCGCCACCGTCCCGCGTCAGGCAGCCCGCGACCGCCTGCGACCCCTGGCCGCCCTCGGCCTCATCGGATGAACCCGGGACAAGATCGCTTCACGCAAAGACGCTGGGGTGTGAGGTCGGACGTGTTTCGTTCGTCAGGATCGCGCGTTCCACGGTGACGCACCACGCGTCGAGCAAAGCCCGACTCCGGCAGGCGCCGTCGCCGGCTGTCAGCCGGTCGCGAGGGCGGCCGACGTGTTGATGAGGGAGAGTTGGCCCGGGTCGGCTTTCCGGGTCCGGGCCTGTGCCACGAAGCGGCTCAGCTCCGCCCGGGCGGTGGCCGAATCGATGCGCTTGAGCACGGGCAGCGTGGTCTCAATGATCTGACAGGCCTCGTCGAGGTGGCTGGCGCCGGCCAGGGATGTCGCCTGCCGGACCGCGAAGCGTGCCTGGGAGTTGCTGTCCGCCGGAACGGCCGACCGGTGCTCGGCGGCGAAGAGGTCGGCGGCCCGCTCGAAATGACGGAGGCTGAGCATGCAGGACGCCTCCAGGAGCCGATGGCCGCCGTTCTCGATGCGCGGGCCCCAGTGAGGGGCCCGGTCGCCGGTGACTTCGGCAGCGTGGCTCTTGAACCGCTGCAACGCGTCCCAACAGGCCGAAGCATCGCCACGGCTCGCGTGCCCCTGGGCCGCGCGTCGTGCGGCGTGCGCGCGGATCACCGAGTTGGCCGCCGGATGCCCGGCCGCCTGGTCGGCGAATCGGATCGCCGCGCAGGTGTCACCGCGGTGCTGGGCGATGAACGCTTTGCGGACCAAGGCGTACGCGGCCATCGTTTCGTCCCCGCCATGGGCGCCCCAGCGAACGGCGAGGTTCGTCCAGCGCAACGCCTCCGCGGGATTGCCCGCCTCCTGCGCCATCCACCCCGTGTACTCGGCGAACCTCGAGGCGAGCAGCCAGATTTCGGCACGTTGCTCGCCGACGGCGCGCGGAGCGGCGTCCGTCAGGATCCGCGTGATGGTTTTCATCGAAGAGGTGACGAACCCGGGTCCGGTGGACCTGCCGATGTCCTTCAGCTCCCCGAGGACCCGCTCGTACCCGGCGACCATCGGGCCGGCTTCGACGACGCTCCCGGCCCACGCGGCGCGCCGACGACCGGCCCCGGACAGGGCGACGAGTTCCCCCTCGGCGCCGAAGGCCGCGTCGAACGCCGCTGCCACCGTGGACGTCGGGTTGCGCAACCCGCTCTCCAGATTGCAGATCTGCCCCTCGGACACGTTCGCACGCCGGGAGAGCTCACGCACGCTCCACCCTCTGCGCGCCCGGAGCGTGGCCAGTACGACGCCGAAGTCGCCCGGCGGCAGACGTGCTCCGGTCGATCCCTCCGTCAAGGCCGTGCCCGCGCCGCTGTCCGCCGCATCCATGACCGTCAGCGTACGGAGCTCCGCGACCGCTATTCAATCTTTTGCGAATAACTACCGGGCGCGTACTCCGCCCCTAGGGTGAGCATCCCTGACGTCAAGACTTGCCAGAAAGGGGGCACTTGTGCCGCGCGTCTTCCTCAGCTTTCGTAAACCGGACTCCCGGTGGATGCGAGACCGTGTCCACCGTGCGCTGTCCGACCGCTTGGGCGCCCACGAGATCTTCAAGTCGGGCCAGTCGATCCCGCCCGGGGCCGACTTCGCCGAGATCCTGCGGCGGCAGGCCGCTCAGTGCGAGCTCATGTGCGTGCTGATCGGGCCAGGGTGGACCGACGCGCGGGACGAGGACGGCGTCCGGCTCCTGGACCGGGCCCACGACTGGGTCCGGATGGAGATCGCGACAGCGCTTCGGGCCGGAAACCGCGTCGTCCCGGTCCTCCTGGGCGACGCGACGATGCTGCCCGACGCTTCGGCGCTGCCGACCGAGATCGCGGAGCTGGCACGCCTGCAGTTCATCCGCGTTCCGGAGACCCATCTGCCGGAGGCGCTGCAGCACCTCGGGGACGCCGTGACCGCTCTCCTGCCTGATATCGCCACGGGGCCCGTTGCCGAACCCGGGGACCGCACGGCGTCGGCGGCCGATCCGGAGCCGTCAATGACCATGACGGCCCATGTGTCCGGCGGCGGCAGCGCCTATCAGGCGGCCCGTGATCAGACGATCAGGCTGGCGTGAGGGACTGACCATGAATCATCCCGGAGCAGACGGTGCCCGTCGAATCGGTCCGTACACGCTGCTCGGCAAACGCAGCAAGGTCGGCGATAGCGAAGTCTTCGCGGCACGGACGGACGAGGGGTTACTCGTCACGGTCACGGTCGTGGAGCCCGGACTCGCGGCACAGCCGGGGTTCCGGGACCGGTTCCGAGCGACCGTCGCGGAGGCTCGGACGCTGTCCGGTGCATTCCTCATCCCGGTCGTGGACGCAGACCCCGACGCGTCGGTTCCCTGGCTCGCGACCGAGTTCATCGCGGGACTCACGCTCCGGCAGGCGGTGGACCGGCACGGGCCGCTCGCCGAACCCGCCCTGCGGGTGCTCGCCGACGGCTTGGCCCGGGCGCTGGCCGCACTCCACGCAGCTGGAACGGTCCATGGTGAGGTGAGCCCGGACTCGGTGCTGCTGACCATGGACGGGCTCCGCATCACCGCCCTGGGGTTCGTGGGAGCAACCGGCAGGCCGGCCCCCTCACCGACGGACGACATGTTCGAGCTCGGGGCCGCCGTACTGTTCGCAGCCGGCGACGAGCCGGACGCGGGCACCCTCCCCGTGTCGCTGCGCGACGTGATCGGCGGCTGCTTGTACCCGGAATCGTCGGACCGCCCCACCGCGGAGCAACTCGTCGACTACCTGAGGCGACAGGACCTGCCCGTCCCGGAGGGCAGTTGGCTGCCGCCGGCGGTGACCGCCGACATGGCCGCCGCGGCCGCGGCGGTGGGACCGGTGACCTCCGGGGGCGGCGTCCAGGGTCCGCCACCTCCCGCGGAGGTGATCCCCGCCGGTACGGGGATCAGCCGCAGGAAGCTGATCACCGGTCTGGCCGGGGGCGCGGCCTTACTCGGGGGAACCGCGGCGGCACTCGCCCTCACCCGCGACGCGTCACCGGGACCCGGGGGCCGGGCCGGCGGGCCGGGATCCACTGCGCGGTCCGGCTCTCCGTCGGGCGGTCGGGCGAGCTCCTCCGCGTCGCCGTCCTCGTCGGACGGACCGGAGCGGATCGTCCTGGCCGGACCCGCCGCCACGAAGGCGTGGTCGGGCGCCGGGAAGCACGCCCCCACCTGTCTGGAAGCCTCCGACGACATGGTCATGGTGGTCACGAACACGGCCACGTCCTTCCTGGACGCCGCGAACGGAAAATCCGTGTTCCCCCAGCTGAACACGGTCAACGAACTTGGCACGTCCAGCCAGACGTACCCGACGGCGTACGCGGACGGAGTGTTCTACCTGCTCTGCGACACCCCCAGCCGGTCGGGCCTGCTGGCGGCGTTCGACGCCACCAGCGGGAAGGCGAAGTGGGCGACCGAGACGGCCGACGGCGAACGCGGCGGCGAGCACCTGGAGATGTATACGGACAACTACGTGGCAGTCGCGGGGAACACGGTCTACGTGTGCGGACACGTGCTCGTGGTGGACGGGGAGTTCTCGGCCGAGGATCCGACCACCGGCTACATCCGTGCGTTCAACGCCGAGACCGGCAAGAGGCTGTGGCAGGTCAGGGGCACGGACATCAACAACGTGCTCGTCCCGCCCTCCGGTTCCCACCTGCTGACCACCTCCGCCGTTCCGGGCGGCAAGCCCGGCCGTATCCAGATGATCGACGCGGGCAGGAAGGGCGCCCGTGGCTGGCACGTGTCCGTCCCGAACGCCGCGTTCTACTTCACCACCGGCTGGCCCTTGACGTGCCACGCCGCCGGGCTGTTCCTGTTCGCGGGCGGCAGGGGCGACACGTTGTTCGCCGTCGACGCGGCCACGGGCGACGAGAAGTGGCGTCAGAGCTTCCAGGCGAAGAACGGGGACCAGGTCCGCATCGGCGACCCGTTCTCCAGCCCCGACGGCGCGAACGTCTACGTACCGGTCGGCAGCGACCTGGCCTCTCTGGCCACCGCCGACGGCACGCTCCAGTGGGTCGCCACGCTGGACGGAGCCGGTGCCATGGGCATCTCCAACCTGTTCAACGCCGGCCTCAGGGGCTCCGGCAAGAACGCGCAGTGCTCGGCCGACACGGTCTTCGCCACCGACAGCGCGAAGACGCTGTGGGCCATCGACGCGGCCACCGGCAGGGCCCGTTGGAGATACAGCGACCCCGGGCAACCGGACGTGGGATTCCTGTGGACGGTGGGTGGCGACCGCGTGTTCGTCGCCTCTCACCTGACGTTGACCGCGATCGCGGTCCACGGACGGTAAGGCACAAGGAGGAGACATGGAGACGAGTGTGGAACTCGCCGGCCTGGCGTCGGTGGCCGCGGCGCGACTGATCGACTTGCTGGCGACGGACGGCTGGGCCGCGGCCAAGGCCTCGGTTCTGTCGCTGTGGCGGTCCGCACAACCGGAGCGCCTGGAAGAAGAACTCGACGATACACGCGGGGAGTTGTTGCAAGCACAGCAGACGAACGACGGCGAAGAACTCCAAAGACTCCTGGTCGCCGAGTGGCAGGCCCGCATGATTCGGCTGATGGCCGCGCGGCCGGACGCGGTCGACGAGCTGCGCGCGCTGTGGGGGGAGGAAGCGGGAGCTTCCTCAGCCCCGGCAGCCTCGGCACAGCAGATCAAGGGCTCGATGACGCTGGAGGCACACGTCTCCGGCGGCGACGCGTTCCTGGCCGGCCGGGACATGACCGTCACCCGGGGCGGACAGGCGTGACGGAACGCAACACCGGTGCTCCGGCCCCGGACGGGCCGCCCCTCTGGCAGCCGAAATGGCAGGAGGCGAGCGCGACCGGGGGCGGCAGCGTCTTCCAGGCCGGCCGCGACATCCACGTGCGGGTCGGCGACGAGGGACGCAGGACCCTGCCGGGCCCGGGCGCCGACCGCATGCTGTGCCCGTACCCGGGACTGGCGCCCTTCGACGCACGGCACAAGCAGTGGTTCCACGGTCGTGAGCGCATGGTCCATCTCGTCTGCGAGCGGATGGACGCCCGCATGAGCGAGGGCGGCCCGCTGGTACTCATCGGCCCCTCGGGGGCCGGGAAGTCGTCCCTGCTCGCGGCCGGGGTGCTGCCGGCCCTGGACGACGGCCGGCTCCCCGTGGCGGGATCGAGCACCTGGCCGCGGCTGCTGCTGACCCCGACGGCATCCCCGGCGCTGGCACTGGCCGCCGCCGCCGGGCTCGACGCCGAAGCCACCGAGCGTGCGGTACCGCGGTGGCGGGAAGACCCGGAACGGTGCCTCGCCGAGCTGCGCGACACCACCCGGGTCGCCGACCCGGCGTCCGCAGGGGAGCCTCCCGCCGGGGGCCTGGTCGTCGTGGTCGACCAGTTCGAGGAGATCTTCACGGCCTGCGGCGACGAGACCGAACGGGAGTGGTTCATCGACGTGCTCGACCGTCTGGCCCGCCCCGCGACCGGAGCGCTCGTGGTGCTGGGAGTACGCGCGGACTTCTATGCCGCGTGCGCGGCCCATCCGCAGCTCCGGGCCGCTCTCCGGGCCGGGCCGGTCCTGCTGGAGCCGATGACGGAGGACGAACTCAAGGACGCGATCCGTCGGCCGGCCCACCAGGTGGGGCTCGACGTCGAGGACGGCCTGGTCGAGGTGCTGCTGGCGGACCTGGGCGCGGTCGGAGGGCCGGCCGGCGCGAGCACCACGGGCCGGCTGCCGCTGCTCGCCCACGCGCTGCGGGCCACCTGGCAGCAGCGCCACGGCCACACGCTCACGGTGGACGGATACCGTGTCACCGGCGGCATCCAGGGCGCCATCGCCACCACGGCGAACCGCCTCTTCGACGCCCTGCCACAGCCCTACCACGAGGCCGCGCGGCTGGTCTTCCTGAGGCTCGTCATCGTGGGACGCGACGCCGACGACACCCGCCGGCGCGTCGGTCACGACGAGCTGCTGCGCTGCACGCCGGACCAAGAGGCGGCCCGCAGGGTCCTGGACGACTTCACCCGTGGCCGACTGCTGACCCGGGACCAGGACACGGTGGTGATGACGCACGAGGTGCTCATCCGCGCCTGGCCCCGACTGCGGGACTGGATCGAGCACGACCGCAACGGGAACCTCGTACGGCAGGATCTGGAGGAGGCGGCCGAGCTCTGGGAACGGGCCGGCCGGGAAGCGGCCGCCCTGTACCGCGGCAACCGCCTGGAGACCGCCCTCACCTGGGCCGAAACGCACAGGCCGGAACTCAGCGGCGCCGCCACGGCGTTTCTGGCGGCCGCCAGACACCACCAGCGGCGCGGGCAACGGCTCCGGCGTGCTGCGGTCGCCACCATCACCGCCCTGGCCGTGGTCGCCTCGACGGCCGCGGTCGTCGCCTTCCGGCAGGGGGACCACGCCCGGGAGTCCGCCGCCGAGGCCCTGCGCGCCCGCGACCGGGCCGTCAACGCCGCGGTCACGTCCGCCTCCGTGCAACTGGCGTCGACCGATCCCTCACTGTCCGCCCAACTCGCCCTGACCTCCTACCGCATGGACCCCACTCCGGAGGCGGCGTCCCGGCTCATCACGACCGAGAACACGTCGCTGGCCACCCGGCTTCCCGGCCCGCGCGACCCGGTGTCCACCGTGGCCTACAGCCCCGACGGGCACACGCTGGCGGCCGGCCACCTCCAGGAGAACCTCGTGCGGCTCTGGGACGTCTCCGATCCCAGCCGCCCGGTGGAGCTGGGCCGGCCCGTGCCCGTGGACGACTCCGTCAACTCGATCCAGTCGCTCGCCTTCAGCCCGGACGGCCGGGTCCTGGCCGTCGGCGGCCACACCATCGACAACAACGAGGGTGCTTCCGGTGGATTCGCCGAGCTGTGGAGCCTGACCAGCCCCAGCCGGCCGGTGCTGCTCGGGCGGCTGCGGAGCCCCACCGTCCAGGGATTCGACGCCGCATCCACCATCGAATCGCTGGCCTTCAGCCCCGACGGCCGTACCTTGGCCGCCGTGTGGTACGCCGGACTCGTCAGCCTGTGGGACGTCGCCCGCCCCGACGACGTCCCACGCGCGAAAGCGCCCCTGGTCCTCGACTGTCCCGGCGTCTTCTCCCACCGCATCGTGTTCAGCCCAGACGGGGACACACTGGCCACCGGCTGCGACGACGACGCCGGCACCGTCCGCCTGTGGAACACCGCCGACCCGGCCCGTCCGGCCCGAGGCCGGGCACTGAAGGCTGGGAGTTCCGTCCAGTCCCTGGCCTTCAGTCCTGACAGCCGCACGCTGGCCGCCGGGACCGAGAACGGCACGGTCCATTTGTGGAAGGGCGCCGACACCGGCCGGCCTACACCCCTGGGCGAACCGCTGGCCGGCCCCGCGAACCCCGTGATGTCGGTGGCGTTCAGCCCCGACGGCCACACTCTGGCGGCGGGCAGCGCCGACCGCGCGATCCATCTGTGGAACGTCACCCACCCCAAGACCATCGGCTCCCTGGGCCGTCCGCTGACCGGCCCCGGCGACGCGGTGACCGCCGTGGTGTTCAGCCCCGACAGCCGGACCCTTGCCGCCGGGAACACCGACGGCGGCGTCGATCTGTGGAGTCTGCCACCGACCCGGGTCGTCGGCGCCGGCGGCAATGTGGCGTCCGTGGCCTTCAGCCCCGACGGCCGCACGCTGGCCGCCGGGAACCAGAACAACACCGTCTCGCTGTCGAACACCGCCGACCCCGGCCATCCCGTTCCCCGGGGTGAGCCGCTCACCGGCCCGAAGGACCCGGTCAACGCGGTGGCGTTCAGCCCGGACGGGCGCACCCTGGCCGCAGGCGACAGCGGCGGCACCGTCACGCTGTGGAACACCGCCGACCCCGGCCGTCCCGTTCGCCTCGGTGAGCCCCTCACCGGTGCGGACGGACTCGTCCTCTCCGTGGCGTTCAGCCCCGACGGCCGCACACTTGCGGCGGCGGGAGACGACGACTACGGCAAGATCGTCCTGTGGGACGTCAGCGACCCCGCAGATCCCGTCTCCCGGCTCACCATCTCCAACTCGGACACGTCGTCCGTCCGGTCCCTGGCGTTCAGCCGCGACGGCGCGGTGCTGGCGGCCGGCGGCGACGGCAGCAACGGCACGGTGGGGCTGTGGAGTACGACGGAGGCCGGGGTCCGCGTCGGGGAGCAGATCGACCAGCCGACCGCCACCAGCGTCTGGGTGGCGTTCAGCCCGGACGGCCGTACTCTCGCCACCGGGAACAGCCGCGGCACCGTCACCCTGTGGGACGCCACCGACCCCCACCACCTTACGCGCAGGGGCAGTGACCTGACCGTACCCGGCGGCAGCCTGTGGTCGGTGGCGTTCAGCCCGGACGGTGACACCCTCGCGGCGGCCGGCGACACCGACGACGGCACCATCAGCCTGTGGGACGTCACCGATCCCGACCACCCCAGCCCCATCGGCGTGCCGCTGACCGTGGAGACCGGATTCGTCGCCGTGCTGGCGTTCAGCCCGGACGGTCACACCCTGGCCGCCACCACCGACGACGGAGTGGCGACGCTCTGGGATCTGAACGTCGAGTCCGCCATCAGCCGTATCTGCGAAGGGAGTTCCGGCGCCCTGAGCCGGCAGCAGTGGAAGCGGTATGTTCCCCAACTGCCGTACGACCCACCCTGCGGGACCGCCGGGTAGGGCCTCCTGCTCGAAATCGAGGCGCTCGTACAGCGCGATCGTGCCAGTGTTCGTCTCGGCCACATGCAGGAAGGGGCGTTCGCCGGCTCCGGACACCCAGGTAGGTGCCGAGTCCGCGGGTGCGCGGTCAGAAGCGTCCCGGCTCGGTCCGCCAGGGACACGTCCACCCGGGGCCCGGTCCGGTACCGGCCGACCGCCCGCCTCCGGGGTGGCGGCTAGTACCGGCACCGCCGCGTACCGCTGCGGCGCACGGGCGAATCCGGTGGATGGATGTTGGCCTCGACTGTCGGCCATGACGCTCGTTTGACGCTCTGGGCGCCCGCACGCGGGACAGTGAGCCGATAAACAAGCTCTGACCTGGGAGTTTCCGAGAATCGGTCAGCACGACACCTTTCCGATGACGCACCACGTGGAGTGCGTGGCGATTCTGGAAGCGGTCGCGAAGGGCGTTTGACCTGTGGACAAGGGAGATCGACCGTCATCTCCGGCCGACGTAAGGATCCGAATCGTTGTGAAGGCGCTGGAACTCCTCCGCCACGTCTTCCAACCACGTCAACTCGTCCCAGAAGTTCTCCCCTGTCTGCGCTGTACTGAGTTTGCTGCTGCCGGTGGTGCCCGCGCCGCGTCTTTTGCCGCGTATGGCCAATGCGAGGGCCGAGGCCTCGCGCAGGACCTCGGGGCGCGCCTCTCGCGCCGGCCCCGCGCGCAGTATCCTCTCCAAGGCGTCGACGCAGGGCACGCGCGTGTAGGGCTGCAAGGCCCGCTGCCCGTCCCGGATCTCGATGACGATTCGGTAGAGCCGGGTCTGGAGATCCCGGGTCCACACCCGAGGTCTGGTCGGCCTGGTCTCGAAGAGCACGATGCCCGGGTTGGCCTGGCAGAGCGCGAGCCACAAGGGATGCAGTCGGCGGCAGGAGCGGAATCGGCGCATTCTGTTGTCGACCCCCTTGCCCCAGCGCGGCAGGGTGTAGCCCACCCCGAGGGCCAGGGAGCCGACGCTCGCCATGAGCGGGCTCCAGAGGACGGCGGCCTGGTCGAACGCGGTCGTGCCGCACCAGCGGCCCACGAGGCCGAGCAGTTTGCCGATGATGAATCCCATGACGAACCAGCTGCCGACTGCCGTGATGCGGAGCACTTCGGACAGCCAGGGCCGGCTGATGACTTTCGACGAAGGCCATGCATGTCGAGCGGTGTTGACGAGGCTGAGGCCATAAGTGGTCAGGAACACGAGGGAGTATGCGCTCGCGGAGGCGACAGGCGCGAAGTGGATCTCGAAATCGAGGGGGTGCGGCTCGGGCAGCGGGGTGGCGAAGAACAGGGTGATCATCGCGAGAACGGCGAGCAGGTAGAAACAGACGATGAGCGACGCGCTGGACCTCACTGCACGCGGGTGCTTGAACCAGCCGTAGACCATGACATGTGTGAACAGCGCTGCCAGAATGATGCATATATAGGCGATCAAGGTGGCCAGATTGGGAATTCCGGAAAGCTTCCCGATGGCGATGTAACTGACCGGCGCAAGCATCAAGTAGGCGCTGCCATTCAGTAGGCGGCCTGCGCACAGCGCGATGAGCGACAGGTTTCTTCGGTCTCTTCTCAAGTCGTGCCATTTGTATCCGAAGGCAGTGAAGCAGACGGCTGCGGACAGCAAGTGCGTCACGCTGAACACGCGGAGAAGGACTTCGGTCATGCATGTTCCTCGGGCCCTGGGCGCAGTGAGCGTTCCAGGCGTTCCACCAGTTCTCGTTCATCTTCCGGAACGGATGATGCCTCGATGGTCCACTCACTGGTCCGACGCAGGACCTGGGTGGCGAAATATTCGGCCGCGAACTCTTCGGGATGGCTGTAGAGCGTGCGCCCGAGCATGTGTTTTATCAGGGTCGGATTGATGCTTTCCGGAACAGTCGGGGTCACTGCGTCGGTACTGGCGGCGGATGAGTGCCCCCACAATAGGTGCCCCAGTTCATGGGCGATTATATGAGTTTGGTGAGGAACTGAAGTATGCGTTTCGTAGAAGATGTAGTCGACCGACGCCGTGGAGACCAGAAGGCCGACGGGGCCGCCGTGCGGAAAAGCCAGTGGAGCCAGACGGATAGGGCGGTTGCGGCGTTCCGCTACTTGTCGGCACAGCTCTTCGGCCCGCAGGGGCGCTTTCAGGTCGAGACTTCTTATCAGTTCGGCACACCGTTTTCGCATTAAGCGCCGCATCATGGCCCACCCCTTCACCTCTGCTGCACACCGACCCTCCCATGATGTGACATGAAGTCACGCAGCGAAAGATCCGAGCGGAAGGCCAGGGGGTTGT
Source organism: Streptomyces sp. NPDC014882 (assembly GCF_043081325.1). NCBI lineage: Bacteria > Bacillati > Actinomycetota > Actinomycetes > Kitasatosporales > Streptomycetaceae > Streptomyces > Streptomyces sp. NPDC014882. Next base: position 161,995 of record NZ_JBIBWL010000011.1, read on the forward strand.
GATTCAGCCAGTTATCGACTCAGGAAAGTCCGGTTCTCCGTGCGTAGAGCAGGGCTTGGGCGCGGTCGGTCACGTGGATCTTGGCATAGATGCCGCTGAGGTGGTTCTTCACCGTCTTCTCTGATATGTCCAGAGTCCGGGCAATGCGCCTGTTGCTCAGGCCGCGCGACAGTAACGCCAGCACCCCCTTCTCCCGGGGCGTCAGCGGCGTCGGACGGACCGTCGCGTCCCCGCAGCCGGCCTGGAGCGGGGTGCCGGGCACCGGGCGTGGATCGGCCACGCCTGTCCGGAGCGCGTAGAGCAGGGCTTGGGTGCGGTCGGTCACGTGGATCTTGGCGTAGATGCCGCTGAGGTGGTTCTTCACCGTCTTCTCTGATATGTCCAGAGTCCGGGCGATGCGCCTGTTGCTCAGGCCGCGCGATAACAGGCGTAGGACGATCACTTCGCGTTCGGTCAGGTCGGTAAGCCAGGCTTCGCGCCTGGCTATCTCCGCAATGCTCGACTCGCCCATCTGCTTTCCTCGTCTCCTCTGAGTGCCCGTGAAGCGGAACGTGCAGCGGGGAGAAGGGGGTTTTAAAGGGCTCACCCACTTCGGCGCACGTGCGTCTGGCAAAGGCAGTGCGAGTTACTGGGGGATCGACGGAAGTCGCCGCCCCGGAAAAAGTGGGAGGCGGGTGTAGAGGCATCCAGTGATATGCGGTAGCCTCTGCTGAACAGCTTGGAAAGTGTTTGGTCGACCTCTTATCGAGCGTACGGCGACTCATTGAAGGCGTCAACTCCCATGGTCGGGTGCCGACTTGATCTTTCTCCGAGTTGTCACATGGGAAGCCTTGAAAGGTGGGGCATATGGGGGCAAGTAGGCCCAATACGCTGGCGGAGAGATTGAATCACCTGTTCGAGACGGTCCATCCTCGCGGTCGTGGCCCCTATAGCAACGAGGAGGTGGCGCGCGCCGTCCGGGAGCAGGGTGGTGACATCTCGAAGCAGTACATCGCCTATCTCCGGAAGGGTGAGAGGGAGAACCCGCGAGTGCACCATTTGGAGGCACTTGCCCGATTCTTCGGTGTTCAGGTCTCCTACTTCATCGACAGTGAATCAGCGGAACGCACCAAAGAAATGCTCGCGGAGCTCGCGGTCTGGCGCGATACCGGACTCACCGGTGAAGATCTGCGCAAAATCGAGAAGGCGGGCATCACGCGAGTGGCCATGCGTGCGGTGGGATTGTCTCCGAAGGGGCTGGAATTCGCGGAAATCATGCTGGACCAACTGCGGGAAATGGAAGGGTTGCGTTCGCAGGAAATTTCCGAGAACGACTCGAACGATGAGGTGTGATGGGGCCGCGCATCACGGGGCCCACGACCTCCGCCCGGCACGGCCGGACGCGGACGTGCGGCGCGGCCTGCGCCGAGGGCGGGACGAGGTGTGCGACGTTCGTTCCTTGTTCCGACGCGCTCGGCCTGCCGGGCGGTGGCCGGACCGGGCGGCGGAGCTCCGGGTGGTTCAGGGGACCGTGATCACCTGGGCCGAGTAGCCGAGCCCCGAGCCGAACCCCACGGTCAGGGCGAGGCCACCGCGCCGGACCTGGCCGGTTGACACCAGATGATCCATCGCGAGCGGTACGGACGCGGCCGAGGTGTTGCCGTCCTCCCGGACCGTGCGCGCCACCGCCACCGAGGCGGGCAGCTTCATGTTCTTGACCACGGCGTCGATGATGCGGCCATTGGCCTGGTGGGGCACGAACGCCTCGATGTCTCCGCTGTCCACTCCTGCCGATTCCATGGCACGTGAGCACACCTCGCCGACGGCGTCTATCGCCCACCGGAAGACTTCGGGGCCGGCCATTTCCAGGTAGGGCCACGGCGTGGATGCTCCGCCTTTCAGGTCCGCGAACGACGCGGGCTGTTGAATGGCCCGTACATGGCCTGTCGCCGTGCCCCACGCGACCTGGCCGATGCCCGGTTCGGCGGAGCGTCCCACGAGCATGGCGCCCGCGCCGTCGCCGAAGATGAAGGCGGTCGACCGGTCCCGTGGATCGACGATGTCACTCATGCGCTCTGCGCCGATCACCATCACGTGCTCCGCCTGGCCCGTCACCACGAGGCTGCCGGCCAGGGCCAGTCCATGGGAGAAGCCGGCGCATGCCGCGCCGAGGTCGAAAGCTGCCGCACCGTCCGCGCCCAGCTCGGCGACACAGGCCGCGGCTGCGGGGGGAGCCTGATGGAGGTAGGACATCGTCGCGAGGATCACGCAGTCCACGTCGGCGGGGGGCAGGCCCGCCGCGCTGAGTGCTTTCTCCGCGGCCCTGGCTCCCATGAAGGGAATCGATTCCTCGGGAGTTGCGAAACGGCGAGCGGTAATTCCTGACCGTGTCTCGATCCAATCGGTGTCCGAATCGATGAGCCGACAGATTTCTGCGTTGTCCACGACGCGACCGGGCCGGTAGGCGCCCAATCCGAGAGGGCTGGCGAAGAATCGGTTTGCGGATTGCAGCCGTGCTGTCATCGGTCACATCATCCCCATCGCTGGATAGTTCGACCCTCAGCGCCTCTCGTGAGACATGTCGAGGATACCGACTGCATTGCATTCGACCACTGGGACGTTTGACCCATGTGCTGGTGCTGATTCTCCACAAGCGGAAGCGCCCGGGGGGCCGTCCGGGGTGTCCGTCGTGTGCAAAGCCTCCTGTGTGCGAAGGTCCATTGCGGCCCGGGCGAGGGTGCGGTAGGAATGGATCTGCATCGCCGTCCCGACCGAGGAGCCAAGGTGACAGAGGCCGTTACCCCTAAAATTCACACAGTCGAGCTCCAGTGGAAGGATCAAGGTGAATTATTTGCCGCCCAGTCCGGTGCGTCGGGACTCGATTATCTTCGCGGATTGATCACGGGCGAAGTCGTTGCCCCTCCCGTCGCCCAGGTGCTCGGCATCTCCGTCACCAAAGTGGATCCCGGTGCGGTGCAGTTCACCATGCCGGTCAAGAACTTCTTCACCAACCATCTGGGGTTTCTTGCCGGCGGTATCCTGTCCACTGTCATTGACTCCGCCCTGGGCTGCGCGATTCTCTCCGCGATTCCGGACGACAAAGACATCGTCACGCTCGACCTGAGCGTCGACTTCCTGAGGCCGGTCTCCGAAGCCTCCGGCCTGATCACCGTGGACGCCGAGGTCGTCCACCTGGGACGCTCGCGCGGTCTGGCCGCCTGCCGTGCCGTGGACTCGGCCGGCAAACTGTGTGCCGTCGGCAAGAGCAGCTGCATGGTGCGGGACAAGCCGAAGGCGCCGGCCAATGGCCACGCGCCTGCGGCGGGGGTCTCCCGGTGAGCCCGGAAGGGACCGGCGACCGCCCGGTCACCGCGGCGGCCGGCCTCACGGTCGGCCAGACCTTCCATGCCGAACGCGCCATCACGAAGGAGGACATCGCCGCCTTCGCCGAACTCGCCGGAGACCGGGGCCGTCACCATCTGCCGGCGGAGGGCGCGGCGATGGCCCACGGGCTGCTGACCGCCTCGCTGGCCACCAAGATCGGTGGTGAACTCGACTTCATCGCACGGCGCATGGGTTGGGAATTCCTCAAACCGGTGTGGGCGGGAGACACCATCTCCGCCACCGTGACCATCAGGGCACTGAGCGAGGTTCGCTCCGGCACGGGGGTGGAGTTCGACATCGAGATCGCCAACCAGAGCGGCGTGGTCGTACTGCGCGGCGACAGCTCCGGCGTGATCCGCGCCTGATCCTGGGGCCGGTGTCACCCCGCCTCCAGCTGCATGCTGAGGTCCAGCGCCGGGGCGCTGTGTGTCAGCCGCCCCGGCCGAAGCCGCATCGATTCCGGTCCCCGCGAGCTCCCCCGGTCGTCGGGGTGGGGGAGTGCCAGAGGCCTCAAGGCCGGTCTCCCGGGCCCCCGGGAGGGAGTCGCGCAGCCGGACGGCCGCCTCGGTCCCGTCGAGCGGCATGTCGTCGAGCATGATCCAGTCGACCCGGGCCCGCAGCCGTACCGGGAACTCCGCGACGGCCCGCGCGTACCGTGTCCTGGGCGTGGCGATTCCGGACATCCGCTGAAGGAAGTTCAGCGCGGCGCGCTCCCCGGTGACGATGCTCCTGGTGGGCCCTTCCACCGTGAGCAGCACGTCCCCCGTACCGACGCGCGTCCCGTCGCTGACCTGGGGCGTCGTCTCCACCTTGGGGCCGAGCGCGGTGAAGACCCCCAGGGCGACGGACAGCCCCGCGACGACTCCCGGTTTCCCGGTGAAGACGGTGGCTGTCGCACGGCCCTCCTCGGGCACGCTCCAGCGGGTGGTGACGTCGTCGGCCGCGGCCCGCTCGGTGAGCGCGGCCTCGACCGCGCGCCTCACCACGGCCGGATCGAGCATCGTCATGGCTTCCTCTCCGTGGCGTCAGACGGGTCAGCCGATGTCAGCACGGCCCGGAATCAGCCCCGGAAGGCCCGTCAGCGCCGTCCCTCCCGGTGCGGCACCCAGGCACGCGCTGCTGAACGCCATCACCGCGGACGACCAGGGCCGACCGCGCCGCTCACACGGATGACAGCGGACGGACACATCACGAACGCGGTGACCCCGAGGAACGTCGCTTCCGCGTCCAGTCCGGTGGTCCCCGCCGCGAGCCCGGCCGGCAGGAGCGGAATCCGACCGCGCCCAGCTGGTCCCCGGCCCGGCGAACTCCTCGTCCCACACGGTCTGTTTCACCGAACGGGGGCGCCCGGCCGCAGTTCCGCGAGCACCTCCCCGGGGGTGACACGCAGATATGCCGGAGTCCGGGGTCCGGACTGGCACAGCGCCGTCACCAGGCCCGCCCCGTACGACAGGAACATGCGCAGGTCGGGTGCTCCCGGGACGGCCGGGCGAACCCAGAGCCGTCCGTCCGGACAGCGCCACAACCGATGGTCGCGCAGCGAACGGGACGCCCCCCGGCAGGCCTTGAACGCGGCTTCCTTGCAGCTCACCAGCACGGTGGCCCGGACGCCCGGGGACAGACCGCCGACGACGTGCGGCTCTTCGTCGTGGCCCAGAAGCCGGGGCAGCAAGATCTCGTTGCGCGGATCGAAGGGTTCGACGTCGACGCCGAGCGTTCCGGCGTGGTCCCCCCGGGAGACCGCGCACACGGCGAGCGACCCGGTGTGCGCGAGGGAGACCGTCACCGAGGCGGGCCCCGCCACCAGGCACGGGGCTCCGTGCCGGTCCGGCAGGATCTCGCCACCGGACTCTCCCGACACTCGCCGCACCGCCAGTTTGGCGGTGAGCCGGGTGCGGACCCATTCCGTACGTCTCGGCCCGTGCAGCAAGGCGGCGTGCGCCCGCTCCCGGTCGCCGAGCAGATCCTCGGGCCCGGACAGCGCACCCCAGTCGCAGCTCACCACCAGGGACGCCGGCGGAACCGCTGGGGTCATCGCACGCGCCGGATGGCCTGCACGAACTCGCCGAGCTCGGCCACGGTGGGCTCGCCCGGTGTGTCGACGAAGCCCTTGACCAGCCGGACCACGGACTCGTACGCCTCCGTGTGGTCGTAGGCGGTGGAGTCCGCGACCCGCAGGGACCACCGCCAGTAGCCCTTCATGGTGTCCGCGAGCGGCATCCGGAACGTGGCGATGACATCCTTGAGACCGGGCACCGACGCAGCTCCGTCACGCGCCACGTAGGCACCGACGAGGTTGGTGTAGAAGGCGAAATGACGTGCCTCGTCCCGTGCCAGCCTGCCCAGCAGGTCCTTCAGGAACGGTTCGCTGACCGTTTCCCTGAACCGCTGGTAGAAGAGCTGTGTCGCCTTCTCCTGGATCAGCGTGTACGTGAAGGACTGCACCGGGTGCTGATAGGGCAGGGTGAACGTCTTGCGTCCCTCCTCGGCCAGGTCGGCCAGCAGTTCCTCGCGCGTGGCCATGCCCGTGTCGACCTGGTAGCGCGCGAGCGCCGAGGCGTGCCGTTCCTCGTCACCGGCCCAGGCGACCAGGAAGCGGAAGTATTCGCGGTTGAAGCCGAACCGTTCCAGCTCCTGCTCGGCGGCGGCCACCGGGAAGGCTTCGAGGAAGTGCGAGAGGTAACCGGGAATGTGGTCCTCGACGAAGGTGATGAAACGGACCGCGGACCGGTCGGCCTCGGTGAGCCGCTCGGGTCGCAGCGCGGACCAGTCCAGATCGTTGAGGGTCCAGGCGCGCTCGCCCGCCCGCGTCACCGCCTGGTCCACCAGCTCGAACATCTGGGTGACGGGCAGGAGGTCCGCGGACGTCGACGCGTCCGCCGTCCCGGTGTGCGCGGGGGCGCTCACCGGACGGTCCTGAGCCCGAGCCGGGACTTGACGGCGGTGAGGGCGTAGTGCTTCGAGGTGTACCCCCAGCCGGCGTTCGCCGTGCGCAGGTACTCCACCAGGGGAGCCGTCATGCCCGGGGCCGCCGCCTCGATGCGGTCGCTGTTGGCCAGTGCCCGCCGCTCCCACTCCTCGATGGTGCGGTGGTAGTGGGCGGTGAGGTCGTCCAGCGTCTCCAGGCTGAAGCCCGCGGACTCGGTGGCTCCGATCAGCTGGGAGAAGGGCACCATGTCGGCGAACCCGAAGATGCGCTCCGTGACGTGCTTGGTGCCGGGCCGATTGGCGAATTCCTGGTAGACCTCCTCGTTTCGGAAGCAGCTCTCGGAGAGGTAGAGCCGCCCTCCCCGGCGCAGCGCCTGGTAGGTCTTGCGCAGCGCGTCGATACGGTCGGGCATGTGGATGATGGAGCCCAGCATCGTCGCCGCGTCGTACCGGCCCTCTATCTCCATGTCCGAATAGGACCCGATCCGCACCATGACGCGGCCGGTCAGCCCGGCACGGGCCGCCTGCTCCCGGACGTACTCCGCCTGGGGGGCGGAGGGGGTGACGGCCGTCACCTCGCACCCGTACTCCTGGGCCATGAACAGGGTCAGGCTGCCCCAGCCGCAGCCGATGTCGAGGAGGCATTCGCCGCCCCGCAGGCCGAGCCGTTCGGCGACGAAGTGCAGCTTGGCGGTCTGTGCTTCTTCCAGGGTGTGGTGCGGGTCGCGGTACAGCGCGGAGCTGTACTTGACGCGTGCGTCGAGGAAGGCCGTGAAGACCTCGGGGGGCAGTTCGTAGTGCTGGTTGGTCGCGCGCCTGGCCTCCTCCGGCGGGACGGCGAGGTCTCCGTCCCGGCCGGTGTGCAGCAGGGCGGGCTCCGTGTGGACCCCGGTCGTCATCTCAGGCCACGTCCCGGTGCTGGGCGAGGATCAGGTCGGCGAGGTCCTGGGCGGTGCGCACCGCGAAGATGTCCTCGTCCTCCAGTTCGACGTCGTAGATGCGCTCGATCTGGGCGACGACCCGCAGCAGCCGTACGGAGTCGGAACCGGGCAGTTGCTTGAGGACGGTGTCCGGCTCGATCTCGCCGACGGCGATGCCGAGTTCCTTACTGGTCTGTCCTCGCACCTCGTCAAGCACCGCGGTGGCGTCGAGAGCGGAGAGCTGGTGGTCGGCCGACTGAGTCATGGTCATCCAATCGAGTGGTCGAAGTAGTGGGCGAGCCGGTCCCGGTCGGCGCCGGCCAGGCCCATGTGCCCCGTCGCCTGTTCCGAGCTGATCGGCTGGTAGGCGGAGCTCGCCATGACGTGGTGTTCGCCGTCCAATGAGAGGACGTCGGCCTCCGCGTGAACGACCCCGGCGCCCTCGCGCACGACACGGGCGACGGCCCGGTAGGGCGTGCCTGTGCGCAGGGGACGCAGGAATTTGGTGCGCAAGGTCACGGAGAACGCCAGCAGGCCGCGGTCCAGGGCGATCAGGTCACCCATCAGCTCGTCGACCAGCACGCTGACTATCCCGCCGTGCACCACTCCGGGATAGGACGCGTAGTCGTCGGCGAAGGTGACGTCGGTGGCGAGGCCGCCTTCGTCGGTCCGGTACATCTTCAGGGCGAGACCGATCTTGTTCCGCGGCGAGCAGCCGAAGCACTGGAAGCGGGGCTCGTCGATCCAGGGCAGCTCGACCGGGGTGGCCTCGGTCGTCATCAGGCGCCGGCCGGGGTGGGCGGCAGCGACGCCAGGGTCCTGCGGATGTCACGCAGCCTGGTGATCGACTCGCCGGTGAGTTCGGTGAGCGTGCTGAAGAGCTGACGGTGGATGCGGTCCCACTCGGTGCCGTCGTCGACCTCGCCGAAGTACCGGAACACCTCGTCGATGGTGACGTGGCCGTCGAGCTCGGGGAGGTTGTTCTTGAACTTGCTCACCGGGTGCTGGTAGCGCCCGTCGGGGTCGGCCATGTAGACGTAGAACGTCTCCAGTACCGAGGCCAGTTCGTGCGGGTGGGTGACCAGCCGCCGGGCCGTGTAGTGGATGAACTCCCGTGCGTGGCGGGCCTCGTCGCCGCTCGCCCGCTTCATCAGCTTGGCGATCACCGGTTCCTCGGCCACCCGGCTCACGCATTTGTACATGTGGTTGGTGGCTATCTCGGAGATGATGTTCGTGGCGAGGGTCGCCGAGGGCGTGATGCCCGGCGGGTAGGGCGCCCGCATCGCGTTGATCTGTTCGTATCCGACGTCCTCACCGGCCAGCCGCAGCCACTTCTTGAAGGCCAGGTGGTGCTGGAGCTCCTGGTAGCCCCACAGGCATACGAAGGCCGAGAAGTCGTAGTCGTCCTCGAACTCGTTGAAGAAGCCGTGCTGGGCCGCGATGGAATTGGACTCGCCCATGACGGCACCCATCGCGAAGGCGATGTACTCGGGGCGTACGAGGTCGGGCCTGAACTCGTCCCAGGGGATGTCCTTCAATTCCCAGGAGGCGTTCTGGTAGACGGGGAACACGTCGTAGCTGTGCAGCGGTTCCGTCCCGAGGTCTCGGGCCGCCTGGAGCTTGTGCGGAGTGGTCATGGGGGTGCCCTCTGTTCCTGTTCGGTCGGCTTCAGTCAGCGGACGGGGACGGTCCGGGGGAGGCCAGCCCGGAGAGCCGCTCGCGGGTCAGGGACCGCTGCCACTTGCCGCTGGTGGTACGGGTGATCCAGCGCGGTTTGACAAGATGCACGCGTACGTCCGAGAAGTCCATCTCTTGTTCGACGCGGGCGGCGATGTTCTCGGCCAGGTCGGTGGCGGCGTTCCTGGGGTCGGCCTCGACCACCACGCGCACCACTTCGCTGCCGTTCGGCTCCGTGTCGGAGAACGCCACGCAGCGCTTTCGGTAGACACCCGGCATCTCGCGGGCGATGGCCTCGATGTCGTCGGGGAAGAAGTTCTGGCCCCGGACGATGACCATCTCCTTGCGCCGGCCGGTGACGAACAGATTTTCCTCGTACTGGAAGCCGATGTCCCCGGTGCGCAGCCAGCGGCCGTCGAAGGCAGCCGCGGTGGCCTGCGGGTCGTTGTAGTACCCGGAGGTCACCGGGGGCCCGGCGATCTGGATCTCGCCCAGCTCACCCGGCACGCACACACGGCCGTCCTCGCCGACGAGCCGGATCTCGATGCCGTGCACGGCGCGGCCGAGGCCCACCACGTCCTTGGCGCCTCCGGTGCCGCGCGGTACGACCACCGCCTTGCGTCCCGAGGCCAGTTCGGCCCGGTCGACCGACAGGATGCGCACGGGGCTGCCCGGCTCGGGGAAGGTGATCCCCAAGGTGGCTTCCGCCATGCCGTAGACCGGGTACATCACGGTGTCGCGGAGTCCGGCGGGCGCCAGCGCGGTGGTGAACCGCTCCGTGCTCGCGGCGCTCACCGGTTCCGCGCCGTTGAAGGCCAGCCGCCAGGCGGAGAGGTCGAGTTCCCTGACGAACTCGGGTGGAGCCGCGTCGAGGATCTGGTCGTACGAGAAGTTCGGCCCCGTGATGACCGTGCCGCGGTGCTCGGCGAAGTACTTGAGCAGCGCGGCCGGTCTGCGCAGGAAAGCCGTGGGAGTGAAGACGTGGACGTCGGCGCCGTTGAGCAGGTGGGAGAAGAGGCCCACGAGCCCCATGTCGTGGAAGGTGGGCACCCACTGCATGAAGACGTCGTCGGGACTGAAGGCGCCGGACACCACGCAGGCGCGCAGACCGGCGGCCATGGACCGCTGGCTGAGCTGTACGCCCTTGGGAGCGCTGGTGCTGCCCGAGGTGAACTGCACGACGGACAGGGCGTCCGGGTCCACCGGGGGCAGGGCACGGGCGCTACCGGAACGGGACGTGCCCGGGTCGATCAGCATCAGTCCCGGGTTCTGCTCCATGAGGAGGGAACCCAGGTCGGCGTAGGCCGGGCCGAGCACCAGGTGGCGGATCCCCGCGACCTGGAGAATCCTGCTCAGCCTCCGTGCGGTGGCCCGCTCGTCGCCGAATCCCGCGGGCAGCGGGAGGACGCTGCACGCGGCTCCGGTGCGCTGCACGCCGAAGAAGAGGGTCAGGAACCTCGCGTCGGTGGGCACCAGGAGACCGACGATCGAGCCGGGGCCCACGCCGTGTTCCTGGAGCCCCAGTGCGCAGCTCAGAGTGGCCTCGGCCAGTTCGCCGGCGGTGATCCGCTCGTCGCTGCCGGGGAAAACCGCTGCCGCAGCCGGCGACGCCTGTGTGTGGTGCAGGAAGTTCTCGGTGAGCGTGTCACCGTACAACAGGGGACTGCGCACGGGAGATCTCCTTTCCTGGTTCACTCGTCGGCCTGTGCTCAGCTCCTGTGGACGAGATCCACCCGCAGTTCGCTCAGACCGCGGAAGTTGACGTGTGGCCGCCAGACGACGTCCTCGGTGGTGAGCGAGATCTGGCTGTACCGGTCGAGCAACTCGCGGAAGACCAGGCGCCCTTCGACCTTGCCGAGCATGGTGCCGATGCAGAAGTGCGGTCCGCCGCCGAACGACAGCGGCTTGATGTCCTCCCGGCGCACGTCCAGCCGGTCGGCGTGCGCGTACCGCCTCGGATCGCGGTTGGCGGCGCCGAGCAGGAGCATGAGCTTGGAACCCGCGGGGATGGTCCTGCCACCCACTTCCAGGTCGGCGGTGGCGATACGCGCGACCAGCTGCACGGGGGCGTCGTACCGGACGAACTCCTCGATGCCGTTGTCGATCAGTTGGGGGTGGTCCCGCAGGATCTGTAGCTGGTCGGGGTTCCTGAGCAGCGCCAGCATGCCGTTGCCGATCAGGTTGACCGTGGTCTCGTGCCCCGCGTTGAACAGGAGCAGGACGTTGGCGACGATCTCGTCGTCGGAGAGGCGTTCGCCGTCCACCTCGGCGAAGGCCAACCGGGACAGGATGTCGTCCCGGGGGTCGCCGCGCCGCTCGGCCAGGTGCTCGGTGATGTACGCGCGGAACTCCACCAGAGCGGTGTTCATGCGCTGCTGGGTCTCCTCGCTCAGCACGGGGTCGACCACGTGGCCTATCGCCTCGGTCCACCGGCGGCACTGGTCGCGGTCCTCGACCGGCAGTCCCACGAGGCCGCAGATGACGGTCACCGGGAGTGGCAGTGCGAGCGAGTCGATGAGGTCGATCCCCTCGCCCGAACCGAGGTCGGCCAGGATGCGTTCGAGGATCTCCTCGATCTTCGGGACCATCTGCTGGATCGACCGGGCACTGAATACCGGGTTGACGATTCCGCGAATACGGCGATGAGCGGCACCGTCCAGCATGAGCATCCACATTCGGGTGTCGTTGACCACCGGACTTTCCCAGCCACCACGGTGCTCGGCCCATTTCGGGTCGCGATGGAACTCGCTGGTCAGCCGGTTGTCACGGAGAAGAGCTGCGGTCTCCTTGTAGCCGGAAACTGCCCAGAAGCCGTACGGCGTCAGGTGCACCGGCTCGGTTTCCCTCAGCCGGGCGTAGAAAGGATAGGGGTCACTGCGCATCCCAGGATCACGGGGATTGTAGAGAATCTCCTGCTGCACTGCGTCCATGGCGGGCCAGCCTGACAGGATTCCCAGTTGCCGATCAATAGGACCAACGTCCCATGCGGCGAGAGGTGTTGCTCAGGAGATTCTGGGTTGTACTTGCAGTGGAGAATTGCTGGCCACAGGCACAGGGCTCGGTGCCGGCACGGGCACAGCCATGGGCGCCGTCTCGCAGGAGTGCGTCGCATGTGATCCGCTCGATCGAGAGAAACGGAGTCCGTGGCATGGCGGAGAGCCGGTTGGCCTTCCGGGCCGTGGTGCCGGGCGACAGGACAGCACTGGAACGCATGCACCGCAGATGCAGCGAGGCGACGCGGTACCACCGTTTCCAGACCAGGGGTCCCGGCCTGCCCGAGAGCTATCTGGACACCGTGTTGAGCGAATCCGCAGGCGCGACCAGCATCCTGGCGACCGACGGCCCGCCGGACCACCGCCGGGTCGTCGCGCTGGCCAGCATGGCCCCCGTCTCGCCCGGTGTGGCGGAGCTGGGCGTGCTCGTGGAGGACGGCTGGCAGCGCCGGGGTATCGGCCGGCTGCTCGTACGCCAACTGGTCGGTGTCGGCCGGGGCCAGGCTCTGCACGCGCTCACCGCGCAGACGCTCACCACTCGCCGATGGATTCTCGGTCTGCTCCGCGACGAGGTGGGAGGAGCCGTGTCGTACGGCCCCATGTCCGACACCGTCAGGATCACGGCGTTCCTGGAACCGGTCGGTGAGAGGTGCGGGTGAGCCACGGAAACAGCGCTTCCGGACGGCGATCGATGAGCCGTGACCGGCGGCTCCCCTGAAACCGAACAGCCTGCCGCCCGGAACCCTCGACGGTTTCGACGGGGCGACGGCAGCGGCAGGACCACCATTCGGCTCACCTTCCTCAGGGGCCCGGGAAGGACGGTGCGCGGCTTCAAGCGGCCCTCGCGCGAGCTGCGGAACAGTTCGTGGTCCAGGAAGTCCCCACGCAGTCCCGACGGCGCGGTTCACCCCGGTTCGGTCGGCCCGCTGCCGGCTCACTGCCCCCGGCCGGACCTCTCCGTCGTCACCAGGCCGGCGCCGTCGCGGGCCGGTACCCGCAGCCGGTCCGCCGAGAGTGACGACCCCTCCTGGCCCTGGACGTCCGCACCCGGTGGAACGACGCGCCCGGGGCTCGGCGGCAGAAAACGACGGACCGCTGCTCAACACCTCGCTGGGGCCGCACCGCGCCATCGGCCGACTGGCACCTCGTCCCGGAAGGACACCGTTCACACCGTCCCGGAACTGAATGCCGGCGGGTCTCCCGGGCCGTGGCGCAGGTGCGCACGGTCCGGGCCACCGGTCCTGTCCGAAAACAATACCTGTCACCGCAGTTCCCGAGGCCGACCACTGGAGTCCCCTTTGAACACAGGGATCGATGACCACCGTCCGACCTCATGGACAACCGCAGGATCAACCTGCGACGACACTGTATTCGACGTCATAGGCGTGGGTTTCGGCCCCTCCAACGTCGCCCTGGCGATAGCGCTCGGAGAGGGTTCCGGACGGGCACTCACCGCGCATTTCTTCGAGAAGCAGCCGCGATTCTCGTGGCACCCCGGGATGCTCCTGCCGGAGGCCACCATGCAGGTCCACTTCCTCAAGGACCTGGTCACTTTGCGTGATCCGTCCAGTAAGTTTTCGTTCCTCAATTATCTGCGTGAACAGGGCCGTCTCGTCGACTTCGTCAATCACAAGATGATCTTCCCGAGCAGGATGGAGTTCCACGACTATTTCCGATGGTGCGCCAGCGCATGCGCGGACAAGGTCACCTACGGGTGCGAAGTGCTGTCGGTCGAACCGGTCGGCGGGGTGGAGGGCGGCCGGCTCCTGGACGTGCACCTGCGCCAGACCGACGAGCTGGGCACCCGTACCCTGCGGCGTCGCACCCGGAACGTGGTGATCGCCCCCGGACTGCGCAGGCGGCTGCCGGACGGCGTGGCCGAATCCAGCAGGGTGTGGCACAGCAGCGGGCTGCTCCAGCGCCTCGACGGACTGCCGCCGGGGGGCGAGGGCCTGCGGTTCGTCGTGGTCGGAGCGGGCCAGAGCGCCGCCGAGGTGACCGCCCATCTGCACGGCCGCTTCGACGGCGCACGAGTGCGCGCGGTGTTCACACCCTACGGATACGCTCCGGCGGACGACTCGCCCTTTGCCAACCGCATCTTCGACCCGGCCGCCGTCGACGACTTCTTCGGGGCCCCGCCCGCAGCCCGCAAGATGCTCCTCGAGCGCCACAAGAACACCAACTACGCGGTTGTCGACCAGGAGTTGATCGAGGACCTGTACGCCACCTGGTACCAGGAGAAGGTCCGGGGCGAGCAACGGCTGCTCATCGACAACGCCACTCGGTTCCTGGAATGCGACGAGTCGCAGGGCACCGTGCGCCTCACGCTGGAATCCCTGATCACCGGTGAGAAGACGGAAGTGGAGTGCGACTACCTCGTCTGTGCCACGGGATACCACCCGGCCGCCCCGGACGAACTGCTCGGACCGGATCTGCGTCGGCTGTGCCGCAAGGGCTCCCTGGGGCAGCCACGGGTGGGACGCGACTACCGGCTGGAGATGCTCGACGGCGTCGAGTGCGGCATCTACGTCCAGGGCTCCACCGAGCACACGCACGGGCTCACCTCGACCCTGCTGTCCATGACCGCCGTCCGGGCGGGCGAGATCGCCGACGCGCTGCGCGACCGCCTGCATCGCGCCTCCTGACCTCGCGGGCGAACTGACTCTGTGCCAGGCAAGGAGGACCCACCGTGTACGTTCCACCGCAGTACCAAGGAAACCCGGAGTCGGCTCTGGCGGTGGTGCGGGCCCACCCGCTCGCCACACTGACCACGAACTCGGCCCCGGTGCCGCACGCCACGCACCTACCCCTCGTGATACCGCCCGACACCGACCTGCTGCTCTCGGACGGGCCACAGGACCTGCGAGGACACCGGCTGATCGGGCACCTGAACCGAGCGAATCCCCACTGGGCGGCCCTCGCCGAAGCCACGGACGGGACTCCCGCGTTGGCGATCTTCAGCGGGTCCGGCAGCTACCTGTCACCGACGGTCTACCGGCGTGTCCCGGCCGCACCCACCTGGAACTTCGTGTCCGTGCACGTACGAGGCACCCTGCGCGTGTTGCCGCAGGGACAGGAAACCCTTGACGTGGTTCGGCGGACCGTCGAGGAGCTCGAAGGGCGGTTCGGCCTCGGGTGGGACATGACGGACTCGCTCGACTACTTCCGGCGGATCGTGCCCGGTGTGGGGGCCTTCGAGCTGCACGTGGAACAGATGGACGGCATGTTCAAACTCAGCCAGGAACAGCCCGAAGAGGTGAGGGACAGAGTGGTCCAGCACCTCGCCCCCGGTTCGAAGGGCGCCCACCCGGAACTGTCCTGCTGGATGGCACGAGCCGCGGCAGGACACCTGCGCACACACGGAGGAGAGCGATGAGGACCGAGTCCTACGACGTCGTGGTGGTCGGCCTGGGAGGCGTCGGCAGCGCTGCCGCACGGTCGCTCGCCGTCTCGGGCAAGCGGGTTCTGGGACTCGAACGCTTCGGCCCCGTGCACAACCTCGGTGCCAGCCACGGGGAGTCCCGCGGGGTGTGGCAGGCGTACTTCATGGGGCCCGGGTACGTACCCCTGCTGCGCCGCGCGCGCACGCTGTGGAGCGAGCTGGAGGAGGAGAGCGGCGAACGGCTGTTCCACCAGACGGGCGGCATGTGCCTGGGCCCCGCCGAAGGCGAACTGATCCCGGCCGCGCGGGCCAGCGCCGAGCAGTGCGGACTGCCCCACGAGTACTGGACGGCGGACCAGGTCCACGCCCACTACCCGCAGTTCACCCCCGCCGACGACTGCGTGGCCGTCTACGACCCGCAGTCCGGATACGTCCAGCCGGAACAGACCGTACGGGTACAGCTGGACCTCGCCGGGAAACACGGTGCCGAGCTGCACTTCGACGAGCGGGTTCTGGAGATCACCGAGACCTCCGGCGGGGTCAGGATACGGACCGACCGGACGGCCTACCACGCCGAGCGCGTGGTGGTGTCGGCAGGCTGCTGGGCTCCCGGCCTGCTTCCTGGAAGGGCGATCCCCATCAGCGTATTGCGCAAGGTGATGCTCTGGTTCGAACCCGAGGGAGACATGGCGGACTTCCTGCCCGGCCGCTTCCCGTACTGGATCTGGGAGGGGGACGGAATGATCGGATACGGGCACCCGGCTGCCAACGGAACGCACGGCGGGGTGAAGGCGGGAGTGCACAGCGGCGGCACCCCGGCCGACCCCGACTCCGTCGAGCGGTTCGTCGACCAGCAGGAGGTTCAGGAGATCCAGTCCTTCCTGCGCGACCGCATCCCCGGACTCGGCAGGGGCCGCTACCGCCAGAGCGCCGTGTGCCTCTACGACAACACCCCGGACCAGGCCTTCCTGATCGGCCCGGCGTCCGACGAGAGCCGGATCCTGCTCGCGGCCGGCACGTCGGGACATGCGTTCAAGTTCCTGCCGGCCATCGGCGAGGCCCTCGCTGAGCTCGTCACGGACGGCAGGGCCCAGCAGGACCTGTCACTCTTCGCCCCCGGGCGATTCACCCCCTGAGGCCGGGACGGTGATGATCAGGCGTGCGACGTGTTCGCCCGGGGGCGCACCCATGCCGCGTACTTCCCGGTGAAGAGGTGCTGCTTCGGGTGACGCCCGGTTCGTGAGACGGGAGCAGGGTCGCGTTGCTCGGCCGGCGAGGGGCGAGTGGGGCCGGCAGGTTGCCCTCGTCCGTGACGCGTCGGCGTGACTGTCGCCCACGGGGGACAGCCGACAGCCGGCTTGCGCGAAGGGCGCAAGCCGATGCTCGGTCATCACGTCGTCCGGCCCCATCGGTGACGGCGGAGCGCATGCCCGAGGAGCCTCGTAGCCGCTCCCGGGCCGTCCGGTCGCGGACGGCCCGGGACGTCACCCGCACGGACTCGGTGCGACTCGGTGCGACTCGGTGCGCGGCACGTCCCGGGTGCTCCGATCCGCTTCAGCCCTCGATGGGCGTGACCCCCGAGGGCGCCGGGACCAGTCGGTACCCGCCGTCCTCGCGCAATACGTGTCCGGCGGTCGGCGGCGGGAAGTGGCTCCCGAGCAGGAGAGTCGACGTGCCGGCCAGTGAGGCGAGCACCCGGTTCCGGGTCCTGGCCGCGAGTTCGGGAGCGACGTCCACACAGCTGCAGAGCTCCGGATGCGCCATCTGGACCGGGTGGTGGATGCTGTCGCCGGTGACCAACGCGGTCTCGCCACGGCTGCTCAGTTCCACCGCCACCTGCCCCGGTGTGTGGCCGGGGGTGGGCAGCAGACGGACGCCCGGCGCGACCTCCGTGCCCTCGTCCGCGACATCGACGAGGTCGAGCAGACCTGCCTCCCGGACGGGATGGACCGAGTCCCGGAACATCTGCCGACGCGCCTCCTCCATGTCGACACTCGCCCAGTGGTCCCACTCGGTGCGTGAGGTGAGATAGCGCGCGTTCGGGAAGGTGGGCACCCAGTCGTCGCCCTCGGCACGCGTGTTCCACCCCACGTGGTCGGCGTGGAGGTGGGTCAGGACCACGACGTCGACGCTCTCCGGCGCGAAGCCCGCCGCCCGTAGCCGTGCCTCGTAGTCGCTGTTCAGTCTGTGCCAGGCGGGGTTGGCGCGCGGCTTCCCGTTTCCGATGCCGGTGTCCACCAGCACCCGCATGCCGTCCGCCTCGACGGCGAAGCTGTGACTCGCCAGGCGCAGGACGCCTTCTTCGTCGGCGAATTCGGGGCTCAGCCAGGGAGTCCGGCTCACGAGGCCGGGGGTTGCCCCGGGCAGCAGCCACGGACCGGTCCGGGCGGGCAGGGCCACTTCGTCGACGCGTCGTACGGTGTGGTCGCCCACCGTCCAGGAAGAGGCGGGGGGAGTGGTGGACTCGGGCGTTTGCGATGAGGTGAACACGGCGACTTTCCCTACCTGTCATGGGGCGCGAGGACGGAGATGTCCGGAGCGGGTGTGTCGGGTGAGGCGGATGTGTGGTTGCTCGTTGCCGGGCGGGAGCGGGCGTCCGGGGACGGTGTCCGGCGCCGGCTGCGCGGCGTCGCGGTCAGCGTCGCGACGGCGACGGTCGCCAGTACGGCCACGCAGCCGGCATGGGCCAGTGCTGCCGCACGCAGCCCGAAGCCGGCGGTGAGGGCGCCGGCGCCGATGGCGGGCAGACTCATCGCCAGGTAGCTGAGTACGTGATAGGAGGCGAGCGTGCCGCTCTTCTCCCGGGCCGGGACCGAGTCGACGACCGCGCGCAGCGCACCCTGGGAGACGGCTCCGAAGCCGAACCCGGCCAGCGCCGCCCCGGCGAAGAGAAGTACCGGGCAGGCGAGACGGAGGGCACCCAGGGTCAGGACGGCCGCCGGAATCACCGCGCAGCTCCCGAGGAGAGCGGAGACGTCGGCACGCATCCTGCGCGTGAAGTACACCGTCGGGGCGGCGACGGCCGTCAGCGTGAAGAAGACCATGCCGCCGGCGTATTCGGGTCCGCCGGGGGAGACGAGCCGTGTGAAGCCCGGTCCCAGGGACGAGTAGAAGCCGCCGAGTGCCCAGACGGCGACGACGCCGGCGCCGTTGAGCAGGAGAGCGTGGGCGGCCGCCGACGGCAGCGCCGGGCGGGGCCGCGTCGAGCGCAGGGCTCCGGGACGGCGGCGGACGGTCTCGGACGTCGGGACGAGGGCGATGGCCTGCGCGGCGAACACGGCGATCAGGGCCGCGTACACCGTGATCGTCGGAACGGGGGCGAAGCGCACCATGAGGGTGGCTGCCAGGACGCCGGCCGCCATGCCCGTCACCGGCGCGATGCTGTTGGCCAGAGCGGGGCGGCCCGGCCGGGCGGGATCTTCCAGGTCGAGGAGAGCCGCACCCGCCGCGCTGGTCGCCGCGCCGGTCGCGATGCCCTGCAGCACGCGGGCGCCGATCAGGGTGGTCAGGCCGCCGGCCGTCGCGAACAGTGCCATGGAGGCGACCTGGACCGCGAGCGCGCCCAGGAGCACGGGGCGGCGTCCGACATGGTCGGAAAGGGTTCCGGTCGTCAGCAGTGCGATCAGGAGCGCCAGAGCGTAGGCGCTGAAGACCACGGTGATGTCGAGGGACGACAACTGCCACTGAGCCTGGTAGCGGGGGTACAGCGGGGTCGGCGCGCTGGATGCGGCGAGCAGCGCGATCAGGATCGAGGCGTACAGCGCGAACGGCAGGCGTCCGGAGGGGGAGGTGCGGGGAGGCGCCAGGCCCGCGGGGACACTCTGCATGAGGGTCCTTCCCGTACTAAAAGCGATTGGTTTGCTTTAAGGCACCGTAGGTCCTACGCTCGACTAAAGCAAACGATTCGCTTTTGCGGTGGCCGGAGGTCCTGTACCAGCCCCGGCCCCTCGCGCCGCACGGATGCGGAAGGAAGCCATGAGCAGCGAACTCACTCCCCAAGAGGCAGCCCGAGGGGCGTTGCGGGCGGGTCTCCCCCTCGGGGACGGCCGACACGAAGCAGTGGCCATGACGGCCAACCACATCCACTCCGTGATCAGCACGTTGCGCGAGCTCGATTTCGGCGAGACCCCTCCCGCGTCCTCCTACCGAGCCGGACGGGGGAGCGCCGATGCAACCGTTTGAGCTGTCGCTGACCGAAGCCTCCCGTGCGGTGCGCGCACGGGAGCTGTCCCCCGTCGAACTCACCGAATCGGTGCTCGCCCGTATCGCCGCCGTCGAAGGACGGCTGGGCGCCTACGTCACCGTCACCGCCGACGCGGCCCTGGCCGCGGCGGTCCGTGCCGAACGGGAGATCTCCGGCAGCGGACCGCGCGGGCCGCTGCACGGGATCCCCATGGCGCTCAAGGACCTGATCGACGCGGAGGGGATACCCACCACGGCGAGCTCGCGCGTCCGGGCGGGGCACGTGGCGGAACGCGACAGCCGGGTGGCCGAACGGCTCGGCGCCGCCGGGGCCGTCCTCCTGGGCAAGACGCACACGCACGAGTTCGCCTACGGCCTGACCACTCCGCAGACGAACAACGCCTGGGACCACGGCCGGGTCGCGGGCGGGTCGAGCGGCGGCTCGGCGGTGGCCGTCGCCGCCGGCGGGGCGACGTTCGCCATGGGCACGGACACGGGCGGTTCCATCCGGGTCCCCGCGGCCCTGAACGGCGTGGTGGGCCTCAAGCCGACCTACGGCCTGGTCCCCCGCACGGGCGTGACCTCGCTGTCCTGGTCCCTGGACCACGTGGGCCCTCTCGCCCGCACCGTCCAGGACGTCGCGCTGGTGCTGTCGGCGACCGCCGGCCACGACCCGCGCGACCCGGCGAGCGTGTCCGGCCCGGTGCCGGACCGCTTCCCGGGAGGCGACCTGCGAGGACTGAAGGTCGGCGTACCGCGGAACCACTACTTCGACCGGGTCACGCCCGAGGTCGAGGAGTCCGTACGCGGCGCGATCGAGCGGCTGGCGGAGCTGGGGGCGGAACTCGTCGACGTCGAGATCCCGATGGCGCGTCACCTCCAGGCCGTTCAGTGGGGGCTGATGGTTCCCGAGGCCACCGCCTACCACGAGCGGTCGCTGCGGGCCACCCCCGACCTGTACGCGGCGGACGTTCGCATCCTGCTGGAGGCCGGCGAACTCATCTCCGCGGGCGACTACCTCCGCGCCCAGCGGGCCCGCACCATGATGCGAGACGCCTGGGCTCGCATGTTCGACGGAATCGACGTCCTCGCCGCGCCGACGGTGCCGACGACCGCCGCCGAGGCGGGGCAGGAAGCCGTCGAGTGGGCCGACGGCACGACCGAGGCCGTGTCGGACAGCTACGTCCGCCTCTGTGCCCCGGCCAACATCACCGGCGTCCCGGCCCTCACCCTGCCGGTCGGCCACGACCGCGCCGGACTGCCGATCGGCATGCAGTTGATGGCGCGCCCCTTCCGCGACGCGACGGTGCTCCGTGTGGGCCGGGTCTACGAGGAGTCGGTGGCCGGCGCGGGGCGGCTTGCTCCCCTCGCTGCCTGAGGGAAGGCGGACGTTCCGGCCGGCATGCGGTCGCGTCGCCGCAGGGGCGTCCGCCGTGCTCGGGCGCCCGGGCGCGCGGCCCCGCGGGTCGCCGACGCCGGCCACCGCCTAGAAGCAACAAAATCGCATTAAGGTGGACCGCATGAGTCCCAGGCCCATGGTTCGCCCCGGCGGGCGCAGCGCACGCGTACAGGAGTCCGTCCATGCGGCGGTACGTGAACTCGTAGGGGAGGTGGGCCGCGACGCGCTCACGGTCCCGATGGTGGCCGCTCGGGCGGGCGTGACCCCCTCCACGATCTACCGTCGCTGGGGCGACCTGCAGGAACTCCTGTCCGACGTGGCCGTCGAACGACTGCGCCCGGAAACGGATCCGGCCGATCTCGGAAGCCTGCGGGCCGATCTCGACGCGTGGGCGGAACAGTTCCTCGACGAGATGGCCTCGCCGCCCGGGCGCGCCTACATCCGGGACGCCCTGCTCGGCGACCCCGACGGAACCCACGCCGGCCGGTGTTCGGCGTATGCCGCAGAGCAGATCGACGTCGTGTTGGCCCGTGCGGTGCGGCGGGGGGAGGCGGTGCCCGAGACGGAACTGCTGATCGACCGTGTCGTGGCGCCGATCATGTACCGCATCCTCTTCCGCCCCGGCCGGCTGGACGCCGCGTACGCGCGCGAGCTCGTGACGAACGCCGTGTGCGCCCAGCAGACCGAGGCCGGCGCCCGCCCCACCCGGGCCGCCACCCCCTGGCACTCGAAGAAGCCCGACAACTGACCACTTCGCTCATCGGGCGGTCCGGCCACTGGACCGTGGAGGCCAAGCGGCCGGCCGCACTGGCAGGGGTCCTGGAATCCCCGCAGTCATCGACCAGGACGCAGCTCTTGGGCACGACGCCCGTTTGCTCCCCGTGCGCGCGAGGGGCCCTGCGGCGCGCGGTCAGCCGTCCCGGGCTCGTTCGGGTCGGGCCCCGGTGTGAGCGAGGCGGTGGGACGCGATGCCGCTCCGGAGGACGGCGCTCAGGGCCGGCCGGTCGGCGACGACCGGGCAGAACAGGTCCGGCAGTGCTTCGTCAGGGGCGTCCACGTGACCCGTTGCATGCGAAAGAAGGGGAACGGCTCCGGTCACGCGGACGTACCTGGCACCGGTCGTCCGCCCTGACCGCAGGAGAGGGACGCGGGCGCCCCCTGCTCGCGGACCGAGCGGGGGCGCCCGTCGGGCGGAGACGCGTGGCAGGCCCGGCCGGTTCTCGCCGGCCGAGCCCACCGGACGCGTCCGCGGAGCCTGTGAGGGGGCTCAGCCGGTGGTGACCGCGGTGTCGTCGATCAGGAACCCGGTGGCGAGGGAGGAGTCCTCGGTACCGGTGAACCTGATCGTGACCGTCTTGCCCGTGAACGCCGACAGATCGAGGGTCCGCTGGGTGTAGCCGCCGGGCGTGGCGTTGGAGTACGTCGCCAGGGTGGTGGTGCTCGTGCCGGAGACGACCTGGGCCTTCAGGGTGTCGTACGGAGTGGTGCCCGACTCCTTGGTGTCGATCGCCAGGAAGAAGCTGAGCTTGGGCGCCGTGGCGGTGGCCGGGATGGTCACCGACTGGGACAGGGTGTCGGTGTGCGTGGTGCCGTATCCGTCCAGCCAGGCGTAGTACGAGCCGGAGTGCGGGGCGGCGCCGGCGTCGTTGGTGATCACGCCGGAGCTGGCGGTCCAGTTGACCGCACCGGACTCGAAGCCCGGGTTGGAGAGCAGGTTGGAGCCGCTCGGCGGCGGGGTGGTGCCGCCGCCGCACGTGGTGGAGGTCGGGACGACGGCCACGCCGCTCCACGCCTTCTCGACGGCGGCGCACTGGCTGCTGCTCGCGCCGTACAGGTCGATCGCGGCCTTGATGCTCGCGGTACGGGCCTGGGGGTAGGTGGTGCCCGAGGTCATGTACGTGCTGAGCGCGCGGTACCAGATCCTGCCCGCGGCGTCGTTGCCGATGCCGGTGACGGTGCCGCCGTCACAGGTCGGGCTGTTGCCCCAGCTGGACGAGCCGGAACCGACCGCCAGCAGGTAGAAGAAGTGGTTGCCCACTCCGGAGGAGTAGTGCGGGTCGAGGTTCTTGGTGCCGGTGGTCCAGCAGCTCTGCGAGACGCCGTCCTTTTTCGGATCGTCCATGTACCGCAGCGGCGTGGAGCTGATCTTCTCGCCGATGAGGTAGTCGGGGGTGTCCGCCGGGCTCTTGGCGTTGAACTCCACCAGGGTGCCGAAGACGTCGCTGGTCGCCTCGTTCAGGCCGCCCGCGTCACCGAAGTAGTTCAGGCCGGCGGTGGCGGAGGTGACACCGTGGCTCATCTCGTGGCCCGCGACGTCCAGTTCGGTGAACGGCTTGTCGCCGGGCGCACCGTCACCGTAGATCATGCTGAAGCTGGTGTCGTCCCAGCCGGCGTTGGCGTAGTTGTTGCCGTAGTGCACGAACGAGCGGGCGCCGACGCCGTCGTTCTTGATGCCGTTGCGGCCGTGCACGTTCTTGTAGTAGTCCCAGGTCGCCTGGATGCCGAAGTGGGCGTCGGCGGCGACGGTGGCGCGGTCGCTGAGCGTGCCGTCGCCCCACACGTTGTCGGTGTCGGTGAACGCCTTGCCCCAGCCTGCCGGCGGGCTGTCGTTGGTGGCGGTCAGGTTCTGGGCGTCGCGGGTCTCGCCGTTGCCGCGGGTGGGATCCTTGAGCTGGTAGCCGCCGGAAACCGCCGTGGTGGTGAGCGGGACGTCACCCACCTGGTAGCCGTGGCCGGTGCCCTCGGCGGTGTGGAAGTCGTTCCACGTCTGCCCCACCTGGCCGGTCAGGGCGTCCACCAGCACGTTGAAGTGGCTCGGCGACTGGTCGGGGGCTGTGCCGTCGACAGTCACCTGCCACGCCAGCCGCGGTCTGCCGGACAGGGCGTTCACCACCAGCTTGCTGGCCGTCCCGGCGCGCTTGCCCTGGAACTTCTTCTGCGCCAAGGCCTCCGCGTGCTGGGCGGTGACCTTGGGGGTCACCGGCAGGGAGAGGCTGGACTCGAGGGTCAGGGTGCTCTCGCGGAACGCCCCGGTGGGCGAGGAGTGCACGATGACGTCACCGCCCAGCACGGGCAGGTCGCGGTAGGTGCGTGTCATGTGCACATGCCGGGTGCCGTCCTTGTCGATCAGCACCGAACCGGGCTCGAACGTGTCGTCCGAGCCGGCGCGAACCGCTGCGGGGTGTGCGGCGATCGAGAGGCGGGCGTCCTGGACGGCCTGGCTCTCGCCGGCCTTGGGCGGGTGGGGCCGGGCGGTACCGGCGGTGGGGGATCCCGCGGCGGCAGGGGATCCCGCGGCGGCTATGAGCAGTCCGCTGACGGCCATCGAGATCGATGCGGCGAGGAGGCTTCTCTTCATGAGCCGGGATCGTGGCCGTCGTTCGAAGGCAGGGTCAACGAACGTCAACTCTGTTTAATTGCGGACGCTGTGAAGAGGGCGGTGACCGGCTCCTCTCCCGCTTACGGCTCTGCCGCACCCCGTGCTTGGCCAAAACTGTTCACAGGGTGTCCAGCGTCTCGTCGATACGCGGCCGGGCCGCGGTCGGCTCGCGCGGCTGTCGGGGCCGAGAGCCGTGCGGCCGTCGCGGGTACTGTCCCCGGACTTTTTTGACGCACTCCGCAACGGTCCGTTCGAGACCGTCTTGGACTCCGCCCTGCGTGCCGGCGGGCTCTGTCCCGCTCCCGGCGATGCGTCACCGGCGCCTGAAGGCGTGGGTGAGGAGACGAGGAGAGCGATCGCCTCGCGGTCGCTCGGCGGCCGGGTGCGCGGCGTTCCTGCCTTACGGCCCCTCACCGCCTCTCCGGGGAGCGGGGGTTGCGGAGGGGCGCCCATCCGGACCGGTGAGGCGGTGCCCCGGGCGCGTCGGCGTCGTCACCGGCTCCCACGACCGCCGACCGCCGACCGCCGAAACATGCCCTGCCGGACACCCTCCCGCACGCCACCGTGACGGTGCTCGCCCGCGTCGGGCACCACTCCACCAACTGGCACACCCACCAGGCGTCTTCAGGCCGTCGCCGAGCGGATCGCCCCTCTCGGTCCGCGGGGCGACCATGGCGTCAGGACGGTGGGTGGCACTCGCGGGGACGCCGCGACGCGCGACCTGCGATCAGGGGACGTGCTGGTCGCGTGAGACGGAGATGCTGGTCAGTGCCATTCCCAGTGGAGCGACTGGAAGCCGGGGCCGGGGTTTTCGAAGACGGTGTGTGCCCGGCCGGCGGCGCTTATCCACACCGGTTCCGCGGACACCGACCGCCAGACGGCCGCGGCTCTGTGGGACCGCCAACAGCGCACGGGCACGGCGTCCGGGTGAAAGGCGACTTCCAGGGTGTAGAGGAGGGCGGGGGAGAGGAACCCCCGCCCGCACTCCTCCGCGCGGCGTCCGGTCTCCGGGAACCGCAGGGTGTACTCGATCAGCGTGGTACCGCCCTCGGACAGCGTGCGGTCCAAGAACAGTTCGGCGACCGTCAACGGCACGCTGTTGTCCGAACGCAGCCGCCCCAGGCGGGCGTTGCGCACGTCGGCGAACTCCGGGAGCGCCGTGTCCGGGTCCTCGCCGTGAAGCACCACCACACAGCGGTCCACCCCGTCCCGGGCGGCCTTCAGCGTCAGACGGGTGGTCAGCCGTGCCCCGGCTCCCCGTGCGTCGAGCTCGTAATGGTCGTGGGCGGCGACCCTGAGCAGGCCGTCGTCCGTACTGTCCAGCTCGGCCAGCAGGTCGGGAAGGCTTTCGAACTCCCGCCACAGCCGCTCGGTCTTCAGCACGGCGGCATCCCGGTTGACCCAGCGGCCACGGGGACGACGTGGACCGAGCAGCGAGACCAGCCCGTCGGTGGGGACGCCCAGCAGTTCCTCCAGAAGCCGGACCGCCTGCCGGGAGTGGGGCCGTTCGGGACGGCTGCGGCCGCGCCTCCAGTAGCTGAGCGTGGTGACGCTGATCTGGACGCCTCGCTCGGCGAGCCGGTGCCGGATCCGCTCGAGACTGAGCCCGCTGGCACGCAGGGCGGAGTCCAGGGCGGTCTCGAACGGGCCGTTGCGGAGTGCGTCGAGGAGGTCCGGGGGCAGTACCCGCGACGGCCGCACGGTCCTCGGCTCCGACAGCCGTGCTCCCTGGAGCGCCTGCCCCAACCGTGACGCGCCACTGACGTCCACCAGGTTCTCGCCTCCTGCACCGCACTCGCGCGCCGGGGCACGGGCGCTGCCTGTGACGGTGTTCTCGTGTGGGGGTAAGGAACGGGTCACAGGCTAGTGAGGATCAGGACAGTTTTAGACGGGACCTTAAACACTCTGTGAACAATCTTGACCAACGCCAAGGGGCGCGGAGACGTCCCCGGAGGCCTCACGCCCCGTGCTCGGCGGCGGCTTCGAGCTGTTCTCCGGTGCGGTCGTAGGTGGGCTGGGAGTCCTCGCCGCAGATGCCGCAGATGCTGCCGCCACCGCACCGCACCGCACCTCGACGCAGACGACGGTCGCGGATTCCGCCGCGTCGTACGCGGTGACCGGGGCGGGCCGTTCGCGTCCAGTCGTTCCCGGTGGGGCCGCGACGGGCACCTTCACTCGCGTTCGAAACTTTCGAGCATCGCGTCCGTTGTTGCGTTACGCCCCTTCTCCCTCTCCTTCCCTTCCTCGTGACGGTTCGTATGGGGGAGGGTCTTGAACAGCGAAGACGTACCCGCCAAGGCCTTTTCCGGTGACGGGGATGTTTCCGAAAGGCTGCCGAAAGTGTTGACAGGTTCATCGCGCTCTACGAAAACTGTGGCCACCGAACGACAGGAGGCCGTCGTTCCCCTCGTGTCAGGTGACCGGGGGCGGCGGTCGGTCGTTGCGGCACGACGACGGGCGACCCCCGCCGTGTTCCATGCAAGGCCGCGGGCGGCGGAAGCCGCCTGCCCCCCACCAGCCTTCATCGGGAGGACGCATGCAACAGGACGGCACGCAGCAGGACCAGATCCAGCAGAACCCCGCCCCCTTCAGCGGCTTGAGCCGACGAGGCTTCCTCGGCGGCGCCGGCACCGTCGCGCTCGCCACCGCGTCCGGACTGCTGCTGCCCGGCACCGCCCACGCCGCCACCACCATCACCACCAACCAGACCGGCTACGACGGCATGTACTACTCGTTCTGGACCGACGGCGGCGGCTCCGTCTCCATGACGCTCAACGGGGGCGGCAGCTACAGCACCCGGTGGACCAACTGCGGCAACTTCGTCGCCGGCAAGGGCTGGAACACCGGTGGGCGCAGGACGGTCCGCTACACCGGCTACTTCAACCCCTCGGGCAACGGCTACGGCTGCCTCTACGGCTGGACGTCGAACCCGCTGGTGGAGTACTACATCGTCGACAACTGGGGCAACTATCGGCCCACCGGCGAGTACAGGGGCACCGTCTACAGCGACGGCGGCACGTACGACATCTACAAGACGACGCGGTACAACGCCCCCTCCGTCGAGGGCACCCGCACCTTCGACCAGTACTGGAGCGTCCGGCAGTCGAAGGTCACCAGCGGCTCCGGCACCATCACCACCGGCAACCACTTCGACGCCTGGGCGCGCGCGGGCATGAACATGGGCCAGTTCAAGTACTACATGATCATGGCCACCGAGGGTTACCAGAGCAGCGGAAGCTCGAACATCACGGTCAGCGGCTGACCTCTGTCCGGCGAACGACCGGCTGCGGGCTCCGCCCTCGTGGCGGAGCCCGCAGCCGTGGCGAACTCGCCACCGCGGTGGGGCACCCCCGGCCGGGCGAGCCCGCGGGAACCACCACGTCGGCCGGCCGCCCGGGACGCTCCCCGGCCGTCGCCCCGGAAGGGGCCGCCTCCCCGGGTGCGCCCGGCGCTCGTGAACATCCGGTTGCCGAACCGTCCGCACCCGCGCGCCGAGGTCGTCGGCGGGATCCACGGCATCGGCGGCGGGTCCGTCCTCGCTCCGGTGCCCGCGCCGTGCCGTGTCGTCGCCGGTCGCCGTGGCTCCGTCCTGGCGCCCTCCTCCGCCCCGCGACGCACGGCACCGGCCTCCGCTGCCCGAACCGGCCCGCTCCACACGAGGGGCCCCGGGGCACGGCGTGCTCAGGCCGGTCCCGCGTCGTCCGCGTGGACCGTGCCGCCGGCCGGGGACAGGCAGCGGCGCACCAGTTCGAGGGTGCGTTCCGTGACGGTGTCGAGCGGGGTGCCGTGGTCGACGGCGGTCAGGGCGGTGTGCAGCATTCCGGCGATCAGGTCCGCCGTGAGCTCGGGAGCGGGGACGCCGGCGTCCCGTACGGCGGCACGGAACGGGGCGACCTGCTCCAGGTGGAGCGCCGTCAGCCATTCCTTGCACGCGGGATGGAGGTCGGCGGTCATCAGGGCGGCGGCGGGCCGGTGCGCCCCCTCGGCTCCCAGGCGCAGGCTCTCCGTGAAGAACGCCTCGACGCGTTCGACGGGGCCGTCGGCCGCGGCCATGGCCGCGGCGAGCGCCTCGTTCGACCGCCGGTACGCCTCCTGCATGATGACGACCAGCAGGTCGGCCGTGGAGTCGAAGTACTGGTAGACGCTGGAACGGGCCAGGCCCGCCCGGGCGCCGACCGCCGCCGGGGTGACGGCGGCGGCGCCCTCGTTCACCAGGATGTCGATCGCCGCCCCGACCAGCGCCTCACGCTGCCGGGCGCGGTGTTCGGCGACGGTGGAGGCGTTGATCTTCGGCATGCGGGGCGGGCTCCGGGTCGTGAAGGGGGCCGGGAGCGACGCCTCGGCCCGCGGCCCCGGTCAGGACAGGCGGCCGTCGACCATCTCGTGCACCCGGTCGGCAGCGTCCATTATCGCCGTGTCGTGGGTGACCATGACCGTGGCCGTCCCGTGCCGGTGGGTCTGCTCGGCGATCAGCCGTACGGCCTCGGCCGAACGCACCCGGTCCAGCGCCGAGGTGGGTTCGTCCACCAGCAGCACGGCGGGGGAGGTCATCAGCGCGCGGGCCAGGCCCGCGCGCTGGCGTTCGCCCCCCGACAACTGGTGCGGCCGGGAACCGGCGCGGTGCGAGAGCCCGACCGCCTCGACGAGTTCGTCCGCCCGGGTCCGGGCCGCCGCGTCGAGGCGCCCGTCGATGTGCAGGGGCAGGAGGAGCTGTTCCCTGACGGTCAGGGAGGCCAGCAGGTTGGACTGCTGGAAGACGAAGCCGATGTGGCGCCGACGGGCCGCGGTGCGTCCCCTGTCCGACAGTGCCGTCAGCTCGGTGCCGGCGATCCGGACCGTGCCCGAGGTGGGCTGCTGGAGGCCGCCGGCGACGGCGAGGAGGCTGGACTTGCCGGAACCCGAAGGGCCGACGACGGCGACGAACTCCCCGGGGGCGACGGTCAGACCGACGTGGTCGAGGGCGGTCACCGCGGTGTCACCGTCGCCCAGGGTGAGGGTGACGTCCAGCAGGCGCAGTCCCCCGGGGCCCGCGGCGTCCGGAGCGGCTCGGTGGTCGGTGGCGGACGTGGTCATCGGGTGGCTCCCAGAGCGGTCAGGGGGTCGACGGCGGTGATGCGGCGGACGGCGACGACGGCGCCCACGGCTCCGAACCCGACGAGGAGGCCGGAGGAGGTGGCGACGGCGGGGGCGGAGAGGGAGAACGGCGCCTTGCCGGTCATCGCGCTCCCCAGGGCCAGGCCGACGGCGGTGCCGACGGCCGTGGCGCCGACGAGTACGGCGACGACCTGGGCGAGCGCGTCGCGCAGGACGTACCCGGTGGGCGCGCCGAGCGCCTTCAGCAGGGCGATCTCGGGCTTGCGCTGCACGGTCCAGACGGTGAAGAAGGCACCCACGACGAGTGCGGAGATGGCGTACAGGAAGCCCTTGATCAGGGCCATGGTGCTCGACTCGGCCGTGTAGCCCGGGGACGCGCCGAAGGCCGCCTCCCTGGTGTCGGCGCGGGTGGCGGTCGCCCTCTCCACGGCGGAGACGTCGGCGCCGTCCTCCAGGGTCAGGGCGACGGCCGTGGCCTGCCGGCGGGCGGCCTCGGGGAGCTCGCCCGGCAGGCCGTACCGCAGGTGGCGCCACGTGTCGAGGTCGGTGTAGACGACGCCGATGTGGCCGTAGGAGACGGTGTCGTCGACCTCGCCGACGACCTTCAGGCGCACCTCGCTCTTGTCCGCGGTGAGGATGTCGCCGACCTCCACGCCCAGGTCGGCGATCTCCCGGGTGATGACGATGCCCGCGCCGCCGTCCTCCAGGCCCTCGCCCTCGGTGGGCTCGGGGGCCAGGGCGGAGTCCGGCGCCATGCCGAAGACGGCGAGGTCGACCTGCTCGCCCTCCTCGGCGCCCCGGGTCACCCGGGCGTTGGCCAGGGTGTTCCCGAACGGTTCCGCCCGCTCCACCCCCGGGGCCTCGGACCAGGCCCGCCAGTCCGCCTCCTCGACGGTCGAGCGGGAGAACTGCTCACCGGTGGCCTTCTCGTCGAAGGCCAGGTGGGTGACGGGCAGCGCGCGCAGGCCGGATATGCCGGCGTCGGCCAGGCCGGAGGCGAGTCCGGACAGGAGCACGCCGAGCACGGCCATGAGCGCGACCACCGCACCCATCAGGGCGAAGCGACCACGGGCGAAACGCAGATCGCGTAGGGCGAGGAACACAGGATCTCCGGGCGACGAGGGAGTGGGCACGGGGCGGGGCGCGCATGCGGCGCCCCTTTGCCGAAACTTGACGACTGTCGTGTCGGTATCCTAGGGGATGTTGCCGACACCCGTGTCGGCACCCTGTGTTTTCGCGCCCCGCGCCCGCGCTCCGGTCGGAGCCGGAGGAGGGCGAGGCGGCGACGGCGCGTCGGAGGGCTCGCCGGGGGCGGGTCCGGCGCGACAGCGGCCCTCCGGGCCACACGGGCCACACGGGCGGCACGGGCCGCACGGGCCGCACGGGCCGCACGGGCGGCACGGGCCGCACGGGAGCGGGACGCGCGGGCGTCCGGTTCCGGCCGGGGGCGCCCGGCGGTTCTCCCACGGCGTCGAGGACCCGCCCCGGCCCGTGGAACCGTCCCGCCGGCGGGACAGGGAGAGCTCGGCAACGGCTCATCCGTCCCGGCACCCGCGGCGCCCAGGTTGTCTTGACCGGCTGATCCGCATTCCGTGAATGTGGAGGCGATTCGGCGATTCGGCGATGCCAGAGGCGCAGGGGAACGAGGGGGAAACGGCGTGGGACACACCGGCATGGACGCGGACGTGGTCGTCGCTGGCGCCGGGCCGACGGGCCTGATGCTCGCCTGCGAGCTGCGGCTGGCGGGCGTCGACGTGGTGGTGGCCGAGCAACTCGCCGAGCGGACGGGTGAGTCGAGGGCCGGCGGGATGCACTCCCGCACCCTGGAGGTGCTGGACCAGCGCGGAGTCCTGGACCGCTTCCTCGCGGTCGGCGAACCGCAGCCGGTGGGCCACTTCTCCGGCCTCTACCTGGACTTCGACGAGTCCGAGTCCCGGCACCCCTACCCGCTGATGATCCTGCAGTCCGCCATCGAGCGGCTGCTGGAGGAGTGGGCCACCGAGCTCGGCGTGCGGGTGCGCAGGTCCTCCGAGGTCAGCGGGGTCCGCCAGGACGAGGCCGGCGTGACGGTCGAGCTGGGCGGTACGGCGCGGACGGCCCCCGCGACGCTGCGCGCCCGCTACCTCGTGGGCTGCGACGGCGGGCGCAGCACGGTGCGCAAGCTGGCGGGCATCGACTTCCCCGGCACCCCGGCGACGATGACCGCGATGATCGGCGACGTCGAACTCCCCGATCTGCCCGAGGACTACGTCTGGGTGCGGCGCTCCGCGGGCGGCGACTTCTCGGCGATCGCCTTCGAACCGGGCTGGTACCGGGTGATCACGTCCGAGTACGACCGCGTCGTGGACCGCGACGAACCCCCGACGTTCGAGCAGCTCCGGGAGTCCCTGGTCAGGCTCGCGGGCACGGACTACGGCATGCGCGGCCCGCGGTGGGTCTCCCGGTTCGGCGACGCCGCGCGGCAGGCCGCCCGGTACCGCGAGGGCCGGGTGCTGCTCGCGGGCGACGCGGCGCACATCCACTTCCCGGCCGGCGGGCAGGGGCTCAACATGGGGGTGCAGGACGCGGTCAACCTCGGCTGGAAGCTCGCCTCGGTGGTGCGCGGCCGGGCGCCGGAGAGCCTGCTGGACAGCTATCACGCCGAGCGCCACCCCGTCGCGGAACGCGTCCTCCACAACACCCGGGCGCAGGCGGCCCTGGCCCGCCCCGGCGCCCAGACGGACGCGCTGCGCGACGTGTTCGGCTCGCTGATCGTGTTCGACGACGTCAACCGGTACCTGCGCGGCATGCTCACCGGACTGGACATCCGGTACCCGGTCGGGGGCCGCCACCCGCTGGCGGGCCGCCGCGTCCCCGACGCCGACCTCAAGACGCCCGACGGTGCCACCCGCGTCCACGAACTGCTGCACGCCGCCCGCCCCGTGCTGCTCGACCTGCGCGGCAGTGCCGAGGTGGCGGCGGCCGCCGGGGACTGGGCCGATCGCGTCGACCTCGTCGAGGCGCGGAGCGAGGACGACCACTGGTCCGTCCCGGCCGTCGGCGAGATCCCCGCCCCCGCGGCGCTCCTCGTCCGCCCCGACGGCCATGTCGCCTGGGTGGCCGCCGGCGCCGCACCCGACACCACCGCGCTCCGGGCCGCCCTCGCCACCTGGTTCGGCCCGGCCCCGCGGGGGTGAGACACCGCCCGGGACGCCCCGCGGCCGACACCGGCGGGCCCGCGTCGGAGGATCGGTGCCGGCCACGCCACCACCCACGCCCCCGCCCCGCCTACGCCCCGCCCACGCCCCCGCCCCGCCTACGCCCCGCCCACGTCACCGCCCCCGCCCGCAGACCCTGCTGCCGGACGCCCCCGCGAAGCGGTGAGTGACGCTCTCCCCGCCGGGTCCGGTGTGTCGGGCTGAGACCGGGAAGCCCGTCCCGGACCCCGGACCCCGGACCCCGCCGCCACACCCCGGGGCCGCGGTCCGGGATGACACCCGGTTCGGTCCGGCCACTCCGGTCCGCACTCCCGGGCCGGCCCCTCCGGTCCGAGCACCCCGCGGCGCGTCGGCGTCGGCGCCCCGGTCCCGCACGCCCGGGCGCACCGCTCGACCACTCCCGTCGTCGTCCGCGGCCCGCCGCACGAGCGCCCCGCGCGCGGACACGGCGGACACGGCGGGCACGGGGGCCCACGCCACCGCCGACGGACCGCACGACGCACGAGCACGGCACGCAGCCGATCCCACATCCCACACGAATCCCAGGAGTACGCGATGACGGTGACGACGGTACGGAAGAGTTCGAGGACCGGAGTGGTCGTCCTGGCGGCGGCCGCGATGGCGGCCACCGCCTTCACGGCTCCCGCCCGGACGCCGCAGGACACGGCTCCCGCGGCGGCCGGCCACCGGGCGACGCAGCGCGCGATGGACGCGGCCGTGCGGGCCGGCGTCCCCGGCGTCACCGCCCAGGCGCGGGACGCCGACGGCGTCTGGAAGGCGGCGTCGGGCGTGGGCGACCGGGCGACGGGAGCACCGCGCGGCAAGAACGACCGGTTCCGCGTCGGCGGCATCACCAACACGTTCGTGGCGGTCGTCCTCCTCCAGATGGAGGCGGAGAGGAGACTCAGCCTCGACGACACCGTGGAGCGCCATCTGCCCGGCCTGGTGCGGGGCAACGGCAACGACGGCCGCGGGATCACCGTACGGCAGCTCCTCAACCACACCAGCGGCCTGTTCGACTACTACGCCGACCAGGACTACGCCGGGACGTACCTGACGGGCGACGGCTACCTCCGGCACCGGTACGACACCCTGACGCCCGAGAAGCGCGTGGCGGCGGCCCTGTCCCACGAGCCGCTGTTCGCGCCCGGTGCCCGGCACGCGTTCTCCGGCACCAACGACGTCCTGGCCGCGCTGATCGTCGAGAGGGCCGGCGGCAGGTCGTACGAGGACGAGGTGCGCGACCGCATCATCGAACCCCTGGGGCTCGGGGCGACGTCCCACCCCGGCACCGGCGTCCGGCTGCCCCGGCCGAGCAGCCGCGGCTACTCCCGGCTGTTCCCGTCGGCACCGGACCGGATCGACGACGTGACCGAGGTGAACGGGTCACAGGGCTGGGGCAACGCCGACATCATCTCCGGCGCGGGCGACCTGAACCGGTTCTACGGGGCCCTGATGCGCGGGAGGCTGCTGCCGCCGCGGCAGCTGAAGGCGATGAAGACCACCGTCGACAATCCCGACTTCCCGGGCTCGTCCTACGGGCTCGGCATCGAGCGGTACACGCTGGGCTGCGGCACCACCCTGTGGTACCACGACGGGGGCACGGTGGGGTGGATCTCCTTCGCCGCCACCACCGAGGACGGCCGCCACCAGCTCGCGTTCAACTACAACGGCGACTGGGGGGCGGAGACGATCCTCCCCGTCCTGAACGCCGAGTACTGCGACACGCCCTCCCGCTGAGGCCGGGGCGGGCCGCCCGCTCCCGGACCGGCCCGCCCCTCCCCGAACCGTTCGGCCCCGGTGTCCGCCTGGACACCGGGGCCGGTCCCGCCCGCCCGTGCGGGCCGGTCAGAGCGGGTTCACGCGGTACATCGGGAAGTACGACCCGATCCTGCCGTTCGCGTAGTCGTCGGCCAGCTCGGGCACCCGGTCGAAGTCGTAGACCACGTCCGACCCCTTCGGCGCCATCCAGCCCTCGGCCTCCTGGAAGTCCCGGATGCCCGGGGAGTCCTGCAGCCGCCACACGTGCGTGTTCACGTGGATGTGCCGGCTGATGCACTCGGCCCCCCGCAGGTGCGACAGGCGCATCCCCGCCTTCCAGCCGCACGTGGTGACGACGCCCTCGCGGGCCAGGGCCCTCAGGGTGACGTCGTACAGGGGCTCGCCGATGTTGTCCACGAAGACCGCGACCCCGTGGCCGTCGCTGAGTTCACCGACGACGTCCAGGAAGTCCCCGACCGACGTCCGGCGCCGCCGGTGCCGGTCCCGGTCCGTCCGTTCCTCCCGGGTGGGCAGCGAGAGGGCGGGGAACCGGCGGCGGTCCACCGCGGTGATGCCGTTCTCCCGCAGGAAGGCGACACGCTCGTCCGAGCCCGCCGTCATCGCCACCCGGAAGCCGGCCCGCTTGGCGAGCATCAGCTCGGCGAAGGCCACACCGCCGCCCCAGCCGAACACCAGGTGGTTCGCCGGATCGTCGTCGGGGACCTGGGACCGCCAGCACCCGTACGCCTTCTGCCAGTTGTCCCAGGCGGTGAAGTACCGGCCGTACGTGGCCCACTGGGGCAGCGAGTACGCCGTGCCGTCCGGGATCGGCAGCAGCAGCCGTGCGTCCATCTTCGACCGCTCGGTCAGCAGGCCGATGGTGTGGGGGGCGTCGTAGGCGTAGGCGAGTTCGGCGTAACCGAAGCGGTCGAGCCTGCCGAACGGCAGGAGCAGGCACAGGTCCCCCTCCCGGACCCGGACGTCCCGGCTCCCCGCGTTCACCCGGAGCACGCGCACCACGCCGAGGTTGCCGAGGACCACCGCGTCCTCGCCGCGGCTGCTGCACACGTCGATCGGCGAACGGGCCAGCGCGTGGTCGACGTTGGCCTCCCAGGAGCCGAGGATCGGCTCCACCAGCGCCTCACCCTCCTCCAGCGGGCCGAAGGTGAACCGGCCGCGTCGCAGCGCGCCGCCGGGTCCGCCGTCGTGTGGGCCGGCCACCGCACCGGAGTGCAGGACCCAGGCCTCTGGTGAGTAGATGACAACCTCCTGTGATCGAGTGTGTTCCCGGGGTCCCGGGAGCCCGGGGTCCCGGGAGCCCGGGGTCCCGGGAGCCCGGGGTCCCGGCGCGGTCAGGGGGCCGTGACGGCCGGCACCCGGTAGTCCACCGAGACACCGCCCCACGCCTCGCCGGCGCCGTAGGCCACGGCCCCGAGCCGGCCCGCGGCGGGCAGGGAACCGGCGTCCAGTTCCTCGGCGAACGCCAGCGGGATCGAGGCGGACGACGTGTTGCCGGAGTTCTCGATCCGGTTCACGAAGGGCACGCCGAGATGGGCGGTGAAGCCGCGGACCTGTTCCAGGATGCGGCCGTTCGCCTGGTGGCCGACCAGGACGGTCGGCGCGGGGCCGTGGTCGAAGAGGTACTGCGCCGACTCCGACATCCGGCGCACGGCGCGATCGTACACCTGCGTCCCGTCGAGGTGGATGCCGCCGGAGCCGGTCTCCCGCATGAGCGCCTCCCGGGACCCGTCGCAGCCGGCGACCTGGCGGAAGCCCGCGAACTCCGGGCGGTCCTCCAGCAGGACGGCCGCGGAGCCGTCGGCGAAGATGCAGGCCGTCTGCCGGTCCTCGCGGTCGACCAGCCGGGACATGGCCTCCACCGAGCACACCAGGACCGACCGCGCCTGTCCCGCGTCGCAGAGCGAGAGCCCGGTGACCAGTCCGTAGACGAAGCCGCAGCAGGCCGCGTTCATGTCGAAGGCCAGCACCGAGGGCCCCAGCCCGAGGAGGTGCGCCACCTTCTGCGCGACACCCGGCACGCGCTGCCGCACCGAGGTGCTGACGACGACCAGGGCACCGATCGAGGAGGGGGCGGCCAGCCTGGTCACGACCGGCGCGCAGGCCTCCGCCGCCACCTCGGCCAGCGGGGTCCCCTCCGGCAGCCAGGAGCGGGCCGCGATGCCGCTGCGGCGCCGGATCCACTCGTCCGTGAGACCGATCGACGCGAAGTGGTCGTTGCCGATCGTCCGGCCCGGCTTCGCGGTGGAGACGTCGACGATGCCCGCGCTCATCCCCGGCTCGCCAGCTTCACGAAATAGGTGCCGAAGTCGTCCAGGAAGGCGAAGCCCGCCGTCTCCCTCAGGTCGCCCTTGACCTGGAGCTCGGCCTCCAGCCGCTGGTGCAGCTCGACCAGGTCGAGGGAGTCGAGGTCGAGGTCGGCGACCGGCCGGGCGAGGTCGCCGGGACCCGACGACGGGTCGCGCTCGCGCAGTTTGGCCAGCATGACGTCCGCGATACGGCTTTCGATGTCGCTCATGTTCCTTCTCCGTCTCCGTCCAAGTGACTGGATCTGTGGGTCTCGGGACAGCCCGTCAGTCGACGGCCAGCCGGTACAGCGCCTCACCGGACCTGAGGATCGCGCCGGTCGCCGCGGAGTGGGCCGTGACCCGTCCGCCGCGCTCCGCCACGATCTCCGTGCTGGCCTTGTCGGTCTCGACGACCGCGATGACGTCGCCCCGCTCGACCCGGTCGCCGACACCGGCGACCCACTCGATCAGCAGGGCCTCACCGAGGCCGTGTCCGAAGGCGGGAACGCGCATGTCCACGGAGGAATCGCTCACTTCGTCATCACCAGCACCTCGTCCTTGATCTCCCGCACACCGATCAGGTAGTCCTTCTCGGAGTCCGCCGGGGGGTAGGCGCGGCGGTCGGGCGCCAGCCGGCGGACCGGGGCCCGGAGCGCGCCGAAGCCGTGCTCGGCCACCGACGCGGCGATCTCGGCACCGATGCCGACGTCCCTCGACCCCTCGTGCACGATCAGCAGCCGCCCGGTGCGGGCGACGGACTCCAGCACCGTGTCCATGTCGAGCGGAGCCACCCAGCGCAGGTCCACCACCTCGGCGTCGACCTCGGGGGCGAGCGCGTGCGCCGCCTCCAGCACCTCGTGGGTCACCGCGCCGAACGTGGCGATCGTCAGGTCCGTGCCGCGCCGCACGACCCGGGCCGCGGTCGGCGACCCCGCCGGCTCGGGGTCCCGGGCGGGCGTGCCGCGCCGCCAGTACAGGCGGATCGGCTCGTACACCACCACGGGCGAACCGAGCGTCACCGCGTACCGCAGGATCTGGTCGGCGTCCTCGCCCGTGGAGGGACACGCCACCGAGATCCCCGGGACGCGGGCGAAGAGCGCCTCGTTGGACTCGCTGTGGTGCTCGACGCCCCGCACGCCGCCGCCGGTGGGGATCCGCACCACCAGGCTCGGGCTCACCTGCCCGTTCCACCGGTCGCCGATCCGGGCCGCCTGGGTCACCAGCTGGTTCACCGCGGGATAGGTGAACCCGTCGAACTGGATCTCGCAGACCGGCACCAGTCCGCTCATCGTCATGCCGACGGCCTGGCCGACGATGGTGGACTCGGCCAGCAGCGAGTCGCGCACCCGGTCCGCGCCGAAGCGTTCCCGCAGGCCCCGGGTCACCCGGAACACGCCTCCCAGGCGTCCGATGTCCTCGCCGAGCAGCAGCAGCTTCTCGTTCTGTTCGAGCAGCTCGGCGAGGGTCGCGTTGATCGACTCCGCCAGGGCGGGGGACCGCACGGTGCTCGTCACGCGTACTCCTTCATCAGCCGCTCGCGCAGTTCGCGCACTTCGGCGTCGACGGCTTCGAACCACGCGGTGTCCACCAGGCCCAGGCCGCTCAGCCCGGCCGCGTAGGCGGTCACGGGGTCCGCGGCCCTGGCCCGCGCGATGTCGTCCTGGTCGCGGTACACCTCCTGGGCGTCGGAGGTCGAGTGGCCGTGGATGCGACTCACCTGGATCTCGACGAGACGGGGCGCGCGCTTCCCGCGGACGTCGGCGGCGGCCCGGGAACAGGCCGAGAAGACGGTCTCCGGGTCCTGCCCCGGGATCCGGACGGACTCGATCCCGAAACCCCGGGCGCGCTCGGCCAGCGAGGTGCGCATCTGCTCCCCGGCCGGTTTCGAGATGGCCCAGCCGTTGTTCTGGCAGACGAACAGCACGGACGCGGACTCGACGGCGGCGAGGTTCATCGCCTCCGACATGTCGCCCTCGCTGGTGGCGCCGTCGCCCACGTACACGACGACGAAGTCCTCGAGCCCCTGCAGCCGCTGCCCGATCGAGTAGCCGACGCCGTGCAGCGTCTGCGCGGCCAGGACCAGGGTGTAGGGGAAGAAGCGCAGCCGTCGCGGGTCCCATCCGCAGAACGTGCGGCCGGCCCACTGCGCGACCAGCTCCTCCGGCTCCACCCCCCGCAGCAGGGCGACCGCGTGCTCGCGGTAACTGGGGAAGACGGTCGGGGCCGGACCCACGGCGAGCGCGGAGCCCACCTGCGCGGCCTCCTGCCCCTGGCAGGACAGCCAGAGGTCGAGCGCACCCTGCTTCTGGAGCTGACGGGCCTCCTCGTCGACGCCTCTCGCCACCAGCATGTGGCGCAACAGCGACCGTCGTGTGTCGTCGTCGGGATCCGTCGCGTACTCAGGTTCTGACTTCGAGTCCATTGATCACCAGTCGTGGGTTCGTCGATGAGCTTTCTGTCGTCGTGCCGCACGGGGCACCCGGGTCCCTCCGCCGGAAGGGGAGCCGCACGCCGGCGGCCGGACGGGGGACACGGGCGGGAGGAAGGGGCCGGTGTTCACGCGCGCGGGGCCGCGGACCGCCGGCCGGCGGGCGGTGTCGCCGCACGCCCGTCCGGCACGTCCGCCCGTGCCCGCTCGCCGGGTGGAGCACCCGCGAGCACGGCTTCGGCCCATGCGTCGGTCACCTCGGGAATTCCTTTGCCCTCGTCGTGTCGTGAGCGCGGTCGCGCAGGTCCGCATTCGGCTGCGCGTTCTCGATCGCCCCGGCGGGAGGAGACGGGCTGAGCCCGAATTCGAGCAGGCCCGGCTACGGGCCACTGCCCGGTCATCGTGGCACAGGACCCCGGTGGGGTACAGGTACGGCCGGACTGCCGGCCGGTGACGACGGCCGGTGGAACTGCCGCCCTTGTGGCGTCAGTTGCCGGGTCTTAGCGTGGCGTCATCGTTCCGGGGCGGCCGCGGACGACGGGTGTCCCGTCGACGGGACGGCGCCGGACCCGTGACCGGCCCCGGCGAGGTGCGGTTCCGGGGGCGACGCGCAATTCCGGGTCGCCCCGTGAGGGGCGGGGACCGACCGGGCCCCGGTGAATCGCCGTCCCGAGTCGCCCCGTGACGGACAGGGGCCGTCCGGCCCTCGTGTTCTTCCCTCCGAGTGATTCCGATTCATCGCAAGCGTTCCGAGCCATTCCCATTCATTCGGAGTCCTTCCGATTCTTTCCGAGTGATTCCGAGTGATTCCGATTCATGTCGTGACGATTAAGGACGGTGCCCGTGAGCACGAACCCCTTCGACGATCAGGACGGCCGTTTCCTCGTCGTGGTCAACGACGAGGAGCAGCACTCCCTGTGGCCGGTGTTCGCCGAGGTGCCCGCGGGCTGGCGGGTGGTCTTCGGCGAGGCGGCCAGGGCCGAGTGCCTGGAGTACGTCGAGCGGAACTGGACCGACATGCGTCCCAGGAGCCTGCGGGAGGCCATGGCGGCGGACTGAACGCCGCCCGGACCCGCCGGGGGAGGGGAACACGATGTCCGTACCACGCACGTGCCGGGAGCCCCGCGCGCGGCGGATCGCCGGCTGCTCGGTGTACGCCCGGGCGAATGCTCCGGCGCGCGGATGAACGGGGGGAA
Organism: Streptomyces sp. NPDC014882; assembly: GCF_043081325.1. Lineage (NCBI taxonomy): Bacteria > Bacillati > Actinomycetota > Actinomycetes > Kitasatosporales > Streptomycetaceae > Streptomyces > Streptomyces sp. NPDC014882. The sequence continues at coordinate 202,200 of NZ_JBIBWL010000011.1, forward strand.
CGTCCTGTGAGAACCGCGAGCGGTCGCCGGGTGCGGCCGGGGGACACCGCTGGTGAGCCCGCGCAGCGCGAGGTGGTCCTGCCCCTCGTCGGCGACCAGGCGAGGATGCAGAAGTCGGGGATGACCTTCCCGCGGAACCTGTCGGAACGGTCCTGGGAGCGGATCGGGACCGGCCTGCGCGAGCTCACGAACTCCTCGGCGTGGTGGCTCGCCGACTGGCTGATCTTCGGGGAGGCCGCCTACGGGCTGCGGCGCTACCGGGAGGCGATCGAGCGGACCGGGCTCGACTACCAGACCCTGCGCAACTACGCCTGGGTGGCCCGGCGGTTCGAGCACCACCGCAGGTGGGACAGCCTCAGCTTCGCCCACCACGCCGAGGTGACCCGCCTGTCGCCGCCGGAGCAGGACCACTGGCTGCGCAGGGCCGAACAGCAGATGTGGTCGCGCAACGAACTCCGCCGGGCCCTCCGCGCCGGCCTGGCCGAGCAGTGCCACCGCGGCGACGTCCTCCCGGCCGGCGGGGACGGGAGGCAGGAGGCGCCTCGGCCGGCCGGGCCGGCGGGCGCCGACGGGCGCCGGCGGAAGGTCGCCACGCTCACCATCGAACTGCCCGTCGGCCAGCTGGACCGCTACGCGGAGGTGGCCGCCGCGCACGGGCTGCCCGTCGACAAGTGGGTGGCCCAGGTACTCGAAGCGGCCGACCGGCGCGGCGCCTAGAGGCGTACGGCCTGGAGGCGTACGGCCTGGAGGCGTACCACCTGACCGTGCGCCACCTGCCGGTGCACCGACCGACCGTGCGCCACCCGACGGTGCGCCAACCGACCGCGCACCACCTGACCGTGCACCGACCGACCGCGCACCACCTGACCGCGCACCGACCGACCGCGCACCACCTGACCGTGCACCGACCGACCGCGCGCCGCCCGAGCCGCCGGACGGGCCGCCTTCCCCGCGGTGCGCCGACGGCTCGCCCGACCGGACACCCGTCACATCGGAGTCAATTGATGATCCTTCAGGGAAAGCGGGTCGCCCTGCCCTCGGCACCCGTCGTCCACCGGCGGTTCGAGGAACACGCGAGGGCCACCCCCGACGCCGTCGCCGTCTTCTGCGCCGGACAGCAGGTGACGTACACCGAACTGGACGCGCGGGCCAACCGGTTCGCGCACCTCCTCCTCGCGCGCGGACACGGCCGGGGCGCCAAGGTCGGCATCTGCCTCGACTACTCGGTCGACATGGTCGTCGCCGTCCTCGGCACCCTGAAGGCCGGTGCGGCCTACGTGCCGTTCGACCCGTCCTACCCGGCGGCGCGACTCCGGCTGCTGCTGGGGCAGGTGCCCGGTCTCGCCCTGATCGTGGTCTCCGCGGCGACGGCCCCCCTGGTCGGGCCGGCGGCCGTCGAGACCGTCGGCGTCGAGGAACTGCCCGGCCGCCTCGAGGGTCTCCCGACGACCCGTCCCGACGTCCCGGTCACCGGGGACGACGTGTGCTACGCGGTCTTCACGTCCGGGTCGACCGGCACGCCGAAGGTGACCGCGGTGCGGCACGAGGGCTGGTTCAACCTGCTGAACTGGCTGACGCTCGAGTACGGCCTGCACTCCGGCTCCCACAACCTGGTCGTCAGCGCGTTCGGGTTCGACCTCTCCCAGCGCAGCCTGATGATGCCGCTGTTCTGCGGCGCCACCCAGCACCTGATGGCGAGCCGGAACTTCGACGCCGCGATGGCCTACCGGATGCTCGGCCGGCACGGGATACGCGTCGTGAACTGCGCCTCCAGCACGCTGTACCTGCTGGTGGACTGGGAGACCGCGCGCGGCGGCGACGCGCTCACCCGGCTCGACTACGTGCTGTTCGGCGGCGAGCCGCTGCACGTCGAACGGATCGCGGACTGGGCGCGGCGCGAGGGGAACGGCTGCACCCTCCTGCACCAGTACGGCGTGGCCGAGTGCACGGACGTCGCGACGTCGTTCGACCTCGCGGGCCACCTGCCGGGCGAGCACGACATCGCGCCCGTCGGCAGGCCGGCCCACAACACCGACATCCACATCCTCGACGAGCGCATGCGCGGGGTCGGGGTGGGGGAGTCCGGGGAGATCTGCATCTCCGGGGCCGGAGTCGGCGCGGGCTACCTGGGCGGCACCGGCCCCGAGTCCGGGCGGTTCACGACGGTCGAGGTCGACGGCGTACCGCGCCGGCTGTACCGCACCGGGGACCGCGGCCACGTGAACGAGGCCGGGGACCTGGTCGTCGCCGGCCGGATGGACGCGCAGGTGAAGGTGCGGGGCATGCGCATCGACCCCACCGACGTCGAACGCGCGCTCGGCAGACTGGCCGGGGTCCGGCAGGCCGCCGTCGTGGTCGGCCGCACCGGCTCCGGCGAGGCCGAGCTGATCGCCTTCGTCGTCCCGGCGGGCGACGACCTCGCCGAGAACGACGTGCGCGCCCGCCTCCTCGAGGCGCTGCCGCGGAACATGGTCCCGGCCAGGTTCCTCAACATCCCGCGGATTCCGCTGAGTCCGCACGGAAAAACGGACCGCGCGGCGCTGGCCGAAGAATTCCGGAAGCAGTACGCCGACCACGGCACGACGGCATGACCGACGGATCCCGAAGGCCGACGAAAGGACTGTGATGATCGCCGACAAGGTGCACGCCATCTGGTGCCGTGAACTCCAGCGGAACGACATATCGGCCGACGACGACTTCTTCGCCCTGGGCGGCCAGTCCGTGATCATGGCCAGAATCCAGGGGGCCTTCATCGAGGAACTCGACGTCGAGGTGCCGGTGGACCAGATGTTCCTCAACCCCACCGTGGCGTCGATTTCCGAATACATCGAATCCCTGGGTGCGACAACCCCGTAGCGGAACCGACGTCACGCGTCACCTCCGGGACCGGCAGCGGGTGCTCCGTCCCCTGCGTCGGCAGCGCGCTCACCCACGACGGCATTCTCGCCGCGGCCGCGGCCGCGGCGAGATCCGAAAACTATTTGGCAAGAGAGGCGCCATGTACGACGTGATGGTCATAGGTGCCCGTTGTGCGGGTTCGCCGACGGCGATGCTGTTCGCGCGGCAGGGTTATCGCGTCCTGCTCCTGGAGAAAGCACGGTTCCCGCAGGACACGCTGTCCTCCCACTACATCCACCAGCAGGGCGTGGCGCTGCTCGACCGGTGGGGGCTGCTCGACGGGCTCCGCGACGCGGGCTGCCGGCCGATCACCCACCAGAGCTACGAGGCACCCGGGGTCCGCATCGACGGCTTCTCCCTGCCGATCGACGGCCTGCGGACCACGTACGCGCCGAGGCGGTACGTGCTCGACCCGATCCTCGCGGACGGTGCCGTGGCGGCCGGTGTGGAGTTCCGGCAGTCCTGCGCGGTCAACGACCTGCTGTTCGAGGACGACCGGGTCGTCGGGGTGCGCTACACGACGCCCGGCGGTGCCGAGGCGACGGAGCGGGCCCGCCTCGTCGTCGGCGCGGACGGCATGCGGTCGCTGGTGGCCCGCAAGGCCGGCGCGCACAACGTCATCGAACACCCGAGGATGACCTGCACCTACTACAGCTACTGGTCCGGGGTCCCCGCGCACTTCGAGCTGTACGAGCGGCCGGGGCGCTGGATCGGCGTCATCCCCACCAACGACGACCTCACGCTGCTCATGGCCTACTTCCCGCAGGAGGACTTCTCCGAGGTCCGCAAGGCCGTGGAACCCGCCTACCTCGACGCCTTCCGCACGACGGCCCCCGAGGTGTACGAGCGGATGTCGGCGGGCCGGCGCGAGGAGCAGCTGTACGGCACGGGACACCAGGAGAACTACTTCCGCAAGGCCTTCGGGCCCGGGTGGGCGCTGGTCGGCGACGCGGTGAACCACAAGGACTCCATCACCGCCCGCGGCATCACCGAAGCCTTCGTCCAGGCCCAGTCGCTCACCGAGAACATCGGGGACCGGCTGTACGACGACGCCGCGCTCGAGGCGGCGCTGCGGCGCTACGAGGACGAGCTGGGCGACGAGGCCCTCGACCACTACCAGGGCGCGCTCAACGTGGCCGAGCTCAAGCCCGAGGGGCGGGTCGAGATGCTGCGGAAGCTGGCCGGCCACCAGGGGCTGATCGACCGGTACTTCTCGACGCTGTCGGGGGCGTGCTCCATCGACGACTTCTACAACGACGAACTCTTGACCCTGCTCGACCAGGGCTGAGCGACGACCTGCTCCCTGGTTCCGCCGATTTGGAGAAACAATGATCCCGTTGTCGTTCGCGCAGCGTCGACTGTGGTTCGTGGACAGGTTCGAGGGCCCTTCGGCGACCTACAACGGCGCCTTCGCCCTGCGGCTGACCGGTGACCTGGACGTGGGCGCGATGGAGGCGGCGCTCCGCGATGTCATCGACCGGCACGAGGTCCTCCGCACGGTGATCGTCGAGGGCGACGACGGCGTCCCGTACCAGCAGGTGCTGCCGTCCGGCCACAAGCCCTTCGGCCTGCCGGTCGTCGAGGCCGGAGAGGCCGACGAGGAGGCACGGGCGGCGGCGGTCGAGGAGGTGGCCACCGGGACCTTCGACCTGGCCGCCGACGTGCCGATCCGCGCCAGGCTGGTGCGGTGCGGACCGCGCGAGCACACCCTGGTGCTGGTGGCGCACCACACCGCCGTGGACGGGGAGTCCTTCGGACCGCTGTTCCGCGACCTCACCACGGCCTACGCGGCCCGCCGCCAGGGCAGGGCCCCGGGGTGGGAGCCGCTCCCGGTGCAGTACGCGGACTACACGCTGTGGCAGCGGGACCTGCTCGGCGACGAGTCCGACCCCCAGAGCCTCGCGGGCCGGCAACTGGAGTACTGGCGGCGGACCCTGGCCGACCTGGCGCAGCCGCTGGCCGTGCCCACCGACCGTCCGCGCCCGAAGACGATGAGCCAGCGCGGCGACGCGGTCCGGTTCTCGATCGACCCCGACCTGCTCCGGTCCGTGGAGAAGCTGGCCGCGCGGGCGGACACCACGGTCTCGATGGTCATGCACTCCGCGCTGGCGGTCCTCCTGCACCACCTCGGCTGCGGCGACGACGTGCCCATCGGCGCGCCGATCGCGGGCCGCACCGACGAGGAACTGCGCGACCTCGTCGGCTTCTTCGTCAACACGTGGGTGCTGCGCGTCGACCTCTCCGGGAACCCGACCTTCCACCGGCTGCTCCAGCGGGTGCGGGACCGGTCCCTCGCCGCGTACGACAACCAGGACATGCCGTTCGAGCGGCTGGTGGAGGTGCTCAACCCGGAGCGGTCCACCGCCTACCACCCGTTCTTCCAGGTGATGCTCTCCTGGCAGCCGCCCGTGCCGGACCTGGAACTCCCCGGCCTCGACGTCGAGGCGGAGCGGCTCGAGACCGGAACGGCCAAGTTCGACCTGTTCTTCGACATGCTCCCGAACGGCTCGGGCGGGGCGGAGTGCCGTCTGGAGTACGTCGCCGACCTGTTCGACAGGGACACGGCCGAGGCGCTCGCGCACCGGTTCGTCCGCGTGCTGGGCCGGCTCGCGGCCGACCCGGACCGCAGGATCGGCGGCGTCGACGTGCTCGACGCGGCCGAGCGGGAACGGTTGCTGACCCGGTTCGACGACACCGCCGCGGAGGAGTCAGGACTGACGCTCCCGGAGCTGTTCGAGGAGCAGGCGGCCAGGACCCCGGACGCCCCGGCGATCGTGTGCGACGACCGGACGCTGACCTACCGCGAGCTCGACGACCGGGCGAACGCCGTCGCGTGGGAGCTGATCCGGCGCGGTGCCGGGCCCGAGGACCTGGTGGTGCTGGCGCTGCCGCGCACGGAGGACCTGGTGGCCGGCCTGCTCGGCATCCTCAAGTCCGGTGCCGGCTACCTGCCGATGGACCCGCAGTACCTCGGCGGCCGCGCGGAGAGCGTGCTGTCCGAGGCGGCCCCGCGGTTCGCGGTCACCGACACCGCGACGTGGCGGGACCTGCCGCGCAACGGCGTCTCGGCCGTGAACCTCGACCACCGCGGGCAGTGGGAGCCGTCCGAGGGGGCGCCGGGCGACGCGGACCGGACCTCGCCGCTGGTTCCGGACAACCTGGCGTACGTCATGTACACCTCCGGCTCCACCGGCAAGCCGAAGGGCGCGGCGATCACCCACCGCAACGTCGTCAACGGGGTGCGCGAGCTGGTGCGCGTGCTGGACGCGCCGCCCGGCTGGCGGATGCTGGCCGGCACCTCGGTGAACTTCGACGTCTCCGTCTTCGAGCTGCTGTCCACCCTGTCCACCGGCGGCACGGCCGAGGTGGTGCCGAACGTGCTGGCGCTCGGCGAGCGGGACGGCTGGGACGGCCACGTGATCAGCGCGGTCCCCTCGGTGCTCGGGGAACTGGTGGGCCACCTGAAGAAGACGACCGACGTGCGCACGGTCGTGTTCGCGGGCGACGTGCTCCCGGCCGCCCTGGTGCGGCAGGTGCGCGAGGCCCTGCCCGGCGTGCAGGTCGTGAACTCCTACGGGCAGAGCGAGAGCTTCTACGCCACCACGTTCTCCCTCGCGGCGTCCGAGGAATGGCCGGAGGGCGACGTCGCGCCCATCGGCACCCCGCTGGGCAACATGCGCGCCTACGTCCTCGGTCCGGGCCTCGCCCCGGTGCCGCAGGGCGTGGTCGGCGAGCTGTACGTGGTGGGGACCTGCCTCGGCCGCGGCTACCACGACCGTCCGGGCCTGACCGCCGAGCGCTACGTGGCGAACCCGTTCGGCCCCGCCGGCGAGCGGATGTACCGCACGGGCGACCTGGCCCGCTGGGACGCGCGGGGCCGGCTGGAGTGCCTCGGCAGGGCCGACGGCCAGGTGAAGGTGCGCGGCTTCCGCATCGAGACCGCCGAGGTCGAGGCGGCGTGCCTGCAGCACCCCGGCATCAGCCAGGCGGTGGTGATCAGCCGCGAGACGTCCTCGGGCGGGCGGCGGCTCGTCGCGTACGTGGTGCACACCGGCGACGGCGCCGCCGGTGACGACGGCGCCGGCGGCATCGGCGACGTGGACGTGCTCGCCGGCGCCTCGGCCGCCGAGCTGCGCAGGTTCGTCGCCGCGCGGCTGCCCGACTACATGGTGCCGTCGGCCTTCGTGGCCCTCGGCAGGCTGCCGCTCGGACCGACCGGCAAGCTGGACCGCTCGGCGCTGCCCGAACCGGAGTTCCTGGGCGAGGTGTACCGGGAGCCGCGCACCGAGGCCGAGACGATCATCACCGCGGCGTACGCGGACGTGCTCGGTGTGGACCGGGTCGGCGCCGACGACGACTTCTTCGCGGTGGGCGGGGACAGCCTGCGGTCGATCCAGGTGGTCGCGCGGGCCCGGGCCCGCGGCCTCGACCTCACCACGCGGGAGATCTTCGAGTGCCGCACGGCGGCCCGGCTGGCCGAGGCGGCCGCCGGCCGCCGGGACCGGGCGCCCGCGCTCGCGGAGGACGAGGGCGGCGGCGTCGGCCCGATGCCGCTGCAGCCGGTGGCGCGGCAGGTGTTCGAGCACGGCGGCGGGACGAACCGGTTCGCCATGTCGATGGTGCTGGAGCTGCCCGACGGCATCGACGCGGGCGGCCTCACCGCGACGCTGGACGCCGTGCTCGACCGGCACGACCTCCTGCGCGCGCGGCTGGTGCGCGGCGACGACCCCTCCCTCGTCGTGCGTCCGGCGGGCACCGTGCGCGCGGCGGACCTGCTCCGCCGGGTCCCCTGCGACGGCCGGTGGGACGAACCGTCCTGGACGGAGGCGGCGAAGGCGGAGCTGGACGACGCGGTCGGACGCCTCGACCCGGGGGCCGGGACCATGGCGGACTTCGTCTGGTTCGGCGCGGGGACGGGCGCGGGCCGGCTCCTCGTGGTGCTGCACCACCTGGTGGTGGACGGCGTCTCCTGGCGGATCCTCATGTCGGACCTCGCCGAGGCGTGGCAGCGGGTCCGCTCCGGCCGGGTGCCCGAGCTGCCCGCGGTCGGGACGTCGGCCCGCCGCTGGGCGGCGGCGCTGGCGGACGAGGCGCTCTCCCCGGAGCGGGAAGCGGAAGCGGCGTACTGGCGGGACCTGCTGGAGGCGCCCGACCCCCCGCTGGGCACCCGGGCGTTCGACCCGGCGGTGGACGTGTGGTCCACGGTCGACACCGTGCGGGTGGAGCTGCCCGCGGAGGTCACCGAGGCGGTGCTGACCAGGCTCCCCGCGGCGTTCCGGGGCACCGGGACCGACGTGCTGCTCGCCGCGCTCGCCCTGGCGGTGAACCGGTGGCGCGGTGCGGACCGCTCGACCCTGGTCCGGCTGGAGGGCCACGGCCGTGAGGAGGACCTGGTCCCCGGGGCCGACCTCTCCCGGACCGTCGGGTGGTTCACCACCATGTACCCGGCCCGGGTCGACGTGGGCGCGGTGGACCCGGCCGACGTCCTGGCGGGCGGCCCCGCGGCCGGCGAGGCGGTCAAGCTGGTCAAGGAGCAGCTGCGCGGGGTCCCGGACAAGGGCGTGGGCTACGGACTGCTGCGCCACCTGAACCCGGAGACCGCCCCGCAGCTCGCCGACCACCCGGCACCGCAGATCGGCTTCAACTACCTCGGCCGGATCTCCGACGCCGACGTGCCCGAGCACCTGCGCGCGCACGGCTGGGGGCCGGCGCCCGGCTCCGCCGGGCTGGTCCCGGCGCCCGACCCCGACCTGCCGGCGCTGTCCGCGCTGGAGGTCAACTCGGTCGCCGTGGAAACCGCCGGCGGCAGCCGGCTGCAGACCGCCTTCATGTTCCCCACCGGGGTGCTGTCCCGGGAGCGGGTCACCGAACTGGCCGGGCTGTGGGTCGAGGTGCTGCACGGCATGGCCGCCTACGCCGCACGCCCGCACATCGGCGGGCTCACGCCCTCGGACGCCCCGCTGGTCACGGTGCGGCAGGACGAGATCGAGACCTGGGAGGCGCGCTACGGCCGGCTCGCCGAGGTGTGGCCGCAGGCTCCCGGGCAGTCCGGGATCCAGTTCCAGGCCGCGATGGCCGACGGCGCCTTCGACGTGTACCACATGCAGTTCGTGCTGCACCTGTCCGGGCACGTGGACCCGGCGCGCATGAGGTCGGCCGGGCAGGCGCTGCTCGACCGGTACCCGAACCTGCGCTCCGCGTTCCTCACCGGGGCCGGCGGCGACCCGGTGCAGGTCGTGCCGGAACACGTCCCCCTGCCGTGGCGGCACGTCGAGCTGCCCGGCCGGGGCGAGGCCGAGGAGGCCGCGGCGCTCGACGAGGTGCTCGCCGAGGACCGGGCCGACCGGCTCGACCCCGCCCGGCCGCCGCTGCTCCGCCTGGCCCTGATCACCTGCGGGCCGCGGCGGGCGAAGCTCGTCATCACGGCGCACCACACCCTGTTCGACGGCTGGTCGTCCACGATGGTGATCACGGACCTGATCCGGCTGTACTCCGGCACCCGTGAACTCGCCCCGGTCCGCGACTACGGCGACTACCTGACCTGGCTGTCCACGCGGAACCGGGAGGAGTCGGCCGCCCGGTGGGCCGCCGAACTCGCCGGTTTCGACCAGCCGACCCTCGTGGCCCCGAACGCCCCCCTCCAGGAGGAGGCGGTCGCCCTCGGGAGGGTCGAGGTACCGCTGTCCATCGACCAGGGGCGTGGACTCGCCCGGCGCGCCGCGGAACTCGGCGTCACGCAGAACACGCTCCTGCAGGGCGCGTGGGCGATCCTGCTCGCCAAGCTGACCGGGCAGCAGGACGTGGTGCTCGGCGCCGCCGTCAACGGCCGGCCGGCGGATCTCCCCGGCTCGGACGGCATGGTCGGCCTGTTCATCAACACCCTGCCCACCAGGGTCCTCTGCCGGCCGGACCACAGCGTGGGCGACGTCGTCACCGAGCTGCAGGCCCGGCAGACCGCGCTGATCGACCACCACTACTACGGGCTCGCCGACATCCAGCGCGGCGTCGGGCTGCCCGCCCTGTTCGACACGATCGTGGTGTTCGAGAACTACCCGGTCGACCGCGAGGGCATCGTCGACGCGAACCTCGAGGCGGGGCTCACGATCGACGCCATCCGGCCGTTCGCGGGCTCGCACTACGCCCTCACGCTCAACGCCTCCGACCCCTACCTGCGGCTCTCCCTCGACTACCGGAAGAACCTCTACGGACGCGACGAGGCCGAGGGGATCGCCGCCCGGCTCGTCCGGGTGCTGGAGCAGGTGCTCGAGGACCCGACGGTGCCGGTCGGCGCCGTCGACGTGCTGGGCGAGGAGGAGCGGGACCGGCTGGTGCGCGGCGTCAACGACACGGCGCACCCGGTGGCCGAGGCCACCCTGCCGGACGCGTTCGAGGCCCGGGTGGAGCGCGACCCCGACCGCGTCGCGCTGATCGGCGAGCGGGAGACGCTGACGTACGGGGAGTTCGACCGCCGTGCCAACCGGCTGGCGCACTGGCTGGCCGAACGGGGCGCCGGACCGGAGCGGCTGGTCGCGGTGCGTGTCCCGCGGTCCGTGGACCTGATGGTGGCGGTCTACGCGGTGGTCAAGACGGGCGCGGCGTACCTGCCGATCGACCCGGACCTGCCCGAGGACCGGGTGCGGCACGTGCTGGACGGCGCGAAGCCGCTGCTGGTGCTCGACGAGGTGCTCCCGGACGTCTCCCGCCACCCGGAGGGGAGCCCGGAGCGGTCGCTGTCCCCGGACAACGCCGCGTACGTCATCTACACCTCCGGTTCCACCGGCGGCCCCAAGGGCGTCCAGGTGTCCCACCGGTCGATCATGAACCGGCTGGCGTGGGGCCTGGCGCACTTCGGCGTCACGGCCGAGGACCGGGTGCTGCTCAGCACGTCGGCGAGTTTCGACGTGTCGGTGCCGGAGCTGTTCGCCCCCCTGCAGGCCGGTGCGGCCGTGGTGATCGCGCGCCCGGACGGGCGCCGGGATCCCGCCTACCTGGCCGAGCTGATCCGGCGCGAGGGGGTGACCGGCGCGGACTTCGTGCCCTCCCTGCTGGAGGCGTTCGTCGCCGAGCCCTCGGCGAAGGAGTGCACCGGCCTGCGCTGGATCGAGGTCGCGGGCGAGGCGTTCCCGGCCGCACTGGCCAACAGGGTCGCCGACCTGCTGCCCGGCTGCGGTGTGCACAACCTCTACGGGCCCACCGAGGCGGCGGTGGAGGTCACGGCGTGGCAGCACGTGCCGGGCGCCGACCGGGTGCCGATCGGCACGCCGGTGTGGAACACCCGTGTCTACGTGCTGGATCAGGCGCTGCGCCCGGTGGCGCCCGGGGTCGCCGGCGAGCTGTACCTGGCCGGCACCGGGCTCGCCAGGGGCTACCTGGGGCAGCCGGACCTGACCGCGAACCGGTTCGTCGCCTGCCCCTACGGCGAGCCGGGGACCCGGATGTACCGCACCGGGGACCTGGTGCGGTGGAACGCGGAGGGCCAGGTCGAGTACCTCGGCCGCACCGACTTCCAGGTCAAGATCCGCGGCTTCCGCATCGAGCTGAGCGAGGTGGAGTCGGCGCTGACCGCGCACCCGGACGTCGAGGGCGCGGTGGCCGTGGTGCGCGAGGAGCGCGCCGGCGACCAGCGGCTGGTCGCGTACGTGGTGCCGGCCGACGGCAGGACGGACCCGTCCGGCCTGGACCTCGCGGCCCTGACGGAACTGGCCCGGGAGACGCTGCCGGAGTACATGGTCCCGTCGGCGATCGTGCCGCTCGCCGAGTTCCCCCTGAACACGAGCGGGAAGCTCGACCGCAGGGCGCTGCCCGCGCCCGGCCGCACCGAGGCCGCGGCCGGACGGGGGCCGCGCGACCGCACCGAGGAAGTGCTCTGCCGGCTGTTCGCCGAACTGCTCGGCGTGGAGGAGGTCGGCATCGACGTCGACTTCTTCGAACACGGTGGGCACTCGCTGCTGGCCACCCGGCTGATCGGCCGCATCCGCAGCGAGTTCACCGTGGACGTGAAGGTCACGTCGGTGTTCCGCAATCCGACCGTCGCCCAGCTCGCGGAGCAGATCGGGAAGCTGGCCACGTCGAAACGCCCCCAGCTGCGACAGATGACCGTACAGGAGAAGCGTCGATGATCCCGTTGTCCTTTGCCCAGAGCCGGATGTGGTTCCTCCACCGGCTGGAAGGGCCGTCCGCGACCTACAACGTCCCGTTCGTGCTGCGCCTGGAAGGGGAGCTGGACACGGCGGCCCTGGCCGCGGCGGTGACGGACGTGGCGACGCGGCACGAGAGCCTGCGCACGCTGGTCGTCGAGAACGCGGACGGCTCGCTGGAACAGCGGATCCTGCCTCCCCACGAGGCGGTCCACCCCTTCCGGGTGGTCGACGTGGCCGCGGACGCGGTGGACACCGCGGTGCACGGGGCCGTGCGCGAGACGTTCGACCTGGGCACGGACCTCCCCCTGCGGACGACCGTGGTCCGGGCCGCTCCGCAGGACCACGTCCTGGTGTTCGTGTTCCACCACATCGCCGCGGACGGGGCGTCGATGGGGCCGTTCCTGCGGGACCTCATGGCGGCGTACGCGGCCCGCCACCGGGGGAGCGCGCCGCAGTGGGAGCCGCTCGCGGTGCAGTACAAGGACTACACGCTGTGGCAGCAGCAGGTGCTGGGCGACGAGGCCGACCCGGAAAGCGTCATCGCGCCGCAACTCGCCTACTGGAAGAAGGAGCTGGCCGCGATACCGCAGCCGCTGCAGCTGCCGCTGGACAGGCCGCGGCCGACGTCGGCCAGCTACCGCGGCGGCGAGGTCCCCTTCACGCTGTCCACCGAACTGCTGTCCCGGATGCAGAAGCTGGCCGTGGACCACGGCGGCACGGCGCCCATGGTGGCCCAGGCCGCGCTGGCGGTGCTGCTGAACAAGCTGGGGGTGGGCGAGGACGTGCCGATCGGCAGTCCGATGGAGGGGCGCGCCGACGAGCAGCTCGACGACCTGATCGGCTTCTTCGTCAACACCTGGGTGCTGCGCGCCGACCTGTCCGGGAACCCGTCGTTCGCCGGTCTGCTGGAGCAGGTGCGGGACAAGGCCCTCGCCGCGTACGACAACCAGGACATACCGTTCGAGCGGCTGGTGGAGGTGCTCAACCCGGAGCGTTCCACCGCCTACCAGCCGCTGTTCCAGACGGTGCTGGGCTGGCAGTTCGTGTGGCCGGAGATCGAGATGCCGGGGCTGCGGGTCACCCCGGTCCCGGCGGTCACCGGCACCGCGAAGTTCGACCTGTTCTTCAACGTCGTCCCGAAGGCGTCCGGGGGCGCGCACGGACTGCTGGAGTACGCGGCGGACCTGTTCGACCACGCCACGGCCGTCGGTTTCGTCGACCGGTTCCTGCGCGTCCTGGAGCAGGTCACCGAGGACCCGTCGATGCCGGTCGGCGCCGTCGAGGTGCTCGAGGAGGACGAGCGGGACCGGCTGGTGCGCCGGCTCAACGACACGGCGCACCCGGTGGCCGAGGACACCCTGCCCGGGGCGTTCGAGGCCCGGGTGGAGCGCGGCCCCGACCTGCTCGCGGTGATCGGCGAGCGGGAGAGGCTGACGTACGGGGAGTTCAACCGCCGCGCCAACCGGCTGGCGCACTGGCTGGCCGAACGGGGCGCGGGTCCCGAGCGGTTGGTCGCGGTCAGGATCCCCCGCTCGGTGGACCTGCTGGTGGCGGTCCACGCGGTGCTCAAGACGGGCGCGGCCTATCTGCCGGTGGGCACCGAGCTGCCCGAGGACCGGGTGCGGTACCTGCTGGACGACGCGAAGCCGCTGCTGGTGCTCGACGAGGTGCTCCCGGACGTGTCCGGGTACCCGGAGACCGACCCGGAGCGGTCGCTGTCCCCGGACAACGCCGCGTACGTCATCTACACCTCCGGTTCCACCGGCACCCCCAAGGGCGTCCAGGTGTCGCACCGGTCGGTCATGAACATGCTGGCCTGGCGGCGGGCGTACTTCGGGATCGGCGTCGAGGACCGGGTGCTGGTCAGCTCGTCGGCGAGCTTCGACGCGTCGGTGCCGGAGTCGTTCACGCCGCTGCAGGCCGGCGCGGCCGTGGTGATCGCGCGCCCGGACGGGCAGCGGGACCCGGCGTACCTGGCCGAGCTGATGCGGCGCGAGGGGGTGACCGGCGCCTTCTTCGTCCCCTCCCTGCTGGAGGTGTTCGTCGCCGAGCCCTCGGCGGCGGGGTGCACCGCCCTGCGCTGGGTGGAGGCGGGCGGTGAGGCGTTCCCGGCCGAGCTGGCCGACAGGGTCGCCGGCCTGCTGCCGGGCTGCGCGGTGCACAACCTCTACGGCCCCACCGAGGCGGCCGTCGAGGTCACCGCGTGCGAGCACACACCGGGCGCGGACCGGCTGCCGATCGGCGCGCCGGTGTGGAACACCCGTGTCTACGTGCTGGATCAGGCGCTGCGCCCGGTGGCGCCCGGGGTCGCCGGCGAGCTGTACCTGGCCGGCACCGGGCTCGCCAGGGGCTACCTGGGGCAGCCGGACCTGACCGCCGACCGGTTCGTCGCCTGCCCCTACGGCGAGCCGGGGACCCGGATGTACCGCACCGGGGACCTGGTGCGGTGGAACGCGGAGGGCCAGGTCGAGTACCTCGGCCGCACCGACTTCCAGGTCAAGATCCGCGGCTTCCGCATCGAGCTCGGTGAGATCGAGCACGCGCTGGCGACGCACCCCGGGGTGGCGCGGGCGGCCGTCGTGGTGCGGGAGAACCGGCAGGGCGACAAGCAGCTCGTCGGGTACGTGGTGCCCGAGCCGTACGCCGCGGTGGCCGAAGCCGACGCCCAGGTGGACGAGTGGCGCGAGATCTACGACGACAACTACGCCGACTTCGACGGCGGCCTGGGCGACGACTTCCGGGGCTGGAACTCCAGCTACACCGGTGAGCCCATCCCGCGCGAGCAGATGCTGGAGTGGCAGGACGCGGCGGTGTCCCAGGTGCTGCGGTACGCGCCGCGGCGGGTGCTGGAGATCGGCGTCGGTTCCGGTCTGCTCCTGGGGAAGATCGTCGGCGAGGTCGAGGAGTACTGGGGAACCGACCTCTCGGCCCCGGTGGTGGAGAGGGTCCGGGCCCAGGCCGAACAGGCCGGACACGGCGACCGGGTCCACCTGAGCGCCCGGCCGGCCGACGACGTCTCCGGGCTGCCCCGCGACCGCTTCGACACCGTGTTCCTCAACTCGGTGGTGCAGTACTTCCCGAGCATCGAGTACCTGGACCAGGTGCTGCGCCAGGCGATGGACCTCCTCGTGCCGGGCGGCCGCCTCATCGTCGGCGACGTCCGCAACGCCACGACGTGCCGCCTCTTCATGACCGCGGTGCAGCGCGCGGCGCACCCCCACGCCTCGCACGACGAGCTGCGGACGCTGGTGGAGAGGGAACTGCTCGCCGAACAGGAGCTGGTGATCGCGCCGGAGTGGTTCGCCGAGCTGGCGGAGGACCTCTCCGCCGCGGTCGACATCCGGCTGAAGCCCGGCCGGGCGCACAACGAGCTGACCCGGCACCGCTACGAGGTCGTCCTGCACAAGCAGCCGGCCGACGTGCTCGACCTGGCCGGCGTGCCGTCGGTGCCGTGGGGCCGGGAGGTGTACGACCTGGACGACCTGGGCGCCCTCACGGCCCGGACGGGCGGACCGCTGCGGGTGACCGGGGTGCCCAACGCGCGCCTGGCCGACGAGGCCGCCCTGACCGCCGCGACGGGTGTCCTCGCCCCGGTCTCCCGGCCCGGCAGACCGGTCGATCCGCAGGAACTGCTCCGGTGGGCGCGCGAGCACGGCCGGGACGCGGTCGTCACCTGGTCGGGCGAGGACCCGCGGTGCTACGACGCGGTGCTGCTGCCCGAGGGGCCGGCCGGACAGCGCAACGTCACGGGCTCGTTCGTCCCCGCCGGCGCGGGCGGGCGGATCCGGGCGAACACCCCCGCGCTGGCCAGGTCGCTCGGTCCGCTGCTCGTCGAGCTGCCCGAGTACCTGCGCGGACGGCTGCCCGACTACATGGTGCCCCCCGCGTTCGTGCCGCTCACGGAACTGCCGCTGACCCCGAGCGGGAAGCTGGACCAGCGGCTGCTGCCGCCCCCGGACGACGCGCAGGCGACGACCGGCCGTGCCCCGCGCAACCAGGTCGAGGAGACCCTCGGCGCGCTGTTCGCCGAAGTGCTCGGCGTGGACAGCGTCGGCATCGACAACGACTTCTTCGCCAGCGGCGGGGACAGCATCCGCTCCATCCAGATCGTCGCGCGGGCCAGGGCCCGCGGCATCGACATCAGCACGCGGGAGATCTTCGAGCACTCCACGGTCGCCCGGCTCGCGGAACTGGTCGCCGGGCGCCGGGAGGAACGCCTCACCCTGGCGGAACTGCCGGGCGGCGGCACGGGATGGGCCCCGCTGATGCCGACGGCGCGGCACGTGCTCGCGCTCGGCGGCGGTCTCGGCCGGTTCTGCATGTCCGGGATGCTGACCCTGCCCGAGGACGTCGACCGGGCGGGACTGACCGACACGCTGCAGGCCGTCCTCGACCGGCACGACGTCCTGCGGTCCCGGCTGGTCCGGGAGCGGCCCGGCCTGCGGATCGAGCCGGCCGGCGGCGTGCGCGCCGACGCGCTGCTGCGGGAGGTCCCCTTCGAGGACGCCGACGCGCACGCCGAGCTGGACGCGGCCGCGGACCGGCTGGACCCGGACGCGGGCGTGATGGCGCAGTTCGTGTGGTTCACCTCCGCCACGGGTGCCGGCCGGCTGCTGATCGTGCTGCACCACCTGGTCGTCGACGGGGTGTCCTGGCGGATCCTCGTACCGGACCTCGTCGCGGCCTGGCAGCGGGTCCGCGACGGCCGCACCCCGGCGGAGCCGGCGGAGTCGGCGGAGTCGGCCACCTCGGTGCGCCGGTGGGCGCACGCCCTGGCCGACGAGGCGGTCCGCCCGGAGCGGGTGGCGGAACTGCCCGTGTGGCAGCAGATCCTGGGCGAGGACGAGCCGGTGCTCGGAGCACGCGGGCTGGACCCCGCGCGGGACGTCGCCGCCACCGTGGACACGGTGCGCGTCCACGTGCCGGCGGACGTCACCGAGGCCGTGCTGAACACGCTGCCCGCGGTCTTCCGGGGCGGAGTCGACGACGGGCTGCTGGCCGCGCTGGCCCTGGCGCTGGCCAGCTGGCGCCGGACGCGGGGCGTGCCCGCCTCCTCGGCGCTGGTCCGCCTGGAGGGGCACGGCCGGGAGGAGCAGGCGGTGCCCGGCGCGGACCTGTCGCGCACGATCGGGTGGTTCACCGCGATGTACCCGGTGCGGCTGGACCTGGCCGGCGTCGACGTGGCGGACGCGTTCGCCGGCGGCCCGGCCGCCGGCCGGGCGGTCAAGGCGGTCAAGGAGCAGCTGCGGGCGGTTCCGGGCGACGGCATCGGCTTCGGCCTGCTGCGCCACCTCAACCCGGAGACCGCCGCCGGGCTGGCCGCGGCCCGGGAACCGCAGATCGGCTTCAACTACCTCGGCCGGACCTCCACCGCGGACATCCCCGAGGAACTGCGCGGCCTGGGCTGGGCACCCGACACCGCGCACCGCGACCTGATCGCCGCGCCCGACGCGGACATGCCGGTGCTGTCCGCGCTGGAGATCAACGCGGTGGCCAACCGGACCCCCGACGGCGACGAACTGCTGACCGCCTACTTCGGCTTCCCGACCGGCGTGCTCACCCACGAGGAGGTCACCGAGCTGGCCGGGCTGTGGGTCCGGGCCCTGACCGCCCTCGCCCGGCACGCCGCGACCCCCGAGGCCGGCGGCCTGACCCCGGCCGACGCGCCCCTGGTCGACGTGGGACAGGAGGAGATCGACGCCTGGGAGGCCAGGTTCGGGCACCTGGCCGAGATATGGCCGGTGACCCCGGCCCAGTCGGGGATCGTCTTCCACTCGATGCTGGCCGGGGCCTCCTTCGACGCCTACCACGTGCAGCTGGTGTTCCACCTCTCCGGTGAGGTCGACCCCGGGCGGATGCACGTCGCCGGGCAGGCGCTGCTGGAACGCCACGCCGGCCTCCGCGCGGCGTTCGTCGACCGGGCCGACGGCGATCTCGTCCAGGTGGTGCCGGCGGCCGGCGTCACCCTGCCGTGGCACCACCTGGACCTGACCGGGCACGGCGAGGCCGACCGGACCGAGGCGTTCGAGCGGTTCCTCACCCGGGACCGGGCCGCCCACTTCGACGTGGACACCCCCCCGCTGATCCGGCTGGCGCTCGTCGCCCTCGAACCCGGCCGCTCCGAACTCGTGGTGACCGTCCACCACGCGCTCGCCGACGGCTGGTCCACGCCCCTGCTGCTGCAGGACCTGCTCCTGCTCTACGCGTCCCACGGCGACGGGAGCGGGCTGCCCGCCACCCGCGGCTACGGCGAGTTCCTGGCCTGGTACGCACGGCAGGACCAGGACGAGGCGGCCCGGGCGTGGGCCGCCGAGCTCGACGGGGTCGAGGAACCGACCCTGCTCGCCCCCGGAGCCGCCACCGGCGACGGCCTCGACCAGATCGAGGTCACCCTCCCGCTCGACCTGTCCGGCGCGCTCGGGCGGCGCGCCTCCGAACTGGGGGTCACCGTCAACACCTTGGTCCAGGGGGCCTGGGGGCTGCTGCTCGGCCGGCTCACCAACCGGCAGGACCTGGTGTTCGGCACCACCGTCTCCGGACGCCCGGCCGCGGTGACGGGCGTCGAGTCGATGGTCGGGATGTTCATCAACACCCTGCCCGTACGCGTGCGGTACGCGCCCGGCGACACCCTCGCCGAGGTCCTCACCCGGCTCCAGGGCCGCCAGGCCGGCCTCCTGGAGCACCACCACCACGGCCTCACGCAGATCCAGCAGGCCGTCGGCCTGCAGACCCTCTTCGACACCCTGGTCGTCTTCGAGTCCTACCCGGTCGACCAGGAGGGCATCGGCGCCGCCGGCGAGGCCGCGGACGGGATCGCCGTCACCGGCCTGCGCCCGTCCAACGGCACGCACTACCCCCTGGCCCTGATGGCGGCGGTCGACACGCACCTCCACTTCCTCCTCCAGTACGCGCCCGGCGTCTTCGACCGGGACACGGCACAGGCGTACGCGGCCCGTTTCGTGCGCGTCCTGGAGCAGCTGGCGGCCACCCCCGACCTGAGGGTCGCGCAACTCGACGTCCTGGAACCGGCCGAACGCGACCGGCTCCTCGTCGAGTTCAACGACACGGCCGTCCCGGCCCCGGACGTCACGATCACCGCTCTCGTCGAGGCACAGGCGGAGCGGACCCCGGACGAGGTCGCCGTGGTCGCCGGGGGCGAGACGCTCACGTACCGCGAGACGGTCTCCCGGGCGGACCGCCTGGCGCGCGAACTGGCCGGCCGGGGCGTGGGCCCGGAGTCGGTGGTCGCGGTCTCGCTGCCGCGGTCGGCGGACCTGGTGGTCGCCCTGCTCGCGGTCCTGAAGGCGGGCGGAGCGTACCTGCCGGTCGACCCCAGGTACCCCGGCCACCGCCTCGCGGCCATCCTCGACGAGGCGCGGCCGCGCCTCGTCCTGACGGACTCCGCGACGGCCGGGGTGCTGCCGGCGCACGACGCCCCGGACGTCCTCCTCGACGCGCTCGACCCGTCCGGGCAGGACACCGGCCCCGGCATCGCGCCCCACCCCGGGCAGCTGGCGTACGTGATGTACACCTCCGGCTCCACGGGCAAGCCCAAGGGCGTCGCCATCACCCACGCCTGCGTGGTCAACGGCGTCCTGGGACTCGCCTCCCGCGTGGGCATGGGGCCGGGCAAGCGGCTCCTGGCGGGCACGTCGGTCAACTTCGACGTCTCGGCGTTCGAGATCTTCACGACCCTCGCCACCGGCGGCGTCGTCGAGGTCGTCCAGGACGTCCTGGCCCTGGGCGACCGCAGGGACTGGAGCGGCGCCGTCATCTCCACCGTGCCGTCCGTCTTCGCCGAACTCGTCGACGAGCTCTCCGGCCGCACCAGCGTGGAGACCGTCGTCTTCGCCGGCGAGGCCCTGCCCGCCTCGCTCGTCGAGAGGACCCGGGACGCCTTCCCGGGCGTACGGGTCGTCAACGCCTACGGGCAGAGCGAGTCGTTCTACGCCACCACCTTCACCGTCGACGGCGACGCGCGGGGCCGGACGGGCAGCACGCCCGTGGGCACCCCGCTCGGCAACATGCGGACCTACGTCCTCGGCCCCGGCCTGGATCCGGTGCCGCCGGGCGCGATCGGCGAACTGTACGTCGGCGGGACGGTGGGCCGCGGCTACCACGGCCGCCCCGCCCCGACCGCCGAGCGCTTCGTCGCCGACCCCTTCGGCCCGCCCGGCGTCCGCATGTACCGCACCGGCGACCTGGCCCGCCTCGACGACGAGGGCCGGCTGGAGTACGTGGGCCGCGGCGACGCGCAGGTCAAGGTGCGCGGCTTCCGCATCGAGCCCGCCGAGGTCGAGGCCGCGCTCACCGCGCACCCCGGCGTCGCCCGGGCCGTGGCCGTCGCCCGCGACGGGCGCGGCGGCACCGGCAGGCGCCTGGTCGCCTACGTCGTGCCCACCGCCGCCGGCGACGGCACGACGGCCGGCGGCACCACGGCCGAGGGCCCCTCCGGGCCGGACGCGGCGGAACTGCGCGCCTTCGTCTCGGAACGGCTGCCGGACTTCATGGTGCCGTCGGCCCTCGTGGTCCTCGACCGGCTGCCACTCGCCCCGAACGGCAAGCTGGACCGGGCCGCCCTGCCCGAGCCGGAGTACACCGGCGCCGCCCACCGGGCACCCCGCACCCCCCGCGAGAAGACCTTCGCCGACCTGTTCGCCGAGGTCCTCGGCGTGGACCGGGTCGGCATCGACGACGGCTTCTTCGAGCTCGGCGGGCACTCCCTGCTCGCCACCCGGCTGATCAGCCGCGCCCGCGCCGAGATGGGGATCGAGATCCCCATCCGCAAGATCTTCGACCTGCCGACGCCGGCCGCGCTCGCCGAGTGGTCGGAGGAGTCCGCCGCTCCCCGTCGCCCCGGCCTGCGCAAGATGTTCGTAGAGGAGTGAACGTCATGATTCCGCTGTCATTCGCCCAACGCCGGATGTGGGTCCTGCACCAGCTGGAGGGCGGGTCGGAGAACTGGAACATGGCCGCGGCCTTCCGGCTCACCGGATCCCTGGACGAGGCCGCCCTCGCCGCGGCGGTCCGCGACGTGGTCGGCCGGCACGAGATCCTGCGCACCGTCTACGTGACGGACGACGACGGGGAGCCCCACCAGCGGATCCTCCCGCCGGAGCGGGCCGCGCCGCGGGTGCCGGTGACCGAGGTGGCGCCCGAGGACGTGTCCGGCGCGATCGACGAGGCCATCGCGCACCGGTTCGACCTGGCGGCCGAGATCCCGCTGCGGGCCTCCCTGCTGCGCTGCTCGCCCCGGGAACACGTCCTCGTCCTGGTCGTCCACCACATCGCCACGGACGGCAGCTCGGGCGCGCCGCTGGTGCGGGACCTGACCGCGGCCTACACCGCCCGCCGGGACGGCCGGGCGCCGGAGTGGGAGCCGCTGCCCGTCCAGTACAAGGACTACACGATGTGGCAGCGCGAGGTGCTCGGCGACCCGGCGGACCCGGGCAGTCTCGCCGCGACGCAGATCGAGTACTGGCGCAAGGAACTGGCCGGGGTGCCGCAGCCGCTGAACCTGCCGCTGGACCGCCCGCGGCCCGCGGAAGCGGACTCGCGGGGCGACAGCGTCGGCTTCTTTGTGGAACCGCGGGTGGGGACCGGGCTGCAGAAGCTGGCCGACGAGCGCGGGGCGACCCTGTCGATGGTCCTGCACGCCGCGCTGGCGGTGCTGCTGCGCAAGCTCGGCGGCGGGGACGACGTGACGATCGGCAGCTCGATCGCCGGGCGCACCGACGAGGCGCTGGCCGACCTGATCGGGTTCTTCGTCAACACCCAGGTGCTGCGGGTGGACCTCTCCGGCGACCCGTCGTTCGCCGGTCTGCTCGCGCAGGTGCGGAACAAGGCGCTGGCGGCCTACGAGCACCAGGACGTGCAGTTCGACGCCCTGGTCGAGGCGATCAACCCCGAACGGTCCGCGGCGTACCAGCCGCTGTTCCAGGTGATGCTCGGCCTGCAGAACTACGAGCGGCCCGACTTCAGGCTCCCGGGGCTCGAGGTGGAGGCCGAGCGCAACGCCCTGTCGAGCGCCAAGGTCGACCTGTTCTTCAACGTGGTCGCGGACGACTCGGGCGCGCTGCGGGGCGACGTCTCCTACGCGACCCAGCTGTTCGACCGGGAGACGGTCGAGGCCGTCGCCGCCCGGTTCACGCGTGTCCTCGAGCAGGTGGTCGCCGATCCGGACGTGTGCGTCGGGGACGTCGACGTGCTGGGCGCGGACGAGCGCCGGCGGCTGCTGGTGGAGGTGAACGACACCGCCGAGCCGACCCTGGAACTGGTGGAGGCGGTGCGCGAGCGGGTACGGGCGACGCCGGAGGCACTCGCCGTCATCGGCGAGGAGGAGTCGCTCACCTACCGGGAACTGGAAGCGCGGTCGAACCGGCTGGCGCACTGGCTGGTCGGCCGCGGCGTGCGGGCGGAGTCACGGGTCGCCGTGTGCCTGCCCCGGACGGTGAACCTGGTGGTGACGCTGCTCGCGGTCCTCAAGGCCGGCGGGGCCTACGTCCCGATCGACCCGGACCACCCGCGCTCCCGGATCGACTACATCCTCGAGCACGCGGACCCGGTGCTGGTGCTCGACGCCGACGCGCTGGCCGGCGCGGACCTGGCGGGATGTCCGGACACGGCGCCCGAGGTGGTCGTCCGGCCCGAGAACACCCAGTACGTGATCTACACGTCGGGCTCGACAGGGAGGCCGAAGGGGGTGACGATCCCGCGCGGCGCGGTGGCGAACTACCTCGCCACGACGCAGCGGAGGTTCCCGCTGTCCCCCGGGGACCGGATGCTGTTCAGCACGACCGTGGCGTTCGACATGGCGAACACCGAGCTGTACCTGCCGTTCGTCACCGGCTCGACCATGGTGGTGGCGGGGAAGGACACCGTCACCGACCCGTCGGCCGTCCTGGCGCTGATACGCCGCCACGGGGTCACCGCGGTCCAGGCCACGCCCGCCTTCTGGCAGATGCTGCTGATGCACGACCCGCACGCCGCGAAGGACCTGCGGATCATCATCGGCGCGGAAGCCGTACCGGTGCGGCTGGCCGAGACGCTGGCGCGGCAGGCCGCCGAGGTGTTCAACATGTACGGCCCGACCGAGACGGTGACGTGGTGCACCGAGGCGCGCGTGGAGCCCGGGCGGGGCGCCCCGATCGGCAGGCCGGTCGGGAACACCCGGGTGTACGTGCTCGACTCGCGGCTGTGCCCGGTCCCGCGCGGCGTGCAGGGCGAGCTCTACATCGCCGGCGCCGGCATGGCCCGCGGCTACCAGGGCCGGCCGGAGCTGACCGCGGAGCGGTTCGTGGCGTGCCCGTTCGGGCCCGCCGGGGCGCGGATGTACCGCACCGGGGACCTGGTGCGCTGGAACGCGGACGGTCAGCTGGAGTACCTCGAGCGAACCGACTTCCAGGTGAAGATCCGCGGATTCCGGATCGAGCTGGGGGAGATCGAGCACGTGCTGACCGGGCACCCCGGCGTGGCGCAGGCGGCGGCCGTGGTGCGCGAGAACCAGGACGGCGACAAGCGCATCGTGGGCTACGTGATGCCCGGGCCCGGCGCCGCCGGGGACGAGGCCGGGGTCCGGGCCCTGCTCGCCGAGCTGCCCGGGTACCTGCGCGGGCGCCTGCCGGACTACATGGTGCCCTCCGCGCTGATCCCGCTCTCGGAGATCCCGCTGACCCCGAACGGGAAGCTCGACCGGGGAGCGCTGCCGGCCGAGGACACGCACGCCGAGGCGGGCCGCGAGCCGCGGGACTCCCGCGAGGAGAGGCTGTGCGCCCTCTTCGCCGAGTTGCTCGCCGTCGAGGGGGTCGGCATCGACGACGACTTCTTCGCGCTCGGCGGTCACTCGCTCCTGGCCACCCGGCTCAGCGCCCGCATCCGCAGCGAGTTCGGCCTCGACGTGCCCCTCAGGACGATCATCAAGTACCCCACGGTGGCCGAGCTGGCCTCGCTGATGCTCATCGGCGCCCCCTCGGAACTCTCCGACCCGTTCGCCGTCGTGCTGCCGCTGAACAGCGATCCCGGCACCGGGAAGCCGCCCCTGTGGTTCTTCCACGGGGGAGGCGGGCTGGGGTGGGCGTACTTCAGCTTCGTGCTGCACGTGCGGGACCGGCCGGCCTACGCCCTCCAGTCCCGCGGCTCCGACGGCGTGGCCCCGCTGGTGGGGTCCGTGGAGGAGATGGTCGAGGACTACGTCACCGAGATGCTGAGGATCCAGCCGGAAGGGCCCTTCCACCTCGTCGGCTGGTCCTACGGCGGCACGCTCGCGCCCGCCGTCGCGGCGGCGCTCGACCGGCGCGGCCACGAGGTCGCCCTCGTGGCCGTCCTGGACTCCCAGCCGGGCGGGCACGGGTTCACGGAGATCCACGCCGGCAAGACGATGTCGGACTACCGGGCCGAACTCGAGGAGTACTTCGGCCAGTACGTGGGCACCGACGACCGCCAGCACTTCCTGGATGCCATGGCGAGGGTCCTGACCAACAACACGACCCTCATGATGGATTTCGAGTCGCCGGTCTACCGCGGCGACGTGCTGTTCTTCAGCGCGACGCTCCAGGACCAGTCGTACGCGCACCTGTGGCGGCCGTACGTCCTCGGCTCCATCGAGGTGCACGACGTGCGCGCCACGCACCACGAGATGAACATGCCCGAACCCGTGGCCGAGGTCATGAAGGTCGTCAACAGCAAGCTCGCGACGTGACCGGCGGCGTGTTCTTCGCGCCGGTCCGGCGAATCGCCGAACGGATGAGGGGGGTTGGTCGGGGTGCGTGAACCCGGCATGTCCACGGAACACGAGGACCGGGCCGCGCTGCTGTGCGTGCCGTTCGCGGGGGCGGGGGCTTCGTTCTTCCACCCGTGGCGGGCGCCGGCCGCCGACCGGTGGCGCGTGGTGCCGGTCGAACTGCCCGGCAGGGAGCGGCGGATCATGGAGACGCCGTACCGCAACGTCGTCGAGGCGGCCAGGAGCGAGGCCGACGGCATCGTCGCGGCCCTCGGCGAGGGGGCGCGGACCGTGCTGTTCGGGCACAGCCTGGGCGCGGTGCTCGCGTACGAGCTGGTGCACCTGCTGAGCGCGCGCGGCGTGCACGTCGAACGGCTGGTCGTCAGTGGCTCGCCGGGGCCGTGGACCCAGCGGGAACGGAGGGCGACGGGGCTCCCGGACGAGGAGTTCTTCGCCCGGGTCGAGGAGTTCGCGGGGTTCCGGCACGAGGCGCTCGACCACCCGGAGATGCGTGAACTGCTCCTCCCCGTGCTGCGGGCCGACTGCGAGATGCACGAGAACTACGTCCCGAGCACCGACGAACCGGTGTCGGTGCCGATCTGCTCGCTGCGAGGCGACTCCGACGGCCTGGTCAGCGCCGAACAGGCCCAGGAGTGGCAGAAGGCGACCACGGGCGGATTCAGCTCCGCGGAGTTCCCGGGCGATCACATGTACCTGGTCGATCACGCCCGGGAGGTGCTGGACGTGATCGAGGCGGAATCCGCGCGCGACCGCTGAGGCCACCCGCCCGCGGGACGAGGACCCGGGCGGGGCCGCGGCCCTGCCCGGACCCACCGCCGCCGACCCGGCCGGATCCCCACGCCGTCGGCTCGGCTCGGCCTGGCCTGGTCAGGCTCGGCTCGGTCCGGCTCGGCACGACCTGGCGGGGCCCGGCTCGGTGAACCGTCCGCACACGGCGGCGGCGGCCGACGCGCGCCGACGCGGTGGCGGGCCCGTGCGGGCCGTCGCGTCCGGGGCGTCCGGGGCCCGACGGGACCCGGACGCCCGCGCGGGGCCCGCACCGCGAAAGACACCCCGAACCCGCGGAGAACCCGCGGGAGAACCGCACCCGCGGGAGACCCGCAGGGCACCCGCGGGGAACTCCCGGCGGACCCGCAGAGAAACGGAGACGCATCATGTCGACCGGCGTGAACGCCGTGGCCGTCGCCGGCCAGCCACCGCTCCTGAGCTACGAAGGGGTGCATGGCGCCCGGCGCCGTATCGCCGGACGTCTGGTGCGCACGCCCGTCGTGCGCAGCGAGGAACTGGAGCGGGTGGCCGGCGCCCGGCTGTGGCTGAAGGCGGAGAACCTCCAGCGCGGGGGCTCCTTCAAGATGCGCGGCGCGCTCCTCGCCGTGGAGCGGCTGAGGGGGGCCGGCAGCACCGGGGTGGTCGCGCAGTCCACCGGGAACCACGCCATAGCCGTGGCCCTGGCCGCCGCGCAGTACCGGCTCCCGGCGGTGCTGGTGCTGCCCACCGACGCCGCTCCGACCAAGGTGCGGCGCATCCGTGAGACCGGCGCCGAGGTGCTCCGGGCCGGAACCACGCTCGCCGAGCGGGTCGCGGTGGTCGAGGAGCTCAGGAACAGCCGCGGGTACGACGAGATCGACCCCTACCAGAACCCGGACGTGGTCGCCGGGCAGGGAACCGCCACCGCGGACCTGCTGCACCAGGTGGACGCGGCCGGCGGCCGTCTGGACGCGGTGGTGCTGCCCGTCGGGGGCGGCAGCGCGGTGGCCGGCGCCTGCCTGGCCACCGCGGGCCGGGGCATCGACGTCTACGGCGCCGAGCCCCGCGCCGTGCCGGCCCTGACCGCGGCGCTGCGCGCCGGGGGACCCGTCACCGTGGACCCGGAGCCCACGATCGCCGACGGGCTGCGCCCCGACCGCATCGGCCGGCTGCCCTACGACCTGGTCCACGACACGGTCGCGGAGGTCTTCACCGTCGACGAGGCCGCCATCGCCGAGGCCCTGTGCCTGGTGCTCGTCCACGCCCGGCTGCTGGTCGAGCCCGCCGCCGCCACCGCCGTGGCCGGCGCCCTGCGCCTCGCCGCCGACGGCCGCGCCCGGGACATCGGCGTGCTGCTCTCGGGCGGCAACGTCGAGACGAGCCTCGTGGCGTCCCTCCTGAGCCGCCGGGCCTCCTGAACCAGCCGTCGACGGGCCCCCGCACCGGCCGTCGACGGACGGGACCGGTGACCGGGGAGGCCCGGGACCGGACCGGAAGAACACCATCCTCCTCACCCGCGCCGCGGGGGAGACCGGTGCACACACGGAACAGAAGGGTCGGGCATGACAGGGGCGACGAGATCCGAGGGGCAGTGGACACACCGCTTCCATCCCCGCGACGACAGCGACTTCCGCCTCGTCTGCTTCCCGCACGCCGGAGGTTCGGCGAGCTACTACCACGCGCTGTCGGAAGCCCTCTCACCCCACCTGGACACGCTCGCCGTCCAGTACCCGGGACGGCAGGACCGGCGCGCCGAGGGCTGCGTCCACAACCTGGCCCACCTCGCCGACCTCACCTACGCGGCGCTGCGCCGCTGCGAGGACGGCCGGCCCACCGTCTTCTTCGGCCACAGCATGGGCTCGATCCTCGCCTTCGAGGTGGCCCGCCGCTACCAGGACGACACCGGCGCCCCGCCCGCCCGGCTGTTCGCCTCCGGCTACCCCGCACCCTCCCGGCTGCGCGGCGGCACGGTCCACCGCCGTGACGACGACGGCATCGTCGACGAACTGCGTTCCGTCAACGGCACCGACCCCGTCTGGCTGGAGAACAGGCACCTCAGAGCCGCCGTCCTCCACGCCGTGCGGGGCGACTACACGGCCATCGAGACCCACCCCCGCGTCACCGGCGTCCGGCTCGACTGCCCCATCACCGTGCTGATCGGCGACGACGACCCGCACACCACGGTCGCCGAGGCCGAGGCCTGGGGGGAGCACACCACCGGCGAGTTCTCCCTGCACGTCTTCCGGGGCGGCCACTTCTACCTCGACCAGTACGGCCGGGAGGTCACCGGCATCATCTCCGCCGCGGTCCGGGGCGAGCCGGCCCCGGAGCGGTGAGGCCCCCGAACCGGTTCCACGGCCCCGGCCCGGAGGAGGACCACGAGCGGTGCCGGCACCACCCGCCGGCGGGGGCGCCGCGTCAGCGCCCGTGTCAGCGCCCGTGTCAGGGGCGTGACCGGTCGGCGTCCGGCCCGGTGAGGAGAGTGGGAACATGACAAGTACGGCAATCGCAGTCACAGGACTGCGCAAGGCGTTCGGCGACAAGGCCGTGCTCGACGGCCTCGACTTCGATGTCGCCGCGGGCTCGGTCTTCTCCATGCTCGGCCCGAACGGCGCGGGCAAGACGACGACGGTGAACGTCCTGGCGACGTTGCTGAAGGCCGACGCCGGGACGGTGCGCGTGGCCGGGCACGACGTGGCCACCGAGACCCGGCAGGTCCGCGCGGCCATCGGGGTGACCGGTCAGTTCGCCGCGGTGGACGAGCTGCTGTCGGGCCGGGAGAACCTCCAGCTGATGGCGGACCTCAAGCGCGTGCGCTCCGGTGACCAGGTGGTCGCGCGGCTGCTGGAGCGGTTCGACCTGGTGGAGGCGGCGGACAAGATGTCGTCGACCTACTCCGGGGGCATGCGCCGCAAGCTGGACCTGGCGATGACGCTGGTCGGCAGCCCGCGGATCATCTTCCTGGACGAGCCGACGACGGGTCTCGACCCGCGCAGCCGGCGCACGATGTGGGGGATCGTCCGCGAGCTGGTGGCCGACGGCACCACCATCTTCCTCACCACCCAGTACCTCGAGGAGGCCGACCAGCTCGCCGACCAGGTCGTCGTCCTCGACCAGGGCCGGCTGGTCGCCCAGGGCACCCCCGAGGAGCTCAAGCGCCAGGTCCCCGGCACCCACGTCCGGCTCCGGTTCGCGGACCTCGACGAGCTCGACGCGGCGGCGCGGGTCCTGGCCGGGGCCACGAGGGACGACCAGGAACTGATCCTGCGGATGCCCAGCGACGGCCAGTCGAGGTCGCTGCGGGCCCTGCTCGACCGGCTCGACGAGCACGACATCAACGCCCAGGAGTTCTCCGTGCACACCCCGGACCTCGACGACGTCTTCCTCGCCCTGACCGGGCGCCCGAGCGCGGAGGCGGTCGCCCAGTGAGCAGTCTCTCGACGGCGATGGCCGACTCGGTGATCATGCTGCGCCGCAACCTGAAGCACACCCTGCGCAACCCGCTGGTGCTGTTCAACGCGGTCCTGTTCCCCATCGTGATCATGCTCATGTTCGTCAAGGTGCTCGGTGGCGCCTTCAGCGTCGGTGAGGAGTACATCGACTACGTGACGCCGGGGCTGCTCGTGATGGCCGTCAGCTACGGGCTGGGCTCCACCGCGGCGGCCGTGAACGACGACATGAGGAAGGGCGTCATCAACCGGTTCAAGGCCATGGACGTCTCCCGCGGCGCCGTGCTGACCGGGCAGGTCGTCGTCACCACGGTGCGCTGCCTGGTGGCCTGCACGGCCATCGTCGGGGTGGCCTTCGCGATGGGGTTCGACCCGGAGGCGAGCGCCCTGGACTGGCTCGGTGTGCTCGGTCTCGTCGTGCTGCTCACCTTCGCGACCAGCTGGCTCACCATCGCCCTGGGGCTGGCCGCGAAGACCGCGGAGTCGGCGGGCCTGGCCACCGTGCCGCTGATCATGCTGCCGTTCCTGAGCAGCGCGTTCGTGCCCGCGGACACCATGGGGGCCGGCGCGCGGCAGTTCGCGGAGTACCAGCCCTTCACCCCCATCATCGAGACGCTGCGCGGGCTGCTGGCGGGCGACCCGTCGAGCGGCGACGCGATCGCGGCCGTCGCCTGGTGCGTCGGGCTCACCCTCCTCGGGTACGTGTGGGCGGTGTCCACCTTCAAGAAGCGAGCGTGACCCCGACCAGCTGAGACCAGCCGGTCCGCGTCCCCTCCCGAGCCGCCTCGGCGAACCGCGCGTCGCCGAGGCGGCCGCGCGCGCTCCGCTCGATGCGGGCCGCGTCCGGGTGGGAACGGTCCTGCAGCCCGCGTACGTCCGTGCTCGCCGCGAGCAGCCGCGCGGCCTGCTCGTACTCGTCGCGGCGCAGTGCCAGGTCCGCGACCCCGACGAGGACCTGCGCGGTCAGCGGCGCGTACCGTGCCTCGGACGCCGCCTCGCAGGCCGCCGCGCGGTGCGCCCGGGACTCGTCGAGGTCGTCGGCGAGATAGCCGAGCAGGTCGTGCCGCACCGCGCGGATGTCCGCCCGCTCCGCCTCGTCGCCCAGTACGGCCGTCACGACACCGAGTTGCCGGTGCGCCTCCTCGGCGTCGCCGCCCCACCGGGCGAGCTCCGCCTTCGCGAGGGCCAGCTCGGCCAGCGCGTCCGGCCAGGTGACGCGCTCCGCGCGCCGCTGCGCCTCGGCGATGGCGGCGGCGGCGCCGGCCTCGTCGCCCAGCAGCCGGTACAGCTGCGCCTGCCGCGACCGCATCCGGATGACGTCCTCGGTGGTGCCGATCTCGGTGACGACCGCGATCGCCTCCTCGTAGTGCCCGCACGCACTCGCGAACTCGCCGCGCACGGCGATCCGGTCCGCCAGCTCGGTCAGGGCGAACGAGATCCCGAACCGCTCCCCGAGCGCCCGGAACTCGGTGAGCGCCCTCTCCAGGTGCGCGTCCGCGTCCCGCCCGTCCCGGCCGAGCATGATCCGCATCTTGCCCAGGTGCAGCCGGGCCAGGGCGCGCACCCAGGGGTCCTCGTTGTCGAGCAGCGGCTCGAACGCGGGCAGGAACGCGTCGGGCGCCTGCAGCATGCGTTCCAGCGCGGTGACGAGTCCCAGCAGCGGGGAGCGGTGCCCGCTGCGCCGGCTGAACCGGTACGCCTCGTGGATCCACCGCGCGGCCTGGCGCTCGTCGCCCCGCCCCGAGCTCACGAACAGGACGACCAGCGCGTACACCATGGCGCGGACCTCGTCGCTCACCTCGCCGGGCGTCCTGGTGGCCGTGGTGATCAGCTCGAAGCCCTCGGTCCGGTGCCCGCCGAGCCACCAGTACCAGCCCGCGCCCGCCGCGAGCCGCATCGCCGCCTGCGCCTCGCCCGCCGCGAGCGCGCCGCCCATCGCCGCGCCTATGTTGTCGTGCTCGGCCTCCAGCATGGCCAGCCACTCCAGCTGCTCGGCGCGGCGCAGGTGCGGCTCCGCGGTCTCGGCGAGCTCGGTGAAGTACGCCAGGTGGGCGCGGCGCGTCCGGTCCGATTCCCCCGCCTCCGCGAGCCGGTGCCGGGCGTACTCCCTGATCGTGCCGATCATGCGGTAGCGCGGGGCGCCGGCGCCCTCGGCGAGCAGCAGCGACTTCTCGGTCAGCGCGGTGAGCAGCTCCAGCACCTGCTCCTGCTCGACCACGCCGCCCGCGCAGACCCGTTCGGCCGCCTCCAGGCCCGCCCCGCCGGAGAACACCGAGAGCCTGCGCAGGACCACCCGCTCGGCGTGGGTGAGCAGCTCCCAGCTCCAGTCGACGGCCGCGCGCAGCGTCCTGTGCCGCGGCATCGCGGTCCGGCTGCCGCTGGTCAGCAGGCGGAACCGGTCGTCGAGCCGGTCGGCGAGCTGGTCGATGGACATGGTCCGCAACCGGGCCGCGGCCAGTTCGATCGCCAGCGGCATCCCGTCCAGCGTCCGGCAGACGCGCGCCATCGTCGCCAGGGTGCGGGCGTCGACCCAGAGATCCCGGCGCACCGCCCCGGTCCGGTCCCGCAGCAGCCGGACGGCCGGCGAGGCCTCGATCTCACCGGGTCCCGCGTCCCCCTCCGGAAGGGCCAGCGGCTCGACCAGCCACAGCGCCTCCCCGGTGATGCCGAGCGGTTCCCGGCTCGTCGCCAGGATCCGCAGCCGCCGGCACTCCCCGAGCACCCGGTGGGCGAACACCGCCGCGGCCTCGATCACGTGCTCGCAGTTGTCCAGGATCAGCAGCGCCTCCCGCTCGCGGACCGCGGCGACGAGCCGGTCCGTCAGCTCCGTGTTCGGGGCCCCGCCGAGCAGGGCGTCCCGGAGACCGAGCGCGGTGAGCGTCGACTGCGTCACGTCGGCCACGTCACCGTCCGCGCGGAGGCCGGCGAGCTCCACCAGCCAGACCCCGTCCGGCAGTCCGTCGAGCAGGGTGCGCGCGGTCTCCGTGGCCAGTCGGGACTTCCCCGAGCCGGCCGGCCCGATCACGGTGGTCAGCCGGTGCTCGGCGACGAGCCCGCGGACCGCGGCGACGTCGGCGTCCTTGCCGACGAAGGTGGTCAGCTCGGCGCGCAGGTTGGTCCTGCGGTCCGCCTCCCGCCGCCGCAGGCCCTGCCCCAGCTCGCCCCGCAGCAGCGCGACGTGCAGCGCGGCCAGCTCCGGCGAGGGGTCGACACCCAGCGCGTCGGCGAGGGCCTCCCTCGCCCGCTGGTACACCAGCAGCGCCTCGCTGTCGCGGCCGGCCGCGACGAGGGCGCGCATCAGCGCGGCGACGAGCCGTTCCCGCACCGGGTGCGCGGCCACCAGGTCGGTCAGCTCCGGGACCGCCTCCGCACCGCGCCCGAGGGCGACCTCCGCGTCGAACCGCTCCTCCGCGGCGGCCAGGCGCAACCCCTCGAGCCGGACGACCGCGGCGTCGAACGCGGCGCCGTCCTGCACACCGACGTCCTGCAGGGCCGCACCGCGCCACAGCCCGAGGGCCTCGCGCAGGAGCCGCACACGCCGGGAGACGTCCTCGCCGCCGGCCCGGCCGGCGGCGAGGAGGCGCTCGAACCGCACGGCGTCGACGGCGTCGGGCTCCACCGTCAGCCGGTAGCCGTCCGGCTGCCCCTCCACCACCCCGTCCGGAAGGGCCTTCCGCAGCCGGGAGACCAGGCGCTGCAGGGCGTTCGCCGCGTCGGCGGGCGGGTGTTCCCCCCAGATCCAGTCGACGAGCGACGCCTTCGGAACCACGTGCCCCGGTTTGAGCGCCAGGGCGATCAGCAGTCCGCGCAGTCGCGCGCCCGGCACGTCGACCAAGCCGCCGTCGTCCCCGCGCACCTCGAATGGACCCAGCACCTTGATCTGCACGCGCTGATTTTGCCACGGGCGTTCACGGCGGGCACCCAACCGTCCGCGCCCCGCGCGAGGTTGCCGTGGAGCCGCGGCCGGACCGGCGCCGACGGGAGGTGCGGACGGGGGCGCGGACGGGGGCGCGGGCGGAGGCGCGGGCGGGGGCGCGGGCGGTTCCCGGTCCCGCGGCGCGTCCCCGTCAGGGAGCGGGCGCGTACGGAGCGGCGGGGCGAGGACCGCGGAGGCGGTGCGGGCGCGGACCTGCCGGCGGCGGCGTCATCCGGCGAGGTCCCGAGCCGGGGCGGCCGGGGCGGCCGGGGCGGCGGTGGGGGCGGCCGGCGTACCGGCCGGCCGGCCGTCGGGCCCCGCCGTCCCCCGCGCGGTGAAGGCCGCCAGGTCCTGGAGGACGGCCCGGGCCACCTCGCGCTCCCGGGACTGCAGGTAGAAGTGGCCGCCGTCGAAGAGCCTGGCCGTCCACCGCCCGGTCGTGTAGCCGGCCCACTTCCCGAGGCCGTCGCGCGACACACCCGCGTCCTTCGTCCCGCGGTAACTGCTGATGGGACACCCGACCCGGTGGCCGGCATGGTCCCGGTAGGTCTCCACCGCCCTGAAGTCGGCACGCACCGAGGGGAGCACGGTGGCCAGGAGTTCCCTGTCGGCCAGCAACGCGGGCGGTGTGCCCGCGAGTTCGGCCAGGTGCCCGGTGAGGCGCTCGTCGTCCATGGTGTGCACCCCCCGGTCGGACGGGACGGACGGGGCGGCCCGGCCCGAGACGACCAGCCCCACGAGGGGGCGGCCCCGGCGCCGTTCGAGCCGCAGCGCCACCTCGTACGCCAGGAGGGAGCCCATGCTGTGCCCGAAGAGGGCCAGCGGCCGGTCCCGCCAGGGCAGCAGGGCGTGCGCGATCCGGTCCGCCAGCTGCCGGAGATCCCCCAGGGCGGGCTCGGCCAGCCGGTCCTGCCGGCCCGGGTACTGCACGATCAGCACCTCGGCCGCGGCGGACAGCTCCGCGGAGAGGGGAAGGTGGGCCGACGCCGAACCCCCGGCGTGGGGGAGGCAGACCAGGACGGGGCCGTCGCCTCCGGGATCGTGGAACTGCCGGATCCACGCGTTGTGCACGGTGGCGTGACGGCGTGTGACGGTCATCGTTCCTCCCTCGCGTTCCCGTGCGGTCGTCCCGCCGGGGCCGGCCCGCGGACCGCGCCGCCCTCACGCGGCCCCGCGGCTCATTCCCGGAGTTCGAGCGTGCAGCACTTGACGCTGCCCCCGGCCTTCAGCAGTTCGGTCAGATCGGCGCCGACGGGATGGTAGCCGCGCTCGCGCAGCTGTGCCGCGAGACCGGTGGCCGCCCGCGGCAGGACGACGTTGCGGCCGTCCGACAGCGCGTTGAGGCCGAACACGGCGGCGTCGGCCTCCCCGGCCAGGATCGCGTCCGGGAACCGCTCGGCCAGCACGGCCCGGCTCTGCGGGGAGAACGCCGCCGGGTTGTACATGATCTCGTCGTCCCCGAGCACGGCCAGGGCCGTGTCGAGGTGGTAGAACCGCGGATCGACGAGGGACAGGCTGATCACGGGGCGCCCGAAGAACTCGCGCACCTCGTCGTGGGCCCGCGGGTCGGAGCGGAAACCGGTGCCGGCCAGGATCTCCCCGCCGGTGCAGAGGAAGTCGCCCTCGCCCTCGTTGACGTACTCCGCCTGCCGGACCGTGGACCAGCCGCCGCGGCCGAACCACTCCAGGTAGGCCGCGGACTCGTCCCTGCGCTGGGGGTGCCGGAAGCGCGCGACGAGCACCTTGCCGTCCACCACGACGGCGCCGTTCGCGGCGAAGACCATGTCGGGAAGCCCCGGCACCGGCTCGATCAGCCGCACGTCGTGGCCCAGACCGACGAACGTCTCGAACAGCTGCTTCCACTGGGCCAGTCCCGTCTCCGCCGAGGTGGGGCGGTCCGGGTCCATCCACGGATTGATCGAGTACGTGACGTCGAAGTGCGTGGGGCGGCACATCAGATAACGCCGAGGCGCTGCCGTCCGCTGTTCCTGCGTCGTCCGTTCCGGCTGTACGTGAGGCACCTGGAGTCCCTTCTGTCGGCGGAACGCCGAGAATTCCTGAGTTGGTTCCGGCACGGTTCCGGGAGGGGAAGCGGAGTGCCGGACCGGCGCTTCTGGCGGCCGGCCCGGCATTTCGGGGGAAGGAGGATCGCCCTGCCCGTGCGCTGCGATTTCCAGCGGGAACCGGTCCCCGGTCCATGTGTCCGGGGACGGTGTCGGCCAGGAACATACACCCGGGAAATCGCCTCCCCGGTGAAAGCGGCCGCGGGAATCAGCCGCGGGACCAGTCGCGGGAATCGACCGCGGGAATCGACCGGAGCGTGCGGGCACCCCCTTGCTGTCCCGTCGACGGGACGGGTGCAGCCCGGCGGGGCGTCCGCACCGCCATCTCTTGCCCTGCGTTTCCCCGGCCACTTAGCTTGGCGTCAGGTTCCCGGGCGCACCGTCCGAAGCGGCGGCCCAACCGGCCGCCCGCCCCGGTTCCGGCCGGGACGGGACCGCTTCCCGCCCCGGGACCGATGACACCGCGTCACCGGCCGGCCGCCGGACGACAGGCACCGAACGCCTGTGGACGGCGCCGGCCCGCAAACCCGCCGCCCCGCTCCCGACCCCGTCCGGTCGACCCCGTCCGACCCCGTCCGGCCGGCACCGTCCGGCCGGCACCGGACATCACCGGCACGGCGTGATCCGAAGAGAAACGGCGTGATCCGAAGAGAACACGAGACGTCCGTCCGGCCGTTCGCGGAATCCATCCCGTCGGCGGGACGGCGGAAAAGGCCCGGGCGGCCGTCGCGGCGGTGACGGTCAGGCGACGGAGCCGATGACGACGCGGGCGGGAATTCCCGTCCGGCGGAGACAAGGAAAGGCTGGCGATGGAATCGTGGCCGCGGGTCCACCGGCGAGGTGGACAGGACGAGACACCGGAACCGCACACCGCGCCCCCGGGTGCGCCGGCGTCACTCGTGCGGGAGATATCGGCGCTGTGGGGGGAACACCTCGACGGCCAAGAGGTCGGTCCGGACGACGACTTCTTCGCGCTCGGCGGCAACTCGCTGATCGGCATCAAGATCATCGACCGGGTGTCCCGGGACTACGGCGTCGGACTGTCCGTGCGCGCCTTCTACCTGGCACAGACCCCGGCCCGGGTCGCCGAGCTGATCGAGCAGGGGAGGGCGCGGACGTGAGGTTGACGCCGGGTGCCGCACGCGACCTCGACCTCGACCTCGACCGCGTCGACCTGTTCGACCTGGACCTCTACACCTCGGGCGACCCGCACCCGGTCTGGGACGTGATGCGGGCGAAGGCGCCCCTGCACCACCAGGTCCTCCCGGACGGCCGGGAGTTCTGGTCGGTGACCCGCTACGACGACGTCTGCCGGGTGCTCGGCGACCACCGGGAGTTCACCTCGGAGCGCGGCACGGTGGTCACCCACCTCGGGGTGGACGACGTCGCGGCGGGCAGGCTGCTGACGTCCACCGACCCGCCGCGGCACACCCAGGTCCGCCGGGCCATCGGCGCCACGCTCACCGCGCGGGCGGTGGCGCCCTGGGAGGACCGGATCCGGCAGGCGATCGTGCGCTTCCTCGAGCCGGCGCTCGACGGCGGCACCTTCGACCTGGCCGAGCGGGCGCTGCTCCTGCCGGCCATCGTCACGGGCCCGTTGCTGGGGATCCCCGAGCGGGACTGGGCCGAACTCGTCCAGCTCACCGCGATGGTGACGGCCCCCTCGGACCCGCACTTCCGGCACGGCGGCGAGGCCGCGACGCTGGCCATCGCCCACCACGAGCTCGTCACCTACGTCACCGAGTGGGTGAAGCGGCGACGGTCGGCCGGGGGCGAGGACGGCAGCCTCCTCGACCACCTCATGACCGCCCGCGCGGGGGACGAGCCGCTGACCGACGAGGAGATCGCCCTCGACGGCTACAGCATCCTCCTGGGCGCCAACGTGACCACGCCGCACACCGTCTCGGGCACCGTGCACGCCCTCATCGAGCGGCCCGAGCAGTTCGCGAAGGCGCAGGCCGACCCGTCGCTGGTCCCGAACCTCGTCGAGGAGGGACTGCGCTGGACGTCGGCCGCGTGCAACTTCATGCGGTACGCGGTGGACGACGTCCGCATCGGCGGGGGCACGGTCCCGGCCCGCGGGGCGGTCGTCGCGTGGATCGGGT
Source organism: Streptomyces sp. NPDC014882 (assembly GCF_043081325.1). Classification (NCBI taxonomy): domain Bacteria; kingdom Bacillati; phylum Actinomycetota; class Actinomycetes; order Kitasatosporales; family Streptomycetaceae; genus Streptomyces; species Streptomyces sp. NPDC014882. The sequence continues at coordinate 239,257 of NZ_JBIBWL010000011.1, forward strand.
CGGCCAACCGGGACGCGTCCCGGTTCACCGACCCGCACGAGTTCGACATCACGCGGGAGGGCGCGAAGCGCCAGATCGCGTTCGGGTTCGGGCCGCACTTCTGCGTCGGGGCGCCGCTGGCCCGGCTGACCCTGCGCGTCTTCTTCGAAGAACTGCTCCGGCGGTTCGGATCGATCGAGCTCGACGGCGAACCGCAGCACCTGCGGTCGTACTTCATCGCCGGGATGACCCACCTCCCCGTCGTCGCCCAGAAACGAAAGACGCCATGACCTCCGGATCCACCGCCGCCGCGTCCCCGTGGTTCGTCCGGCCGCCGGCCGCCGGCCACCCGGCCCGGATCTTCTGCTTCCCCTTCTCCGGGTCCGGGGCCTCGGCCTTCAGCGCCTGGCCGGCCGCGATCGACGGCGTGGAGGTCTGCCCGGTGCAGTTCCCCGGCCGTGAGAACCGGCTGGCCGAGCCCCACTACGGCACCTACGAGCGCCTGGCCGCCGACCTGGTCGACCCCCTGGTGCCGCTGCTCGACCGGCCGTTCGCGTTCTTCGGGCACTGCGCGGGCGCGCTGCCCGCGTACGAGACCGCGGTCCGGCTCGCCGAACTCGGCCTGCCCGGCCCGGACCGCCTCTTCGTGTCGGGCCAGCCGGCACCGCACGACGCCGCACGCGACCGGATGCTCACCCTGACCGAGCCCGAACTGCGCGCCGAGGTCGAGTCGTTCCTGCGCGGCCGGGGCGTCGAGCCGCGGCCGGACATGGTCGACCTCGGCCTCATGGTGCTGCTCCGCGATCACGCCGCCGCGGGCGCGTACCGGCGGGAGGAGCCGGTCGCGCTGCCGTGCCCCGTCGTCGTCCTGCACTGGCGGGACGACCCCGACGTGAGCCTCGACGCGCTCCAGGGGTGGCGCCGGTACGCGGACTCCGTCGAGTTCCGGGTCGTCGACGGCGGCCACTACGACTTCATGGACGCGCCGGACGAGCTGCGGAAGCTGCTGACCCGTTGGCGGTGAGGGCGGTTCCGCCCGCGAGAGCCGTACCCCGAGGGAACCGGAAGGAAATCGTATGAGTGGTGCAGCCACCGGCATCGCCGTCATCGGGATGTCGTGCCGCTTCCCCGGCGTGCGCGACCCGGAGGAGTTCTGGCGCCTGCTGCTCGACGGGAGGTCGACCCTCGGCACGTTTCCCGGGCACCGGGCCGCCGACGCGAACCGCACGCCCCACCCCGACGCCGCCACCCTCGACGCGGGTTCGTTCCTCGATTCCGTCGACGGGTTCGACGCGGAGTTCTTCGGAACGTCCCCGGCGGAGGCGGCCGCCATGGACCCCGTGCAGCGGCTGGGGCTGGAACTCGCCTGGGAGGCCGTCGAGGACGCCGGTGTCCCGGCGGCCGCGCTCGCGGGCCGCGAGATCGACGTCGTGGTCGGCGCCGCGCCCTCGGGGTACGAGCTGCTGCGCAGGCTGTCCGGCAGCGACCGGGACGACCACTACGCCGCGCTCGGTTCGAGCGGCGCGCTGGTCGCGAACCGGATCTCGCGCCTGTTCGACGTCCGCGGAATGAGTTTCTGCGCGGACTCGGGCCAGTCCTCCTCCCTCGTGTCGCTGGCGCTGGTGTGCGAACGGATACGCGGCGGCGCGGTCGACATGGCGATCGCGGGCGGCGTGCACCTGATCGTCGATCCGGACGCGGGACTCGGCCTGGCGAACCTGGGCGCCCTCTCCCCCGACGGCCGCTGCTTCCCCTTCGACGAACGGGCCAACGGGTTCGTCCGGGGGGAGGGCGGAGCGTTCGTCCTGCTGAAGCGGCTCGACCTCGCGATCGCCGACGGCGACCACGTCTACGCGGTGGTCCGGGGCTGGGGCGTCGGCAACGGCGGCGCGTCCTCCCGGATGCCGGACCCCAGCCCCGGCGGGCAGGCGGCAGCCGTGCTGTCCGCCCTCGGGCGCGCGGCCGTCCCGTTCGACGGCGTCGACTACGTCGAGGCCCACGGCACCGGCACACGGCTCGGGGACCCGGCCGAGCTGGCCGGCCTGCGCGAGGTGTTCCGGGAGACCGGCCGGAGCCGCCCCCTGGTGATCGGCTCGGTGAAGGCGAACGTCGGGCACCTGGAGCCGGCCGCGGGGATCGTCGGCTTCGTGAAGGCGGCGCTCTGCGTGGACCGCGCCCACCTGGTCCCGAATCCGAACTTCCGGTCCCCGAACCCCGCCGTCCCGGACTTCCCGGAGCACTTCGAGGTGCTCCGGGCCGCGCGGCCCTGGCCCGGAGCCCCGGGCCGGCCGCGGCGCGCGGGGGTGTCGTCGGTCGGGATGGGGGGCACCACCGCGCACGTCGTCCTCGAACAGGCCCCCGGGCAGCGGGCGCACCCCCGTGCCGCGGAGCCGGCCTCCGCGGGCGTCTTCGGGGTGGTGCCGTGGGTGCTGTCGGCGCGCACGGAGCCGGCGCTGCGGGAACAGGCGACACGGCTGTGGGACCTCGTGGTCGCGGACGCGTCGCTGTCGACGGCCGACGTGGGACACGCGCTGGTGTCGGCGCGGTCGTCGTTCGAGCACCGGGCGGTGGTGCTCGGCGCCGGCCGCGAGGAGGCGCTGGCCGGTCTCGACCTGGTGGCGGCGGGCGGCGGTTCGGCGCGGACGGTCCGCGGGACGGCCGCGGAGCCGGCGGGCCCGGTCGTCTTCGTGTTCCCCGGCCAGGGATCGCAGTGGCCGGACATGGGAAGGCGGCTGTACGCGGAGTCGGAGGTGTTCGCGCGCGCGATCGACGCGTGCGCGCGTGCCCTGGAACCGTGGCTGGACTGGTCACTGGTGGACCTGGTGACCGGCGCGGAGTCGGCGCCGTCGCTGGAGCGCGGGGACGCCGTGGTCCAGCCGGCGCTGTTCGCGATGATGGTGTCCCTGGCACGGCTGTGGCGCTCGCTGGGAGTGGTCCCCGACGCGGTGGTGGGGCACTCGCAGGGAGAGATCGCCGCGGCGTGCGCGGCGGGCGCGATCTCCCTCGAGGACGCGGCGCGGATCGTCGCCCTGCGCAGCCGGGCGCTGACCGAGCTGGCCGGCCTGGGCGGCCTGAGCGCGGTGGCCGCGCCCCTCGCCTGGGTCGAGGACCGGCTGGGGCGGTGGGCCGGGCGGCTCTCCGTGGGGGCGGTCAACGGGCCGGCCTCCGTGGTGGTCTCCGGGGACCTCGAGGCACTGGACCAGTTCGCCGCGGCGGCCGCCGGTGACGGTGTCCGGATGCGCAGGGTCAGGATCGCGTACGCGTCGCACTCCCACCAGGTCGAACGCATCCGCGACCGGGTGCTCGAGGCCACCTCGGGCGTCTCGGCGCGCAGGTCGGAGGTGGAGTTCCACTCCACGGTCACCGGGGGGCCGCTCGACACGCGGCGGCTCGACGGCTCGTACTGGTACGACAACCTGCGTTCGACGGTGCGTTTCGGCGAGGTCGTCGAAGGCCTGATGCGGGACCGCGGCGGCGTGTTCGTGGAGGTCAGTCCGCACCCGGTGCTCGCGGTGGCGATGGAGGAGACCGCCGACGCGCTGGCGGTCTCGCCGGTGGTGGTGGGCACCCTGCACAGGGACGACGGGAGCGCGGGGAAGGTCCTGGCGTCGCTGGCCGAGCTGTACGTGCGCGGTGTGCCGGTGGACTGGGGGGCGGCGTTCGCCGCGGGCCGGCCGCGCCGGATCGGCCTGCCGGCCTACCCCTTCCAACGGCAGCGGTACTGGCTGACCGCGCCCGACGACGCCGGCGCCGTGGGCCCGGGCTCCTCCGGACCCGCGGGCGGGCGGGGCGCGCACACCCCCACGGCGGACCTGGGTTCGCAGCGGGCGGTCCGCGACCTGGTGTGCGCCGAGACGGCGGCGGTGCTGAGCGCGAAGGGCACGGACCTGACGGGCGCCGACCTCGCGGCGAGGTCGGCCGAGACCTTCAAGGACCTGGGTTTCGACTCGTCGATGGCCGTGCGGCTCCGCAACCGGCTCACCGCGGCGGCCGGTGTGCGGCTCCCGGCCACCGTCGCGTTCACCTACCCGACCCCGCGGGCGCTCGGTCACCACCTCTTCTCCCTCCTCGCGCCGCGGACGCCCGGAGCCCCGGAGACCCCGGCGGCCCCGGCGGCCCCGGCGGCCCCGGCCGCCCGGACGGCCCCGGAGACGGCGGAGGCGGCGGAGGAAAAGCCCCTGGAAAGTCGCAGTGACGACGATCTGTACGAACTGATCGACCGCGGCTACGTATGACCGCGCCTGTTCTTCTGAGCAACTTTTCTTGGGGGAGGCCCTGGTGGAGGACGTCGACAAGCTCCGGTCCTACTTGCGCCGCGCCGTCGGCGACGCGCAGGCCCTGCGCGAGCGGGTGCGCGAGCTGGAGGAGTCCGCTCGCGAGCCCGTCGCGGTCGTGGGCGTGGGATGCCGCTTCCCGGGCGGGGTGACGTCCCCCGAGGGGCTGTGGGAGGTCGTGTCCGACGGGGTGGACGCGATGGGCGACTTCCCGGCGGACCGCGGGTGGGACGTGGACGCGCTCTACGACCCGGATCCCGGGGCGCACGGGAAGACGTACACGCGCTCGGGAGGGTTCCTGGCCGGTCTCGCGGAGTTCGACCCGGCGTTCTTCGGGATCAGCCCGCGAGAGGCGCTGGCGATGGATCCGCAGCAGCGGCTGATGCTGGAGACGTCGTGGGAGGCGCTGGAACGGGCGGGCGTCGACCCGGCCGCGCTGCGGGGCTCGGCGACCGGGGTGTTCACCGGGATCTACGGGGTCGACTACGGCCCGCGGATGGGCGGCGGGGCGGCCGGCGAGGTGGAGGGCTTCGCGATCACGGGGACGTACACCAGCGTGGCCTCGGGCCGGGTGGCGTACGTGCTGGGTCTGGAGGGCCCGGCGGTGTCGACCGACACCGCGTGCTCGTCGTCGCTGGTCGCCGTCCACCAGGCGGTGCGGTCCCTGCGCTCCGGTGAGTGCACCCTGGCGCTGGCCGGCGGCGTGTCGGCCATGCCGACCCCGGGGATGTTCGTGGAGGTCGCCCGGCAGCGGGGGCTGTCGGCCGACGGCCGGTGCAAGTCGTTCGCGGAGGCGGCCGACGGGACCGGCTGGGGCGAGGGCGCGGGCGTGCTGGTGCTGGAGCGGCTGTCGGACGCGCTGCGCCACGGGCGCCGGATCTGGGCGGTGATCCGGGGTTCGGCGGTCAACCAGGACGGGGCGTCCAACGGACTGACCGCGCCGAGCGGACTGGCGCAGCAGCGGGTCGTCCGGGCGGCCGTGGCCGATGCCGGGCTGTCGCTCGGCGACGTGGACGCGGTGGAGGCGCACGGGACCGGCACGCGGCTGGGCGACCCCATCGAGGCGGAGGCGCTGCTGGCCACCTACGGGCAGGACCGGGATCCCGGCGACCCGCTGTGGCTGGGCTCGCTGAAGTCGAACATCGGACACACGCAGGCGGCCGCGGGCGTCGGCGGCATCATCAAGATGATCATGGCGATGCGGCACGGGGTGCTGCCCAGGACGCTGCACGTGGACCGGCCGACGACGCACGTGGACTGGTCGGCGGGGGCGGTGCGGCTGCTGACCGAGGCCAGGGCATGGCCCAGTGCACCGGGACGGCCCCGGCGCGCGGGCGTGTCGTCCTTCGGGGTCAGCGGCACGAACGCGCACCTCGTTCTCGAGCAGGCCCCGGAGGGGTCCGGCCAGGCCCCCGAGGGGTCCGGCCAGGCTCCCGAGGGGTCCGGCCGGGCGACCGGGGACGAGGACGCCCCGGCCCGTCCGGCCGGTGACGGGGACCCCGTCACCGGGCAGGCGCCCGCCGGTTCCCCCGGGGCGGTGCCGTGGGTGCTGTCGGCGCGGTCGGCGGACGCGCTGCGGGAGCAGGCGCTGCGACTGCGGGACGTCGTGGCCGCGGACCCGGACCTGCCGGTCGGGGAGGTGGGGCACGCGCTGGTGGCGACGCGGTCGCTGTTCGAGCACCGCCACGTGGTGATCGGTGCGGACCGGGACGGGCTGCTCGCCGGCCTGACCGCCGCGGCCGAGGGGGCCAGGAACCCCGCCGGCGTGGTCTCCGGCGTCGCGAAGCCGGTGGGCAGGACGGTGTTCGTGTTCCCGGGCCAGGGATGGCAGTGGGCGGGGATGGGGCGGGAGCTGTGGGAGTCGAGCCCGGTCTTCGCCGAGCAGATGCGCGCGTGCGCGCGGGCGCTGGAGCCGTGGGTGGACTGGTCGCTGGCCGACACCGTGCGCGGCGGCCCGCGGGCGGCGGACCTGGACCGGATCGACGTCGTCCAGCCGGTGCTGTTCGCGATGATGGTGTCGCTGGCGCGGGTGTGGCGTTCGCTGGGGGTGACACCGGACGCGGTGATCGGCCACTCCCAGGGCGAGATCGCCGCGGCCTGCGTCGCCGGGGCCCTGTCCCTGCCGGACGCGGCCAGGATCGTGGCCCTGCGCTCCCGGCTGCTGGCCACGTGCACCGACGACGGCGGCTTGGCCGGGATCGTGGCGCCCGAGCACCGGGTGCGGGAACTGCTGGAGCGGACGGGGTCCGGGGCCGTGATCGCCGCGGTCAACGGCCCGTACTCGACGACGGTCTCGGGCGGGGCCGCGGCGGTCCGGGAACTGATCGACACCTGCGAGTCCGAGGGCGTCCGCGCGCGGTGGATCCCGGCGAGCGTTCCCGGCCACTCGCCGCTGATGGACCGGTTCGAGGACCGGTTCCGGGACGAGCTGGGCGAGATCACCCCCGCGGCCTCGCCGGTGGAGTTCTGCTCGACGGTGACCGGCGATCTGCTCGACACCGCGGAGCTGGACGCGGCCTACTGGTTCCGCAACCTGCGGGAGCCGGTCCGGTTCGAAGCCGCCATGAGGTGCCTGCTCACCCCGGAGCGCAGCGCGTTCGTCGAGGTCAGCCCGCACCCGCTGCTCACGATCAACATCCAGGAGATGCTCGACGCCACCCCCGCCGCCGACGGGGTGGTGGTGGGTTCGCTGCGCCGCGGCGACGGCGGCCTCGCCCGGTTCCACCGGTCGGTGGCCGAGGCCTTCGTGGCGGGCGTCGCGGTGTCGTGGGAGGCGGCGCTCCCGCCCCGGGAGGGCCGGTGGGTCGAGTTGCCCACGTACGCCTTCCAGCGGCAGCGCTACTGGCTGGACACGCCCGCCGAGACCACCGCCGGGACCACCGCCGGGAGCACGTCGGCCGGGGAGCCGGCCGAGCCGGGCTTCGACCACCGGGACGCGCTGTTCCGGGTGGACTGGGTGCCCCTCCCGGTGCCGTACGGGCGGACCGCGGACCCGTACGCGGTGCTGGGCACGGACCCGTACGCGGTGCCGGGCGCGGACGCCTCCCACGCCCCTCGGGCGGCGGGGGAGCCCGACGCGGTCACCGCGTCCCCGGGACGGGGCGCGGCGGTCCTCGCCGGCCTCGGCGAACTCGCCGCCTCCGGCCGGGCGGTCCCCCCCGTCGTCATCGCCGAGGTCGACCCGGCGGACGCGGGCGCCGACGACACCCCCGCCGCCGTCGAGCGCACCCTCCACCGCGTGCTGCGGTGGACGCGGGACTGGCTCTCCGACGACCGGTTCTCCGGCTCGCGCCTGGTCGTCGTGACGCGGGGGGCGGTCCACGACGACCAGGTCCCCCGCACCGACCCCGTGGCGGCGGCGGTCTGGGGATTCGTCCGCACCGCGCAGACCGAGAACCCGGGCCGGTTCACGCTCGTGGACACGGACGGCCGGCCCGACTCGTGGGCGGCCGTCCCGGCGGCGGCCGCGACCGGGGAACCCCAGCTCAGGATCCGGGCCGGTGCCGTGTCCACCCCGCGACTGGCCCCCGTCCCCGACGCGTCCGCCGGCCGCGGCCCCCTCGGCGGCACGGCGGACCGGCCGGGCCTCGGCTCCGGAACGGTGCTGATCACGGGGGGCACCAGCGGCCTGGGGGCGCTGCTGGCCCGGCACCTCGTGGAGCGGCACGGGGTGCGCCGGCTGCTGCTGGCCGGCAGGCGGGGGCCGGCGGCTCCGGCGGTGGCGGGCCTGCGGGCGGAGCTGACCGCGGCGGGGGCGCACGTCGAGGTCGTGGCGTGCGACGTCACGCACCGCGAGTCCGTCGCCCGGCTGATCGCCGGGGTGCCGGACGAGCACCCGCTGACGGCGGTCGTCCACTGCGCGGCCGCGCTGGACGACGGGGTCGTCGAGGCGCTGACCGAGGACCGCGTGGACGCGGTGCTGGCGCCGAAGGCGCACGGCGCCTGGTACCTGCACGAGCTGACCAGGCACCTGGACCTGTCCGCGTTCGTGCTGTTCTCCTCGATCGCGAGCGTGCTCGGGACGGCGGGGCAGGCCAACTACGCGGCGGCCAACGCGTTCCTCAACGGACTGGCGGAGGCCCGCCGCGCCGAGGGACTGGCCGCCCGCTCGCTGTGCTGGGGCTACTGGGCGGAGCGCAGCGAGCTGGGCGCCGGCCTCGGTGAGGCGGACCTCGTGCGCCTGCGGCGGCAGGGCGTGCGGCCGATGGCCTCGCACGAGGGGCTCGCGCTCTTCGACGCGGCGCTCTCCCGCGACGAGCCGGTGCTGGTGCCGGCGCGCCTGGACCTGCCGGCACCGGGTGCGTCGCCCGCCGACCGGGCGGACTCGCCGCTCCTGCGCGCCCTGGCCGGGGCGCCCGCCGCCGGCGGCCCGGGGAACCGGGAGGCCGCCGCCGCCGGCATCGCGCAGCGGATCGGATCGCTGCCGAGGGCCGACGCGGAGGCGCTGCTGCTCGACGCCGTCCGGGCGCAGACCGCGATCGTCCTCGGCCACGCCGACACCGGCCTGGTCGGCCCCGGTACGGCGTTCAAGGACCTCGGGATCGACTCGCTCATGGCGCTGGAGCTGCGGAACCGGCTGACGGCCGTGACCGGCCTGAAGCTGCCCGCCACGCTCGCGTTCGACCACCCGAACCCGGGCGGCGTCGCGCACTTCCTGGCCGCGGGCCTCACCGCCGGATCCGGACCCGGCGGTGATCCGGAATCCCCGGCCGACCGCCTGACCAAGGAGATAGCGGGGCTGGGCGCCCGGCTGGAGGACGCGTTCCGCGACCTCGCGGACGAGGACAAGGCCACCGTCTCCACGCTGCTCGGCGAGTTGCAGGGCCGCGTCCGCTCGATGGCGGGCGACGGATCACCGGTCGGCATCGTCGACCGGATCAGTTCGGCATCAGCTGGAGAGCTTCTCTCGCTGCTGGACGAAGAGCTCGGCTAAGGGGAGAGCGATGACGAACGACGACAACGCCGATGTTCTCGACTACCTCAAGCGGACGTCGATCGAGCTGATCGAGACGCGCCGGCGCCTGCGCGAGCTGACGGAGGCCGCCGCCGAGCCCGTCGCGGTCGTGGGCGTCGCCTGCCGCTTCCCGGGCGGGGTGACGTCCCCGGAGTCGCTGTGGGAACTGGTGCGGACGGGCGGGGACGCGGTGTCGGACCTCCCGGACGACCGCAACTGGGACCTGGAGGCCCTGTACGACCCGGATCCGGACCGGCCGAACACCTGTTACGCGCGCGCCGGCGGCTTCCTGTACGACGCGGGCGACTTCGACGCCGAGTTCTTCGGCATCAACCCGCGCGAGGCGCTGGCCGCCGACCCGCAGCACCGGTTGCTCCTCGAGACCTCGTGGGAGTCCCTGGAACGGGCCGGCATCGACCCGCGGACCCTGCACGGCACCGACACCGGTGTCTTCGCCGGTCTGGCCTACTTCGGGTACGGCAACCACTTCTCCACCCCCGAGAGCGTCTCGGGCTACGGGCAGACCGGTTCCCTGCTGAGCATGGCGTCCGGGCGCGTGGCGTACGCGCTGGGCCTGGAGGGCCCGGCGGTGTCGACCGACACCGCGTGCTCGTCGTCGCTGGTGGCGGTGCACCAGGCGGTCCGGTCGCTGCGGCAGGGCGAGTGCGCGCTGGCCCTGGCCGGGGGCGTCACCGTCATGGGGACGACGCAGGTGCTGCGGGAGATGTCGCGGAACCGGGGCCTGGCGGCGGACGGCCGGTGCAAGGCGTTCGCCGACGCGGCGGACGGCACCGGATTCGCGGAGGGCGTCGGGGTCCTGGTGCTGGAGCGGCTGTCGGACGCGCGGCGCAACGGGCGCCGGATCTGGGCGCTGATCCGGGGCTCGGCGGTCAACCAGGACGGGGCGTCCAACGGACTGACCGCGCCGAACGGCCCGGCGCAGCAGCGGGTGATCCGGGCGGCGCTGGCGGACGCCCGGGTGCGGGCGGCCGACGTGGACGTGATGGAGGCCCACGGGACCGGTACGACGCTGGGCGATCCGATCGAGGCGCAGGCGGTGCTGGCCGCCTACGGGCAGGACCGGGATCCCGGCGACCCGCTGTGGCTGGGCTCGCTGAAGTCGAACATCGGCCATGCGCAGGCGGCCGCGGGCGTCGGCGGCATCATCAAGATGATCATGGCGATGCGGCACGGGGTGATGCCCAGGACGCTCCACGTGGACCGCCCGACGCGGCACGTGGACTGGTCGGCGGGGGCGGTGGAACTGCTGACCGAGGCCAGGGCGTGGCCCGGCGCACCGGGACGGCCCCGGCGGGCCGGCGTGTCCGCCTTCGGGGCCAGCGGCACCAACGCGCACCTGATCCTGGAGGAGGCACCCGCGCAGGAGGAGGCGTCCACGGAGGAGGCGGCGCCCGGCACCGCGGGCCTGGTGCCGTGGGTCGTGTCGGCGCGGTCGGAGGGGGCGCTGCGCGCGCAGGCGGAGAAGCTGCGCGACTTCGCCGCCGCCGACGCGGACCTGGACGTCGCCGACGCCGGCTGGTCGCTGGTGTCCGGCCGGGCGCGGTTCGAGCACCGTGCCGTGGTGCTGGGGCGGGACCGGGACGAACTGCTCGGCGGGCTGGCGTCGTTGAGCGAGGGCGTGGAGTCCGCCGGGGTGGTGCGCGGTGTCGCCGGCGACCTCGGCGGAACGGTCTTCCTGTTCCCGGGGCAGGGCTCGCGGTGGGTCGGTGCGGCGCGCCGGCTGTACGACGCCTTCCCCGTCTTCGCGCGGAGCCTCGACGAGGTCTGCGAACGCTTCGACGCCCACCTGCCCTTCGCCCTGAAGCCCCTGCTCCTCGCCGACGCGCCCGCCGGGGACCCGGCCCGGCGGACCGACGTCGCGCAGCCGGCGCTGTTCGCCCTGCAGGTCGCCCTGTACCGGCTCGTCGCGCGGTACTGCGGGCAGCCGGACCTGCTGATCGGCCACTCGGTCGGCGAGATCGCCGCCGCCCACGTGTCCGGCGCCCTCGGCCTGGACGGCGCGACCAGGCTCGTGGCCGCCCGCGGGCGGGTCATGCAGAAGGTCACCGAGCGCGGCGCGATGCTGGCGGTGCGCGCTTCCGAGGACGACGTGAGGGCCCTGCTCGGCCCGTACGGCCGCGTCGGCGTCGCCGCCGTCAACGGCCCGGAATCGGTGGTGGTCTCGGGCGACCGCGACGAGGTGCACGCCCTCCGGGACCGGCTCGTCGCCGGCGGCACGTCGGCGAAGCCGCTCGAGGTCGACCACGCGTTCCACTCCCCGCTCATGGAGCCGGTCCTGGAGGAGTTCGCCGCGTCGATCGGCGAACTGCCCGCGGGCCGCACGTCGGTCCCGGTCGTCTCGACCAGGCTGGGACGCGTGGCCACGCCCGAGGAGCTGACGTCCGTCGCGCACTGGGTGGACCACGTCCGCGCCCCCGTCCGCTTCTTCGACGCGGTGGAGTGCGCCCGCGAGGCGGGGGCGGGCGTCTTCCTCGAGGTGGGGCCGGGAGCGACCCTCACGGGCATCACCAAGGAGGCGTTCGCCGCCCGGGGCGTGGACGACGCGCTGGTCCTGTCGTCGTCGCGGCGGGACCGCGGGGCGGTGGAGGCGCTCGTCGATGCGCTGGCCCACCTGCACGTCCGGGGCGGGTCCGTGGACTGGGAGGCGCTGTTCGGGGCGCGCCGGCGGGTGGACCTCCCGACGTACGCGTTCCAGCGGCGGCGCTACTGGCTGGACTTCCTCGCCGGGACGCGCACGGCGGACGTGGCCTCGGCCGGTCTCTCGGCCCCGGAGCACCCGTTGCTGGGCGCCGTGGTGGACCACCCCGGCACCGGCGAGGTGGTGTTCACCGGCCTGTGGTCCCTGCGGACCCACGACTGGCTGGCCGACCACGGCGTGTTCGGCGCGGTCGTCGTACCGGCGACGGCCTACCTGGACCTGGCGCTGTGGGCGGGCGACTTCGCCGGGTGCGCGACGGTCGAGGACCTCTCCCTGGAGGTTCCCCTGGTCCTCCCCGCCTCGGACGACGTGCGGGTGCGGATCGCCGTCGGCGCGGCGGACGGGACGGGGCGCCGCTCCCTGGACGTGTACTCGCGTCCCGCCGGGGACGGGCGGACGGACGGCGGCTGGACCCGGCACGCGACGGGGAGCCTGGCACCGGGCACCGCGCCGGCGGCCCCGCGGGCCGATGACGCGCGCTCGCTCGCCGTGTGGCCGCCGGCCGGGGCGCGGCGGCTCGACATCGACGGTCTGTACGACTCGTTCGCGGACGCGGGTTTCGCCTACGGTCCGGCGTTCCGCGGGCTGCGCGAGGTGTGGCGGCGCGGTGACGACCTCTTCGCGACGGCCACGCTGCCGACGACCGCCGACGGTCCGGCCGCCGGCGGTCCGGCCGGGTTCGCCCTGCACCCGGCGCTGCTGGACTCCGTGCTGCACGCGGTGGTGGCCGGCGGCGTCCTCGAGGTCAGCGGCGACCAGGGGTGGATGCCCTTCTCGTGGTCCGGGGTGGAGCGGACCGGGGAGTGCGGCCCGACCGTGAGGATCCGGGTCGTGCGGGCCGGTGACGGGGCCGTGTCGGTGACGGTCGCCGACGGGCACGGCCGCGAGGTCGCCCGCATAGGGGCGCTGGCGTTCCGGCCCGCGAGCGCCGAGCAGGTGCGCGCGGCGCGCGGCGGGGACGAGCGGTCGCTGTACGAACTGCGGTGGCGACCGGTCCGGCGGGGCGAGCGGGAGACCCACCGCGGACCGTGGGGCGTGCTCGGCGCGAAGGACGGCCTGGCCGCCCGGCTCCTGGAGGCGGCCGGCGAGGGGGCCGGCGGGGGGGCCGTGTTCCACGCGTCCCTGGACGACGTCCTCTCCGCGCGGGTGCCCCGGCACGTCGTCCTCTGCCTGGACGACCTCGCCGCCGACGGCACCGGTCCGCTCGCCGCGGCCGGCGGCGCGGACGCGCACGTGCTGGGGCTGGTCCAGCGCTTCCTGGCCGAGGAGCCCCTCGCCGGATCCACCCTGGTGGTCCTCACCCGGCTGGCCTGCGACACCGGGGGAGGGGAGCGCGTCGAAAGCCTCCCCGGCGCGTCGGTGTGGGGCCTGATCCGGTCCGCCCAGACGGAGCACCCCGGCAGGTTCCGGCTGGTGGACATCGACGACGACGCGGCGTCCCGGGCGTGCTTCCCGGACGTGCTCGCCCTCGGTGAGGACCAACTCGCCCTGCGCGGAGGCGCGTACCTCGTGCCCCGCATGACGGCGGCCGCACGCCCGCACCACCGGATCGAACCGCCGGCGGCCGGCGCGCACCGGCTGGGCATCACGGACCGGGGGACCCTGGAGAACCTGACCTGGATCCCCTGCCCCGAGGTGGAGGAACCCCTCACGAGCGGTCAGGTGCGCCTCTCCGTCCACGCCGCGGGGCTCAACTTCCGGGACGTCACGATCGCCCTGGGCCTGGTGGAGCGGACGGCCATCGACGCCGGGCTCGGCAGCGAGGGCGCCGGCGTCGTGCTGGAGGTGGCGGACGACGTCACCGGTCTCGCACCGGGCGACCGGGTGATGGGCCTCTTCTCCGGCGCCTTCGGCCGCGTGGCCGTGGCGGACCACCGCATGCTCGTGCCCGTCCCGGACGGATGGAGCCACACCGAGGCGGCGTCCGTGCCGGGCGCCTTCCTCACCGCGTACCACGGCCTCTTCCGCGTGGGGAACCTGCGGAAGGGCCAGCGGGTCCTCGTCCACGCCGCGGCGGGCGGCGTGGGGACGGCCGCCGTCCAGCTGGCCCGGCACGCCGGTGCCGAGGTCTACGCGACCGCGAGCCCGGCCAAGTGGCCCGCCCTGCGCGCCCTGGGACTGGACGACGCGCACCTGGCGTCGTCGCGGGACCTGGAGTTCGCGGACAGGTTCCTGGACGCCACGGACGGCCGCGGGGTGGACGTCGTCCTGAACTCCCTCGCCCACGAGTTCGTCGACTCCTCGCTGAGGCTGCTCCCCGGGGGCGGCGCCTTCGTCGAGATGGGGAAGACGGACATCCGCGACCCCCGGCAGGTGGCGGCCGACCACCCCGGAGTCGACTACCGGGCCTTCGACCTCTACGAGGCGGGCCCGGACGCGATCCACGAGATGTTCCGCGCCGTCATGGAGCTGTTCGCCGACGGGCGGGCGCGCCTGGGCCCGGTCTCCGTCCACGGCATCCGTGACGCGCGCAAGGCGTTCCGCGAGATGAGCCGGGGCCGGCACGTCGGGAAGATCGTCTTCGACACGGGCAGCGGCTTCGGCGGCGGGACCGTGCTGGTCACCGGCGGGACCGGGGGAGTGGGCGCGCTGGTGGCGCGGCACCTCGTCGCCGAGCACGGCGTGCCGAGCCTGGTCCTGGCGAGCCGCCGGGGCACGGCGGCCGACGGGGTCGCGGAACTGGTCGCGGACCTGGAGGGGGCGGGCGCGCTCGTCCGGGTCGTGGAGTGCGACGTCGCGGACCGTGACGCCGTGGCGAAGGTCCTCGCGGACATGCCCACCGCCCACCCGCTGACGGCGGTCGTGCACGCGGCGGGCGTCCTGGCGGACGGCACCGTCGAGTCGCTGACCCCGGAGAGCTTCGACCGCGTGCTGCGCGCCAAGGCCGGCGGCGCGCTCCACCTGCACGAGCTGACCGCGGGACACCACCTCTCGGCGTTCGTCCTGTTCTCCGCCCTCGCGGGCACGCTCGGCACCGCGGGACAGGCCAACTACGCCGCGGCGAACGGGTTCCTGGACGGTCTGGCGGCGCGGCGCAGGGCGTCCGGCCTGGTCGGCACGTCGCTGTGCTGGGGCTGGTGGGGACAGAGCAGCGGCATGACCGCGGACCTCGACGAGGTCGACCTCTCGCGGGTCCGGCGCCTCGGCGTCGCCCCGATGCCCACGCCCGAGGCGCTGGCCCTGTTCGACGCGGCGTGCGCGCTCGACAAGCCCGTGCTGATCCCGGCCCGGCTGGACCTCTCCGCGCTGCGGGACAGGAGCGGTGACGAGTTGCCGCCCCTCCTGCGCGACCTCGTCCGGGGCGACGGCCCGCGCCGGAACCGCCCGGGCCGGGCCGGGGAGGGCGGTCCCCCCGCCCTGCCCGCCCGGCTGGCCGTCCTCGGGCGGGACGAGGGGGAGGCGCTCGTCCTCGACTGGGTCCGCGAGCAGGCCGCCGTCGTGCTCGGGCACCCGTCCGGCGCGGCCGTCGAGGCCGACCAGGCGTTCACCCACCTCGGGTTCGACTCGCTGACGTCGGTCGAACTGTGCAACCGCCTGGCGTCCTCGACCGGACTGCGCCTGCCGTCCACCCTCGTCTTCAGCTACCCGACCCCGCGCGAGCTGGGCGCCCACCTGTGCGGCCTGCTCCGCCCGCAGCCGCGGACGGGCCCGCACGAGGACGAGGAGATCCGGGAAGTGCTGCGGACCGTCTCGATCGACGGCCTGCGCCGCGCGGGCCTCCTGGAACCGGTCCTGGCGTGCGCCGGACCGGCCCGGCCGGACGCCGGCGGGCGGCCGGCGGACGCGGACACCGCCGCGGCCGGACTGGACGGCATGGACCTGGAAGCACTCGTCGGCCTGGTTCTTGATGAGAAGGGTGAGTGACATGAACAACTCCGCGGATCGCACGGCGGACGGCGCGGACCGGGTCCAGCGGGCGCTCCGCACGCTGCTGGAGGAGCGCGACCGCCTCCGGCAGGAGAACGAGGCCCTGCGGGCCGGCCGCGTCGAACCGATCGCCGTGGTGTCCATGGCCTGCCGCTACCCGGGAGGGGTGACGTCCCCCGAGGGCCTGTGGGAGATGGTCCGGGACGGCGTGGACGTCGTGTCCGGCTTCCCGGCGGACCGCGGGTGGCGGGACGTGTACGACCCGGATCCCGACACGGCCGGCAGCTCGTACGTGCGCCACGGAGGGTTCCTGACGGACGTCGCCGAGTTCGACGCGGACTTCTTCGGCATCAGCCCGCGCGAGGCGCTGGCGATCGACCCGCAGCAGCGCCTCCTGCTGCAGACGTCGTGGGAGGCCTTCGAGCGGGCGGGCATCGTCCCCGCCGCCGTGCGCGGCACCGACGTCGGGGTCTTCACCGGGGTGAGCTCGACCGAGTACGGCTGGCGCTTCCTGGAGGGCGGCGCCGGCGAACTCGAGGGCCACCTGATGCACGGGAGCGCGCTGAGCGTCGCGTCCGGCCGGGTGGCGTACGAGCTGGGGCTGACCGGGCCGACGCTGTCCGTGGACACGGCGTGCTCGTCCTCGCTGGTGGCCCTGCACCTGGCGGTGCAGTCGCTGCGCGCGGGGGAGTGCTCGCTCGCGCTGGCGGGCGGGGCGCTGGTGATGTCGACGCCCGCGATCTTCGTGGAGTTCTCCCGGCAGGGCGCCCTGTCGGCCGACGGCCGGTGCAAGTCCTTCGCGGACGGTGCGGACGGGACCGGCTGGGCCGAGGGGGCGGGCGTGCTGCTGCTGGAGCGGCTGTCCGACGCCCGCCGCAACGGCCACCCGGTCCTCGCCGTCGTCCGCGGCAGCGCGGTCAACCAGGACGGGGCCAGCAACGGGCTGACCGCTCCCAACGGCCGCGCCCAGGAGAAGGTGATCCGGCAGGCACTGGCGAACGCGGGGGTCGCGGCCCGCGAGGTGGACGCGGTCGAGGCCCACGGCACCGGCACCGTGCTGGGGGACCCCATCGAGGCGGGCGCCCTGATGGCGACCTACGGACAGGACCGGGACGGGGGCGAGCCGCTCCGGCTGGGGTCCATGAAGTCGAACATGGGCCACGCCCAGGCCGCCGCCGGGGTCGCCGGGGTCATCAAGATGGTGATGGCCATGCGGCACGGGTTCCTGCCGAAGACCCTGCACGCGGACACCCCCTCGCGGCACGTGGACTGGTCCTCGGGCGCCGTGGAACTGCTGCGGGACGGACGCGAGTGGACCCGGGCGGACGGTCCGCGGCGGGCCGGCGTGTCATCGTTCGGCGTCAGCGGCACCAACGCGCACGTGATCCTGGAGGAGGCGCCGCCGGAGCGGCCGGCCGGGCCCGGCCCGGGCCCGGCGGCCGCCGGCGGCCTGGTGCCCTGGGTGGTGTCGGGGAAGAACGCGGCGGCCCTGGAGCGGCAGGCGGAGAAGCTGCGCGACTTCGTCGCCGCCGATCCGGCCGCGGACGCCGCCGGCATCGGCCGGTCGCTGGTGACGGGCCGGTCGCGGTTCGACCACCGTGCGGTCGTGCTGGGCCGCGGCCGCGACGAGTTGCTCGGCGGTCTGGCGGCGCTGCGCGACGGCGCGGAGTCCGCCGCGGTGGTGCGCGGCGTCGCCCGGAACCTCGGCGGAACGGTCTTCATGTTCCCGGGGCAGGGCTCGCAGTGGGTCGGCATGGGCCGGCAGCTGTACGACGCCTTCCCGGTCTTCGCGCGGAGCCTGGACGCGTGCGGGGACGCCCTGGCCGAGTGGGTCGACTGGTCGCTGCTCGACGTGGTGCGCGGGGCGGAGGGGGCGCCGGCGCTGGAGCGGGTGGACGTGGTCCAGCCGGCCCTGTTCTCGGTGATGGTGTCCATGGCCGCCCTGTGGCGGTCCTGGGGCGTGGAGCCGGCCGCGGTGGTGGGGCACAGCCAGGGCGAGATAGCGGCCGCCCACGTGTGCGGCGCGTTGTCGTTGCGCGACGCCACCAAGGTCGTGGCGCTCCGCAGCAAGGCCCTGACCGCCCTGATCGGTCACGGCGGGATGGCGTCGGTCGTGGAGTCCGCGGATCTCGTCGAGGAGCGCCTGGCGCCGTGGAACGACCGGGTGAGCGTCGCCGTCGTCAACGGACCCCGCTCGGTGGTGGTGTCCGGGGAACCGGAGGCGCTGGACGAGTTCGTCGAGAAGATGAAGGCCGAGGGCGCCCAGGCCCGGAGGATATCGGTCGACTACGCCTCCCACTCCCCGCAGGTGGCCCGCGTCCGCGACGAGGTGACCGGACCGCTGTCCGACCTGAGCCCGAGGACGTCGGAGCTGCCCTTCTACTCGACCCTGCACGGCAGGACGACCGACACCGCGGAGCTGGACGGCGCGTACTGGTACGACAACCTGCGCGAGAAGGTCCTCTTCGCGTCCTCCGTCCGGCGGCTGGTCGCCGACGGTTTCCGGGTGTTCGTCGAGATGAGCCCGCACCCCGTTCTCACCGTCCCGGTGCAGGAGATGGTCGAGGACGTGGACGACGCGGTGGTCCTGTCGTCGTCGCGCCGGGACCGGGGGGAGGTGGAGGCGGTGGTGGGCTCGCTGGCCCACCTGCACGTCCGGGGCGGATCCGTGGACTGGGACGCCCTGTTCGGCGAGCGTCCGGCCGTGGACCTCCCGACGTACGCGTTCCAGCGGCAGCGGTACTGGCTGGACTCCGCGCGGACGGCGGTGGTGGCGCAGGTTCCCGCGACGGAGCGGCCCGCCGACGACGGCCACGACGTCCCCCTGTCGGAGCGGGTCGCCGCCCTCTCCCGCGGTGACGCGGAGGCACTCGTGCTGACCCACGTCCTGGAGAGGGTGGCCGTCGTCCTCGGACACCCCTCCAGTGAAGCCGTCGACGCCGACCAGGAGTTCAAGGAGGCCGGATTCGACTCGCTGCTGTCGGTGGAACTGAGCAAGCGCCTGACCGCGTCGACCGGAATCAGGCTGAGGGCGAACGCGGCACTGCGGTACCCGTCGCCGAGGCTGCTCGCCGCACACGTCATGTCCTCACTGGCCGGCCCCGATCCGCAGTAGTCTGCCGGTGCTCCGGGCGCTCTCCCGCCCCGTGGGGCCGTCCCGCCGACGGGACAGCACACGCCCCGGGACCTGCCTCGTCCCGGCACCGGCGTGGTCCCGGCCGGTCGATCCGCCTCCGTGGAGACGGAGGCGGTCCACGCGTTCCTCCCGCTTCCCGCGTTTGTCTGCTGAGGGGTTGATCCGTATGCGTTCGTTCGGTGCGTCGTCCGCGCACAAAGGACTCTGGCTGGCGCAGAGAATGTCCTCCGACACGCTGAACCACGCGCTGACCATGTGGGACGTGGACGGCGAGCTGGACGCGGCGGTCATGGAGTCCGCGTTCCTGCGCGTGATGGACGAGGCGGAGGTGCTGCGCGTCACCTTCGTCGACGAGGGCGGCGACCTGCGGCTGGTGCCCCGTGAACTGGGCGACTGGCGGCCGTTCTTCCTGGACCTCGCAGCCGAGGCCGATCCCGAGCGGGCGGCCCGCGAAGCGCTGGCCGACCTGGTGGGGCAGCCCTTCGACCTGGAACGCGACCTGCTGTTCCGGCTGGGCGTGGTCAGGCTCGCGCCGGCCCGCTCGCTCGTGGTGATCGCCTACCACCACCTCGTGTCGGACGGGTACGGCGCGGGCGGACTGCTCTCGCGCCGCCTCGCCGAGGTGTACACGGCACTGGTGCGGGGAGCGGAGGTGCCGGAGCCGCCGCACCGGTGGGACGCCGAGTCGTTCGCCGCCGCGGCGGCGGACTACGAGGCCTCCCCCCGGCACGCCGACGACACGGAGTTCTGGCGCGCGTACCTGGCGGACGCGCCCGCGCCCGCGCAGGTCCCGCGGATCGCCCTGTCCGACGCGGCGCGGTCCGCGCTCGACGAGCCGACCGGCGGTGCCGACCGCTGGGGCGAACTGGCCGCCGCCATCGGCATGGTGAGCCGCACGCTGACCGTTCCGCGCGCCGAGGCGGACGCGTGGACCGAGGCCGCGAAGTCCCTGGACGTGTGGATGTCGTCGATGCTGACCGCGGCCGCGGCGGTGTACTTCCGGCACCGCTGCGACCGCCCGGAGTTCCTCCTCTCGCTGGCCGTGGGCAACCGGGCCGGAGAGGCGGCCCGGACACCCGGCCTGGCGGTGAACGTGGTGCCGGTGCGGATGGAGGTTCCGCTCGGTGCGGCCTTCGCCGAGATCGCCGACGCGGTGGTGGACCAGACGTACGAGGTCTTCGGCCGGACCACCTGCCACTACTCGGAGATCCAGCGCGCGAGCGGAGCCGTCCTGAGCGGCCGCGGCAGCTTCGGTGCCGTCCTCAACGTCGTCGAGTTCGTGGAGCAGGTCCACTTCGCCGGCAGCCCGGGGCGCTACTTCTGCGGGACGACCGGGTCCTTCGACGAACTGGCGATCGGCGTCTACACCGACGGGAGCGCCGACAGCGACCTGTACCTCCGGCTCGACGCCCCCGCGGGCCTGTACTCCGGCGCGGAGCTGCGCTTCATCGGCGAGGAGCTGATCGCCTGCGTCCGTGCCGTGACGGCCGCCGGTCCGCGGCGGCCGGTCGGCGCACTGGACCTGGTGGGCGGTGCCGGACGGGACCGGGTACCGGCGGCCACGGATGCCACGGATGCCACGGATGCCACGGATGCCACGGATGCCACGGACGCCGCGGACGCGCCGGTGCCGGGACTGACGGTCCCGGAGCTGTTCGCCCACCGGGTGGAGCGGGCCCCCGACGACGTCGCGGTGGTGTCCGGGGACACGGCGGTCTCGTACCGGGAGCTGGACGAGCGGTCGACCCGCCTGGCCGAGGCGCTGCGACGGCGGGGCGTCGGACCCGAGGCGCTCGTGGCGGTGGCGATGCCCCGGTCGGTGGACCTGGCCGTCGCCCTGCTGGGGGTGGTGAAGGCGGGCGGAGCGTACCTGCCGGTCGACCCGGCGCTCCCGGTGGAGCGGATCGGAGAGGCGACCGGGAATTCCCCGGTGCGCGCGCTGCTCACCGACGCGGCCGCGGCCGAGGCGCTCTCCGCAGGCCTGGGCGTGCCGGCGCTCGTGTACGACGACCTCCGGTCGGACGCCGACGGTGGCGCTGCCGCTGCCGCTGCCGCTGCCGCTGCTGCCGCCGACGATGACGACGACGCCGGCGGTGGCGGTGGCGGTGGCGGTGCGCGGGAGGTTCCGGTCCCGCCGCACCGGGACAACCTGCTGGCCGTGACGTACGGCTCCGGACCGGCCGGTGCGGCCGCGGGAGTCGCCGTCACGCACCGGAACATGGAGCGGTTCGCCCTGGACCGCCACTGGCGGGAGGGCGGCCGCGGCGCCGTGCTGTGGCACTCGCCGCCCGCCTCCGACGCGCTCGCCCTGGAACTGTGGGTGCCCCTGCTGAACGGCGGCCGGGTGGTCGTGGCCCCTCCGGGGGACCTGGACACCGAGGTGCCGGCCGGGGTGTCGGCGGCGCACCGGGTCTCCGCGGTGTGGCTGCCCGCGGGTCTGTTCTCGGCGATCGCGGCGGAACGCCCCGGCTGCCTGGCCGGGTTGCGCGAGGTGTGGACCGGTGGTGACCGGGTGCCCGCGGCCGCGGTGCGGCGGGTTCGCGAGGCCTGCCCCGGG
Source organism: Streptomyces sp. NPDC014882 (assembly GCF_043081325.1). Taxonomy (NCBI): domain Bacteria; kingdom Bacillati; phylum Actinomycetota; class Actinomycetes; order Kitasatosporales; family Streptomycetaceae; genus Streptomyces; species Streptomyces sp. NPDC014882. Next base: position 260,743 of record NZ_JBIBWL010000011.1, read on the forward strand.
CTGACGGTCGTCCGGGGCCACGGTCCGGCGGAGACGACCGTGTTCGCCGCGTCCGACCGCCTGACGCCGGACGAACCGGCGCACCGCGAGGGCACGGTCGGCCGTCCGGTGGACGACACCGTCCTCCACGTGCTGGGACCGGGGCTGACGCCGGTCCCCGCCGGCGTGACCGGGGAGCTGTACGTGGCCGGGGCCGGCGTGACGCGTGGCTTCCCCGGACGGCCCGGGCGGACCGCGGAGCGGTTCGTGCCCTGTCCGTCCGGTCCGGCCGGCGGACGGATGTACCGGACGGGGGAGCGGGTGCGGTGGGGCACCGACGACCGGCTCGAGTACGTGGGCCGGGCCGATGCCCTGGCCGAGGTGCGCGGTGTCCGGGTCGAGCCGGCCGAGGTCGAGGAGGCGCTGGCCGAGCACCCCGGGCTGGCGCAGTCGGTGGTGACCGTCGGGGAGGACGGAGCCGGGCAGCGGCGGCTGGTGGCCCACGTGGTGCCGGCGCGCGGCCGGGACGACCTCTCGGGTGAGGAACTGCGCCGGTTCGCCGCCGGGCGGTTGCCGGAGTTCATGGTGCCGTCGGTGTTCGTGCTGCTGGAACGCCTGCCGGTGACGGCGGGCGGCAGGGTGGACCGGGCGTCGCTGCCGGAGCCCGAGTTCGACGACGGGTCCCAGCGGGCACCGCGCAACCGCACCGAGCGGATCCTGGCCGAGGCGTTCGCCGACGTGCTCGAACTGGACCGGGTGGGCATCGACGACGACTTCTTCGACCTCGGCGGCAACTCGCTGCGGGCGATCAGGCTGACCGGCCTGATCCGGGCGGAGCTGAACCTCGAGGTGTCCATCCGCAGGCTGTTCGCCACGCGCACCGTCGCCGCTCTGTCCGACGTCCTGGAGGACCTCACCCGGTCGAGCAGGCCGGCCCTGCGCAAGAGGACGAAGGAGGGCGAAGTCCTCTGAGCACCACCCACCACCCACCACCCGCCACCCGCCGCACGGCCGCGGAGCGGTCCGCCGGGGCGGGGTCGGAGGGCTCGCGGGTTCGGGGGCCCGGGAGTTCCCGGGCGGCCCGGCCCGGCCCGGGGTCCTGAGGGCCCCGGCCCCATGGAGACGCGAATACACCGAAGTGTTCTCACGGGCAGGGGGATCGGCGAAGGGCCCCGGAGAGACCGGTATTCCGTATTCCCTCCGCCCCGTCGTGCCGGGGGCGGGCGAACCGCGTGTCCCGCCGGCGGGACACGGGCCAACTCCCCCCGCGCGTAAGCCGATGGAGCGGTGCGCCGGCCGACCGCGGTGTACTTGAATGGTTCATCGTGCCGGTCTACGTTGGCGGCACGGCCGATGGAAATGCAAACTCGCCCGGACGTGGGTCCTTCTGGGGCGGAAGATTACCGATCGACGATGCGAGCGGCACATCGCGCATCCATGCCAGCGGGAGAATTCTCTATGAGTGATCGTGAAAACGAGACCTACGACGTGGTCGGAATCGGTTTCGGTCCGTCCAACCTGTCGCTCGCCATAGCCCTGGAAGAGTACCGGGCCAACGGCCGGGAGAACGGGGTCAGCAGCCTCTTCCTCGAGCGCCAGTCCTCCTTCGGATGGCACCGCAACATGCTGCTGCCGTCGGCGACCATGCAGATATCCTTTCTCAAGGATCTGGTCACCTTCCGCAATCCGACGTCGCATTTCAGCTTCATCGCGTATCTGCACGCGGCGGGAAGGCTCTCGCAGTTCGTCAACAACAAGGACTTCTTCCCCACCCGCCAGGAGTTCCACCAGTACCTCGAGTGGGCGCAGGCGCAGGTGGCCGACCGCATCGCGTACGGCTCCCGGGTGACGTCGATCCGGCTGCCTCAGGGCGTCGCTCCGGAACTGTCGGACCGTCTCCGCCTGGAGGTGACCGACGCCGCCGGCCGGGTCGACCGCGTGGTCGAGGCGCGGAACGTGGTGATCTCCACCGGCCTGGTCCCGAGCATGCCCGAGGGGGTCGAGCGTGACGAACGGGTGTGGCACAGCTCCGAGTTCCTGGAGAAGTTCCGCCGGATGAACCCCGCCGAACTGCGCCGGGTGGCGGTGGTCGGGGCGGGGCAGAGCGCCGCCGAGATCACCAGGTTCCTGCACGACGAGCTTCCGCACGCCCAGGTGTGGGCGATCATCCCGTCCTACGGCTACACCGTCGCGGACGACACCCCCTTCGCCAACCAGATCTTCGATCCCGGGGCCGTCGACGACTACTACTTCGGCACCGAGCAGACCCGCGAGGCGTTCTGGCGCTACCACCGCAACACGAACTACTCGGTCGTGGACGACGAGGTGATCCGGGACCTGTACCGCAGGGCGTACGACGAGGAGGTGCGGGACGCCAGGCGCCTCCAGTTCCTCAACCTGACGAGGGTCACCGACGTCAAGCGCGCCGGCGCCGAGACCCGCGTCTCCCTGGAGGCGGGCCCCAACGGCGAGGTGCGCGAGCTGGAGTTCGACGCACTCGTCTGCGCGACCGGCTACCGGACGATGGAGCCGACGGACCTGCTCGGCGACCTCGACCGCCACTGCCTGCGCGACGAGGCGGGCCGGTACCGGGTGGAGCGGGACTACCGCATCGTCACGGCCCCCCGGATGCGGTGCGGCATCTACCTCCAGGGCGGCACCGAACACACCCACGGCCTGACCTCCTCGCTGCTGTCGAACATCGCCGTGCGAAGCGGCGAGATCGCCGACTCGATCGTCGCCCGGCGCGCGGAGCACGGCGCCGCGCGGGCGGTGCCCGCCAACGTCGGCGGCGACATCCGCTGAACGTGCGCGCGACGACGGGCGGGACCGGCGCCGCGCCCGTGACGCCCGACCCCGCCCGCGATCGCCCGGGCGGTCCAGGGGCCGCCGGCCGGGCGGCCCGTGTTCCGGACACCGCCGGGCGCGGCACCGGATCACCGACGGAAAGGGGATGCCCGGATGGGGACCGCGAGGGGGGAGCGGTGGCTGCGCCGCTTCCGCGACGACGACGGGTGCGCGACGGCGCTCGTCTGCTTCCCCCATGCCGGTGGCTGGGCGAGCGCGTACCGCACCTGGCCTGCGGGGCTGCCGTCGGACATCGGCGTGCTCGCCGTCCGGTACCCGGGCCGGGAGGACCGGCTCGGCGACCCGTTCCCGTCCGGGCTGGAAGCCCTCGCGGACGACGTGGCCGACGCGCTCGGCGAACTGGCGGGGCACCGGCTGGTGCTGTTCGGCCACAGCATGGGGGCTTCGGTGGCGCACGAGGTGGCGCTGCGCCTCCAGGGACGGGGCCGTCCGCCGGCCGCCCTGTGCGTGTCCGGCAGACGTCCGCCGCACGCGCTGGAGGGGCAGCGGCGGCACTCCGGCACCGACGAGGAGATCGTCGCGGACGTCGTGCGCTTCGACGCGAGCCGTGCCCCGGTCTTCGCGGACCCCGGCCTGCGGGAGATGCTGCTCCCGGCGGTCCGCGCGGACTACCGGCTGGTGGACGACTATTCCGGTGGCCCCCGTCCTCCGCTCGCGTGCCCGGTGTACGGCTACACCGGCGAGGACGACACCGAGGTGACCCCGGAACAGATGGGCGGCTGGGCGGACATGACGCGCGACGCCTTCCGGCTCCGGGTGCTGCCCGGCGGGCACTTCTACCTCAGGGCCCAGGAGGCCGTCCTGCTGGCGGACCTGAGGGACGTGCTGGACCGCGCCGAACACCGTACGGGGGCCGCCTCGTGACGCGCGCGACCGCCACGCCGTCCTCCGCCGCACCCTCCTGCCCGCCGACGGGTTCCTCCTCGCCGACGAGGTGACGCCGGGGAGCGGCCGGGCCGGGTGACGGCCGGGCGGGGGAGCGGCCGACCGCGGACCGCCGGGCCGTCCCCCCCGGCCTCGCACGGGGCCCCGCGGTGACGGCCGGACCGCGGCGACCTGCGGTGGAGTATCTGACGTGCCATCATGACGTCATGTCGAGGGGCCTGTTCGTGGACGGCCTCGGCCGCGGGTTCGCGGCGCTCGCGCGGGGCGGCGGTGCGGACGCCGGTGCGCCGGCGGCGCGGCGTGAGCCGGCCGTCCGGCCCGCGTCGCGCGACGCGCCGACGACCGCCCGGCCGAAACCGGCCGCGTCCCCGCCCCGGGCTCCGTCGAACTGCCTTTCCACGGTGCCGGACCGGACTCCGCCGGGACACCGGTGTCGCCCGGGCCCCCGCCCCGCACCACGGCGGGCAGCGGACCGCAGGACGGGCGGGAAGGCGTCGCGGCGTACACCGGCCCGCACGTTTCCGGACAGTTGGGGGCGCCCGTCGGGCGAGCCGCCGACCGCGAAGGGCTTACGGTGGACGCGTGGTCGGGGCAGAGGGCCTCCGCCGCGGTGCGGCAGGGCCGCGCTCCCCGCACCGCCGATCGGCACGGCGGACGAAGGCGGCGGCGCCGCACCGCCCGGGTGCGCCGGACCGGCAGGCCTTCCTCCCGCCCGCCCCGGCGCGTGGGGACGCCTGCCGGACATCATGAGAAGGGACAGCGATGCCTGTTTTCGACACTCCTGAGCCGATCTCCGTCACGATCGACATCAGTGTCGGTGACGTGCGGATCACCGCGGAGGACCGGTCCGACACCGTCGTCGAGGTACGGCCGACCGACGAGACCGACGGCTCGGACGTGAAGGCCGCCGGGCAGACGAGCGTCGAGTACGCCGACGGCGTGCTGGTGATCAAGGGCCCGAAGCCCCGGGTGATGGACTTCTCCCGGAAGACCCGCTCGGTGGACGTGTCGGTCGTGCTCCCCGCCGGCTCGCACGTGCGCGGCGAGGCGGCGGTGGGGGACCTGAGCTGCTCCGGCCGTCTCGGGGAGTGCAGGTACAAGACGTCCACCGGGCACGCCCAGGTCGACCGGACCGGCCCGTTGAACCTGAGCGCGGTGGGCCACGTCACCGTGGGCCGGGTCGACGGCGACGCCGAGGTCCGCACCACCGTGGGGCGGATCAGCATCGGGGAGGTCGACGGAGCGGCCGTGGTCAAGGGCTCCAACGGCACTGTCGACATCGGCAAGGTCACCGGCGACCTCGATGTCCACTGCGCCAACGGCGACATCTCCGTCGACCACGCGTGGGGTCCCAGGACCGGCATCGAAACCGCCAACGGCAGCATCCGCGTCGGGGAGGTGACCGGCGGCGCGGTCGTGCTCAGGACCGCGTCCGGCGACCTGGAGATCGGCATCGGTGCGGGCCGCCCGGCGAAGCTGGACCTGACCACCGGGTTCGGGCGGGTGCACAACATGCTGGAGAGCACCGACGCGTCGTCCGAGGAGTCGGTGGACGTGCTGGCGCGGACCTCGTACGGGGACATCTCGGTCCACCGCGCCTGAGCCGCGCGGTCGGACGGGGGCCGACGACCCGGGTCCGACGACCGAAGGCCGGCGGCCGGGCACACGGGTGTCCGGCCGCCGGCCGTCCACGCGGCACCGCGGCCGGCACGGCCTCCGTGCGTCGCCGTGACGGCTACCGTACCCAGCCGTTGAACTGCTGCTTGCCGCGGGGGGACCGCTTGCCGGCGGCCAGCGCCGCGGCGGAGGCCCGGATCATCCACGCGTTGACCGAGATGCCCTGCCGGGACGCCGCCTCCTCGATCTGTTCCTTCATCGCCTGCGGAGGCCGGAAGTTGATCCGCGCCGTGGCGCCGCCGGTGGCGCCACCGGACGCGCCGGCCGACCAGTCGCCCGCCGTGTCGTCGGCCTCGTCCGCGGTCTCCTCGGCCGGACCCTCGTCGCCCGGGGGCGGAGTCACCACGAAGCTGGGCTCCATCCCCCTCAGGCGCAGGTCCACCGAGCCGGGTGCCAGGTCCCGGGTGATCTCGTCGGCCGCGGCCGACAGAACCTTGAGCAGCGTGAGCCGGACGGCCGACTCCAGCGGAGCGACGAGCCGCTCGGCGACCGCGCGGGTCTCGGCGTCCCCCGCGGCGGAGGCGGTGACCAGCTCGTGACGCAGCGCCTCGACGTACTCCCTCAGTTCCATGGAATTATCATGGCACATCGGTTGCGCCGCGCGGCGCCTGCTCGGCCCGGTACGCGTGCGACCCCTTTGCGCAGGTGAAACGCGTGCCGCCGCCATCGGTCGACCGGAGTTCTCCGCAAGGCACCGGGCCGTCGGACACGGGCGGGCCGAGGGATCCGTCGCCACCGAGGATCGACAAGGCGCCATGAAGGTGCCAGACCGTGCGCAGGCGCAGGCGCAGGTGCACACGCAGACGCAGACGCGATGCCGGGCCGCCACCGGGCTCACTCCGTGCCGGAACGTTCCACCACGACGTCGCCGATCACGGTCCGGGCCCGGACGCGCACGACGTCGTCGGTCGGCTCGTCCGCCCCGAGGAGCGAGAGGGACGTGTACACGGTGCCCGCGGCGGAGTCGAGGGACAGGCGGGCACCGCTGGTCCCGGCCACACCGACCCGGATGCTGCCGAACGTGGTGGTGGCGACCACGGATCCCTGCACCACCTCACCGACGTCGATGTCGCCGTGGGTCGTCCGGGCCTCCACGTCGGCGTGCGCCCGGTCGATCCTGATGGCCCCCTTCTCGGCGTGCAGGCGGGCGGCACCGTGGACCTCTCCCACGGTGGCGTCGCCCTCGCCCTTCGCGCTGATCGTGGTGCTGCCCTCGATCAGGCCCAGGTGGACGTCGCCGCAGTCCGCCGTGGCCTCGACGGTGCCGACCGCGCGGTCGACGGTGATGTCACCGAGGGCGGCGGCCAGGCGCAGGCTGCCGGTGCGGTGGAGCCTGATCCGGCCCAGGCCCGTGCTGAGCCGGCACTCGCCCAGCTCCCCCACTCCGAGGAAGTCCGCCGCCGTCCCCCGGCCGTGCAGGCTCGACCCGGTCGGAACGGCCATCACCAGGATGACCGCGCCGCCGCTCCCGCCCGGCTCCGGGACGTCCACGAGCAGCCGGCCGTCGGCGTAGTCGGTGCGCAGCCGCTCGGCGGCGTGCACGTCGTCCCGGTTGTCGCTGTCGCGCGGATACGCCTCGACCACCGTCTCGGTGAGGTCACTCGCGATGATCCGGACCTGGCCGAACACCAGGCTGAGCACCACCCGGACAGGTGAGGGGGTGTCGAACGTCGGCATGGCGGGCCGCCTTCGGGGTGTCTGCGGCTGCCGGTCCGGTACGGACGGCAGGCCGAACGACGCGGGTACGCGCTTCGTCGCGGGGGTTCGTCTCCGGTCCCGGGCCGCGGGCCGCCGGGGCGCGGGCCCGTACCACCGGGCGACGCGATGGGTTCTGGTCGGCCCCTGTCATGTCGGACACCTCGTCCTCGGTCCTCGCCGTGCGCGCGCCGGAGCGCGCGCGGGCTGTGTCTGTCGTCCGTCGTGTCGTCCGGCGCTCGTCGCGGGCTCTTTCCGGCACCGGCGGAGGAGGCCGGTGGGGGCGTCCACGCCCCGGGGCGCGACTTTCTGCTGACGCCATGTGACGCCATGTTAGTGCCATACCCGGATGCCTGGGCAGGGAGGGCCGGGAGCTCCCTGCGACAGGGAGCGGAACCGGTCACGCGCCGCCCCGGCGGGGCCGGGACGGAAGGGCCCGCCGGGACGGCCGGTTCGCGGACCCTCCCGGCGCCGGGGGCCGGCCGCGCATCCCCGCCGGGGGCGGCCCGGCGGCATCGTCCCCGGTGAGGGCCGACAGGGGCGGACCGGCGGCGGACCGGACGCGTGCCGGTGCCCCGGCGACCGCCGGGGCACCGGGTTGACGGGTTGACGCCAAATTCAGGTCGTCCGACGTGTGCCGTCCCCGGGCGTCGACGCCGGGTGCCGCCGTTCCGGTCCCTCCCGGAAACCCGCGACGCCGATCGCGCCCGACCCGGCGTCCGTCCCGCCGAGGCGTGCCCGCCCCGGTGCCGACGCCCCTGTCCGCAGCTCGTGCCCGCAGTTCATGCCCGGGGCGCGGGCCGCCGAGGTCTGCCGGCACGCGTCCGGGCCGCGGCCGTACTGTTCCCTCGGCCTCCCCCGGCCCCCGTCGCTTCCCACCGGGAAGGGCCGCCTGACGGGTTCCGGCGGCACCCTCCCCGTACGACGCGGCCCCGCGGCCCCCGCGCGGGTACGGGGGGAACGCCGATGCCTTCCGGCCGACGTACGGCCGGGGCCGATCCGCCGTGGCATTCGCCTGCTGGGGTGTCTTCGCAGGTCACGGTCATGGTGTCGAGCAGGGTCCGGGCGGCCTGCGGCCCCTTTCCGCACATCATGCGCCAAGATGGCGCAACGTGGCGGTGAAACTGTCGCCATGTGATGTCATCATGGCGCTATGGCGGCCGAGGAGGAATCGCGCGACGGCAGGTCCCCGTGCTGCGTCGCGGAGGCCGGCCCGCCACCCGGGCCGGCGCGCTGCCGGCGGTCCCGGCGGCGGGCCGCGCCGACGCCCGCCGCCGGGTGCCCCGGACGTGCCGCCCCGGCCCGGCCCCGGCGGTCCTCTTTGGTGCCCGCGTCGTCCGCACGGCTGTGGTTCCGGCGTCCTTCGCCGTCCTGGGCGACCGCGCGCGGCGGCTGCCGGAGCGGCCCGGCCGGGTGCTGCCGGACGCGGACGCCGAAGGCGGGGAGCCGTCGCCCCGGCCCGCGTCCCCGGGCGGCCGGCGCGCGGTGCGCGCACCCCGGTGCGGCCGCCGACGCGCGCCGTCGGGGGCCCGGCCGGCCGCGGAACCGGTCCCCGCGGACCGGGGGAGGCCCCCTGCCGCCGTCGCTACGGCACCCGCCGTGCCGCGTCGCGGGACGGCGCGGCGGTGAACTCGTGCAGGCGCCGGTAGGTGTACGCGGCCGAGACGAGGGCCATGTGGTGGTACCAGCCGGGGAACGAGCGCCCCTCGAAGTCCAGCAGCCCGAAGTTCCGCTCCATGGAGCCGATCGCGTCGGCCGTCCCGGTGTGCAGCTCGGCGATCGAGCCGACCTCCGCGAGGGTGTGGTGGGCGAGGCTGGTCAGCCACAGCGGCCCCGGGGTGCGAGCCGGCCCCAGTTCGGTGAAGAGCCGGTAGGGGGGACCGGGGGAGCGCCCGTGGAAGCCGCCCGGCAGACGGACGAGCGCGGTCTGGAAGTGCGCGACGCGCCGTCGCCCGCCGGGCAGGGGGACGACGGCCGTCTCCGGGTTCTGGGCGAAGACCAGGGTTCTCGCGCTCACGGGCGTCGGGGAGCCCTCCCCGGGGGGCAGCACCGTCAGGTGCGGCGGCACCGCGACGACGAAGTCACGGCGCCGCTTGGCGAGTCCGTGCAGCAGGCACCCCATGTCGGATTCGTCGCTCATGTCGACGAGGACGACGGAGGACGGGGAGTCCGTGCGGGCCGACAGCCGGTCGACGAGGCGGAGCGTGTGCGCCCACAGCGGCCGGTACCGCTCGACGTCCGGTATGCGCGCGTCCCTGCGCCGCTCGGGGTCCCGGGTCCAGCCCGCCGGCAGGTGCAGGCACCAGTCGACGGGGATCTGGGCGGTGTCCACGCACAGGAAGGAGCCCAGCCCCAGCTGGCAGTTGCGGGTGCGGCCCGAGGCCAGGTCGAAGTAGCGGTGGACGCCCACCGACCGGTCGCCGCGCTTGGGCAGCACGGCCCGGCCGATGGACCACACGGGCTCGGGCCGCCGGTCGGCCACCCAGCGGGTGAGTTCCTCCATGACCTCGTCGAAGTCCCACGGACTGAGGCTGACGAACTGGCGCAACGACTGCACGACGGACGGGTCGCAGGAGACCGCGGTGGCGAGCCGGCGCAGCGACTTCTTGCCCGACGTGACGAGCAGGCCTTTCAGATAGGCGTGTGCGCACTTGCGTTGGTCGGCCCGGCGCAGGCTCTTGAAAATGGTCCTGCTGTATCGGTCCAGAAGTAATTCCGAACCGACGGAGTACGCCGTGTCCCGTGAGGTCGACGAAATGTCCGGTCGGGTCACATCCATGCCGCAATAACTCCCCCGAGGTTACTGAGCGCTGCGGGAGAGTGTAGGGCGCGCCCCGGTACGGCGCTACCGTCCGGCGCCCGTCCGTCCCAGGGGGCGGGGCGCCGCGTGCCGGGCCGGTTCCGGCGGCCCGGCCGGGCCGCCGGGCGGTACGCGGAGGGCCGGCCCGGGGAGCGTCCCGGCGGCCGTGCCGGGCCGCCGGCCCCCGGCCCCGACCGGACGCGGCTATCAGGATTCACGCGGGGAATCCAGGTGCGGATCACGCCAAACAGCGGGCCCGGCCGGCGCTTCGGAGGGGGAACGTCCGAACTCCGCAAAGTAGTTCTCCATGGCCCCAAGATCCTTGAACTCGCCTTGATGGCCGGGATCTACTCGGAAGCGCGGCAGTTGACCATCTCGACCTCGACAAGGGGCCGCGCAATGCCCTGTTCCTTCAGGTCGGCAGTACTCGTCTGCGGGCGCTGGTCACTGTTTTTGGCATCCGTGTGAAAACGGGGTGACGCTTTCCGTATCCGGTGGAGAGCCGCCGCGGGCCCGCTCGGTCGGTACGCGCGTAGACATGGAGGCGTCATGACGAATCATGTCGAGGACTGCAAGGATTCCAGAACACTCATGTTCGACAGGGCGGCGGAGGAAGCGCCGAGAACACGAAGAGCCGCCGACGGGGCGGAGTCGCGGCGCGAACAGGTCCTCACCACCAAGGTGGGGCTGCACATCCCCAAGGGACTGGCCTTCGAGGAGTGGGAACGCGCCGGGCGTCAGCTCTCCGGTCTGCTCAACTCGTCGTCCTGGTGGCTCGGGGACTGGCTCGTCTACGGCAAGGACCACTACGCCGACCGCTACGAGCGCGGCATCCGCGCGGCCGGGCTCCAGTACCAGACGCTGCGCAACTACGCCTGGGTCTCCCGGCGGTTCGCGTTACCCAGGCGGCGGTCCGTGCTCAGCTTCCAGCACCACGCCGAGCTGGCGTCGTTGTGCGTCGACGAGCAGGAGACCTGGCTCGACCGTGCCGAGCGGATGAAGTGGAGCACCAAGCAACTGCGCAACGCCATCAGGGCCCAGCGCGAGGGCACCCCGCAGGAGGCGGACGCCGTGGCGGCGACGCGCCGGCTCGCCGTGCCGGACAACCGGCTCCAGTGGTGGCACAAGGCGGCGGCCCAGGCCGGCACCGAGTTGGGGGAGTGGGTGATGGCCACCCTGGACGCCGCCGCCGAGCAGGTGCTGAAGGAGGCCGGCCGGCAACCGCCCCTGGCGTGACCGGTTCACGGGCACCGGCCGCCGCGACGGCGGGCTGGTGTCCGTGCGGGGCGCCGAGGGGCGCGGGGTCCGCACGCCGAGGGGTGCGGACCCGGTGTCAGGAGGGGAGGACCGTCACGGCAGACGGTTCATGAGATCCGCCGTCTGCGCGTGCCGGGTGCATCCGCGCGAGGCGAAGGACCGCACGACCCGTTCGCGGATCTCGGGCTGCTGTTCCTGGCTGAGTTTGAACATCGACTCGGCCTTGGTCACCCGGACACGGAAAGCGCCCACGCCGGGCAGTATCTTGCGGAAATAGCCGACGGAATCGGCCATGTCCCAGCTGTAGCCGAATTCCTTCTCGAAGACCCGCACCGTCGCCCGCACGACCTCCAGCGTCTCCTCCGCCGACTCGATCCTCTCCACGACTCCGTGCACGTGCACCGAGGTGAAGTTCCACGTCGGGGCGGCCGGTGTGACGTCGTAGACGGTGGGCGAGACGTAGGCGTGCGGGCCGGTGAACGTCAGCAGGACCACCGTCCCGTTCTCCAGCGCCTCCCAGTGCGGATTGGCCCGGTTCATGTGCCCCAGCAGGGACCTGCCGGCCAGGTCCGCGGCGGTCGGCCCGTCCCACCGGGGGTCGGTGATGACCGGCAGGTGGGTGGCGAACGGTCCGTCGGCGGGAGCGCCGTTGCTGGCCATCAGGGCCAGCGGGTTGGCGCCCATCAGATCGACCATCCACGAGACGTCGGGTTCCCGGTACTGACTGGGGACGAACATGCGGCACTCACCTTTCGTGGTACGACGAGAAACGACGAGAAACGACGAGAACGACGAGAAACGACGAGAACGGTGACATCGCGGCATCCGGGCCGCGGGCGCGGCGATGACGCGGCGAATGGTCGGCGAAACCGCTCCGTTGTCCTGTCGGCAGGACAACGGGGAGCACCATCGTGGACCGTCCGTCGCCTTCGGCGCAACGAAAGGAGGGCCGGGAACGGAAGGGTGAATGCCGGGTGCATCGATTCGGGTCCGCGACGGGTTCCGGTACGGCGGTGAATGCTCGGGGAAAGGCCCCGATCGGCCCGCGGAAGGCATTCACGGAAAACGAGCGGGCGGCCGGGCCGTCCGCACCGCGCGCTCCGTCGCGCGGGCGCCCTCCCGGGCGGGGGTCACCGCCGCGGCCTTCCCCGGAGCCGGACGGCCGTTCGCCATAGGGGATTTATAGATCCTTCCCGGATGCTGTCCCCGTACCGAGTACCGACCGAGCGGAACCGTGGTGACGAGGGAGGCGGTGATGGGCGAGATGACGCCCCATGAGGACGGCCGCGACAGCGACGAGTTGCTGGCCGAGCTGGAGGAGGAGATCAGGTCCTGGCTGGAACAGGAGGAGACGAACCTGCTGACGGTCCTCAACGGCCAGAGCGTGTCCGACGAGACGACCGCGCGGGACACGATCTGGGACCTCGTGCAGCAGGGCGGCTTCGGCGTGACCGAGATCTTCGCCGGCTCCCCGGCGCTGCCCGGCGGCGCGGACGCCGGCTCCGACAGCCGGTGGAGCGATCTGGTGGCCACCTACATCGACTCCCTGAGTGCTTCGCTGCTGCCGCACACCGGCGACGGGGGGCGCAGCAGGTGGTTCGGCCTCGACGAGGGGCACGCGGGAGGGTGTGGCTGACCGCGTCCCGCCGGCGGACGACCGGCCGCCGGCCCGGGCCGTGTCCGACCGTTCCCGCCGGGCACGCGACGCCCGGCTCGGCTCCGCCACGCTCGGCTCCGCCACGCTCGGCTCCGCCACGCTCGGCTCCGCCACGCCCGGCTCCGCCACGCTCGGCTCCGCCACGCCCGGCTCCGCTCGCGCGGGAGGGACCCCCACCGCCGCGTCGTCGGACCACCCGGGTGCATCCGGTACGCGGGCGGTCCGCCGCCCTGCGACGTACCGCACCGGACGCCGCGCGCCGGTCCGGGGCGAAGGGCCGGACACGCCCTACCGGGGGGAGGCCGGTTCCCCGCGGTCGTGCTCGCGGGCGAAGAGGCGTACCAGCGGCATGAGGCGGTAGCGCGCCGGGACCGGACCGGACACCTCCAGCAGGCGGGCACCGGCCAGGCTCTCCAGGGCGTCCTCGGCCTCCTCCCGCGGGCAGCCGAGGACGTGCGCCGCCTCCCGCGCGCCGAACACGTCGGGGCAGCCGGACGCCAGGGCCCCCAGGGCCGCCCGCGCCGGTGCGGGTACCCGCCGGTGACCGCGGGACAGCGCCGCCCGGACGTCGAGGTCGCCCGCCCGCAGTTCGTCGAGCCTGCGTTCCTCCGGTTCGAGCCGGGCCGCCGCCGTCGCGAGCCGTCGGCGCGGGTGCGCGGCCAGCCGGGCCCCCACGATCCGCAGGGCGAGCGGCAGCCGGTCGCACAGTTCGACGATGCGGGCGGCCGCGTCGGGCTCGTCCCCGGTCCGTCCCTCTCCCACGATCGCGCTCAGCATCCGGCGGCCCTCCTCGGCGCTCATCGGACCGAGGGTGACCGGACGCGCGCCCGGCAGCGTGGTGAAGGGGCCCCGGCCGGTGATCAGCGCGCGGCAGCCGCCCGCGCCGGGCAGCAGCGGGCGGACCTGGCGGTCGTCGGCGGCGTCGTCCAGGAGCACCAGCATCCGGCGGTCGGCGAGCAGACTGCGGTAGAGCTGGCCGCGCTCCTCCGTGGAGGCCGGGAGCCGGTGTTCGGCGACGCCCATGGCCCGGAGGAACCAGCCGAGCACCTCGGCGGGGGAGCGGGGGCGTTCGGACTGCCCGGACAGGTCGGCGTAGAGCTGCCCGTCCGGGAAGCTCCGCCGCGCCCGGTGCGCGGCGTGCACGGCCAGGGCCGACGTGCCGGTGCCCGCGGCGCCCGTCACCACGGCGGGGGAGGACCCCGCCCGGCGCAGGGCGGCCGCGACGCCGTCCAGCTCCCGGCGGCGGCCGGAGAAGTCCGCGACGTCGGCGGGCAGCATCGCGGGCACGACACCGCTCCAGACGCCGCGGTCGCGCACCCGCACCACCGGGCGGCGGGACCCGTCGCCCGGCGGGACGGGCGCCGGGCCGGCGGCCCCCGGCCCCCGGCGCGCGGCGGTCCCCGGGAGGCTGTCCGTCAGCACCGCCTGCCGGACGTCGTGCAGGGCCCGGCCCGGGTCCACCCCCAGCTCGTCGCGGAGCATCCGCCGGCCGCGCTCGTACACCGCGAGGGCCTCTGCCTGCCGGCCGCAGTGGTGCAGAGCGGTCATGAGCTGGCCGAGCAGCCGCTCGCGCAGGGGGTTCTCCACCACGAGCCGCATCAGCCGCGGGACCACCGTCCCGTGGCGGCCCAGGGCCAGTTCGGCCTCGATCCGGTCTTCCCGCGCGGACAGGACCGCCTCCTCCAGCAGGGGCCGCTGGCGTTCTCCGAGGTGCACGGTGACATGGGAGAGAACCGGCCCGCGCCGCAGCGCGAGCGCCTGCCCGAGGTGGTCGGCGGCCGCGAGGTGGCGGCCCGCCGCCAGGTCCGCGCGGCCGCGGTCCACCAGGCTCTCGAAAGCCGTCCAGTCGAAGAAGGCGCCCCGTGTGTCCAGCCGGTAGGCGCGGGCGTACCGCTCCAGGCGGACGCCGCCGCCCAGGCACTTCCTGAGCTGGGAGATGTAGGTGTAGAGCTGGGCCGTCGCCGTGGCGGGCGGTTCGCACCCCCACAGCAGGGTCTTGAGCCGGTCGTCGGAGAGCGGCCGGCCCCCGGCGAGCAGCATCGCCGCGAGGACCGTGCGCTGCTTCGCCCCGCCGAGGTGGACCGTCCGTCCGCCGGACTCGGCCTCGACCGGCCCGAGCACGCGGAACACGAACGGGCCGCGGTCGTCCGCCTCCGCCGGCCCGCGTCCGCGTGGTCCGGCGGCCGGGCGCGGCTGCGGGACGGACGGCACGGCGGGCGGCCGGACGCGGCCCGCTCCCGCGGCTCCGGGCCCCGGCCCGGGCCCGGGCCGGGTGGTGCGGTCGTGCACGGTGTCGCTGTGCCCCGGCATGTTCGCTCTCCCGTGGTGCTCCCGTGATGCCCCCGTGGTGCTTCAGGCCCTGCGGTGGGCCATGAAGTCGCAGAGCGTGGCGAGGATCCCGCGGGCCGGGGTCCGGGGCAGGGCCGCGAGGGCGGCACGGGCCCGCGCCAGGCGCTCGTCCCTCATGGCGGCGGCCGTGGCGAGTGCGGCGGAGTCCCGCAGGAGTTCCAGCGCCCGGCGGTGCGGGCGCGTCCCGGCGGCCGGTCCGGCGGCGATCAGGGCACGCAGCTCCGCGTCGTCCGGGTCGTCGCCGGCCAGGGCGAGGAGCACGGGGAGGCTGAGCACCCCGGCTTTCACGTCCATGCCCTGTTCCTTGCCCGACGCGGAGGCGGGCGCGCTGACGTCGAGGAGGTCGTCGGACATCTGGAAGGCGACGCCCAGGTGCTCGCCGTACTCGGTCAGGACGTCGACGTCCGCCGCGGGCGCGCCCGCCTGCAGGGCGCCGAGCCGCAGCGACATGGCGATCAGGGACGCGGACTTGCCGGACGTCACCTGGAGGTAGTGGTCCAGGGGCTCGGTCCCCGGCCGGGGACCGAGCAGCTCCAGCGACTGGCCGCCCACCAGCCGGCCGGCGGTCAGCGCGTTCAACCGCACCGCCCGCGGCCCGAGTTCGCAGGCGACCTGGGCGGCCTGGGCGAGGAGCCAGTCCCCGGCGAACACCGCGCGGCGTTTCCCCCAGCGGGCGTTGGCGCTGTCCGCCCCGTGCCGGGTGCCGGCGTCGTCGATGACGTCGTCGTGGTAGAGGGAGGAGACGTGGACGAGTTCGGCCAGGACGGCCGCGTCGACGACGCCCTCGCTCTCCGGATCCCCGAACTCCGCGCCCAGCAGGACCAGGAGGGGCCGCATCCGCTTTCCGCCGGTGGCGACGAGATGCCCGACGAGCGGGGCGACACGGGGGTCGGGGGTACGGGCGACGCGCTCCCTCAGGCGCTGCTCGACGGTCCACAGGCGCTCGTCCAGCCGGTCCCGCAGCGCCGGGTCGCCGGCCGCGAGTCCGGACACCAGGGGACTGCGCTGCGGGGTGCTCGACACGTTCATCCGGGCTCCTGAGGGGGTGAGGCACGGGGCTCCCCGGCCGCCACGGGCGCCCGGGCGCGGGGGGTCCGCCGCGGGGGCCCGTTCCCGGCGACCGGCTGCCCGCCCGGCGCCGCGGCAGGGCCCGGACGGTACGTGCGGCGGACCGGGGAGCGGGGGCGTCCGCACCGGGTCGCGCCGCGGACGTCAGGGCTGTCGCACCGGGTCGCGCTGCGGACACCAGGACTGTCACACCGGGGCCGGAGCGCGGGCAACGGCCCTGGCAGGTTCTTGCCGCGTTGGCGGCTCGCCGTCGTCGCGGACGGAACCCGGCGGCCAGACTGCGGCCAGGGCCTGTCCGGCACGATCCGCCGGACCGGCCCGGGGCCCGTCGTCACATTCCCGCCTGCCCTGCGACGACGGGCTCCGCAACCGGCGGCCCCCACGCGTCGGCCCGGTTTCCCCCAGCCGAAAAGCACGAAGGAGCACCATGTTCGGACGGATAGGGCGGTTCGCCGTCGACCGGCCCTGGCTGACGATCGTCGCCTGGGTCATCGCGACCGTCGCCGCTGTCGCGCTCGCGCCGCAGCTGAAGAGCACCGACGACCAGGCGGACTTCCTGCCGTCCCACTACGAGTCGGTACGCGTCACGGAGCTGCAGCAGCGCGCGTTCCCGGCGGCGGAGCAGCCCTCGGCCATCGCGGTGTTCCAGCGGGAGGACCGGGGACGGCTCTCGCCGGCCGACCTGGCGCAGGTGACCCGGATCGCCGGGGCCCTGCAGGCCGAGCACTACGACAAGGTGAAGTCGGTCCTGGCGAGCCCCGAGGCGGTCTCCCCGAACGGCAAGGTGGCGCTGGCGAGCGTCTTCGCCACCACGAAGAACCACTACGACCGGGCACTCTTCGAGTCGGTGAAGCAGCTCCGGGCGGACGCCGGGCCACTGCTGGCGAAGACCGGACTGAGCATGGGGGTGACCGGGCCGACCGCCAGCGGGCTGGACAACCTCGAGTCCTCCGGCGACACCGACGCGATGATCATGATGGCGACCCTGGTGCTGATCGTGCTGCTGCTGCTCGTGATCTTCCGCAGCCCGCTCATCGCGCTGCTGCCGGTCCTGCTGATCCTCCTGGTGTTCGTCGTGGCCACCGGGCTGATCGCCACCGCCGCCGAACTCGGCGGGCTCCAGGCCGACAACTCGGTCTCCGCCATCCTCATCGTGGTGCTGTTCGGCGTCGGCACCGACTACATCCTGTTCCTGCTCTTCCGGTACCGCGAGCAGCTGCGGGAGGGGCAGGAGCCCCGGGCGGCCATGATCGGTGCGGTGGCCCGGGTCGGCGAGACCATCGCCTCCGCGGCCGGCGCGGTCGTCGTCGCCTTCCTCGCCCTGGCCCTCTCCACCATGGGCATGCTGCGCGCCATGGGCCCGTCGCTGGCCATCGCCGTGGCCGTCACCCTGCTGGCCTCCCTCACCCTCGTCCCCGCCGTCTTCTCGCTGCTGGGCACCAAGGCGTTCTGGCCCTCCAAGGCGTGGAGGAAGCAGCCCAGGAGCGTCGTCGCCGGCCGGCTCGGCAGCCTCGTCTCGCGCCGGCCCCGTCTCCTCGCGTGCGTCTCCGGCGGCCTGCTGGCCGTCATGAGCGTGGCCGCCCTCGGCTTCAGCGCCGAGTTCGACAGCGAGAGCTCGCTGCCGCGGAACCTGGAGTCCGTACGGGCGTCCGAGGACCTCAGGCGGGGCTTCGCCGCCGGGCAGACCGACCCCTCCCTGGTGCTCGTCACCTCCGAGGACGGCTCCCGGCTCGACGCCGCCGCCCTGGAGACGTTCCGCGGGAAGCTCTCCGGGATCGAGGGCGTCGGCGACGTCTCGCCGGCCGTGCTCGGCACCGCCGGGGACACGGCGCAGTTCAGCGTCGTCCTGGACCACCGCCCCGCCGAGGAGGCGGCCATCGACCTGGTCTCCACGGACCTGCGCGACACCGCGCACCGGGCGGCGCCCGAGGGCACCGAGGCGCTCGTCGGCGGCACCAGCGCGGTCCTCGCGGACATCCGCACCGCCGTCGAACACGACTACTCGCTGGTCTTCCCGATCGCCGGCATCGCCATCATGGTGATCCTCGGACTACTGCTGCGCAGCGCCGTCGCGCCCTGGTACCTGATCGTGGCCGTGGGCCTCGGCTTCGGCGCCACCCTCGGCTCGGCCGTCCTGGTCTTCCAGCACCTCAAGGGCGAGAACGGGCTGATGTTCGCGCTGCCCGTGTTCGTCTACCTCTTCGTGGTGGCGATCGGCACCGACTACAACATCCTCATGGTGGCCCGCCTCCGCGAGGAGATCGCCCGGGGCAGGACCCGGCAGGAGGCCGTCCGGCTCGCCGTGACCCACTCGGCGCCCACCATCGGGGCCGCCGCCGCCATCCTGGCCGGCACCTTCGGCGTCCTGATGCTGGCCGCCAACAGCATGCTCCAGCAGCTGGGCTTCGCGGTGTCGTTCGGCATCCTGATCACCGCCTTCGTGATGGCGCTCGTCCTGGTGCCGGCGGTCACCTCGCTGCTCGGCGAACGCGCCTGGTGGCCGGGCGACGGCGGCCGCGGGAACGCGGAGGACGACGACGCGGCGCCGGCGCCGGCACCCGAGCCGGCCACGACGTGACCACCTCGCGGTGACCGCGTTCGTCATCGCCCTGACCGCCGTGGGCACCATCGCCCTCGGCCTGGCGGTACTCGGTCTCGGGGCGCGCAGGCTGCTCGGTCTGCGGATCGGCGCACTGCGCTTCCTGCTCACCGGGTGCACCGGGCTGCTCACCACCGGACTGGTGAGTTCCGCGATGGGGCCCACCGCGGCGGGCACCGTGCTGGTGACCGTCCAGGTGGGGTCCGCCCTGCTGGCCGCCATGATCTTCCTGGCCCTGTCCGAGGCGGTGGTGCCCAGCGGGTCGGTCGGCGGCATCGTCCGCTGGCCCCGCTCCGTGCGGCGCCGGGTGGCGCGCACCCAGCGCTTCACGGAGCTCAGCAGGATCGCCCTCCGGCACGGGCTGGGCCGCCTCCCGCGGCTGTCCGGCCTGAGCGGCCCGGCGACGAGCGCCACCCGCGCGGAGCACGCCCGCGCCCTGCGGACGGCCTTCGAGGAGGCGGGCACCACCTTCGTCAAACTCGGCCAGGTGCTCTCCACCCGCTACGACCTGCTGCCCGCCGAGTTCATCGACGAACTGGGCCTGCTCCAGTGCGCCGCGGCCGCCGAGCCCTGGGACGCCGTCGAACAGGTGCTCACCGAGGACCTCGGAGCCCCGCCGGGCGAGGTGTTCGCCGAGTTCGACACCGTGCCGCTGGCGGCCGGCTCCGTCGCCCAGGTGCACCGGGCACGGCTGCGGGACGGCCGGGCGGTCGCCGTCAAGGTGCAGCGCCCCCGGGCCCGCCAGGTGGTGGAACGCGATCTGGACATCCTCCTGCGGATCGCCCGCAGGGCCGGCGAACGCACCGCGTGGGGCCGTTCCGTCGGAGTCACCGGACTGGTCCGGGGCTTCGCCGCCTCCCTCCGGGAGGAACTCGACTTCCGCACCGAGGCCCGCAACACCCGGGAGATCGCCGCGCGGGAGGCCGACGCGCGGGAGACCGACGCCGGCCGGCACCCGTCGGAAGGCCCGGCCCCGCGCCCGGCCGTGGGCATCCCCGCCGTCCACGACGGTCTGACCACCGCCCGCGTGCTGGTGGTGGAGTGGCTGGACGGGGTGACGCTCGACAGGGCCGCCGAGTCCGCCGACGCCCGCGGGGTCGACCGGACGGCGCTCGCCGGGGCGCTGCTGGACTGCGTCCTCGCGCAGATCATGACCGACGGCGTCTTCCACGCCGATCCGCACCCGGGCAACATCATGCTGCTGGACGACGGACGACCGGGCCTGCTGGACTTCGGCTGCGTCGGCCGCATCGACCGGGTGCTGCGGTCGGCGCTGCGCGACCTGCTGGTCGCGATCCACCGCAACGACCCGCAGGCCCTGTGCGACGCGCTGCTGGAACTGGTGGAGCACCGGCCGGAACCGGCCGACGAGAACCGGCTGGCCCGTGACCTGGGGCGGTTCATGGCCCGGCACCTGGTTCCGGGGACCCGGCCGGACCGCGACATGTTCGCGGCGCTGTTCGCGCTGGTGACCAGGTACGGGCTCGTCGTGCCCGGCGAGATCGCCGCGGTGTTCCGTTCCCTGTCGACGCTGGAGGTCTCCCTCGGCCTGCTGGTCCCCGACTACGACATCATCGCCGAGGCCCGCCGGTTCGCGGCTTCCCAGGTCCGGCGGAAGCTGACCCCGGGGAGCCTCGGACGGGCGGCCGCGGAGGAGATGCTCACGCTGCTGCCGGTGCTGCGCCGGCTGCCGCGCCGGGTGGACCGCATCACGGAGGCCCTGGAGCAGGGGCGGCTGAGCGTGAACGTCCGGGTGCTGGCCGACGAACGCGACCGCGACTTCGTCCGGGGCATCGTCCACGACATCCTGCTGGCCTTCAGCGGCGGTGCGGCCGGGGTGGTCGGGGTGATGCTGCTGCAGACGCCGGGCGGTCCGGAGATCACCTCGTCGGTCGGGCTGTTCGAGGCGCTCGGGTGCAACCTGCTGCTCGTCGCCTCGGTACTGACGCTGCGCGTGCTGTTCTCGCTCTCCCGCGGCCGCCGCTGACGGGGGCGGCCGGGCGGCCGGGTGGCCAGGTGGCCGGGCTCCGGCCCCGCATCGGCTCGGACCCGGTACGGCGGGACGTCGTACCGGCGACGCCGAACGGGCAACGGAGTCCGGGCGCCGGAGCCGCACATGGTTCGCGACGCCGTCCGCCGAGCACTCCGCGCCCCGGGCCGGGACCGGCAGGAGCCGGCCCGGGGCACGCACTCGGTGTCGCGCCGCCGAAGGCGAACGGCCACTCGCACAGAACGGCTGCCCCGCGCGGGGACCCCGCCGCACAGAACGGTCGTCCGTGCGGAGACCCCGCCCGCACAGAGCGCCCGCCCGCACAGAGCGCCCACCCGCACAGAGCGCCCGCCCGTGCGGGGCGCCTGCCCACGCGGGGCGCCTGCCCGCACAGAGCGCCTGCCCGCGCGGAGCGCCCGCCCGTGCAAGGTGGTCGCCCGCGCGGAGCGGTCACCTGTGTGGAGACCCCGCCGCACAGAGCCCCCCGCACGGGCGACCACCGCGCAGAGCAACCGCCTCACACGGAGCGCCCGCCCGCACGGAGCGTCCGCCCACACGGAGCCGTCCGCCCGCACGGAGCCGTCCGCCCGCACGGAGCCGTCCGCCCGCACGGAGCCGTCCGCCCGCGCAGAGCGCCCGCCCACGCGGACTGCCCGCTCACGCGGAGTGCCCGGCCGGGGAAACCCGGTCGGGCACTCTGGGGGAACCGCTCGCGCCCCGGTCCGACGGGACCGTCCGGCGCGCACGGGTTCTCCGGGGCGGGGAGGGGGCCGTCCTCAGCGGGCGGTCGCCGTGCTGTAGGCGCGGCCCGACATCGGGATGACCACGGCGAGGATGCCGCCGATCAGGAGCAGCGACATCGCGATGGGATGCTCGGCCGGCAGCCCCGTGCCGAGGCCCACCGTGGGGTTGCCGAAGAGCTGCCGGCAGGCGGTGACCACCATGCTGACCGGGTTCCACTCGGCGACGACCTTCAGCCAGGTCGGCAGCCCGTCCGGCGGGACGAACGCGTTGGACAGGAACACCAGCGGCATCATCGCCATGAACGCCAGGGCGTTGACCGACTCGGTGCTGCGCAGCGCCAGGCCGAGCAGCGCGCCGAGCCACGACATGGCGAAGCCGAGCAGGAGCAGCAGCCCGAAGGCCGCGAGGGCCTTGGGCAGCCCGTTGTGGATGCGCCAGCCGATGAGGTAGCCGACACCGGCCATCAGGACGCAGGACCAGGCGGCGAGCGCCATGTCCGCGGTGGTACGGCCGATCAGCACCGCGGACCGCGAGATCGGCAGCGAACGGAAGCGGTCCACCAGGCCGTTGCCCAGGTCCCCGACGACGCCCAGGGCCGTCTGGGAGATGTTGGCCATCATCACCTGGATGAAGATGCCCGCCATGATGTATTCCTGGTAGCTGCCGCCCTCCACCTTCATGGCGCTGCCGAACAGCATGCCGAAGATCAGCACGAAGGCGATCGGCATGATCGTGACGCTGATCAGCTGCTCGGGTATGCGGTAGATGTGCCGGAAGTGACGGCCCACCAGGGCCCGTACGTCACTCAGTGTCTCGGTCACGCCGAATCCTTCTCCCTGGCCGTCTGGCCGGTCAGCGTCATGAAGACGTCGTCGAGCGAAGGACGCCGGATGGCGAACTCCGCTACCCCGATGCCGAGTTCCTCCACCGCCGCGGCCGCGGCGGTGACACCGCCCATCCCGTCGGGCAGCGGTACCGACACGGTGCGGCCGTCCTCGGAGACCGACGGGGTGGCCGCGAGCCGGGCGCCGAGCGCGGCCACCACCCGGGGGGTGTCCTCGGCCGCGAGCGCGGCGACCTCGAGGCGCTCGGCGCCGACCTTCTGCTTGAGCTGGTCGGCGGTGCCGTCGGCGATCACCTTGCCGGAGTCGATAACCACGATGCGGTCGGCGAGCTGGTCGGCCTCTTCCAGGTACTGGGTGGTCAGCAGGACGGTGACGCCCTTGGCCACCTGCTCCCGGATCATCCCCCACAGGACGATCCGGCTGCTGGGGTCGAGTCCGGTGGTCGGCTCGTCGAGGAAGAGGACCGGCGGGTCGACCATCAGGCTGGCCGCCAGGTCCAGCCGCCTGCGCATGCCGCCGGAGTACGTCCGTACCACCCGGTCGGCGGCGTCGGAGAGTTCGAACCGCTCCAGCAGCTCGTCCGCCTTCCGGCGCGACGGGCCCTTGCCCAGGTGCAGCAGGGTGCCGATGAGCCGCAGGTTCTCGCGGCCGGTGAGCCGTTCGTCGAGTGCCGCGTACTGGCCGGTGAGGCCGATCCGGCGGCGCACCTCCTTGGGCTGGGCGAGGGCGTCGAACCCGGCGACCGTGGCCCGGCCCTCCTCGGGCCGGAGCAGGGTGGCCAGGATGCGGACGGTGGTGGTCTTGCCCGCGCCGTTGGGGCCGAGCAGTCCGAGGACCGTTCCCTCGGGCACGGAGAGGGACACCCCGCTCAGCGCCTCGTGCCCCTTGTAACTCTTGCGGAGGCCCTCGGCCTCGATGGCGTTGGTCACGAGTTCACCTCGATGGTTGACGGGGTCCGCCGGGTCCGCCCGCCCGGCTGCGGGACATCGCCGCCGGGGGCGGCCGGGCGGGGGCGGCGGCGCAGCTGGAGGCCGGCGAGCGCCAGCGACGCGCCCCAGACGAAGAAGACGGGGTACCAGTAGAAGTTCCAGGGGCCGAAGGAGGCGGCCACTTCCGCGCTCGGCTCGACCCTGCCCGCGGCGACGAAGAACCGCAGGTAGCCGTAGCCGAGTCCCCACAGGGCGAGCCCGGTGCCGGCGGTCACGGCCGCCCCGACGCGCAGCCACCGGGGGAAGAAGTCCCCCCAGGGCCGGAAGAGGGCGGTGGTGGCGAGGGCGGCGAGGGCGGCGACCGCTCCCATGCCCCAGAAGGCGATCATGCGCTGCCAGGCCACGTCCGGCACCGACTCGGGGGTGTCGGGGTAGGCGAACATGATCCCCAGCCCCCACCACAGGTGCGGCAGGGCGTAGGCGAGCCCGGCGGTCAGCGCGCAGTACCCGACGGTCCGCTCCCAGCGGGAGACCGGGACCGCGGACGCCGGCGTGCCGTCCCCTCGTGCCTTCGACATCGTCTTCCTCCTCCTTCTCATCGGGAGCCGCGGGCGCGGCGGGCGGCCCTCAGCTCCACCGGGCGAGCCCCTCGCGGTCCGCCTCGAAGCGGACCGGCATGCTCTCCAGGCCGCTGAGGAAGTTGGAGAAGACCGGCTCCACGGGGCCGTTGGGCTCGACGCGGGCGGCCACGGTCCGCAGCCCGTCGAGCATGGCGTTGATCTCGACGCGGCCGAGGAACGCACCGAGGCAGAAGTGCGGTCCGTACCCGAACGACACGTGCTTGTTGGGGGTGCGGGCCAGGTCGAACGTCCCGGGGTCGTCGAAGACGTCCTCGTCCCGGTTGGCGGAGGTGTTCCACAGGGTGACGATGTCGCCGGCGGCGATCCGCCGCCCCGCGATCTCGACGTCCCGCAGCGCCCGGCGGCCGAAGTGCATGCCCGGGGTCGTCCAGCGCAGCACCTCCTCCACGGCGCTCTCCACCGTCACCTCGCCCCGCCGCAACGCGTCCCACTGCTCCGGGTGGCGCATCAGCGCCTGCACCCCGCCGATCATCGACAGCCGGCTGGTCTCGTCGCCGCCGATGATCAGGCTGTAGCAGTTCAGGACGATCTCGTCCTCGTCGAGCGGCTTCCCGTCGATCCGGCCGGTGGCCAGCACGCTGATGACGTCGTCGACCGGGTTCCTCCTGCGCTCCTCGGCGAGGTCGCCGAAGTACAGGAGGATCTCGTTGCGGGCGAGCCAGGAGTCCTCGGCGCTGGTGTCGGCCGTACTGGAGCTGAGGGCCTGCTTGTTGAGGCCGAGCAGGAAGGCGCGGTCGGCCTCGGGGACGCCCAGCAGGTCGCAGATGGTGGCGATCGGGATGTGCTCGGCGACGTCCCGCGCGAAGTCCGCCTCGCCCCGCTCCACCGCGGCCCCGAGGAGCGTGCGGGTGCGCTGCACGACCTGCTCCGAGATGTGCCGCAGGGCGCGCGGCGAGAACGACTTGAGCATCAGCTTGCGGATCGCCGCGTGCCGGGGGCCGTCGGTGACCGCGAGCATCTTGCCCGCCGCGGAGTCACTGCCGTGCAACAGCGTGACCAGCAGGTTCCCCCGCTCGGAGGTGAAGTTGTCGTCGTCCTTGTACACCTTCATGATGTCGTCGTACTTGGACAGGACCCAGAACTCGGGCCCCGCCGCGGTCGCCGGATGGCGGTGCACCGGGCGCTCGGCGCGGAACCGGCGCCACATGGCGTGCACGTCGGTCGTCTGGTAGGTCCGGGGGTCGGTCAGGTCGAAGCCGTCGAGCTCGCGGTCCTCGACGTCGGCTCCGCCCAGTGCCGTGGTGGCGCTGGTCATAGGGGCTTGCTCCAAGTGGGTGCGCGGTGGCGGGTCGTCGGTACGGTGCTGCTCCGGCGGTTCACCGGAGCTCGCGCAACTGCGCGGCGAGCGCCCGGCCGATCTCACCGATGGGCCCCGGACGGGTCAGCTCGTTGTGCCCGCAGTCGACGACCTGGATGTCGACCCGCCCCTCCACGAAGGGCCGCCACGCCGCGGCCATCGCCTGCGGCGAGGCGTGGTCCCGGCCGGCGACGGTCAGCATGACATCGCCACGGACGACGCCCAGTAGAGCAGGGTCGTACGGGTGGATGATGCTCCTCGACATGTTGGTGCCAACACGGGCGAGCGCGCCGATATGACGCTTTTCCAGTCCGGCGAGCGCGCTGTCCCCGGCCCGCAGGACCTCCATCACCCGCTCGTACTCCAGCGGTTCGGCCGGGTCGCGGTCCCCGGCCCGGCCGCTGAGGTCCAGCAGCGTCGCCAGGACGTCCTGTTCGTCGTACGCGAGGTCCGCGTGCCCCTCGGAGGGGATGTCCGGGTCGGTGTCCAGCACGGCCAGCACCCCGATCTGCTCGCCCGCGTCCTGGAGCCGGGTGGCGATCATGTGCGCGAGGATGCCGCCGAGGGACCAGCCCACCAGGTGGTAGGGGCCGGACGGCTGGACCTCGCGGATCCGGGCGAGGTAGTCGTCGGCCATCTCCTCGATGGAGGAGGGCAGTTCCTCGTCGCGGGCGAGCCCCCGCGCCTGGAGCGCGTAGATCGGGTGGTCGGCCGGGACGTGCCGCAGCAGGCCCGAGTAGCCCCACCCGATGCCGGCCCCGGGGTGCAGGCAGAACACGCCCGGCTTCGAGCCGCCGGGCCGCAGGGGCAGCAGCACGTCGAACGGGTCGTGGTCGGAGCCGGCCGTCAGCTCGGCGGCCAGCGCGGCCACGGTCGGGTTCTCCAGCAGGCTGCGCACCGAGAGCCGCACGCCGAACGCGGCCCGCGCCCGGCTGATCACCCGGGTCGCGAGCAGCGAGTGCCCGCCGAGGTCGAAGAAGTTGTCGTCGACGCCGACCCTGGGCAGCGAGAGCACCTCGGCGAACAGACCGCAGAGCACCTCCTCCTCGGGGGTGCGGGGCGCCCCGCTGCCCGGCGCCGCGGTGAACTCGGGATCGGGCAGCGCCCTGCGGTCCAGCTTTCCGTTCGGCATCAGCGGGACCTCGTCCAGCCCCACGAACGCGGCGGGCACCATGTACGCGGGCAGCGTGCCGGCCAGAGCGGCCCGCAGCGCCTCGGGTTCCGGGAGGCCGGCCGGCCCGGCGGGGTCCGCCGCGACGACGTAGGCCACGATCATCCGGTCGCCCCCGGCGTCCTCCCGCACCACGGCCACCGCACGGCCGACACCGGGCAGCGCGGCGAGGGCCGACTCGATCTCGCCGAGTTCGACGCGGAAGCCGCGGATCTTCACCTGGTCGTCGGCGCGGCCGAGGTACTCCAGGGTGCCGCCGTCGGTCCACCGCACCAGGTCCCCGGTGCGGTACATCCGCTCGCCGGGTCCGCCGTACGGGCAGGCCGTGAACCGTTCGGCCGTCAGCGCCGCGCGCCCCAGGTAGCCGCGGGCCAGGCCGTCCCCGGCCACGTACAGCTCGCCCGGTACGCCGACGGGCACGGGGCGCAGCGTCTCGCCCAGCACGTAGACCCTGGTGCCGCGGACGGGCCGGCCGATGGGCGGAGTGCCGTCCCCCGCGGTCAGGGGCTCGCTGAGGGTGGCCGCGACGGTGGCCTCGGTCGGCCCGTAGGCGTTGACCATGCGGCGGCCCGGCGCCCAGCGGTCCACGAGTTCGGCGCCGGTGGCGTCGCCGCCGACGACCAGGGAGCGGAAGTCGGGCAGTCCCGCCACGGGCACGGTGGCGAGCGCCGCCGGCGGCACCAGGGCGTGGGTCACCCGCTGCTCCCGCAGCACGTCGGCGAGGGCCTCGTCACCGAGCGGTCCGGGCGGGGGCACGACGAGCGCGGCCCCGGCCGGCAGCGCGGAGCACAGTTCCAGCACCGAGGCGTCGAAGCTCGGCGAGGCGAACTGGAGCACCCGGGACGCGCCGTCCACGGCGAACCCCTCGGCCACCGCGGCGGAGAAGGCCGCCAGGCCGGTGTGCTGCACCAGCACGCCCTTGGGCCGGCCGGTGGAGCCGGAGGTGTGGATGACGTACGCGGGATGACCGGGCAGCAGCGCGGCGGTGCGGTCGGAGTCGGCCAGGTCGTGGGCCGGCAGCGCGGCGAGTTCCCCGGTGACGGCCGGGTCGTCCAGCCGCACGACCGGGAGCCCGGCCGGCGGCGTGCCCGGGGGCAGGGTGACGCCGGAGGCGGTGACGGCGAGCACCGGCGCCGCGTCGTCGAGCATGAACGCGATGCGCTCGGCCGGGTAGGACGGGTCCACCGGCAGGTAGGCGGCCCCGGACTTGAGCACCGCGAGCTGCGCCACCACGATGTCCACCGACCGGGGCAGCAGCAGGGCGACGATCTTCTCCGGCCCGGCCCCGCGCGCGGCCAGCAGCCGGGCGAGCCGGTTGGCCCGCTCGTTCAGCTCGGCGTACCGGAGCAGGACCCCCGGCGCGACGACGGCGTCGGCGTCCGGGGTGGCGCGGACCCGCTCCTCGAACAGGTCGGGGAAGGTCCGGGCCCGCGGCCCGGCGCCGCCGCCGCTCCACTCCCCGACGAGCCGCCGGTGCTCCTCGGGGGAGACGACGTCCAGCCGGCCGACGGCCTGCTCCGGGTCCTCGACCACGGAGCGCAGCAGTGCCTCCAGACGGCCGCCCATCAGCCGCACGGTCTCGTCGGAGAACAGGTCGGGCCGGTAGCTCAGCCGCAGGTGGAGCCGGGGGCCGGGGACGGCCGCGAGACTCATCGGGTAGTGGTTGGCGTCCTCGCCCACCAGCCCGGTGACCCGCAGCTCGTCGGGGTCGCCCGGGTCCTCGGCCGCCAGCGCGGACGGGTCGACGGGGTAGTTCTCCGTCACGGTGAGCGTGTCGAACAGCTCACCGACGCCCTCCTGCCAGCCGCCGAGGGACTGCACCTCGGTGAGGCTCAGCTGCTGGTGGCCCATCAGGCCGGACTGCTGCTTCTGCAGCCGGGCCAGGAGGCCGGCCAGCGATTCGGCGGGGTCGATGGTGACCCGGACCGGCAGCGTGTTGATGAACAGCCCGATCATGTGCTCCACGCCGGGCAGCTCCGGCGGCCGCCCGGAGACCGTACCGCCGAAGACGACGTCGTCCCGGCCGGTGAGGCGGCCCAGCAGCAGCCCCCACACGCCCTGCAGGACGGTGTTCAGCGTCAGGCCGCTCCCGCGGGTCCGCGCCGCCAGCGCCGAGGTGAACTCCTCGGACAGGTCCAGCGTGTGGTGGCGCGGCCGGACCGGCCGGCGGGACGGGTCCGCGGGGGCCAGCAGGGTGGGCTCGCAGACGTCCCCGAGCACCTCGCGCCAGGCCTGCTCGCTCTGCGTCCGGTCCTGCTTGGCCACCCACGCCAGGTAGTCGCGGTAGGGCGTGACGTGCGGCATCCCGGACGGGTCGCCGTGCTGCCGGTACAGCGTGAACAGCTCGCCGACCAGCAGCGGTGTGGACCAGCCGTCCAGCAGGATGTGGTGGTTGCTCACCACGAGCCGGTGCTCGCGCTCGCCGAGGCGCACCAGGGTGAAGCGCACCAGCGGCGGCCGGTTCAGGTCGAAGCGGCGCGCGCGGTCCTCGGCCAGGGCCCGTTCCAGCGCGGCGGGCCGCTCGTCCGGGGGCAGCCCGCCGAGGTCGACCTCCCGGTAGGGCGGCCGGACCCGGCTGCGGATCACCTGCACCGGGCGCTCCAGGCCCTCGTGCCGGAAGCCGGCGCGCAGGCTGGTGTGCCGGGCGACGAGCGCGGCGACGGCGGCCGTCATCCGCCCGGTGTCCACGACGCCGGTCAGCTCCAGCACCAGCTGCACCGTGTAGACGTCCATCTCCTGCTCGTCGAGCAGCGCGTGGAACAGCAGTCCCTCCTGCAACGGGGACAGAGGGAGTACGTCCTCGATCGCCGGCTTGGTCATCGGTTCCTCCAGTCGGTGCCGGCATCGGCGCCGTCGTGTCCGTTGTCGTGCGGGTTCCGCCGCGTCCCCGGGTCCCGGGGGCCGTCGGACGCGTCGGAACCGTCGAAGTCGTCCTCGAAGCCGTCGTCGAACTCGTCGAACTCGTCGAGGTCGTCGAGGTCGTCACCGAGGCCGTCGATGTCGTGCTGGCTCAGTGACACCAGGGGCAGGTCGGAAGGCGTCCAGCCGCCGGCCTCGGGAGCGGCCGCGTGCTCGGCGAGCACGCGGAGCATGCGGAACCAGCCCTCGGCCAGCCCGGTCACGTCCTCCTCGCGGAGGAGTTCCCCGGCCCAGGTCCAGGTGGCCACGAGCTGCGGGCCCCCGGGGCCGTCCTGGGTGAAGGCGTTGACCTCCAGCGGGTGCGCGAGCGGCATGGCGTCGTCGGAGCCGCCGCCGAGGCCGCCCGACTCGGGGGCCGGGCCCCAGTCCACGGCCTCGGCCGCCTCGCCGCCCCCGCCGAGCCGGCCCAGGTAGTTGAACCCGATCTGCGGCGGGGCGAGTTCGGCCAGGACGGTCCGGGTGTTCGGGTTGAGGTAGCGCAGCAGCCCGTAGCCGAGCCCGTTGTCGGGCACCGCCCGCAACTGCTCCTTGACCTGCTTGAGCACCCGGCCCGCGCCCGAACCGGTGGCGGTCAGCCGCTCCCAGTCCTGGTGGCCGGTCTCCAGCCGCACCGGGTGGATCCCGGTGAACCAGCCGACCGTGCGCGACAGGTCGCAGGCGGCGTCGCCGCCCGGCCCGGTCCTGCCGTGACCCTCGAGGTCCACCAGCACGCCCCGGGTGCCGCGGCCCCGGCCCTCCTGCCACTCGGCCACGGCCAGCGCGAACCCGGTCAGCAGCACGTCGTTCACCCCGGCGTGGAACGCGGAGACGACGGAGGTCAGCAGCGGTTCGGTGTGCTCGCGGGCGAGGGACAGGGTGAGGGTGCGCGCGGTCGCCTGGGTGTCGCGCGCCGGGTCGAGCGGACGCTCGCCGAGCAGCGGTTCACCGCCGGCCAGCATCGTCGTCCAGCGCTTCAGGTCGCCGACCCGTTCGGGCTTCAGGGCCTCCTCGTCCAGCAGGCGGGCCCAGGTGCGGAAGGACGTGGGCACCGGTTCGAGCACCGGCTTCCCGCCACCGGCCAGGGCCTGGTGGGCCGCGGCCAGATCGGGGGTGAGGATCCGCCAGGAGACGCCGTCGACCACGAGGTGGTGGGCGATCAGCAGCAGCCGCCCCGGGTGGTCCGGGCCGGCGTCGAACCAGACCGCCTGGACCATGACGCCGTCCTCGGGCGAGAGCCGGTCCCAGGCCGCGGTGGCGTGCTCGTCGAGCGCGGCCGCGAGCGTCTCGGCCCGGACCGGGCCCGACGGCAGCGGAACCCGGCGTAGCAGGCCGGCCGCGTCGGCCGCGCCCCGCTCCGGGACCTCCAGCGACCAGCCGCCGGCGCCGCGCGTCAGCCGCGCCCGCAGCATGTCGTGGTGGTCCAGCAGCGTCTGCAGCGCGGCCGTCAGGTGCTCGGCCGACGCGCCCGCCGGGACCTGGAGCAGCATCGACTGGTTGAAGCGGTCCACGGGCCCGCCGCGTTCCTCCAGCCAGCGGACGATCGGCGTCGCCCCCACGGTCCCGATGCCGGCGTCCGGGCCGTCCTCGGCCGCGCGGTCGACGACGGCGGCGACACCGGCCAGCGCCTCGACCGTCTTGTGCTCGAAGATGTCGCGCGGGGTCAGGAGCAGTCCGGCCCTGCGGGCGCGGGCGACGAGCTGGATGGAGACGATGGAGTCGCCGCCCAGGTCGAAGAAGCCGTCGTCGATGCCGACGGCGGGCAGCCCGAGGACCTCCGCGAACAGGCCGCAGAGCAGTTCCTCGCGCTCGGTCCGCGCCGCGCGGCCTCCCGCCGCCGCGGCGAGGTCGGGGGCGGGCAGCGCCTTGCGGTCGAGCTTGCCGTTGGCGGTCAGCGGCAGGGCGTCGAGCGTGACGAACGCCGACGGCACCATGTACTCGGGGAGCTGCGTACGCAGGTGCTTGCGCAGGCCCTCCGCCTCCGGGGCCCCGCCCTCCGCCCGCGGGACGACGTACCCGACGAGCTTGCGGTCGCCGGGCCGGTCCTCGCGGACGACGACGGCGACCTGGCCGGCCTGCGGGTGCGCGGCGAGGCAGGCCTCGATCTCGCCGAGTTCGATGCGGAAGCCGCGGATCTTGACCTGGTGGTCGGCGCGGCCGAGGTACTCCAGGTCACCGTCCGCGGTGCGGCGCGCCAGGTCGCCGGTGCGGTACATGCGGGTCCCGGGCGGGCCGTAGGGGTCGGCGACGAAGCGCTCGGCGGTCAGGGCGTGCCGGCCGAGGTAGCCGTCGGCCAGGCCCGCGCCCGCCACGTACATCTCACCGGTGACGCCGGTGGGAACCGGGGTGAGCCGGTCGTCGAGGACGTGCACCCGCAGGTCCGGGATGGGCCGGCCGATGAGGCTGCCCGTCGCCGAGGCGGCGTCCCCGGCGTCCAGGGCGCGGTGGGTGACGTGGACGGTGGTCTCGGTGATGCCGTACATGTTGACCAGGCGGGGAGCGTCCTCGCGGTGGCGGCCGTACCACTCCTGGAGCCGCCACAGGTCGAGCGCCTCGCCGCCGAAGACGACGTGGCGCAGCGACAGCCGCGCGCCCAGGTCCGGGTGTTCGCCCTCGACCCGCATCAGCTGGTAGAAGGCGGACGGGGTCTGGTTGAGGACCGTCACCTTCTCGGCGGCCAGCAGGGCCAGGAAGTCCTCCGGGGAGCGGGACACCTCGAAGGGCACGACGACGAGGCGCCCGCCGTGCAGCAGCGGCCCCCAGATCTCCCACACGGAGAAGTCGAAGGCGTAGCTGTGGAACAGGGTCCACACGTCGTCGGGTCCGAAGCCGAACCAGTGGTCGGTCGCGGAGAACAGCCGCACCACGTTGCGGTGGGGGACGACGACGCCCTTGGGGCGGCCGGTGGAGCCGGAGGTGTAGATGACGTAGGCGGCGGAGCCGGCGTGGAGCGGGCCGCCGCGCTCGGCGTCGGTGAGGTCGCCGCCGGGCAGGCCGTTCACGTCCGACCGCACGTGCGGGTCGTCCAGGACGAGGACGGCCGCGTCGCCGCAGTCCACGCCCGACAGGTCCACCCCGGAGGCGGTCGCCACCAGCACCGGCGAGGAGTCCGTCACCATGTGCGCCAGGCGGTCCGCCGGGTAGTCGGGGTCCATGGGCACGTAGGCGGCGCCGGACTTGACCACGGCCAGCAGGGCGGTGACCAGGTCGGCCGACCGGGGCAGGGCCAGGCCCACGAACCGGCCCGGTCCGGCGCCGGCGGCGACCAGGCGGCGGGCCAGCCGGTTCGCCGAGGTGTTCAGCTCGCGGTAGGAGAGCGCGTGGTCACCGCACACCACGGCGACCGCGTCCGGAGCGGCGGCCGCCCGTGCCTCGAACAGCTCCGCCAGCGACGGCCCGCCCGCACCGGCCCCGTCCGCCACCGCACCGGCACCGGTACCGGCGAGAGCGGCCTCCCACTCGGCCGCGTCCAGGACGTGCACGTCGCCGAGCGCGCGCCCGGGCTCCTCGGTCCACACGGACAGCAGCCGCACGAAGCGCTCGGCGAGGCGGCCGGCCGTGGACGCGTCGAAGAGGTCGGCGGCGAACTCCAGCGCACCCGTGATCCCGGCGGCCGAACCGTCGGGGGTCCGCTGCTCGGTGAGGCTCAGCGCCAGGTCGTACTTGGCGACGCCGTGCTCGACCGGGTGACCGCCGAACGCCAGCCCGGGCAGGTCCAGGCCGTCCGTGGCGGGGGCCTGGTTGTGGAAGGTCAGGTTGACCTGGAACAGCGGGTGCCGGGCCGCCGAACGCTCCGGGTTCATCACCTCCACGAGCCGCTCGAAGGGAACGTCCTGGTGGGCGTAGGCGGCGAGGTCGGTGTCGCGGACCCGGGCCAGCAGCTCCGGGAACGTCGGGTTGCCGGAGGTGTCGGTGCGCAGCACCAGCGTGTTGACGAAGAAGCCCACGAGGTCGTCGAGGGCGCTGTCGGTCCGTCCGGCGACCGGCGTGCCGATCGGGACGTCGGTGCCGGCCCCCATCTTGGTGAGCAGGGCGGCGGTGGCCGCCTGGAGGACCATGAACACGCTGGTGCCGGTACGGCGCGCCAGCGCCGCGATCCGGGTGTGCAGCCCGGCGTCGAGCTCCAGCGGGACCAGGCCGCCGCGGTGGGAGGAACGCTGGGGCCGCGGCCGGTCGGCCGGCAGCGTCAGCTCCTCGGGGAGGTCCGCGAGGGCGGTGCGCCAGTGCTCCAGCTGCGCCGAGACCTGGCTGTCCGGGTCGTCCTCGCTGCCGAGCACCTCGCGCTGCCACAGCGTGTAGTCCGCGTACTGCACCCGCAGGGGCTCCCAGTCGGGAGTCCGCGCCAGGCGGCGCGCCGCGTAGGCGGTGGACAGGTCCCTCGCCAGCGGGGCCAGCGAGGCGCCGTCGGCGGCGATGTGGTGCACCAGCAGGTGGAGCACGTGCCGGTCGGGGGCGAGCGCGAAGAGGTCCGCCTTCAGCGGCACGTCGGTCGTCAGGTCGAAGGCGTGGCAGGCCGCGGCGCTCAGCGCGTCGGGCAGCCCGTCCTCGGTGACCTCGGTGACCGGCAGTTCGAGGCCGAGGGCGGAGGCCTCCAGCACCAGCTGGCGCGGGCGCCCGTCGGTGTCGGGGAAGACGGTCCGCAGGCTCTCGTGCCGGTCGACCACGTCGCGCAGCGCGGCGGCGAGTGCCTCCCGGTCCAGGTCGCCGGTCAGGCTCAGCGCCAGCGGGATGTTGTACGTCGCGCTGGGCCCGTCGAAGTGACCGAGGAACCACAGCCTGCGCTGGGCGAAGGAGAGCGGAACCTCCGCGGGGCGTTCGACCGCGCGCACCGGGGGACGCACCTCGGACGCCGGGTCGAGCCGCCGGGCCAGCCCGGCCACGGTCGGGTGCTCGAAGACGCTGCGCACCGGCAGTTCCACGCCGAGCTCGTCCCGGACGCGGCTCGCGAGACGGGTGGCCAGCAGGGAGTGGCCCCCGAGGTCGAAGAAGCCGTCGTCGACGCCGACGCCCTCCACCCCGAGCACCTCGGCGAACAGGTCGCAGAGCAGCGCCTCCCGCACGGTCCGGGGGGCCCGGCCCGCTCCGGTGGCGGTGCCGCCGGGTGCGGGGAGGGCGGCGCGGTCGAGCTTGCCGTTGACGGTGAGGGGGAGGGTGTCGAGGGTGACGACCGCGGCCGGGACCATGTGCTCCGGCAGCGAGGCCCGCAGCGCTTCCCGCAGCGCCGCCGGGTCCGTGGCCGTGCCGTCGCCGTCCGCCA
>NZ_JBIBWL010000012.1:0-289634 GCF_043081325.1 Streptomyces sp. NPDC014882
AACGCGGTGTGCAACACCGCCCGATCCTCCGTGGTGTTGATCCTCTCCCCACGCAACATCGCGTCCCGCAGACCGAACACGTCCGTCGCGGCGGCGAGTTCCTGCAACAGCGCGAGGGTCTCGTCGGTGATCAGGTGCTTGGAGTAGTCGATGCGCAGGTCGCCGACCCGCACGACGTACCGTTCGGCGCGCCCGGGGTCGGTGGCGAACAGCTCGCGCAGATCCGCGAGTTGCCGGGTGCGGTGGTCCTCCAGCGCGGCCCACTCGGGGCGCCGGGTGAGCACGGGGGTGTCAGACATGGGCGGGGCTCTCCTCGGTTGCCTCGCCCCGCAGGGCGATGGCGTACATCTCGTCCGCGTCGAGGCGACGCAGCTCCTCGGCGATCAGTTCGGAGGTGGGGCGGACCTTCAGGGCGAGGGTCCGCGAGGGCTGGCCGGGCAGGACCAGCGTGGCCAGCGGGCCCTCGGGCCGGTCGATGACGATCTCGCCGCCGGCGGTGCCGAGCCGGACGGCCGTG
The DNA here is from genome assembly GCF_043081325.1 of Streptomyces sp. NPDC014882. Classification (NCBI taxonomy): domain Bacteria; kingdom Bacillati; phylum Actinomycetota; class Actinomycetes; order Kitasatosporales; family Streptomycetaceae; genus Streptomyces; species Streptomyces sp. NPDC014882. The sequence goes on from NZ_JBIBWL010000012.1 coordinate 518, forward strand.
ACGACCGGGCCCGCGGTCTCCACCCGGTCCACGGGCACCTTCAGCCGGGCCTCCAGCCAGCGCGCGAGCAGTTCGGCGCTCGGGTTGTCCGCCTCGCTCTCCACGGCCGCCGAGACGATCGGCACCCGTGCCTGGTCCAGCGCCGCCGCCAGCATCGAACGCCACGGCGTCAGCCGGGTCCACGCCAGGTCGGTGTCGCCGGGCGCGTACGACTGCACGCGCGCCTCCAGTGCCCGCAGGGGCCGCTCGACGGCGTACATGTCGGTGATCCGGCGCTGGGCCAGCGCGCCCAGCGGATCCTTGACCGGGTTCTGCGGCGCGTCCACCGGCCACCACACGACGACCGGGGCGTCCGGCAGCAGCAGCGGCAGCACCACGGAGTCGGCGTGCTCGGACACCTCGCCGTAGGTCCGCAGGATCACCGTCTCCCCGGTGCCGGCCTCGGAACCCACCCGGACCTCGGCGTCGAGCCGCGACTGCGTGCGCTCGCGGGGGGTGCGGGGGTGCCGCTTGATGACGACCAGGGTGCGCGAGGGGTGCTCGTGCGAGGCCTCCTCGGCCGCCTTGATCGAGTCGTAGGCGTTCTCCTCGTCCGTGACGATCACCATCGTCAGGACCATGCCCACGGCCGGTGTGCCGATGGCGCGGCGGCCCTTCACCAACGCCTTGTTGATCTTGCTTGCCGTGGTGTCGGTCAGGTCGATCTTCATGGCCTGCGCCAGCTCCGTCCGTCTCGTGCGAGCATCTCGTCGGCTTCCTCGGGTCCCCAGCTGCCCGAGGCGTACTGGGCGGGCCTGCCGTGCCGTGCCCAGTGCTCCTCGATCGGGTCGAGGATCCTCCAGGACTCTTCCACCTCCTGGTGGCGCGGGAACAGGTTGGCGTCGCCGAGCAGCACGTCCAGGATGAGCCGCTCGTACGCCTCCGGGCTGGACTCCGTGAAGGACTCGCCGTACGCGAAGTCCATCGTGACGTCCCGGATCTCCATCGACGTGCCCGGCACCTTGGAGCCGAAGCGGACGGTGACGCCCTCGTCGGGCTGGACCCGGACGACGATCGCGTTGGCGCCGAGTTCCTCGGTGGCGCTGGAGTCGAAGGGGGAGTGCGGCGCCCGCTGGAAGACCACCGCGATCTCGGTGACGCGGCGGCCCAGGCGCTTGCCGGTGCGCAGGTAGAACGGCACGCCCGCCCAGCGGCGGTTGTCGACGTTCAGCCGGACGGCGGCGTAGGTGTCCGTGGTCGACGCCGGGTCGATGCCGTCCTCCTCCAGGTAGCCGCGCACCTTCTCGCCGCCCTGCCAGGCGCCCGCGTACTGCGCCCGCACCGTGTGCCGGCCGAGGTCCTCCGGAAGCTTCACGGCGTTGAGGACCTTCAGCTTCTCGGTCAGCAGCGCGTCCGCGTCGAAGGAGGCGGGCTCCTCCATCGCGGTCAGCGCCATCAGCTGCAGGAGGTGGTTCTGGATGACGTCCCGGGCGGCGCCGATGCCGTCGTAGTAGCCGGCCCGGCCGCCGATGCCGATGTCCTCGGCCATGGTGATCTGCACGTGGTCCACGAAGGACCGGTTCCAGATCGGCTCGAACATCTGGTTGGCGAAGCGCAGCGCCAGGATGTTCTGGACGGTCTCCTTGCCCAGGTAGTGGTCGATGCGGAACACCTGGTCCGGGGCGAAGACCTCGTGCACGATCGCGTTCAGCTCCCGCGCGCTCGCCAGGTCGTGCCCGAACGGCTTCTCGATGACGCCCCGCCGCCACGACCCGTCCGGCGCGTCCGCCAGCCCGTGCTTCTTGAGCTGCTCGACGACCTTGGGGAAGAACTTCGGCGGGACCGACAGGTAGAAGGCGAAGTTGCCGCCGGTGCCGCGGGACCGGTCCAGCTCCTCGACGGCGTCGCGCAGCTGCTTGAACGCCGTGTCGTCGTCGAAGTCGCCCGGGACGAACCGCATGCCCTCGGCGAGCTGCTGCCAGACCTCCTCGCGGAACGGCGTCCGCGCGTGCTCGCGCACCGCGTCGTGGACGACCTGCGCGAAGTCCTGGTCCTCCCAGTCGCGGCGCGCGAACCCGACGAGCGAGAAGCCCGGCGGGAGCAGGCCCCGGTTGGCGAGGTCGTAGACGGCGGGCATCAGTTTCTTGCGGGACAGGTCGCCGGTCACGCCGAAGATGACGAGTCCGGACGGGCCGGCGATACGGGGCAGGCGCCGGTCGCGGGGATCCCGCAACGGGTTCTCCCAGGCGGCGTCGGTGCCGGCAGTGCTCATTCCGCGTCAGCTCCCTCGGTGTCCAGTGCCTCGGTCGTCCCGGCCGCCTCGACCGCCTCGGTGTCGAGCACCTCGGTGTTCAGCGACTTCGCGACCGCGTCCAGCAGGTCCTGCCACGCCACCGCGAACTTGGCGACGCCCTCTTCCTCCAACCGGGTGACGACCTCGTCGTAGGAGATGCCGAGCGCCGCCACGGCGGCGAGGTCCGCGCGGGCCTGCGCGTAGCCGCCGGTGACCGTGTCGCCGGTGACGGCGCCGTGGTCGGCGGTGGCCCTCAGCGTGGCCTCCGGCATCGTGTTGACGGTGCCGGGCGCCACGAGCTCGTCGACGTACAGCGTGTCCTTGTACGCAGGATCCTTCACACCGGTGGATGCCCACAGCGGACGCTGCTTGTTCGCCCTCGCCCCGGCGAGGGCGGTCCAGCGGTCCCCCGCGAAGACCTCCTCGTACGCCTGGTAGGCCAGCCGCGCGTTGGCGAGCGCCGCCCGGCCCCGGAGCGCGAGGGCCTCGTCGGTGCCGAGGACGGTGAGGCGCTTGTCGATCTCGGCGTCGACGCGGGAGACGAAGAAGGAGGCGACGGAGTGGATCGCGGCGAGGTCGAGGCCCCGCGCGGCGGCCTTCTCCAGGCCCGCCAGGTAGGCGTCCATGACCTCGCGGTAGCGCTCCAGGGAGAAGATCAGCGTGACGTTGACGCTGATGCCGAGGCCGACGACCTCGGTGATCGCGGGGAGGCCGGCCTTCGTCGCCGGAATCTTGATCATGACGTTGGGGCGGTCCACGAGCCAGGCCAGCTGCTTCGCCTCGGCGACCGTGGCCGCGGTCTCGTGGGCGAGGCGCGGGTCGACCTCGATGGAGACCCGGCCGTCGCGGCCGTCGGTGGCCGTGTACACGGGACGCAGGACGTCGGCGGCCGCACGCACGTCCGCGGTCGTCATCATCCGCACCGCCTCGTCGACCGTGACCCCCCGTACGGCGAGGTCGGCGAGCTGCTCCTGGTAGCCCTCGCCGGAACCGATGGCGGCCTGGAAGATCGACGGGTTGGTGGTGACGCCCACGACGTGCTGCCGGTCGATCAGCTCGGCGAGGTTGCCGGACGTGATCCGCTCGCGGGACAGGTCGTCCAGCCAGATGGAGACGCCCTCGTCGGAGAGGCGCCGCAGGGCACCCGCGGCGGCGGTTGCTTCGGTCACTGTGATCATCTTCTTTCTGGCGGTCTGATCAACCGCGGGCGGCGGTCGCGCCCGCGGTCGCGTGCAAGGAGGCCCGGGCCGCGGCGGCCACGTTCTCGGGGGTGAAGCCGAACGCGGCGAACAGGGTCGCGGCGTCGGCGGAGGCGCCGAAGTGCTCCAGGGAGACGATGCGGCCGGCGTCCCCGACGTACCGGTGCCAGGTCAGGCCGATGCCCGCCTCGACGGCGACCCGGGCCCGCACCGACGGCGGCAGGACGGCGTCGCGGTACTCGCGCGGCTGCTCCTCGAACCACTCCACGGACGGCATCGACACCACCCGGGTCCCGATCCCCCCGGCCTCCAGCGCCTCCCGCGCCTCGACGGCCAGGCGCACCTCGGAACCGGTGGCGATCAGGATCACGTCCGGGGCGTCCTTCGAGGACTCCCGCAGGACGTAACCGCCCTTCGCGGCATCCGGGTTCGGCGCGTACACGGGCACGCCCTGCCGGGTGAGGGCCAGTCCGTGCGGCGCCGGGCGGGTGCCGTGCCGGCGCAGGATCTCCGCCCAGGCGATCGCGGTCTCGTTGGCGTCGGCGGGGCGGACCACGTTCAGGCCGGGGATCGCGCGCAGCGACGCCAGGTGCTCGACCGGCTGGTGCGTGGGGCCGTCCTCGCCCAGGCCGACGGAGTCGTGCGTCCACACGTACGTCACCGGCAGCTGCATCAGCGCCGACATGCGCACGGCGTTGCGCATGTAGTCGGAGAACACCAGGAAGGTGCCGCCGTAGACGCGGGTGTTGCCGTGCAGGGCGATGCCGTTCATCTCCGCGGCCATCGAGAACTCGCGGATGCCGAAGTGCACCGTGCGGCCGTACGGGTCCGCCTCCGGCAGCGGGTTGCCCGCCGGCAGGAACGACGACGTCCTGTCGATCGTCGTGTTGTTCGAGCCCGCCAGGTCGGCCGAGCCGCCCCACAGCTCCGGGATCACCGCGCCGAGCGCCTGGAGCACCTTGCCGGAGGCCGCGCGGGTGGCGACCGCCTTGCCCGGCTCGAAGACGGGCAGGTGCTCCTCCCAGCCCTCGGGGAGGCGGCCGGCGAGGACCCGGTCGAGCAGCCTCGCCCGCTCCGGCCGCGTGCCGCGCCACGCGTCGAGCCGCTTGTCCCAGGCGGCGTGCGCCTCGGCGCCCCGGTCCAGGGCGGCGCGGGTGTGGGCGAGGACGTCGCCGGGGACCTCGAAGGTCCGCTCCGGGTCGAAGCCCAGGAGGCGCTTGGTGGCGGCCACCTCGTCGTCGCCGAGGGCGGAGCCGTGGGAGGCCTCGGTGTTCCGCGCGTTCGGGGCGGGCCAGGCGATGACCGTGCGCATCGCGATGATCGAGGGGCGGGCCGTCTCGGCCCGCGCCGCGGTCAGGGCCGCGTACAGGGCGTGCACGTCGACGTCGCCGTTCTCCAGCGGCTCGATCCGCTGCACGTGCCAGCCATAGGCCTCGTACCGCTTCAGGACGTCCTCGGAGAAGGCGGTCGCGGTGTCGCCCTCGATGGAGATGTGGTTGTCGTCGTAGAGGAAGACCAGGTTGCCGAGCCGCTGGTGGCCGGCCAGCGAGGAGGCCTCGGCGGAGACGCCCTCCTGGAGGTCGCCGTCGGAGACGATCGCCCAGACGGTGTGGTCGAAGGGGGACTCGCCCTCGGGGGCCTCCGGGTCGAACAGACCGCGCTCGTAGCGGGCCGCCATCGCCATGCCGACCGCGTTGGCGGCGCCCTGGCCCAGCGGACCGGTGGTGGTCTCCACACCGGCGGTGTGCCCGTACTCGGGGTGGCCCGGCGTCTTCGAACCGTGCGTGCGGAACGCCTTGAGGTCGTCCAGCCCCAGTTCGTAGCCGGCCAGGAACAGCTGGGTGTACAGGGTCAGCGAGGTGTGGCCGGGGGAGAGCACGAAGCGGTCACGCCCGGTCCACTCCGGGTCCGCCGGGTCGTGCCGCATCACCTTCTGAAAGATCGTGTACGCGGCGGGCGCGAGGCTCATCGCGGTGCCGGGGTGCCCGTTGCCCACCTTCTGCACGGCATCCGCCGCCAGCAGGCGCGCGGTGTCGACGGCACGCCGGTCGAGTTCGGTCCATTCGAAACTGTCCGGTGACTGCGTGCTCATCTTCAAGAAATCCTCGATCCGAGCGGGGTGGTCGGTCTGACGCGTTCAAAAGTAAAAGTCTGACTTTTTCGAAGGAAGGTCGGCGTGTGTCACGCTGTGGTGAAAGTGGGACACCCCGGCGGCGCCGGGCGGGCACGAGGCGGCACGAGAGCGACATGGCGGACACCGGCGCCGGGGACGGCGACGAGATCAGGACGTTCCCCTTCCCGGCGGGCCTCAGCGTCGGCGGCGTCGGCATGCAGGTCGGACCCATGGGCGCCGGCCGCGCCTGGCACGCCGACGCGCCGCTGGAACGCGTCCACCGCATCGACTTCCACACCGTCCTGCTGTTCACCGGGGGTCCCGTCCGTCACATGGTCGACTTCGCCGAGTACGAGGCCGCGGCCGGTGACGTCCTGTGGATCCGCCCGGGCCAGGTCCACCGCTTCTCGAAGACCAGCGAGTACCGCGGAACCGCCCTGACCATGCAGCCCGGCTTCCTGCCCCGGTCCACCGTCGAGGCCACCGGCCTGTACCGCTACGACCTGCCGCCGCTGCTCCACCCGGACGAGGCCGGGTCGGCCGGCCTGCGCGCGGCCCTGGCGCACCTGCAACGGGAGTACGAGGACACCGGGACCCTGCCCCCCGGTCTGCACGCCTCGGTGCTGCGGCACTGCCTGACGGCGTTTCTGCTGCGCCTCGCGCACCTCGCCGCCAGCTCGGCGGAGGCGGCCGGCCGGCAGGCCGACACCACCTTCACCCTCTTCCGGGAGGCCGTGGAACGGGACTTCGCCACCAACCACAGCGTCAGCGCGTACGCCGACGCGCTCGGTTACTCCCGCCGCACCCTCGTGCGCGCGGTGCGCGCCGCGACCGGCCGGACGCCCAAGGGCTTCATCGACCGGCGGGTCGTCCTGGAGGCGAAGCGGCTCCTCGCCCACACGGAACTGCCGATCGGCCGGGTCGGCGCGGCGGTGGGCTTCCCCGACCCGGCGAACTTCTCCAAGTTCTTCCAGCAGCACACGGACATGACACCGGCGGCGTTCCGCGCGGAACTGCGCTGAAACGCCGCCGGGTCGGCGGTTCCGCCCCGCGGGCCGTCGGTGGTCCCACCGGGGCTCTCGGTGGCCCGCGCGGCCGGGTGGCCCCAATGGCCTCGGTGGCCTCAACGGCCTCGGTGGCCTGGGCGGCCTGGGCGGCCTCAGTGGCCGAAGCTGAACCAGTTCACGTTCACGAAGTCGGCGGGCTGGCCGCTGGTGAAGGTCAGGTAGACGTCGTGGGTCCCGGTGACGGAGGAGATGTTCGCCGGGACCGTCCGCCACGACTGCCAGCCGCCCGTGTTCGCCAGCGCGAAACTCCCGATCGGCGTGGCGGTACGGCTGTCCAGGCGCACCTCGACCAGACCGCTGACGCCGGCGGCCGCGCCGCTCGCCACCCGGGCGTTGAACTGCCGGGCCGCCGTGGAGCCGAAGTTCACCCCGCGGAAGAGCGCCCAGTCGCCGTTGGCCAGGGCGCCGATGTTCCGGCCGCCGCCGCTGTCGGTGGTGGTCTCGGTGATCACGCCGGACTGGGCGTCGTACGACTCGGCCTGGACGGCCGCGTAGGCGTCGCGGTCGCCGGTCGGGGGAGGCGTGGTGCCGCCCCCGCCGCCCGCGGCCTGGAGCACCTGCACGTAGTCGACGACCATCGGCACGCCCGGGCGCGTGTCACCGTCCAGGCCGCCGCCGAACGCGTCCGGGAAGCCGCCGCCCATCGCCACGTTGAGGATGACGAAGAAGCCGTGGTTCGTCGCGTTGTTCCAGGTGGTGGCGTCCATCTGGGCGGCCGTCACGGTGTGGTAGTTGACGCCGTCGACGAAGAAGCGGATCGCCTCGGGGGTCACCGAGCGGTCCCACTCCATCGTGTAGGTGTGGAAGCCGGACTGGCACGTGGTGTCGGGGCACGCGGTGGAGTTGCCGATACCGGTGGTCTCGTTGCACGGACCGCCCGGACTGGTCCCGCAGTGCATCGTCGACCAGACCCGGTTCAGCCCCTGGACGTTCTCCATGATGTCCAGCTCGCCGACCGAGGGCCAGTTCTGGTAGTTGCCCCGGTAGGGGGCGCCCAGCGTCCAGAACGCCGGCCAGTAGCCCTCGGCGGCGGTCCCCGTCACGTTCGGCATCTGCAGCCGGGCCTCGACCCGCAGCTTGCCGCCGGACGGGGGCTGGAAGTCGGTGCGCCTGGTCTCGATGCGGCCCGAGGTCCAGCGGCCCGCCGCGTCCCGGAGCGGGGTGATGCGCAGGTTGCCGCTGCCGTCGAGCGAGACGTTGCCCGTGCTGTTCGTCATCGTCTCGACCTCGCCGGTGCCCCAGTTCGCGGGACCGCCCGGGTACGAGGTGCCGGTGGCGTACTGCCAGTTCGAGGTGTTCACGCCGGTGCCGGCGGCGCCGTTGAAGTCGTCGAGGAAGACCTGCGACCACCCCGAGGGGGGAGTGGGCGCGGAGGCGTTCGCGGTGGGGGAGGCCACCGCGGCCGCCGCCGCGAGGCCGAGGGTGCCGACGGCGGCGACGAGCGCCCGCCGCAGGGAGCGGCGTCCGCGGGGAGGCGTGCCGGAGGGTTCGCTCATGGTGGGGAGTGCCTCTCGGGTACGGAGTGGTCGTGCGCGGGTGCCGTCGACAGCGCCCGCAGTATGAGAGCGCTCTCACGGCGTCGCCAATGTGCCCCTCGGCATCCCGGCCGTCAAGAGTCAAAGCAGGGAAAGTCCTTTCCCTCGGGGCGAGTTCACCCTGTGAACGACACCCGCCCCTGGGCGGGCCGGCCCCGTGGACAGCGCTTGCCCCCTTCGGGCGGGTCTGCTCCGAGGAGGGCGACTGGCCCTGGACGGTCCGGCCGGGCGGGTGGCGACTGCCCCTGGATGGTTCGGCCGGGCGGGCGGTGATCGCCTTCGCGCGGTCCGGCCGTGCGGGCGGCGACCTTCTCCGGGTGGTTCGGAAGGCGGGCGGCAGTGGCCGGCGGCGGCCGGTGCGCCGGGATGTGGGGAGCGGTGGGCAGGGTCACGGGGGCCGGAGGGGCGAGGACCGGGGGGCCGAGGACCGGGGGACCGGAGTCCGGAGATCGGGGGACCGGGGCGCGGGGTCGGTGGCCGCCGGTGCGGGAAAGGAACAGAAACTCCTTCCGGGGTGTTTCTCTCCAGCGGGTACGATACCCGCGGGGGTATATACGAGGAGGAAGTGTGCAACTCGACATGTCGGCCGAGGAGCTGAAGTCGGCGCTCAACCGTCTGCGGCGGGCCCAGGGCCAGCTCGCGGGAGTGATCCGGATGATCGAGGAGGGCCGGGACTGCGAGGACGTGGTCACCCAGCTCGCGGCGGTCTCCAGGGCCCTGGACCGGGCCGGCTTCTCGATCATCGCGACCGGGCTGGAGCAGTGCATGACCAGTGAGGACCCCGAGGTGCGCGACTCCGCGCAGATGCGGGCCCGACTGGAGAAGCTCTTCCTGTCCCTGGCCTGACCGGGGCGAGCGGCCCGGCCCGGGCGCGCGCCCGCGGCGGGACGGGGCCGGGCGGAGTGGTGACCGACGCGCCGGCGGACCCGGTGGACCGGCCCTCCCCGGCGGCGGGCGGCGGGACGGGCCCGGCCGGAGAGGCGCGGGCGTGAGCAGGAGAGGTGTGGGCGTGAGACTGACGATTCTGGGCGGCGGCGGGTTCCGGGTGCCGCTGGTGTACGGGGCGCTGCTGACGGACCGTGCCGAGGGGCGGGTCACGGAGGTCGTCCTGCACGACCTCGACGGCAGCCGGCTGCACGCGGTCGCCCGTGTCCTGGCCGAACAGGCGTCGACGGTGGCCGACGCCCCCGCCGTGACCACGACCACCGACCTCGACGAGGCACTGCGCGGCGCCGACTTCGTCTTCTCCGCGATCCGCGTCGGCGGTCTGGAGGGCCGGGCGAACGACGAACGGGTGGCCCTCGCGGAGGGCGTCCTCGGCCAGGAGACGGTCGGCGCGGGCGGCATCGCCTACGGTCTGCGCACGGTGCCCGTCGCGTCCGACATCGCCCGGCGGGTGGCCCGCCTCGCCCCCGACGCCTGGGTCATCAACTTCACCAACCCGGCCGGCCTGGTCACCGAGGCCATGTCCCGCCACCTCGGCGACCGCGTCATCGGCATCTGTGACTCGCCCGTCGGCCTCGGCCGACGCATCGCGCGCGTCCTCGGCGCGGACCCGGGCGAGGCGTTCGTCGACTACGTCGGCCTCAACCACCTCGGCTGGGTGCGGGGGCTGCGGATCGCCGGCCGCGACGAACTCCCGCGCCTGCTCGCCGACCCCGGCCTGCTGGGTTCGTTCGAGGAGGGCAAGCTGTTCGGCGCCGACTGGCTCCGGTCGCTCGGCGCGATCCCCAACGAATACCTGCACTACTACTACTTCAACCGCGAGACCGTGCACGCCTACCAGCGGGCCGAGAAGACCCGCGGCGCCTTCCTGCGCGACCAGCAGTCCCGCTTCTACGAGGAGATGCGCCGGCCCGACGCGCCGGCACTGAGCGTCTGGGACCGCACCCGCGCCGAGCGCGAGGCGACCTACATGGCCGAGAACCGCGAGACGGCCGGCGCCGGGGAACGCGACGCCGACGACCTCTCCGGCGGCTACGAGAAGGTGGCCCTCGCCCTGATGCGGGCCATCGCCCGCGACGAACGCACCACCCTGATCCTCAACGTCCGCAACCGCGGGACGCTCTCGGTGCTCGACCGGGACGCGGTCGTCGAGGTCCCCTGCCTCGTCGACGCCAACGGCGCCCATCCGGTGGCGGCGGCCCCGCTGCCGGAGCACGCGACCGGCCTGGTCTGCGCGGTGAAGGGCGTCGAGCGCGAGGTGCTGGCCGCCGCCGGGTCCGGCTCGCGCGCCGACGCGGTGAGGGCCTTCGCCCTGCACCCGCTGGTCGACTCCGTGAACGTGGCCCGCCGGCTGGTCGAGGGCTACACCGCCGTCCACCCCGGCCTGGCCTACCTCAGGTAGGGCACCCCGGCCTGGCCTACCTCAGGTAGGGCACCGCGGGCGGGCCCGTCTCCCGTGGGGCGTCGCGGGTGGGCCTGCCTGGCGCAGCGCGCCCGCGGCACGTACACGCGGGCACGTACACCCCGGACGCGCACCCCTCGGGGACCGGCTTCCCGCTCGCCGGCGCACAGGTCGTGGACCTGCTGGAGCGACCGCTGGAGCCGGCCGTCACCGACGGCGGGGACGGTGTCCCCGTGCGGCTGCGGCCCTTCCAGATCCTGACACTCCGGCTGAGCCGCACCCCCACCGCCGCCGATTCCGATCGACTCCGACCGGCCCGGATCGACCCTGGCCGTCCGGCGATGGGCGGGCCTGTGTCCGACGGGCCCGCCCGCCGCCGCGAAGCCCCCTGCGCGGCACGGGTGTTCGACCGTGGTGCCGCCGACGTGCCCGGGCCGGCCGGCCGCTCCCCGTGACAGCGGCCGGCCGGCCCGTTCCCCCGTCCGCGGGGACCCCCCGTCGGTCCCCGCTTCCCCCGTGTTCCCCCGTGCGGTGGTGCCGGTGGTGCCTTCCTGCTCCGACGAAGGCCCCCCGTGACCCCCGTCGTCCCCCCTGATCCCCCGTCGTCCCTCCGTGGGCCGTCGGTGTCACACCGATAAGAGCGCGCAGCCCGGCCCCTGATACACCCTGAGGAGAAAAAATCCCCCGGACATCGCGTCCGAGGGACTTCGGGGTGCTCGGGGCGGGCGGTCCGGCCGGTGAGGCCGGCCGTGACGGAGGCGAACCGCGAGGCCGCCCGACCGGTGGGACCTACAGCGGCAGCGCCTGCGCCGCCTGGCCCACCTCGACGGAGCCGGCCGGTGCGGGCACGGCCGGCAGCAGCGCCTCCGTCTCCTCCGCCCGCTGCACGGTGAGCGGCACCGCACCCAGCGGGCGCGGCCCCGACACCACCGCGTAGTCCTGCCCGAGGAACGGCGGCACGATCTCGCCGGGGTCCTCGCCGAGCGCCAGCTGCACGGCCGCCCACGGCGCGTTGACCCCGCACAGGGACAGCTGGTGCAGCCCGCCGGCCGGACGGGTGTTGACGTCCATCAGGACCGGGACGTCCCCGAGCATCCGGAACTGGATGTTGGACAGGTAGTGCAGCCCGAACCCCTCGGCGATCCGCCGGGCCGGCTCCAGCCACTGCTCCTGGAGGGTGAAGCCGCGGCGGCGGCCGTTCTTGGTGCGGCCGACGGCCAGCCGGATCAGGTTGTCCGGGCCGGTCAGGCAGTCCACCGACACCTCCGGCTGCTCCAGCCGCGGCATCACCAGCCAGTCCACCTGCTCCTCGGCCTGCTCCAGCGCCTCGACGACCCTGTCCAGCTGGACGTAGGGCGACGGGAAACCGCTGAGCTGCGCCAGCGAGAAGGGCGCGCGGGTGATCATCCGGAAGCCCACCCCGCCCGCGCCGGACGCCGGCTTGAAGCACGCCTTGTGACCGCCGGCCTCCAACGCCTCGACCGCGGCGACGAGTTCGGACGCCGTACGGATCCGCCACCACGGCGGCACGGGCACCCCGATGGCCTGGACCGCCTCGTAGGCGATCACCTTGTCGTGGAAGACCGCGACGGCCTCCGGCGGCGGGGCGAGCAGCGCCGTCCCGGCCGCGGCGAAGTCCGCGCGGTGCGCCACGATGGCCGCCTGGTGCAGCCGGGGCACGAACACGTCGATGCCGCGGCGCCGGCACTGGTCGAGGGCGTACTCGACGTACGCGGCGGGGGACAGGCCCTCCGGCTCCAGGTCGGCGGTGTCGGCGGCGGCCAGTACGGGCGAGTCGACGTCACCGTGGGTGGCGTGGACGTCCACGGCGCGGTCGCTCGGATTTCGCCGCAGCTGATCCATGAAGAACACGTTCTCCGCGTACGTGCGGTTGAGCCAGACGCGTACGCGAGAGACCATGCAGGCCGCCTTTCACGGTTCACGGGCAGGGCGAAGCAGGCCCGGCCCGGGCAGGGGGGATTGGAGGGACACCAAACCGCCCTGCGCGAAGGCAGGTCGGGGCGGTGGTGTTGGGGCGATCATACGGCTTCCCGAAGGCGCCTCGTGCAACGCGCGTGTTACGGATTTTCCGATCATGGCCGTACCGGGCGCGAACACGGGTAAGGATGGGACGGCCGTGCCGCCGTTCGTGCGCGCGGTGACGGACGAGAGCCGGGGGAACGGAGCACAGTGTGACGTCGACGGCCGATGGAGCCGGGCAGCTGCTGGCCATCAGCGATCTGCACATCGGCTATCCGGAGAACCGGGCCCTGGTCGAGAGCATGGCTCCGGAGACCGACGAGGACTGGCTGCTGGTCGCCGGTGACGTCTCGGAGAGCGTGGCCGACGTCCAGTGGACGCTGAAGACCCTCGCGAGCCGTTTCCGCAAGGTCGTCTGGGCCCCCGGCAACCACGAACTGTGGACCCATCCCAAGGACACCGTCACCCTGCGGGGCGTCGCCCGCTACGAACACCTCGTCGAGGTGTGCCGCGAGCTGGGCGTGATCACTCCCGAGGACCCCTACCCCGTGTGGGAGGGCCCCGGCGGCCCCGTCGCCGTCGCCCCGCTGTTCCTGCTGTACGACTACTCGTTCCTCCCGGCCGGCTGCGCCACCAAGGAGGAGGGCCTGGAGTACGCGTACGGGACGGGCGTCGTGTGCAACGACGAGTACCTGCTGCACCCCGACCCCTACCCGACCCGCGAGGACTGGTGCCGGGCCCGCGTCGCCGAGACCGAGCGCCGGCTCGCGGCCCTCCCGGAGGACCTCCCCACGGTCCTCGTCAACCACTACCCGCTGGACCGCCACCCCACCGACGTCCTGTGGTACCCCGAGTTCGCCATGTGGTGCGGCACCCGGCTGACCGCCGACTGGCACCGCCGCTTCCGCGTCGCCGCGATGGTCTACGGCCATCTGCACATCCCGCGGACCACCTGGCACGAGGGCGTCCGCTTCGAGGAGGTGTCGGTGGGCTACCCCCGCGAATGGCGCAAGCGCCCGCAGCCGCCCGGCCGCCCGCGCCGCATCCTGCCCCGGAAGGACGAGAACGCGTGATCGAGGAGCTGCTGCCGGAGACGGTGGTCGCCGTGGAGGCGCACGGCGAGGACGGCGTCCGCGAGTTCGGCGGCGAACCCCTCCACCCGGAGGAGGAGGCGCTCGTGGTGCGGGCCGTCGCCAAACGGCGCCGGGAGTTCACCCTCGTACGCTCCTGCGCCCGCCGCGCCATGGACAAGCTCGGCGTGCCCCCGCAGGCCGTGCTGCCCGGCGAACGCGGCGCCCCCCGGTGGCCGGCCGGACTGGCCGGCAGCATGACCCACTGCGACGGCTACGCGGCGGCCGCCCTGGTGCGGGCCGCCGACCTGGCCTCCCTCGGCATCGACGCCGAACCGCACCAGCCGCTCCCCGACGGCGTCCTGTCCGTCGTCGCCCTGCCCGCGGAGCAGGAACGGCTGCGCCGGCTGGCCGCGGACCGGCCCGACGTGCACTGGGACCGGCTGCTGTTCAGCGCCAAGGAATCCGTCTACAAGGCGTGGTTCCCCCTCACCCGGAAGTGGCTGGACTTCGCCGAGGCCGACATCGAGATCGACCCCGGCCCCGCGGGCGGCTCGCGGGGCACCCTCAGGGCCCGGCTCCTCGTCCCCGGACCGGTGGTCGGCGGCCACCGCCTCGGACACTTCGAGGGCGGCTGGACCGTCGGCGGCGGACTGGTGGCGACGGCGATCACCGTCCCGCACGGCTGAACCCCGCGGACCCGCGGACCCGCGGACCCGCCGGTCCGCAGGACCGCGCCCCCGCGCCCCCGCGGTCCCAGCGCCCGGTCCTCCCGCCCTCACCTGTCCGGGAACCAGCTGTGCAGCAGCCGGAAGAACTCCTCCTCGCCGCCCGTGAGGCCGGCGGCCGCCAGGGCCTGCTCCGCCTCGGCGAGAACGGCGGGCGGGACCACCGGCGGCAGCCGGTCGTACGGCGGACCGCCCCCGTCGTCCCCGAACGCCGCCCGGACGGTGTGGAGCAGCCGCAGATAGGCCTGCACGGCGGTGCGCTCGCGGTCGCTCAGTACGGCAGTGGGCATCGGTCGGCTCTCCCCGTGTCGGCGTCGTCTCCCCCGCGCCCGCCCGGCGCGTACGCCCCCGCATGGCGGCGCACCTCCAAGCTTGCCGCCCACCACTGACAATCCGGCCTTCCCGGGCAGGGTTCCGCCCGCTCGGGCGAGGTGCGGGCGCCCGAAGCCCTCGGGGGAGAGGCGACGGCCGACGGCCGGTGACCGCCCCGCACCGGCCCCGTCCCCGCAACCGGGACCGGCCGACCTGCTCCGACCGGACCACCGCACCGGACCGCGCGGCCCCGTTCGGCCGCCGGACCGCACGGCCACGGCCCCGTTCGGCCGCCGGCGCGGTCCTGCGGTCCGAGGGGGTGGTCCGCTCAGCCGCCGGCCCGGTCCTGCGGTCCGAGGTACCCGAGCGACGCCTCGATCCGGCCCGCCAGGTGATCACGCCGCCCACGGCCGCGCGGCGACGAACCGGGCAGCCAGGTACGGCACTTGCTGGCGAGGAGCAGGCCGAAGCTCTCGGCGTCCCGCTCCTCCGCCTGGTCGAACCGGGTGCGCGCGGCGACGCTGCGGACCGTCGCCTGGAGGTCCGCCCCGTCGTGGAGCAGCCGGGCCGCGACCGCGGCGCCCTCCACGTGGTGACCGCAGTGCCCGGCCTTCATGTGCCACAGCTCATGACCCAGGATCACCAACTGGTGGTCGGGAGCGGTGCGTTCCTCGATCACGACGAGGTCCTGGTCGGCCATGTCGAGCCACAGGCCGCTGGCGGTGCCGGGCGGGAACGCGGCCGTACGGAAGACGACCGGGCGGCCGCGGCGGCGGCTCATGCCCTCGCACAGGGCCGCGTACAGGTCGGCGGGGGCGGCGGGGGCGGGAAGGGTCAGTTCCGCGACCAGCTCGCCGCACAGCCGGCGCATGTCCTTGGCGATGCCCACAGTCCTCCCCGCTCTCCTCCGGATCACGACTCCGGCCGCTTCACGCTCTCCAGGAGCATGTCCAGCCACTCGGCGACCTTGTCGCGGTGCTGATCGGTGGGCAGTTGGGCGGCCCGCCACGCGATCCCGCGCACTCCGTGGTCCTGGAGCAGCCGCTCCAGCGGGTCCTCGGCGGCCGCGGCCGCCTCCCGGGCCGCGAGCTTCTGGAGCAGCTCCTGCTCGATGTGCTGGAGGGCGCCCGCCAGGGCCTCGGGGTCCTCGGCCGTGAGGAAGCCGGCGTGCACGCGGAAGAAGCGCTGGAGGGCGTCGCAGTGCTCCATGGTGGGGCGGCGGTCGCCGTTGATGAGGGCGCCCGCCTGCTGCCGTGACATGCCGGCGCCGTCGGCGATCTCCTGCTGGGTGTACTTGCGGCCGTTGGGCTTGAGCCGGGTGCGGCGCAGCAGGTCCAGCCGCTGCAGGAACCTGGCCTGCACGTCCGGTTCCCCCGCCGGGCGGCCGCTCAGCAGGGCCTTGACCACGGACTCGGGAACACCGGAGGCGACGGACAGCCGTCCGGTGCCGAAGACCTCCGCGTGCGGTACGCCGAGCCGGTCGGCGAGAGCGGTGACGCGGGCGACGACGGCCGACAACAGCACCGTCGCCGTGGCGCCCGGAACCTCGAAGCCATCCGTCACCGACAGGTCTCCTACGTCTCTCACGAGCCTCTCACGGGCACACGCGATCGCCGTGAACTGCCCGGAGAGTAACCGGTCTTTCGAACTCACATCCAGGTCTCGCCACAACTGTGGCCAATTTCAGCCGTCAACGAGCGCCGAATGCCACGATAGTTGACACGCCGCGCGCCGGGCAGCAGGATCGGCACGCCGCGTGAAGGCCGCAGAGGCAAGAGGGGTGACCTCCCGATGGCGTATCAGGCAGGTGGGCAGCGGTCGGTACCGCGGCCCGTCCCCGAGAGTCCCGAGGCCCAGTCCTACCTACGGGACTACGCCGCATACCTGGAGGCCGTGCCCTTTCCTTCCGTCGTTCTCGACCACCGCTGGGACGTCGTCCTCGCCAACGCCGCTTTCGCGTCACTTTTCCGCGACGTGAGCCCGCATCCGACCGCGCTGCCGGACGACAACTTCCTGCGGTTCGTCCTCTTCCACCCGGACGCGGCGTCGGTCCTCGGCGACCACGAGGCCGGCTGGTGCCTGCCCGTGCTCGCCCGGTTCGCCGCGACCCTCGAACGGCACGGCCACGACCCCGTCCTGCAGGCGATCCGCCGCGAGATCGCCCAGGACCCCCTGATGGAGGCCGCCTACCGGCAGGGACTGCCGCACTGGGTGCGCGTCATGGGCGAGGACGCCGTCGAGCACGACGGGGCGGTCCGCACCCTGCTCCACCCCGACCCGCGCCGGCCCGCCACCGAGTGCCGCATCGTCGGCGAGACCCCGCGGACGCTGCGTGAGATGGGGTACACGCGGCTGACGATGGTGCCGCGCGAGGCACCCGCGCCCGCGCCCCGTGGCGGACGGCGTCCGCGCCGCACCGCGGGGCACCTCAGCGTCGTCCCCGCCCCCGAGGCCTGACCGGGCACCGTCGGCGTTCAGGTCGCCGACGGCGCCCGGGCCAGCGGGACGCGCGCCGCGCCTTCCCGCCCGAGGGCGGTCGGGTGCCGGGACACGGCCCTGCCGCCCGGCCGGTGAGTGCCGTCGCCCCGCGTGCCGTGGTCGGACCCGGAACCGTGGGGCCGGCGGCGGCCCGGTCGCGCGACTCGCGCCGGACGCGGGAGCCCGGCCGGCGTCGCGGGAGAAGCGGTGCGGCATGCCGACGGGCCCGGTGCGCACCGGGCCCGTCCACCGCGCCTTCCCCCGTCCCCACGGGCCGGCGCGGATCACCACATGCCGCTCACATGTGGACGGTGGGGGCGGCGTCCGCGTCCACCGCCGGGACGCCGCGCCGGTAGAGCAGCGCCGTGACCAGCGCGCCGACCACGAAGAAGCCGGCCGACCACCAGTAGGCGGTGGAGTAGGACTCCAGCGCGGCCCGGGCCTGGGTCAGCTTGTCCGAGGGGTCCTTGCCGACCAGGTACGACGTGGCGGCGCCGGCCGCGAGGGTGTTGAGCAGGGCCGTGCCGATGGAGCCGCCGATCTGCTGCATCGTGTTGACGGAGGCCGAGGCGACCCCGGCGTCCTCGGTGGCCACACCGCTGGTGGCGACGCTCATGGCGGGGGCCATGATCAGGCCGATGCCGAGGCCGGTGACCAGCAGCGGGGGCAGGACGTCGGCCGCGTAGGTGCTGTCCAGGCCGAGGGCGGTCAGCCAGACCATGCCGGCCGCTCCGAGCAGCATGCCGAGCGGGACCACCGTCTTCGGCCCGACGCGCGGCAGCAGGACGCTGGTCGACATGGTGGCGCTCACCATGAGGGCGCCGACCATCGGGAGGAAGGCCAGGCCCGTCCGGACGGCGGAGAAACCGAGGCTGAGCTGGAGGTAGTAGGTCAGGAAGAGGAACACGCCGAACATTCCGGCGCTGGAGACCAGCATGGCGGTGAAGGACGCGCCGCGGTCGCGGTCCAGGAGCACCCGCAGCGGCAGCAGCGGGTGCGGCGCCCTGGTCTGCCACCACGCGAAGAGCGTCAGCAGCACGGTGCCGGCGGCCAGGAAGCCCCAGGACAGCGGCGAGCCCCAGTCGTGGGACTCGGCGTTGGAGAAGCCGTAGACGATGCCGAACAAGCCGGTGGTGACGAGGACCGTGCCGGGGATGTCGAGCCGGGAGCCGGGGTCGCGCGCCGTGCGCCGGAGCAGCAGCGAGCCGCCGACGATCGCGAAGGCCGCGATGAAGAGGTTGACGTAGAGGGTCCAGCGCCAGTCCAGGTACTCGGTGAGGACACCGCCGAGCAGCAGCCCGACGGCCGCGCCGGAGCCGGCGATCGCGCCGAAGATGCCGAAGGCCTTGGCGCGTTCCTTCGGGTCGGTGAAGGTGGTGGTCAGCAAGGAGAGCGCGGCCGGCGCGAGCAGCGCGCCGAACAGGCCCTGGAGGGCGCGGCCCGCCACGAGCATCTCGAAGCCGGTGGCCGCTCCGGCCACGGCGGAGGCGGCCGCGAAGCCGCTCACCCCGACGAGGAAGGCGGGCTTGCGGCCGAAGAGGTCGGCGATCCGGCCGCCGAGCAGCAGCAGGCTGCCGAAGGCCAGCGAGTAGGCGGTGACGATCCAGGTCCGGTTGCCGTCGGAGAAGCCGAGGTCGGCCTGGGCGGACGGCAGGGCGATGTTCACGATGGTCGCGTCCAGGACGACCATCAGCTGGGCGAGCCCGATGACGGCGAGGACCCACCACCGGTGGCGGGGCCCGGCGGCCTCGGAGCCGCTCCTGCCGGGCGACACCGTGTCCGGTGCTGCGGCTGTCTGAGCCATGGGGACGTACTCCAGTCGTGATGAGGGAGGAAGCCGGTGACAAGCGGGTCACGAACGGGTAAAACGAAACCGTTTCGTACAGCTAGCCTAGGCGCGCGACGAGCGAAACGCAAACGTTTCGATCCGGTCCGCCCGTGAGGCGCCGGCTCCACGCCCCCGGCTCCACGCCCCCCGGCTCCGCCCCCTCCGGCACCGCGCCCCGGCACCGTTCGCGCCCCGACCGCGTTCGTGCCCCGGCACCGCTCGGCAGGGCCCCGTTCAGCAGGGCCTGCGCCACACCCCCAGTTCGGGCTTCTTCAGCATCGACGACAGGCGCAGCCTGCGGGACTCGGGGCAGAACTCCCCGGCCGGCTCGGTGTACTCCACGTGGAAGACCGCCTTGCCCGCCGCGACGAACGGGGTGAGGCGGCCGCACTCGTCGTACTGGGCGCACTCCTCGTTCACCGCGAAGTCGAAGTCGGCCACCAGCTCGGGGATCTGGGGGAGGTCGTTCTTCAACCCCACCGACAGGCCGCGCTCATGGGCGAGCCGGGCGATCATGCGGTTGTAGCGGAGCTGGTCGCGCGCGGTGAGCGGGAAGCCGGTCTCGTTGCCGTACCCCTCCACCAGGTCGGGTTCCACCGCGTCGAAACCCTTGTCGCGGCACATGTCGAAACGCTTCGCCATCAACGGCCGCAGGACGGAGATCCGCCGGATGTCCAGCCACCGTTCGCCCGCCCAGCCGTTGGGCCCGCCGAGCACCGCGCGCGGGAAGGCGTCCTTGTCGGGCCGGAAGCTTTCCCAGGCGCCGACGTTGACGTAACAGATGACCTTGCGGCCGTCCCGGTGCAGCCGGGCCACGTCGGCCGCGGAGTTCTCGAAGCCGTCGATGTCGTACACGGGCACGTCGGCCGACGGGTCGACCCTGCCGTCGAGCTGCCACTGCCAGGCCAGGCCGGGGCGCGGCTGCCACCGGGGCCCCGCCGTCGGGCCCGGGCCGTCGCCGTGGCCGTTCCCGGAGCAGCCGCTCAGCGCCACCACCAGCACGGCGGCCAGCGCCGCCAGGCCCGCCACCGCCCGCCTCACGACCGGACCCCGCTCAGTGCCGGACTCAACTCGGCCCACGGGTTCGGGAGTTCACCGGTGACGGGACCGCAGACCGCCGCGCCGCGCTCGTGCGCGGTGCGCACGGCGAGCGGCACCAGCGCCTCCGGCACCCCGTAGACCAGGTGGCACAGCCGCTCGGGCGCCTGCCGTGCGGTCCACGCCGGTCTGCTGAACGCCGAGACGTACGTCGACCAGTGGCCCTCGAAGGTGACGGTCAGGTCGGCCAGCCGGGCGTACCCGACCGCCGGGTGGACGCCGGGATTCAGCACGACCGTCCCCGCCCCCTGCCGCCGCAGCGCCCGCACCAGCCGGCGGCAGGCGGACAGGCCGTCCGCGGTCGCCGTCACCCGGTCGAGGAAACAGCCGTCGGCCGCGTACCACTCGCGGTGCCGGCGCACCTCGTCGGCGACCTCCGCGGCGTCCCGGATCCCGTAGTCGGTGTCCACGTACCCCAGCAGCCGCGCCCCCGCCGCGCGCAGCGCCGAGGCCGCCGCCGCGAACGCCGGGTCGGGCGCCGCGCCCGGCCCGTTCGCCGGGTTGAGGACGACCCCGTAGGTACCGGCGGCGGACCTGATCAGCCGGTGCCAGGCACCCGGGTCCTCGGCCGGGTGGACGTACAGCGGAATCAGCAGGTTCACGGCGTGCCCCCACCTGCCCACAGCGCGGCGAGGGCGTCGTCGAGGGTGTGGACCGGACGCCAGCCCAGGGCCCGCGCGGCGGCGCCGATGTCCGAGCACTGCCAGGACACCCGGGCGGAACGGGCCGAGCCCGCCGCGCCCTCCTCCACCCGGCCCGCGAACCCCGCCTGCCGCACCATCCGCCCCACCAGTTCGCGCACCGGTACCGCCCGCCCGCCGCCGATGTTGAGGACGGGCGGCAGCGGACCGGGGGCCGTGACCGCCAGTGCCACGGCCCGCGCCACGTCGCGCACGTCCACGAAGTCGCGGTACGCCGACAGGTCGCCCAGCCGCAGCACCGCCTCCGGGTCCGGGCCCGCCGCCCGCAGCAGCCCGGCGATCCGGCCCGGCAGCCCCGAGGCGGGCGCCCCCGGCCCCACCGGATTGCCCACCCGCAGCACCACCGCGTCCAGCCCGGACGAGGTCACCGCGACCGTCCCCGCGAGCTTGGTGGCCCCGTACGGACCGGCCGGGCTGGTGGGCGCCGACTCCGTCACCAGGCTGTCCACGGCGCCGGGCCCGTACTCGGCGGCCGAGCCGAGGTGGACCAGGCGGGCCGCCGGGGCCGCCGCGCGCAGCGCCGCGCACAGCACGGCGGGACCGCGGGCGTTGACCTCCGCGAGGGTCACGGCGTCGCCGCCGGTCGCGCCCGCGCAGTTGACGACGGTGTCGGGCGCGGCCGAGGCCAGGGTCTTCGCCAACTGCTCCGCCCGGACGGCGGCGAGGTCGACGGGGAACTCGGCGGCGGGCGAACGTCCGCCGCCGAGGACCCGCGTGCCCGGCAGGGAACGCAGCCGCTCGGCGACGTAGGCGCCCAGGTAGCCGGTGTGGCCGAGGACGAGAATGCGCATGTGGTGCTCAGGCTCCCTTGAGCAGCAGCGACCGGCGGCTGGTGAACTCGGCGTTGGCCCGGTCGTAGTCGTCCGGACGGCCGATGTCCAGCCAGTACCCGTCGAAGTCGTAGGCGTGCGGCGCGTCGCCGGCCTTCAGCAGGTCGAGGACCAACTCGTCGAAGCCCAGCGGCAGTCCGGCCGTGTACCCGTCCAGTGTCGAACGCGTCAGGCCGTAGACGCCCATCGACACCCGGTAGTCCATGCTCGGCTTCTCGGTGAACGCCACGACCTTGCTGTCGGTGGTGGTCAGCACCCCGAAGTCGATGTGCACCCGGCGGGCGTACGTCGCTATGGTCAGCGGCGCGCCCGACTCGCGGTGCCGGATCAGGACGTCGGCGTAGTCGAGGTCGGTCAGGACGTCGCCGTTCATCACCAGGAACGTCTCCGGCAGCCGGTCGCGCAGGGTCAGCAGCGGGCCCATGGTGCCCAGCGGGCTCTCCTCGGTGGCGTAGTCGACGGCCAGGCCCCACTGGGTGCCGTCGCCGACGTACGCGCGGATGATCTCGCCGAGGTGGCCGATGGCGATGGTGCAGCTGGTGAAGCCGGCCGTGGCGAGCTGGCGCAGCACGATCTCCAGGATGGCGTGCTGGTCACCGATGGGGACGAGCGGCTTGGGCAGCGCGGTGGTGTACGGCCGCAGCCGGACGCCCTTGCCTCCGGCCAGGATCACTGCGTGCATGGGGCTCCTCCTTCATGCCTGTTCGGGGACGTGCCGGACGGATCAGATGTTGTAGATGCCGGTCTTGTAGCGCGCCAGGTTGCCCGGGTCGCGGAAGAACTCCACGGTGTGCGCGAGGCCTTCCTCCAGGGTGTGGGCGGGCTGCCAGCCGGTGGCGGCGGCGAGCCGGCTCGCGTCGGCGACCAGCCGCAGCACCTCGGAGTTCGCCGGCCGGATGCGGGCGGCGTCCTCGCGCACGTCGAGCGCGGTGTCCATCACCTTGCCGATCAGCGCGACCAGGTCCCCGACCGAGATCTCCCCGCCGGTGCCGGCGTTGAAGGTGCGGCCCACGACCCGGTCGGCGGGGGCCGAGCCCACCGCGAGGAACGCCTGCGCGGTGTCCTCGACGAACGTGAAGTCCCGCGTGGGACGCAGGTCGCCGAGGGTGATCGTCCGCTCCCCGGCGGCCACCTGCCCGATGACGGTGGGGATGACCGCGCGCATCGACTGGCGGGGCCCGAAGGTGTTGAACGGCCGCAGCGTGACCACGGGGGTGCCGAAGCTCGCGTGGTAGCTGTCGGCGAGCCGGTCCCCGCCCGCCTTCGAGGCGGCGTACGGGGACTGGGTGTTGATGGGGTGGTCCTCGGTGATCGGCACGGTCCGCGCGGTGCCGTACGTCTCGCTGGTGGAGGTGTGCACGAGCCGGGGCGTGCCCAGCGCGCGGACCGCCTCCAGCACGTTGAGGGTGCCGGTGACGTTGGTGTCCACGTAACTGTGCGGCGCCCGGTAGGAGTACGGGATCGCGATCAGCGCGGCCAGGTGGTAGGCCACGTCGGCGCCGTCGAGGAGCCCGCGGACCGAGCCGGGGTCCCGGACGTCGCCGAGGACGATCTCCACCTGGTCCAGGACGTCCGGGTGCAGGGTCTCCAGCCAGCCGTAGGAGGAGAAGGAGTTGTACTGGGCCATGGCTCTGACCCGGTGGCCGGAGGCGACCAGCGCCTCGGTGAGGTGCGAGCCGATGAAACCCTCGGCTCCGGTGACGGCGGCGAGCGGTGCGGAGGTCAACTCGATCGTTCCTTCCGGTCGTTGACGGTCGTTGACGGTCGTGGGCGGTGGTGCGGGTCGCCGACGGTGGTGCGGATCGTCGGCGCGGGCGGCGGCTGTCGGTCGTCGGTCGTCGGTCGTCCGCGGACGGTCGGCGGTCGTCGGTCGTCGGTCGTCCGCGGACGGTCGGCGGTCCTCGGTCGGCGGTCGTCCGTGGGTGGCCTTCCGTGGGCGGTGGGCGGTGGGCGGGGTGTGCGGGGTGGAGCCGGTGTGCCGTCAGGCGTGCGGGGCCGGTCGGCCGAGCAGCCACAGCGCGCACCCGGCCAGGCAGAGCGCGGCGGCGCCGCAGCACAGGGACAGGGCGGCCGGGCCGGGGGGCAGTCGGAACAGGGCGGCCGCCGAGGCGGCGGCCGCGGCCGTGAGGCAGATCGCGGCGGACGGCCAGGCCGCCCCGAACGCCTGGAGCAGCAGCCCGGTCCACAGCGCGGCGGCGAGCGGCAGCAGGACGGCCGGATCGGCGCCGGTGAGCAGGGCCGCGGGCAGCAGCGGCAGGAGATAGGCGAACAGGCACAGGGCGAGGACGCCGGCCGAGCGCAGCAGGAAGCCGGCGGGCGTCGCGGCGGCGCGCAGCGCGGCGACGGACAGCCCGCGGTAGCGGTACAGCAGCCACTCCGCCGGTCCCATGCTGACGGTCAGCACGATCACGGCGTACGGTTCCTCGTGGCCCTCCAGCAGCACCAGCACCCCGGCCGCCAGCCCGAACAGCCCGTACGGCAGCGATCGCAGCGGTCCCGGCCGGACCGCGGCCGGCGCCGGCGGGACGGCGAGGGCGGCGCGCAGCGCGTGGCCGGTGGCGGCGAGCACGGCCAGCAGCGCCAGCAGCGGCAGCCCGACCCGCAGCGGCGGCGCGAGGTCCCACCACGGCAGCACGGCGCCACCGGCGATCAGCGGACCGAGCGCGGCCAGCAGCAGCCGCTCCCGGCCCAGCACCAGCAGCACGCCGGCCGCCGCCAGGTACACCGACTGCGCGGCCGCGACCAGCGTCACCGGCCCGCCCCCGGCGACCGGCGCGGCGGCGGCCGTGGCGGCCGCCGCCCCGAGGGGCGCGCCGAGGAGGAGGGTGCGGCCGGCCTCGCGCCGCCCGGCCGCCATCCGCAGGTGGGCCCGGTGCCCCAGCGCCTGTCCCCAGGCCCAGGAGAGCAGCGCGGCCACCACCAGCACGGCGGTGTGGCGGCCGGCGTCCCACAGGGGCGCGGTCAGCGGGTAGGCCAGGCCCGGCAGGGCGAACAGGGCGCCCCGCAGCAGACAGCGCACGGTGTCCGGACGCCAGGGGTCGGGCGCGGACGCGGGCTCGGGGAAGGTCCGCGGCACCCTCTCGTACAGCGCGGAGGCGAGCGAGAACAGGTCCGGGTGGCCGTACCGCTCCTTGATCACGGAGGCGGACAGGCCCTCCGCCTCCAGCAGCGCGGCCACCTCGTAGGGGTGGACGGCGGGGCCGACGCGGTCGGCCAGTTCGGCGGCCAGGGCGCTGACCGCCTCCTCGTCGGGGCCCCGCCGAGGCAGCCGGACGGCGAGGGTGTCCTCGTCCAGGGCCCAGCGCGGGCGGCGGCGGGGCGGGCGGGGCGTCGCCAGCCGCAGCGCCAGCGTGTCCTGTTCGGCGCCGCCGGGTTCGAGGAACATCGGCCCGCTCATCCGGCGAGGCTCCCCGTGCCGGCGACCGCCGGGGCGGGCAGGACGATCCGGGGGACCGGCTCCTTCTCCAGGGCGGGCAGCTCCCGGTAGATGCCGCGGAAGGTGTCGATGGTCTGCCGCAGGGTGAACTGCTCGATCACCCGCAGCCGCGCCGCCTCGCCCATCGCCCGGCGCCGCGCCGGGTCGCCCAGCAGCTCCAGCGCGGCGGCGGCCATCGCCGCCGGATCGCGCGGCGGCACCACCAGACCGGTCCCGCCGACCGCCTCCCGGACCCCGCCCACGTCGGTGGAGACGGTGGCCCGTCCGCACGACATGGCCTCGATCAGCGTGAACGGGAAACCCTCGCTGATGCTCGACAGCATCACGACGTTGCCGGCCGCGTAGGCGTCCTTGATGTCGTCGACGCGGCCCTCGAAGGTGACGGCGTCCGCGTGCCCCAGCTCGGCGGCCAGCGCCTCGCACCGCTCCCGGTACGCCTCCCCGCCCCGCGGCGTCCCGCCGAACAACCGCAGCCGCACGTCCGGCAGCCGGGCCCGCACCAGGGCGAAGGCCCGGATCAGGGTCTCCAGGTCCTTGATCGGGTCGACCCGGCCCGCCCAGCTGAGGGTGAGCGCCCGCGGCTCGGGCCCGGCCGGCGGGAACGCGGCGGGGTCCACCCCGTTGTAGACGGTGCGGATCGACTCCGGGGCGGCGCCGCCCTGCTCCTCCCACAACCGGTTGTACCGGTTTCCCGGGGTGATCAGCGCGGCCCGGCGGTAGGTCTCCTCCGCCAGCAGCCGGAAGAAGCCGAGGACGACCGCCTTCACCGGCCAGCGGTAGGGAGCGGTGCGGTAACCGAGGTAGCGCTCCCGCAGGTAGACGCCGTGCTCGGTCAACAGCAGCGGCACACCGTGCCGTTCGAGGGCGGCGAGGCCGGGCAGGGCCGCGACGCCGCCGCTCACCGCGTGCGCGACCCCGCTCTCCGGCGGCGCCGCGGCCAGCGGGCGCAGGGCGTGCTCCAGCAGGGACGTCGCGGTCAGCGCGTCATGGACGGTCGGCCGGGCCTCGCGGACGGCCAGACCGGGACGGTTCCACACCGAGGTCAGCAGGGCGATCGCCCGGTCGCCCCGCAGGAACGCGCTCAGACCGCCGTCCGCCGCCGCCCCCGCCATGGCGTACAGGGCGGGCGCGAACCCGTCCTGCGCGCCGGGGTCGAGGAGTGCGGTGAGGAACCGTTCGTAGGCGGCGGCGAGCCGGTCGCGGGACCGGCCGCGCGGCGGACGGCCCTCGGGCGGGGCGCCCCACATGGGGACGGACCGCACCCGCGTGACGTGCGCGGGCAGCTCCCACACCAGGGGTTCGCGTCCCGTGCCGGTCACGGCGAGGACGTCGAAGTCGATGTCGGGCATGCCCTGGACGAGTTGGTCGCACCAGACGCTCACGCCGCCGTGGCTGTGCGGGTAGGTGCCTTCGGTGAGCAGGGTGACGCGCGTCGCGCCGGGGCGTCGCGCGCCGTGGGGAACGTGCATCGAGGTGCTCCACGGCCGAGGTGTGGGGTGGTCGTGCCCGCCGGCGGGCCCCGCCGGGGAACCGTTGCGCCGGTGGCGGTCCCGGCCGCGGGCGGGCGGCCGGGACCTTCGGTGGGGTGCGGTCGGCGCGCCGTTCAGTTCCCGGCGGAGGACGCGACCGGCCCGGTGACGCCCGCCGGGACGCGGGTGTCCGGGGCCGGGGCGGTGACCGCGGCCGCGGGAGCGCCGCCGGCCGGGGCGGAGCCGCCCGGGGCGGGCGCGGAGGCCGGCAGGGCGAGGGTGAGCGGGGTGCCGGCGGAGGGCGTCCAGCCGGACACCAGGCCCGCGTACGGCGCGCCGTACGCGGCGCCGTCCAGCGTGGAGCCGGTGGGCAGGGTCACGGGGATCCGGAGCCCGGCCGGCGCCTCGACGGTGACCGTGCCGCCGACGCGGTAGGCCGTGGCCTCGCCGCTCCGCAGGGCGCCGCGCCAGGCGGCCCGGCGCGCCAGCTCGGTGCCGATCTCGCTCATCCGCGGGTTCACCACGGGGGCGTCGTCCGCGAACAGCGCCGCGTAGCCGTCGAGGACGCCGCTCAGCACCGGGTAGGCGATGCGGTCCTCGGCGAGGTTCGACTGGTGGATGAAGTGCGGCCTGGGGTCGTTGGACAGCACGTGCCCGAGGGCGATCCGCGTCTCCAGCGGCACGATGTGCCCGGTGTAGCCGGTGGCCGGGTCCAGCGGGGCCGCGAGGCAGGTGGTGGTGGCCGGGTTGTCCTCGCAGATGCCGCTGCCGCCCTGGGCGCGGCTCGTGTAGATCCAGTTGTACTCGTCGACCTGCTCGGCGGCGCGGCCCGCGTTGTAGAAGACGTTCATCGGGTAGCGGGGGACGGTGGTCGCCGGGCCGACCGGACGCTGGTCGGGCTCACGGGAGTTGTCCGAACCGAGCCAGGTGACGCCGTTGTCGCCGAGGGCGAGCGCCAGGTTCGGGTTGTCCACCGGCTGCTGCGGCAGCACCTTCATGCCCGAGTGCTCGCCGGTGACCAACTCGCCGTTCTCCAGGGGGAGTCCCGCCCTCTGGCCCCACGCCCGGTTGGCCGCGATCTCGTCCGCGATCTCGTTGCGGCTCACCCACCGCGTGGCGCCGCCGGCGTCGGTGGCGCACTTCCACGGCACCACCGAGGTGTCCTGCACACAGCCGAGGAAGGCGTGCGTGTAGGTGTGGTTGATCCAGCGGAACGCGTCGCGTCCGGCGATCAGCCGGTCGGCGAGCGGGTCGGCTCCGGCGTTGTCCTCGCGGTGGTCGACGCTGCCCGCGCCGTTGTAGGCGAAGTCGAGGGCGATGCCGTGCTCCCGCTGCCAGGAGACGGCGTGGTCGACGTCGGCGGGCGTCATCCGGATCGGGTCCGGGGCGGCGTTCGGGTCGGTGCAGTCGACGTCGCCCGGGGTGCAGTTCAGCGTGGTGTTCCAGCGGTCGTCGGCGGCGAACACGTCGTCCACGTGCACCGCGAAGTAGTTCCGGGAGGCGCCCAGGTGCACACCGCCGGTCATCCACTCCACGATGCCGCGGGCCAGCAGCCGGAACTGCTGCTGGTAGCGGTTGTAGACGAACGTGACGACCAGTTCGCGCCGCCCGTCGTGCCGGTACTCGCCCACCAGGGAGCCCCGGGTCGCCCGGCCCGGGATCGGCGCGTCGACGTAGGAGGTGAAGTCGGCGCCCGCGACCGGGGTCGACAGGTAGGCGTAACTCTCCCCGACGGCCGGGTCGTTGTCCTCGAACGGCACGGAGCCGTCCAGGTAGCCGAAGGGTCCGGCCAGTCCGGCGGCGGTCGCCGACGCCCGCACGCCGTCGAGGCTGCCGGAGTAGCCGCCGTACACCGGGTACTGCAGCCCGGCTTCCGGACGCGCGTAGGTGTAGGCGTCGACCTGCGGCACCGCGTACGTCCGCTCGTAGTCCGCGAGGGCCGCCATCTCGGTCGAACCGGCCGGGAACGGGTTGTCGTTCGGCAGCACCACGGCCTGGTACCTGGCGCGCGGCCGGCCGTCCACGGTGTCGGCCAGGAAGCCGCCGTCGATCACGGGCCGGTCCGCCCGCGTCAGGTCGATCTCGGTGTACGGCGTGCCGGCCGTGTCGAGTTCGGCCGCGATGGCGTCGGTGGCCGGGCCCCCGTCGCTGACCACCAGCACCCGCAGGTCGACGCGGGGTGCGGTGGTGTCGGCGTGTGCCGTGCCGGCCGGCAGGCCGAACGCGGCGATGAGCGCACCGACCGTGAGCACGGTGGTGCGTATGGTCCGCTTCATGCGGTGAAGTCCCCTCCCCGGGCAGGGGCGAGCACGGCTCCCGTGGAGCGGACGCACCCCCTCGCGCGACGCCGGCGTCCCCCTCAGAAGCCGGTCGTCGACACATCCGTCGCGTCACATGGTGATGCCCGTGTGTAGCTTTCGTGGTGGTGTTGCGAAACATGACGGAAAAGTGCAGGTGGCCAGAGAGGGGCCGGTGGAACCGGAAGGGCCGCGACACCGTCCGCCGGTACGCCGTGGTGCCGGGTGGCGCGAGGGAAGCGCTTGCTGGTCCGGGGCCCGGAAGGCGTACCGGCGGACCGGTCCGGCCCGCCGGGCCCGGGGCCCGCGATCCCCACCGCGAGGTGGCACCGCTCACAGGCCGGTTTCGGATCACGGGCCGATTTCAGGTCAACCCGGCTTTTCCCGAATATTCTTGACGGTACGTCAGGCGCAGAGGACGCGGGTCTCGGGCGTGTACACCGGCCCGCCGCTGAGGCTCGTGGTGTCGCTGAACTCGGCGTAGAAGTACGAGTAGAAGCCGATGTTGCCGTTGCAGCCCGAGTCGGCGGCGATCTGGAGCGTCAGCGTGACGGTGCGGCTCTGGCCGGGCGGGACGGTGGCCCCGTAGTTGGCGCCGAGGTTCGCCGGTCCGGTCCCGGAACAGGGGGTGGCGCCGGCGGCCGTCGCCAGGGAGCAGCCGGTGAAGGCGTACTTCAGGTCGGGGCGCTGGGTGGTCAGCCAGGTCGGGTCGATCGTCTGGTACACGAACCAGATGTCGTAGGTCTTGTTGTTGGTGATCGTCATCGACAGGTTCACCGTGCCGCCGGGCGTGGTGGTCGCGCTGTCGGTGGCGAACGTCAGCGCGGCCGGGGCCGGGTCCGCGCTCGCGGCGGGCGCCAGGCCGAACACGGCCAGGACGACGGCGAGGACGGTGCTGAGTCCGAGGCGTCTCATCAGTGGTGATCGCATGAGCCGGGAGGCTAGGCAGGCGCGGCCGTCCCCGTCTGCTCCGCCGGGCGGCCGCGGGCCCCGGACGGCCGGAAGTGCGCCCCGTGTGAAGACGGTGTGACGAAGGCGTGTCGGTGCCGGAAGGCGGGCGAACGCGCACGGTGTCCGCTCTGTGACACGGGGGAGCGGAGGTGCAGGCGGCGGCGCCCGGCCCCGGGGGCCGGTCCGGAGGTTTTGGCGCGTACGGCACGTGCCCGGCCCGCGCCCGACGCGTGGGCGGGCGGCGGCTTCTCGGCCGTCCACGGGTTTCCGGCCGCCCGGCCGCCGTCCTCCGCGGCACCCGACCGCCGTCCTCCGCGGCACCCGCGTGCCGTCCGCGTGCCGTCCCCTCCGTGCCGTCCGTCCGCGCGTCGCCTTCGGTGCCGCGCGCGTGCCGCCCTCCGCGCGCCCGCACGTCGTCGCCTTCGGTGCCGCTGCCGGTGTTCCGTCGCGCACCCCCCGTACCGTCGGCCTTCACGTGGGCGCCATCCGTGCCTTCCCCCGCGTTGCGTGCCCTTGGAACACTCCTTGCGCGCACACTTCCGCAGCGAACGACCGGCCGCCGAACCCGCCCCGCACGAGAGGTTCTTCATCCATGTCCGAAGTCAACCGGCGCAGATTCCTCCAGATCGCGGGTGCCACCACGGCGTTCAGCGCGCTGTCGGGCAGCATCGAGCGCGCCGCCGCACTGCCCGCCCACCACCGCACCGGGACGATCGAGGACGTCGAGCACATCGTCGTGCTGATGCAGGAGAACCGGTCCTTCGACCACTACTTCGGCAAGCTGCGGGGCGTGCGCGGCTTCGGCGACCCGCATCCCGTGACGCTCCCCGGCGGCAGGTCCGTGTGGCACCAGCCGGACGGCACCGGGCACCTCCTGCCCTTCCACCCGACCGCCGACGACCTCGGCATGCAGTTCCTCGAAGGCCTCCCGCACAGCTGGCCCGACGGGCAGGCGGCCTACAACGGCGGCCGCTACGACGGGTGGGTGCCCGCCAAGGGCACCACGACCATGGCGTACCTCACCCGCGAGGACATCCCCTTCCACTACGCGCTCGCCGACAGGTTCACCGTCTGCGACGCCTACCACTGCTCCTTCATCGGCTCCACCGACCCCAACCGCTACTACCTGTGGACGGGCCACACCGGCAACGACGGCCGCGGCGGCGGCCCCGTCCTGGGCAACGAGGAACTGGGCTACGACTGGACGACGTACCCCGAGCGACTGGAGGAGGCGGGGGTCTCCTGGAAGATCTACCAGGACGTCGGCGACGGCCTCGACGCCCAGGGCTCCTGGGGCTGGATCCAGGACGCCTACCGCGGCAACTACGGCGACAACTCGCTGCTCTACTTCGACAAGTACCGCAATGCCGCCCCCGGCGACCCGCTGTACGACAAGGCCCGCACCGGCACCGACGTCAAGAACGGCGACGGCTACTTCGACCGGCTCCGCGCCGACGTGAAGGCCGGCAAGCTGCCGCAGATCTCCTGGATCGCCGCCCCGGAGGCCTTCTCCGAGCACTCCAACTGGCCCTCCAACTACGGCGCCTGGTACATCTCCCAGGTCCTCGACGCGCTCACCTCCAACCCGGAGGTGTGGGCGAGGACGGCGCTGTTCATCACCTACGACGAGAACGACGGCTTCTTCGACCACCTGGTGCCGCCGCTCCCGCCGGCGTCGGACGAGCGGGGCAGGTCCACCGTCGACGTCTCCCTGGACCTGTACCCGGGCGGCGGCAACCGCGTCGCCGGTCCGTACGGCCTCGGCCCACGGGTGCCGATGCTCGTCGTCTCCCCCTGGAGCAAGGGCGGTTACGTCTGCTCCGAGACCCTCGACCACACCTCGGTCATCCGTTTCATGGAGCGCCGCTTCGGCGTGCGCGAGCCGAACATCTCGCCCTGGCGGCGGGCCGTGTGCGGTGACCTGACGGCGGCCTTCGACTTCTCCCGCCGGGACGCCGAGCCGGTCGCGCTGCCCGCCACCGACGGGTACGAGCCGCAGGACCGCGAGCGCCACCCCGACTACCGGCCCACCCCGCCCGCCGAGGGTGCCCTGCCCCGGCAGGAACGCGGCCTGCGGCCCGCCCGCCCCCTCAAGTACGCGCCCGCCGTGGACGGTTCGGCCGACCCGGCCACCGGGAAGCTCACGCTCACCTTCGCCTCCGGCGCCAAGGCCGGTGCCGCCTTCCTGGTCACCTCCGGCAACCGCGCCGACGGCCCGTGGACCTACACCACCGAGGCCGGCAAGAAGATCTCCGACACCTGGGACCCGGCGCACCCGGGCGGCTCCCACGACCTCACCGTGCACGGACCGAACGGCTTCCTGCGCGTCTTCAGGGGGACGGGGCGGACCGCGGGACCCGAGGTCGTCGCCCGGCACGTGGGCGACCACGTGGAGCTGACCTTCACCAACCGGGGTTCCCGCACCGTGGAGTTGAAGGTGGCCGACGGCTACCGCGACCGCACCACGACCGTACGCGTCCGGGTGGGCGCCGTCCTCAAGCGCACGGTCGACCTGAGCGCCAGCCGGCGCTGGTACGACCTCACCGTCACCTCCGCCGCCGACCCCTCGTTCCGGCGCCGGTTCGCCGGCCACGTCGAGAACGGGCGCCCCGGCGTGAGCGACCCGGCCATCCTCACGGAATGAGCCGCCCGCGCGGGTGGGAGCGCGCGTGGACGGGAGCGGGCGCGGGGGAGGCCCGCGGGTAAAAGCACGGTGAGTACCGCATCGTGGGGGCTGGTCAGGTCCGGGTGGGCTCGGGATAGTGTGCCCCGGTGACCACGCATTCGAACACACCTTCAGGTTGGTACCCGGACCCGCACGGGGCCGACCGGACCCTGCGGTACTGGGACGGCTCCCGGTGGACCGAGCACACCCACGCCGAGCAGCAGCCGGCGCAGCCCGCCCAGCAGCCGGTGCCGGCGC
Organism: Streptomyces sp. NPDC014882; assembly: GCF_043081325.1. Taxonomy (NCBI): domain Bacteria; kingdom Bacillati; phylum Actinomycetota; class Actinomycetes; order Kitasatosporales; family Streptomycetaceae; genus Streptomyces; species Streptomyces sp. NPDC014882. The sequence goes on from NZ_JBIBWL010000012.1 coordinate 33,152, forward strand.
AGCCGGCCGCCGGACCCGACCCCCGCGTGCAGCGCCAGGTGCAGCAGCAGGCGGGGGTCGCGGCGGGCGGCCCCGGGGGCGGCACGCTGTTCAGCGAGCCGGTGCTGGTGGTCAACCAGAAGGCCAAGCTGATCGAGCTGACCAACGAGTACAAGGTCATGGACCAGCAGGGCAACCAGCTCGGTTCGGTCGTGCAGGTGGGGCAGAGCGCGCTGCGCAAGGTCCTGCGGTTCGTCGCCAGCATCGACCAGTTCATGACGCACCGGCTGGAGATCCGCGACGCCCACGGTCAGCCGGTCCTGCTGCTGACCCGCCCGCGCAAGTTCCTCAGGTCCCGGGTGGTCGTCACGCGTCCCGACGGTCAGCCGGTCGGCGAGATCGTCCAGCAGAACGTCTTCGGGAAGATCAACTTCGCCATCAACGCCGGTGGCGGACAGGTCGGCGCGATCAAGGCGGAGAACTGGCGGGCCTGGAACTTCGCGATCGTCGACCACGCGGGCAACGAGGTCGCCCGGATCACCAAGACCTGGGAGGGCCTCGCGAAGACCCTCTTCACCACCGCGGACAACTACGTCCTGCAGATCCACTACCAGCTGCCCGAGCCCCTGCTGAGCCTGGTCGTCGCCACCGCCCTGACGGTGGACACGGCCCTGAAGCAGGACTCCCGCGGTCTCGGCTGACGCCGGTCACCGCGCGGTGAGGCGCCCCGGCCCCGCGGCCGGCCGGGGCAGCAGCGCGGGTTCGGCCGAGGCCGTCCCCGGCTCGAGCGCGAGCACCGCGGCCACCGGATGCCCGTCGTGCGCGTCGCGGTGCCCGCCTCCGTGCCCGTGGCGCCCGTCGCCGCGGTCCGCGGCGCGCCTCCCGCGGTACCACGCACCGTGCCGGCGCGGGCGTCCCGGGGAGTACGCGCCGGGGTGTCCCGGTGCCGTTCCCGGTGCCCCTCCCGCCGTCTGCCCGGCCGCCGGTTCCGGCGTCGCGCGGGACAGCAGCACCACGCCCCACGCGGAGAGTCCCGTTCCGGCGAGCGCGAGGAACGCGCCCCCCGCGCCGCCCTGGAGCCGTTCGCCCAGCAGCGTGAGACCGATCACCGCGGCGGCCACCGGGTTCGCGAGGGTCACCACCGCCAGCGGGGCGCCCAGTCCGTCCCGGTAGGCGGTCTGCGACAGCAGCAGCCCGCCCGTGGCGAAGGCGGCCACCAGCAGCGCCACCCCGATCACCTGCACGCCGAGCAGCGGACCGGACCGGTCGGTCGCGGCCACCGTCACGGTCTGGGTGAGCGCGGAGGCCACCCCGGAGGCGAAACCGGACGCGCCCGCGTGCCGCAGGCCCGGCCGGGTGCCGGGCCGGGCCAGCAGCCCGATCAGCGCCGCCGTCAGTCCCGCCACCGCGACCGCCTCGGACCCGCTCAGCACGTCGTCGGGTGCCGGACCGGAGGCCGTGACCAGGATCGCGGTCAGCCCGAGCAGGGTCAGGGCGGTGCCCCGCCACTCGGCCGCGCCGACCCGCCGGCCGGCGATCCGCGCGCCCAGCGGCACCGCCGCGACCAGGGTCAGCGCCCCGAGCGGCTGCACCACGGTCAGCGGGCCGTACGTGAGGGCCACGACGTGCAGCAGGGCGGCCCCGCCGTTGAGTCCCACCGAGGCCCACCAGGCTCCGCTGCCCAGCAGCCGGAGGAATCCGGTGCCGGGGGAGCGGGCGGCGAGCCGTTCCTGGGCGACGGCCGCGGCGGCGTAGGCGACCGCGGAGAACAGCGACAGGACGACGGCGACGAGGGCGGCGCTCATCGGCCCGCCCCCGCGAGCGCCTTGTCCCCGGGCACGCCCGCGAGCGCCTTCTCCCCGGCCGTGTCCGCAGTGTCCGCAGAGCCCGTAGAGCCTGCCGTGTCCGCCGTGTTCGCCGGCTCGGCGGACCCGTCCGCGGGCGCACCGCGCCGGGCCGTCGTCACCGCGCGCCGCGGCGCGCGGATCACCGCGAGGGCGACCCCGAGCAGCGCCGAGGCGACGAGCGCGTCCAGCCAGTAGTGGTTCGCCGTGCCCACGATCACCAGCAGGGTGACCAGCGGGTGCAGCAGCCACAGCCACCGCCGGCGCGACCGGGTGGCAGCGATCAGCCCGACGGCGACCATCAGGGCCCAGCCGAAGTGCAGCGAGGGCATCGCCGCGAACTGGTTCGACAGGGTGTCCGTCCGCGGGGGCCCGTACACCGACGGCCCGTACACCCGCGCGGTGTCGATCAGTCCCGTCGCCGTGAGCATCCGGGGCGGCGCGAGGGGGAACGCCAGGTGGACCGCCAGGGCGGCGGCCGTCACGGCGGCCAGCACCCGGCGGGCCCAGACGTAGTGCCCGGGGCGCCGCAGGTGGAGCCAGACCAGGAAGGCCGCGGTGGCGGGGAAGTGGACGGCCGCGTAGTAGGTGTTCGCGGCCTGGACCAGGCCGTCGCCGTGCAGCAGCAGGGACTGCACCGCGTCCTCGTGCGGCAGGCGCAGCCGGCGTTCCGCGTCCCACACGCGGTGCGCGTTGCGGAAGGCCTCGGCGGTGTGGCCCGCGGCCAGCTGCCGGCCGACCTTGTAGACGAGGAAGAGTCCGGCGACGAGCAGGAGCTCGCGGACTATCGGCGGCCGTGCCGGTGTGTCCGGCTCCGCTTCTTCAGGCTCGGTGCGGGCATTCATCCCCCGGCCCCTTCGCTGACGTGGTGCGGGTGAGTGGTGTGAGTGGTGTGTGCGCCGCTGTGCGGGCCGGTGACCCCGTGCGCAGCATCGATACGGCATCGTACCGATACGTCAGTGTACCGATACGTCGGGGTACCGATACGAGTGAGTACCGGTACGTGTGAGTACCGGTACACTGGCGTACCGATGGACGGGCGACCCGCTGGAGGCGGCCCGTCCCGGGGCCGCCGGACGGTGGTGCCGCCCGGCAGCGGCGCCGCCGACAGCAGTGAGGAGAGGGGCCGATGACGTCGCAGGCCGCGGACGGACCGGAATCGGTCGCTGCCTCACGCCGCTCCAAGCTCACGCCCGAGCGTGAGCAGGAGTTCTTCGACGCCGTCCTGGAACAGATCCGCGAGTGCGGGTACGAGGCCGTCACCATGGAGGGCATCGCCACCAGCACCCGGTGCAGCAAGTCCACGCTGTACCGGCAGTGGAAGACCAAACCCCAGTTCGTGGTGGCGGCCCTGCGCTCCCGCCGCCGGTCGCGGCTCGCCGGGATCGACACCGGATCACTCGCGGGCGACCTGCGCGAGGCCGCGCGGGGAGCCGCCCGGTGGTCCATGCCCGACACCAAGCTCCTCCAGGCGCTCGGGCACGCCGTCACGCAGGACGCGGAGCTGGCGGGCGCGCTGCGCGAGGCCGTCGTCGAACCCGAGATCGCCGCCCTGCGGGAGATCCTGCGGCGAGGGGTCGAGCGTGGCGAGGTGGCGGCGGGCCACCCGGCGCTGGAGTACATCCCGGCCCAGATGTTCGGCGTCGTCCGCGCCCGTCCCGTGGTGGACGGGGAGTACGCCGACGAGGAGTACCTGCTGCGCTTCGTGGAGGCCGCCGTGCTGCCGGCCCTCGGCCTCGGAGCGGAAAGACCCAGGCCGCCGTCCGCGGGATGACCGGACGGTGACCTGCTCGCGCCGCACCGTGGGGACGGGGGCGGCGCGCACCCCCGGCCGGGTGGGGCGCCCCTTGAGCGGAGGGGCGCCCCACCCGGCCGCTCGTGTGCCGGGAGCGGTCCGGCCCGCGCCCCGTCGGTCCGCTCCTACGCGCCCCGCCGCGGTCCGGCGCACACGCTCCCGGTCCTACGCGTACCGCCGCGGTCCGGCATGCGCGGTCCCGCTCCTATGCGCACCGCCGCGGTCCGGCGCGCACGGTCCCGGCCGGGACCGTGCCCGGACGGTGCGCCCCGGCCGGGCCCGTGCCCGTGTCCGGGCGCACCGGCCCGGCCCGTGTTCAGACCCCCTGTCCGGTGCCGCTGCCCGTCGACACCTTGATGCCCTTGGTGATCTCGTCGATGACGGACACGTCCTGGTCGGCGTCGACCCCGAAGCGCAGGACCACGATCCGCTTCGGGTCCGCGGGCGCCGGGAAGGCCAGGGACTCGACGTAGCCGTCGGCGCCCTTGCTCGTGACGGCCTTCCAGCGCACCAGGTAGCCCTTCTGGCCGGCCACGGTCACCGCCCGCGAGGCGAGGACCTGGTGCGAGGTGATCTCGCCGTACGTGGTGCCGCCGTACGACTCCTCGGCGTTGACCGCGATGTCCGCCTTGGCGACCGCCTCCGCGGTGGAGCCGGGCACCTGCGCCGGAGCCGAGTACACGCCGCCCTTGGTGCAGGTCTTCGACGTGTCGCCGGGGCACTTGTAGGAGGACTCGGACGTCATCTGGGCGCCCACGTCCAGCTCCTGCCCGCTCCAGCCGTCGGGGAGGGGGAGGCTGATGCCGTTGAGCGCGTCGGTCACCGCGCCGCTCTCGATCTTCGGCGCCTCCGACCCCCTGGGGGTCGGCGAGGCGTCGCCCGGGCCGCCCGGACCCCCGGAGCCGCCCGGGTCGTCGAAGGGGTCCTGCCTGCCGGGGCCCTGCGCCGTACCGGACCCGGCGGAGCCGCCGTCGTCCTTGGTGAGCACGTACACGCCGGCCCCGATGCCGGCCAGGACCGCCACGGCCGCCACCACGGCCGCGCCGGTGCGCAGCCCGCGCCGCGCACCGGTGGGCGGCGCGGACGGATGTGCCGGGTAGGCCGGATACGCCGGGAAGGCTCCGACCGTCGGGGCCTGCGACGGCGCACCCCACGCGGCGGCCGAGCCCGCGGGACGGGTCTGGTCCGTCCATGCCCCGCCGTCCCACCAGCGCTCGGTGGGCGGGGCGTCATTCGTCTGCCCGGGATCGGGGTACCACCCGGGGGGAGTCACCTGCGTCATGGTCCCACCGTATGAGGCATCGGTGAAAGTCGTATGAGAGGGATCGCTTCTTCTCCGTCCGTTCTCCCGCCCCCTCCTCGGGGACGGCCCGGGGGAGGGGCGGGGGGACGGTCCGGCACGCGGTGCCCCGTTGGCGTAAAATCGACGTCAATTCGCCGCGCACCCGGCCGCGTTGACGTCCGGGGGCGCTCCCGCAGGCCCGCGGGGCCCCGGCCGGGCGCCGTCCGTCGTCCGCCGGGGCAACAGCTGGGCCGACCGTCCTCCGCACGGACCGCCGGACGGCTACGCTCGAGGTCCGGTACGTCGTTCGGGCGACTTGGGGAGGTAGCGCGATGACGGAGGCACGTCCGGCGGCGACCGCCTCGGCCTCCCTGTGGGAGCGCGACGAGGAAGTGGCCGCCATCGAGCGGGTGGTGGACCGGCTGTGCGCCGACCGCTCCTCGTCGGGCCGGGTGCACCTGCTGCGCGGCGACGCGGGGTTCGGCAAGACGACGCTGCTGGCCGAGACCCGACGCATCGCCGAGGCCCGCGGCTGCACGGTGTGGTCCGCCCGCGGCGGCGAGACCCTCAGGTCCGTCCCCTTCAACGTCGTACGGCAGCTGCTCCAGCCCGCCCTGCTGTCCCTGCACCCGGAGGAGGCCCGCGAATACCTCGGTGACTGGTACGACATCGCGGGCCCGGCCCTCGGCATCGCCGAACCCGGCGAAGGCCACGCCGATCCGCAGGGCGTGTGCGACGGCCTCGTCGCCGCCGTGACCCGGCTGGCCCGGCGGGACTGGCCGCTCGTCCTGCTGGTGGACGACGCGCACTGGGCCGACCAGGAGACCCTGCGCTGGCTCGCCGCCTTCGTGGAGCGCCTCGACGACCTCCCCGTCCTGGTCGTCGTCGCCCGCAGGACCGGCGAGGCCAAGGGCGAGGGCGCCCAGTACCTCGACGCGGTCGCCGCGGTCGCCGGGCAGTCCGTCACCAGCCTGAGCGCCCTGACCCCGGAGGCGGTCGCCGGCCTCACCCGCGCCACCCTCGGCGAGCACGCCGACGACCCGTTCTGCCGCGAGGTCTGGGCCGTCACCGGCGGCAACCCCTACGACACCGTCGAACTCCTCGCCAAGGTGCAGGACCGGGCTCTCGTGCCCGCCGAGTCCTCCGCCACCGAACTGCGCCCGCTGAACCGCTCCGCGCGCGGCGGCGGCCTCGTCGACCGGCTGGAACAACTGGGCGTCGACGCCACCCGGTTCGCCATGGCGGCCGCCATCCTCGGCGCCGGGATCACCGTCGACCAGGCGGCCCGGCTCGCCGGCATGCGCCACGAGGCCGCGGTCCGCTGCGCCGAACTGCTGCGCACCGCCCGCATCCTGACCACACCCGACGCGATGGCCGCCCCCGCCGGCGACGGCGACCTGGAGTTCGTCCACCCGCTGATCGCCACCGCCGTCTACGACTCCATCCCCGAGGGGCTGCGCAAGGCGATGCACGGCATCGCCGCCCAGGTCGTCATCGACGCCGGCAAGGGCCTCGCGGCGGCCTCCCGGCACCTGCTCCAGGTCCACGCGGACGACGACGAGGAACTCGTGGAGCAACTGCGCGAGGCCGCCCGCGAACACCTCGCCGTCGGCGCCCCGGACGCGGCCCGCCGCTGCCTGGAACGCGCCCTGGCGGAACCGCCCACGCCCGACGCGCACCCGCACGTCCTCTACGAACTCGGCTGCACCACCCTCCTCACCTCGCCCGCCAGGACCATCGAGCACCTGCGGACCGCGCTCGCCCTGCCCGGCCTCGACAACGCCGAACGGGTCGACGCCGTCTACTGCCTCTCCCAGGCCCTCACCCACAACGACGAGTTGGGGGAGGCCGTCCGCACCGTCGAGGCGGAGGCCGCCCGGCAGCCCGCCGGACCGGCCCGGATGCGGCTCCAGGCGGTGCAGTTCATGTGGGAGGGCATCCACGCCGGCGAGGCCACCTCACCCGACCGCTCCGCGAGACTCGGCAGGCTCGCCGCCACCTGCACCGGCCGCGACAACGCCGAACGGGCCCTGCTCATCCTGCGCGGCTTCGACGCCATGACCCACGGCGAGAACGCGGAAGTGGTCGTCGAACTGTGCGACCGCGCCCTGGTCAACGGCCGCCTCGCGCCCGGCCTCGGCTGGACCGACCCCGAGTGGGGCCTCGAACTGCTGATGATGCTGGCCAGTTCGTACGCCTACACCGACCGGCTCGACCGCGCCGAAGCCCTCTTCAACGAGGCCCTGCGCGCCTACGCCACCGCCGGCTGGAGCGGCGGCCACCTCGCCCTGGCCCACGCCTACCTCGGACTCGGCCTGCGCCGCCGGGGCCGGCTGCGGGAGGCGGAGGAGTCCCTGCGGGAGTCACTGCGCATCGCCGAACGCGTCGGGCGGGGCCTGCCCCTGTACTGGTCGGCCACCTGCAACCTCGTCGACACGCTGCTCGCCCGCGGACACGTCCGGGAGGCCTGGGACGTCGCCGAGCAGTACGGCTTCGCCCCGCCCTACCCCTCCACCATCGTGCTGCCCGATCCGCGGTCGGTGCGCGGCCGGCTGCTGCTGGCCGTCGGCCGCACCCAGGACGGCGTCAACGAGCTGGAGGAGGCCGGGAAGGCGGCCGCCGCCCGCGGTCACCTCAACCCGGTGCTGGTGCCCTGGGCCGCGGACCTGGCCAGGGCCCTCGCCACCGAGGACCCCGCCCGCGCGGCCCGGCTGGCCTCCGACGCCCGCCGCCAGGCCGAACGCTTCGGCACGGACACCGCCATCGGCGAGGCCCTGCGCTGCGCCGCCGCCCTGGAGACCGGCCAGCGCGCGGTCCGTCTCGCCGCCCAGGCGGTCGCCTACCTGGAGGCCTCTCCCTGCCAGTACGAACACGCCGCCGCCCGCGTCGAGTACGGCATCGCCTCCCGCTCGGCCTCCGAACTCCAGCGGGGCCTCACCCTCGCCCGCTCCTGCGACGCGGACGGCCTCGCCGCCCGGGCCCGGGCCGCCCTGGACGCCCTCGCCGCCCCGGCGGTCGGCCGGGTACCGGGCCAGACACGCAGGTAGACACCCGGCCGTCACGACGCCCGCGCGAACACCACCCACACCTGGCCCTCGGCGAAGGCGACCGGCCGGCCGTCCCGCGTCGTGAACCGGGTGCCGCCCGCCGCCAGCGGACGCTGCCACCGCACCTCGTGGGCCCGCCCGTCGCGCAGCACCAGGGCCGTGCCGGAGCCGGTCGTCCGCGTGTACGGCGTGCGGCTGCCGAGGGAGTCGTGGTAGCCGGACTCGCGTACGTCCACGTACTGCACGACGACCGTCGCCGGGGCGAGCCGCCGGCCGTCGGCGGTCACCGCCGGGACGCCGTCCATGGCGACCTCCCAGCGCCGCGGTTCCCCGGACCAGGTGAAGGTGAAGCGGGCGGCGGGATAGCGCACGGTGCGCGAGGCGGTGGGCGTGCCGCCCTCCGGGGCGGGGCCGTACCGGAACCCGGTGGTCAGCGCGGCCCCGCCCGGTGCGGACGGCAGCACGCGGCCGGGGCGCAGGTAGAGGTTGTGCGGGGCGGCCCGGTCGGTGCCCCGGTAGTAGGCGTCCGCCTCGTCCTCGGGCGTGACGGCCTCCAGCGGCTCCCTGTCGATCAGCGGCAGCAGCTTGCTCTGCGCGCCGGAGAAGGCCAGCAGCGGCCGGTCGAACTGGCGCAGCAGTTCCAGATCGGACTCGCGGGCACTGCGCACCGGCCCTGCCGTCTCCGGCAACCGGGTCGCGTAGACCGCCAGCAGCCGGCTCAGACCGCCCTCGACCTGTTCGACGTAGACGACGTCCGCGGCGTCGAGACCGGTCTGCGGGCGGGCCGCCGGGACGTTGTCGATCTTCACGGCCAGGACCTGGCCGTGCGCGGCCGTGCTCGTGCCGCCCGGCGGCCGGCCGGTGTCCCGTCCGTCGCCGCCCGAGCCGTCGCCGCCCGTGCAGCCCGCCGCGAGGGACAGCGCGAGCGCCGCGGCGAGCCCGGCCGCCGTCGCCGCACCGCGCCCGCGGCGCGCGCCCCGCCGGTCCCGCCTCCGTTCCCGCCCCGGCTCCCGGGAGAGCCGGGTCCGGAGCCGCCTGCCGGGTCTCGAGCCCGTCGTGCCGTCCACCGCCGCCATGTCCACCGTCGCCACCCCGTTCCGTGACCCGATTGTGCGCTTGCCGACTGGTTGATGGCCACCGCCGGACGTCCCCGATCGCGCACGTCCCCCGGGCCGGTCGGCCCACCCGGCGCCGCGCGGCCGCGTCCGCCGGTGCGGCGTGGTCCGGATCCGGCGGTCGGTGCGGGCGGCCGGGGCGGAGCGGTTCGGATCCGGGGTGCCGGGTACCCGGCCCGCACTCCGGGACCCGCCCGGCACGGCGGGCCCCCGAACTCGGTGGAGGGAGCGCGGCACGATGAAGGCAGTGACCTGGCAGGGAAAGCGCGACGTACGGGTGGACACCGTGCCCGACCCGGTGATCCAGGAGCCGACGGACGCCGTCATCCGCGTCACGTCCACCGGACTGTGCGGCTCCGACCTGCACCTCTACGAGGTGCTCACCCCGTTCATGACCCCCGGCGACATCCTCGGCCACGAACCCATGGGCATCGTCGAGGAGGTCGGCGCCGGCGTGATCGACCTCAGCGTCGGCGACCGCGTCGTCGTGCCCTTCCAGATCGCCTGCGGCGACTGCTGGATGTGCCTCAACTCCCTGCCCACCCAGTGCGAGACCACCCAGGTCACCGCCGAGGGCATGGGCGCGGCCCTGTTCGGCTACACCCGCCTGTACGGCGCGGTGCCCGGCGGCCAGGCCGAGTACCTGCGCGTCCCGCAGGCCCAGTACGGCCCGATCAAGGTGCCCGAGGGCCCGCCCGACGACCGCTTCGTCTACCTCTCCGACGTCCTGCCCACCGCCTGGCAGGCGGTGGAGTACGCCGACGTCCCCGAGGGCGGCAGCGTCGCCGTGCTGGGCCTCGGACCCATCGGCGACATGGCCTGCCGCGTCGCCCAGGTGCGCGGCGCCGGACGGGTGTTCGGCGTGGACCTCGTCGGCGACCGGCTGCGCCGGGCCCGCGCGCGGGGCGTGGAGACGTACGACCTGCGCAGCTTCGACAGCGAGAAGGAACTGGTCGCCGCGATCCGCGACGAGACCGACGGGCGCGGCCCGGACGCCGTGATCGACGCCGTCGGCACCGAGGCGCACGGCAGCACGGTCGCCCGCCTGATCCAGAACGCCTCCGCCCTGCTGCCGAACAAGGTGAGCGGCCCCCTCGCCGAACGGTTCAGCGTCGACCGGCTCGCCGCCCTCCACACCGCCATCGAGCTGGTGCGCCGCGGCGGCACGCTCTCCCTGACCGGCGTCTACGGCGGCATGGCCGACCCGCTGCCCATGCTCACCATGTTCGACAAGCAGATCCAGATCCGGATGGGCCAGGCCAACGTGCGCCGCTGGGTCGACGACATCCTCCCCTACCTCACCGAGGAGGACCCGCTCGGCGTCGACGACTTCGCCACCCACCGCATCCCGCTGGCGGACGCCCCGAAGGCGTACGAGATGTTCCAGCAGAAGCGGGACGGGGCCGTGAAGATCCTGATGACGCCGTGAGACGGGCGGTCCGGGCCCGGACACCCGAGGGCGCCGCCGTGGGAACGGCGGCGCCCTCGCGCCCGTGCGACGCCTACTGGTCCTTGATCCGGACGTCCCGGTACGACACCACGTCCGTCGTGCCGTGCACCTGCAGGCCCAGGTAGCCGGAGGCGAACCGGCGCCCGTCCGTGCCCGGATCGTCCGCCCGCGGCGGGGAGAACTCCTGGCCGCCGGTGTTGTCGAACTCGTTGATCAGCACACCGTTGCGGAACACCGACCAGTGCTGGCCGACCACCCGGATCTCGTAGTCGTTCCAGGTGCCCTTCTGGGTCACGCCGGCCCCGGCCAGGCCCACCCGGTCGAAGCCGTAGACCGAGCCGGTCTTGTACGGGTCGCCGTCGGGCCGGTCCAGCACCTGCACCTCGTGCCCGTACTTGACGGCCGCCCACTCCGGACGCGGTTCCTCGGCCTGGCCGTGGACCCACGGGAAGCGCACGAGCACACCGGAGTTGGCGTTCCCGGTGCCCGGCGCGTCGTCCCGCCACTGCAGCCGCAGCGAGAAGTCGCCGTACTTGCGCTGCGGGAACCACAGCATCCCGAGGCCGTCCCGCGTGGTGCCCGAGGTGATCGAGCCGTCGCCGTTCGGGGCGAAGGAGCCGCCGCCCACGTGCTCCCACCGGGCGAGGGACTCCGCGCTGCCGTCCATGATCGTGCGGTAGCCCTCTGTCTGCCCCGGCCTGCCGATCCCGGACGCGCGGGCCGCGTCGAGGACGGCGCCGTGCTCCCGCTCGTCGACGACCCCACCTCGCAGCAGGGCGTCCAGGACGGTCCGCACGTGCTTGAGGAACAGGGCGTGCGACGTCCACTCCCGCTCGTCCTCGATCAGCTCGTTGATCCGGCACCGGCTGTCGGTCACCCGGTTGGGCACCCCGGTGTCGACCGTGCCGACGATCACCGTCGACCGCTCGTCCCACTCGGGGCAAGGGGGCGCGGGCACCCCGCCGCCGGGCGCCACCGCGAAGCTCACGTCGCGCGCCGCCGCGGTGTTGCCGGCCCTGTCGCTCGCCCGGTACGCCACCGTGTGGGTGCCGGCCCGGTCGACGACCACCGGCGCGGTGTACGCCAGGTAGGGCCCGCCGTCGAGCGCGTACTCGACGGCCGCGACCCCGGAGCCGCCCTCGTCGCTCGCGGCGACGGTGACGCGGGCGCTGCCGACGTAGGCGCCCGCGGAGTTGCGCGTGCCCTCGACGGTCACGCCCGTCACCGGGGGAGTGGTGTCCCGCGGGGGTGCGGCGACCACCGTGAACGTGACGCTCCGCTCGGCCGACGCGTTGCCCGCCCGGTCGACCGCCCGGTAGCGGACGGTGTGGGTGCCGGCCCGGTGGAGCATGACGGGGGCGGTGTACGGGGTCCACTCGCCCGCCGCGCCGACCGCGTACTCGATGCGGTCGAGACCCGACCCCGTGTCGGACGCCGTGACCGTCACGGTCGCCATGTCGACGTAGGCGCCGTCGGCGTCGCGCTCCCCGCTCACCGTCGCCGAGGTCTCCGGCGGGGTGGTGTCGTCGGAGGGCGGGGACACCACGGTGAACGCCACGGACTTCTCGGCGGAGACGTTGCCCGCCTTGTCGAAGGCGCGGTGGCGGACCGTGTGGCCGCCGACCCGGTCGACGACCACGGGCGCGGTGTACGGCAGCCAGTCGCCCGTGGCGTCGACGGCGTACTGGATCCTGTCGATCCCCGACCCGCCGGCGTCGTCGGCCGCCGTGACCGTCACGCTCGCCGACCCGACGTACGCGCCCTGGGCGTTCTGCACCCCGCTCACCCGCGCCGTCGTCTCCGGCGCGGTGGTGTCCTCGCCGCCGCCCTCGGTCACCACCAGGATGCCCTGCATCTGGCCGTGTCCGGGGATCGTGCAGTGGTAGAGGTAGCGGCCCGGGGAGAGCGTGACCTCGGTGGTGTGCCGGCCGCCCGCGTCGTCGTTCGGGTTGGCCAGGATGTTGAGCTCGACGTCGCCGTTGAACTCGGGGTCGCTGGTCACGAACGTCAGCGTGTGCGGCATTCCCGTGGTGTTGCCGGTCGCCGCGCTGTTCTCGAAGACGACCGTCGCCGGCCCCGCCACCGCCGTCGTCGGCGCCGTCGTGTACCGGGTGATGTCGTCGCCCGCCGTCCAGGTCAGCACCTGCGCGGCCGCGGCGGGCGGCGCGGAGGGCAGGTCCTGCCCGGGCCGCGCGGCACTCGGCGCGGCCGGCGGACCGAGCACCGTCAGGACGGCGACCAGCAGCGCCGTCCACACCCTCCGTCGTCCCGTCACCGCGTCCCCCTCACCAGTCGCCCCGCGGCCGGGGTCGGCCCGCCGCCGGTATAAGTGACCCTCCACAGCGCCGACCTGGCGTCGGAGGTGAAGAAGCCGCGCCCGTAGTCGAGGACGTAGAGCGCGCCGTCCGGGCCGAACCTCCAGTCCATGAGGTTCCTGATGCCGTCGTTGCCGACCGGCACGATCTTCTTCAGCGACTCGGAGTGCACCGGCAGTCCCCCGTCGCCCTGGGTCGCCGGGTCCATCAGCACCGCGTCGCGCGGCTGGTCGCCGTCGTAGAAGTCCCCGACGAACCACTTTCCGTCCCAGTAGGCGGGCCACCTGGCCGGGCTCGCGCTCGCCGCGTCGTAGCGGTAGACGGGCCCGTTCATCGCGGCCTGACCGCCGCCCTTCAGCCACGGCAGCAGGTAGCGGGCCTCCTCCTGCCGGTACGAGGGGACGCCGTTCGCGTCCCGCGGGTAGTCCGGGGCGCCGCCCTGGGGCGAGTACCAGATGTTGTTGCCGGTGACCGGCGGCAGGGAGACCAGGCCGTCGTTGTTCGGCGACTCGTTCCTCGGGTGGTCGCAGTCGTACCAGCCGAGCGGCTGCGTCGGGTCCGGCAGGTTGCGGTCGCGGTAGGGCTGCTTGTCGCCCATGCAGTACGGCCAGCCCCGGTTGGACGCCTCGGTGATGACGGCGAACGTGTCGTACTTCGCGGGTCCCCACGTCGTCGACGGGACGCTCGCGTCCGGTCCCACCCAGCCCGCGTACAGGACGTCGGTGCGCGGGTCGACGGAGATCCGGGCCGGGTTGCGGACCCCCATCACGTAGATCTCGCCGCGTGTCTTCCCGCCGCCCTCGGCGGTCTCCCGGCCGGTGAAGAGGTTGCCCTCGGGGAGCGTGTACGTGCCGTCCGGCTCCGGATGGACGCGCAGGATCTTGCCGTTGAGGTTGTTGGTGTTCCCGGCGGTGCGGCGGGCGTCGGCGAAGGAGAGGCCCTTGTAGTTCGGCTCCGGGTTGTTGCCGGAGTAACCGCCGCTGAAACCGCTGGAGTTGTTGTCGCCGGTCGCGATGTACAGGTTGCCCCTGGAGTCCCAGGCCATCCCGCCGCCGGCGTGGCAGCAACTGTGCACCTGCACCGGCCACTTCAGCAGCACCTTCTCGCTGCCGAGGTCCAGCCGGTTCGTGGCGGGGTCGAGCGTGAAGCGGGAGACGCGCCGCTCGGCCGTCCGCTTGTCGCGGTCGAGGCCCGAGTGGGGCGTGTAGTGCAGGTACACCCAGCCGTTCCGCTCGAACCGCGGGTCCAGCTCGATGCCGAGCAGCCCCTCCTCGACCTTGACCAGCTCGTCGCCGCCGCCCTTGTTGCCGAACACGGTCAACGAGCCCGCCAGGGTCACCTCCTTCGTCGCCGGGTCGTAGACGTGGATCTCGCCCTCGCCCCTGCCGACGTCCGGATCGTTCCAGTCGGTGACCACGGGCCGCGAGGAGTCGGCGCCGCCGCGGCCGATGTACAGCACCCGCCCGTCGGGCGCCGTGACCAGGCCGTGCGGCTCACCGATCTGGTCGTTGCGACCCGGCTGGTTGGGCCGGGTCAGCCGCTCGGCCCGGTAGTTCGCCGCGATGGTCGCCTTGCAGTCGGCCTGCGCCAGCCGGGTCGTCCACAGCAGCGCGCCGCGCAGGTGCGCGCGGAAGTCCGTCTCGTCGTACGAGGACGCCGTACCGCCCATGCCCGTGTAGAAGGACCGGCCGCCGTCGTAGTCCCGGCACCAGCTGATCGGGTGGTCGGCGCCGTTGGCGCTCGCGCCCGGCCGGTACGTCGTCTCCCGCACCCGGGCGACGGTGTGCACGGTGCCGGAGGGGTTGCGCGTCCAGTTCGGCCACCGGTCGGGGCGCTTCCACTCGACGGGGAGGTCCTTCCCGGCCGGGTGCCGGCGGTCGCCCACCTCGACGGTGGCCCGCTGCACGGCCGTCGGGCCGTTCGCCGCCGGGCGGGCGCCGATCAGACCGGTGAACCAGTCCGAGTACGGTTCCGCGCGCGCCGCGTCGTGGAGGCCGACGAAACCGCCGCCCGCCTCCATGTAGGCCTCCAGGCCCGCCTCCTGCTCGGGATCGAGCACGTCGCCGCCCCCGGTCAGGAACACGACGGCGTTGTAGCCGCCCAGCCGCGCCCCGTCGGTGAAGACCGAGGCGTCGTCGGTGGCCTCGACCTCGAAGCGCTGGTCCGCCGTGCCGGTGAGGCCGATGTCCTCGATCGCCTCGATGCCGGCGTCGACGACCGGCGACTCCTCCCCGGCGGCCGCGGAACCGTGGAAGACGAGGACGTTCACCCCCGGACCGCCCGGCGGCGACTTCACGGACATCGTTGTCGGCGGTGGTTCCGGAGCCGGGCGCGCCTGTACGGCGGGACCCGACAGCAGCCCGGCCGCGACGGCCCCGGCGGCCACGGCGGCCGCCCTGGCCCGTCTCCTGCGGCGCCCCGCCCTTCGCGCACCGCCCACCCTCGTCGTGCTCAACCCTCGTAAGTGCATGGGCACCTCCCTGGTCACAGCGACAGCGCCAAGGAAGCTAGACCCCTTTGCCCGGCCCGCCAATACCAATGACCGCAATGGCACGAACTTTGTCCTGAGTGTGGATGAACGGCGGAACGGCCGGTACCGTCACACGGGCTCAGCGCGCTCGTCACAGGTACGTCTCCGTACATCCCTTGTCAGGAGCGGGAGTTCCGCATGGACAGACGCGGTTTCAACCGGCGGGTGCTGCTCGGCGGCGCCGCGGCGGCGACATCGTCATCACTGGCCCCCTCGCGGGCCGCCGGGGCAGCCGGGGCCGCCGGGGCCGCCGCCCCGGCCGCGACGGCCCCGGCCGGCGGCCAGGTGCGGCACCTCAGGCTGTACGCCGAGAAGCTCCCCGACGGGCGGTTCGGCTACGGCTTCGAGAAGGGCCGGGCCACGGTCCCGGGCCCGCTGATCGAGGTCGACGAGGGCGACACCGTCCACATCGAGTTCGAGAACACCCTGGACGTGCCGGCGAGCCTGCACGTGCACGGTCTCGACTACGAGATCTCCAGCGACGGCACCGCGATGAACCACAGCGACGTGGCGCCGGGCGGCTCACGCACCTACACCTGGCGCACCCACGTCCCCGGCCGCCGCGCGGACGGCACCTGGCGGTCCGGCAGCGCGGGCTACTGGCACTACCACGACCACGTCGTCGGCACGGAACACGGCACGGGCGGCATCCGCAAGGGCCTCTACGGGCCGGTGGTCGTCCGGCGCAAGGGCGACGTCCTGCCCGACGCCACCCACACGATCGTCTTCAACGACATGACGATCAACAACGAGCCCGCCCACGGCGGCCCGGACTTCGAGGCGACCGTCGGGGACCGCGTCGAGTTCGTGATGATCACGCACGGCGAGTACTACCACACCTTCCACCTGCACGGACACCGCTGGGCCGACAACCGCACCGGCACGCTCACCGGCCCCGACGACCCCAGCCGGGTCGTCGACAACAAGATCGTCGGCCCGGCCGACTCCTTCGGCTTCCAGGTGGTCGCGGGCGAGGGCGTGGGCGCCGGCGCGTGGATGTACCACTGCCACGTGCAGAGCCACTCCGACATGGGCATGGTGGGCCTGTTCCTGGTGCGCAGACCGGACGGCACGATCCCCGGGTACGAACCCCACGGCCCCCACGAAGCCGGCGCCTCCCACGAACCCCTCGCACCCCTCGCATCCCCCGCATCCCTCGCATCCCCCGCACCCCGCGACCCTCACGAGCACTGACGGACCCGGGCGGCGGCCCCGCCGTCACGGGCGGCGAGAGCGCTCCCGCCTCCTCCCTCCGGTGCGCGGCTATCCTGAGCCGCACCGCACCGAGGAGGAGCCCCGAAGTGAGCGACACAGCGCCCCGTCCCACACTGGAGGCGGTCGCCGCGCGGGCGGGGGTCTCGCGGGCGACCGCCTCACGGGTCGTCAACGGCGGCGACGGGGTCCGCGAGCCGCTCGTCGAGCGGGTCCGGCGCGCGGTGGACGAACTCGGGTACGTCCCCAACCAGGCAGCGCGCAGCCTGGTGACGAGGCGGCACGACGCCGTCGCCGTCGTCATCGCCGAACCCGAGACCCGGGTCTTCGCCGACCCCTTCTTCGCCCTGCAGCTGCGCGGCATCAGCAAGGAGCTCACCGCCCACGACAACCAGCTCGTGCTGCTGCTCACCGAGGGCCGCGACGACCACGTCCGGGTCGCCCGCTACCTCGCCGGCGGCCACGTCGACGGCGCCCTCGTCTTCTCCCTCCACGTCGACGACCCGCTCCCCGGACTGATCCGGGGCGCCGGGGTCCCGACGGTGTTCGGCGGCCGCCCCGGCTGGGGCGACGGCACGCACGGCGTCAGGTACGTCGACAGCGACAACCGGGGCGGCGCCCGCGAGGCCGTACGGCACCTCGTCGGACTCGGCCGCACCCGCGTCGCGCACATCACCGGGCCGCTGGACCAGACCTCCGCGGCGGACCGGCTCCAGGGCTTCCGGGACGTGCGGGGGGACGCCGACCCGCGGCTCGTGGTGGAGAGCGACTTCACCCCCGGCGGCGGGGAACGCGCCATGCGCGAACTCCTCGACCGCTGCCCGGACGTCGACGCCGTGTTCGCCGCCAACGACCTCACCGCCTCGGGAGTCCTGCGCGTGCTGCGGGAACGCGGACTGCGGGTGCCCGAGGACGTCGCCGTGGTCGGCTTCGACGACATGGTGCCGCTGGCCGAACAGACCGACCCGCCCCTGACCACGGTCCGTCAGGACATCGAGGAGATGGGCCGCGTCATGACCCGCCTCCTGCTGCGCGGCCTGCGCGGCCCCGACCGCCGCGACACCGGGGGGCCCGCCCCGGACCCCGGGGAACCCGCCGCCCCCGAGGGCCTGGTCCTGCCGACCACCCTGGTGCGCCGCGCCTCCGCCTGAGAACCGTCCGGTGACGGCCGGGAACGAGCCCGGGAGGCGGCCGTGTCCGGGCCCCGGTCCCCGCCTCACCCGCCCCGCGGTTCGCTCCTGATCACCGCGAAGCGTGCCCCGTCCGGATCGGCCAGTCTGGCGGTCCGGCCCACGCCCGCCACGTCCGCCGGGGCCGTCCGCACGACGCCGCCCAGCTCCCCGGCCCGCGCCGCGACCGCGTCGACGTCCGCCACCTCGACGTACGGCAGCCAGTACGCCGGGTACGGCGCCTCCACGGGGTCGTCGGCCAGCGGCACGAACCCGCCGAACGCGGACTCCTCGTCCGCCCCGGCCGGATTCACGCTGGTGTACGTGCCGGTGGGCAGGACGACGCCCGCGGTCTCCAGGCCCAGGGCGGCGCGGTAGAAGGCGGCCGCCGCGGCGACGTCGGGGGTGTACAGCTCGACCCGGCACAGCGAGCCCGGCTCGCCCGCCACGTCCACCCCCTCCAGCCGGCCCGGCTGCCAGACGCCGAAGGGGACCCCCGCCGGGTCGGCGACGAGCGCCATCGTGCCCCGGCCCATGACGTCCAGCGGCGGGAACAGCGTCCTGCCGTGCGCCCGCTCGGCGGCCTCGCAGGTGGCGTCCGCGTCGGCCGTCCGGAAATAGACCGTCCACGACGGCGGGCCCTGCTCGGGAGTGGTCTGCATACCGCCCGCCGCGGTCCTCCCGTCCAGCTGGAAGAAGCCGTAACCGCCGGCGTCGGGTCCCGCCGACCGGAACCGCCAGCCGAAGAGGGCGTGGTAGAAGGCGGCGGCGCGGTCGATGTCGGACGTGCCGATGTCGAGCCAGTTCGGAGCGCCGTCGACGAAACGGGTGGTGAGCATCTCCGCCCTCCTCCTCGGGAGCCCCGCGCTCCCCACTGCTCGCGTGCGCTGCTTCTTCTTCTCTCTCCGCTCTGCCGAGTCTCGCACCGCCTGCCGCCTGCCGCCTGCCGCCTGCCGCCACTGCCCATCGTCACGGCCCGCCGCCGGGATTCACGGCCGGGGCTCACCGCCCACCCGTCGTTCACCGCTGCCCGCTGCCCGCTGCCCGCTGCCCGGCCCCGGGCGGCGGGCCCGGCGCGCCGCCGTGCGCCGCGGTGTGCTCCGGGGGCACCATCAGTGCGGCCGGAGCCCTGTCGGAGCGCGTATATCCGCCGTTGATGGAACGTTTTTCGCCGCGCGTCACGCTGCTGCGCATGGACACCGACACGATTGCCTCCCCCGACCTCGACTGGCAGCGGCAGGCCCTGTGCGCGCAGACCGGGGCGGACTTCTTCTTCCCGGAACCGGGCAGTTCGGTACGCGACGCCAAGCGCATCTGCGGCATGTGCGAGATGCGGTCCGCGTGTCTCGACTACGCCCTCGCCCACGACGAACGCTTCGGCGTGTGGGGCGGCCTGTCCGAGAAGGAACGCCTGCACCTGCGCCGTACCGCGCGCTGAACGGGCGGACGGCGGGGAGCCGGCACCCCCTCCGTACGACCGCGTCGCGGGGTGCGGTCGAAAGGCACGGACCGCGAACGGCCCGCGGCGAGGATCCGATCCCCGGCGCGGGCCGTTCGCGAGGTGCCGCGGTGGCGGTGGGTCAGCCGGCGGCGCGGGCCGCCATGCGGGCCTTGCGGGCCGCCAGCTTCTCGTCGAACTTCAGGGCCTCGGCGTCCAGACCGCCCATGAACAGGCCGAGTTCCTCCTGCGCCTTCAGCCCCTCCGGGCCGAGGCCGTCCAGCTCCAGGACCCTCAGGTGGCGCAGGACGGGCTGGAGCACGTCGTCGTGGTGGATGCGCATGTTGTAGACCTCGCCGATCGCCATCTGCGCCGCCGCCCGCTCGAAGCCGGGCATGCCGTGGCCGGGCATGCGGAAGTTCACGACCACGTCGCGCACCGCCTGCATGGTCAGGTCGGGGGCCAGGTCGAAGGCGGCCTTCAGCAGGTTGCGGTAGAAGACCATGTGGAGGTTCTCGTCGGTCGCGATGCGCGCCAGCATGCGGTCGCAGACCGGGTCGCCGGACTGGTGGCCGGTGTTGCGGTGCGAGATGCGGGTCGCCAGCTCCTGGAAGGCGACGTAGGCCACCGAGTGCAGCATCGAGTGGCGGTTGTCCGACTCGAAGCCCTCGCTCATGTGGGACATCCGGAAGGCCTCCAGCTTGTCCGGGTCGACCGCGCGCGAGGCGAGCAGGTAGTCGCGCATCACGATGCCGTGCCGGCCCTCCTCCGCCGTCCAGCGGTGCACCCAGGTGCCCCAGGCGCCGTCACGGCCGAACAGCGAGGCGATCTCGTGGTGGTAGCTGGGGAGGTTGTCCTCGGTGAGCAGGTTCACGACCAGCGCGATCCGGCCGATCTCGGTGACCTTCGACTGCTCCTTGTCCCAGGCCTCGCCGTCCTCGAAGAGACCGGGGAAGTTGCGGCCGTCGCTCCAGGGCACGTACTCGTGCGGCATCCAGTCCTTGGCGACTTTCAGGTGCCGGTTCAGTTCGGTCTCGACCACTTCCTCGAGGGCGTACAGCAGCCGGGCGTCGGTCCAGACGGCGGAGGGGCTGCCGAGGTTCGGGGAAGTGATCGTCACGGGGGTACTCCAGGGGACGTGAGGTACAGCGGACTGCGTCCGGCGAGCGGTGCCGGAACTTACGGGATCGTAGGCTACGAACCCGTAGGTTACGTAGCCGTAGGTTAAGGTCACTGTAAAGACTGCTGATCAGCCACCGTCCCACCGGGTACCCCGGGAGGTTCCCGGTGATGCCGAAAGGCCCCGGGACACGCAGGTCGCGGGGCCGGACCGGTGGCGCGGTCACCCGGTCAGGCGTACAGGTCCCGCAGCCGCACCGAGAGGCACGTCACGCATCCCTCGAGCTTCTCGAACTCGCCGATGTCGACCACCACGGGCTCGTACCCGAGGTCCGACAGCAGGTCCGCGGTCTTCGGGGCGCTCGCGGCGATGAGCAGTCTCGGGCCGCCGAGCAGCACCACGTGGGCGCCCGCCTCCTCGGGCACCGACAGGAACCGCGGGAACAGCGCCGGCCGGTCCACCTTCGGGATGTGGCCGATCACCGTGCCGTCGGGCAGCGCGGTGACCGCCGACTTCAGGTGCAGCACCTTGCTCACGGGGACCGCCACGACCCGCGCCCCGAGCGGTTCGAAGGCCTCCCGCACCTGCTGGACGCCGGCCGCGTCGGTACGGCCGCTGCGGCCCACGTAGACCGTGTCGCCGCACTTGAGGACGTCGCCGCCGTCCAGCGTGCCCGGCTCCCAGATCCAGTTGACCGAGCAGCCCAGCCGGGCCACGGCCTCCTCGACCCCGGCGGTCTCCGCGCGCCGGGACTCGGCGCCGGACCGCGCGATCAGGGCGACGTTGCGGTACATCACCACCGTGTCCTCGACGAACACGGCGTCCGGGCAGTCGTCGGCGGGGTCGACCTCCACGGTCTCCCAGCCCGCCGACCGCAGGGCCTCGGCGTAGGCCTCCCACTGCTCCAGGGCGAGGTCCACGTCGACCGCCCCGCGCGCGACGTGCGTCACCAGACCCTCGGCGAGGCGCGGGCCGGGGCGGCGGATGAGGGCCTTCTTGCTGGGCACGTCCAGGTCTCCGAATCGGCGGTGGCTGACCGGCGCCGGATGAGGGGCGCCGGTCAGCCATCATGCAGGGCCGGTCCACCGCGGCGAAACCCTCCACGCCGTGCCGCGGCCCTCCCGGGACCCGCCGCGCCGGGTGCGCCTTCCGGACGGCGCGGCTAGGGCGTGTTTCGAAAGTGGCGTCGCCGGGCTGGGGGCACCCCCTCTGGGGGAGGGACTTTCGAAACACGCCCTACGCCGGGTCCGCCACCTCCTGCGCCGACGTCTCCCGCAGTTCCCCGTCCAGCAGCAGCCAGCGGGTGATCCCGATCGACTCCAGGAACGGCAGGTCGTGGCTCGCCACGACCAGGGCGCCCTCGTAGGACTCCAGGGCGGACGTGAGCTGCCGGACGCTCGCCATGTCGAGGCTGTTCGTCGGCTCGTCGAGCATCAGCAGCTGCGGCGCGGGCTCGGCCAGCATCAGCGCCGCGAGCGTCGCCCGGAAGCGTTCGCCGCCGGACAGCGTCGCCGCCGGGCGGTCGGCGCGGGCGCCCCGGAACAGGAAGCGGGCCAGCCGGGCCCGGATCCGGTTGCCGGTGGCGTGCGGCGCGAAACGGGCCACGTTCTCGACGACCGTCAGCCCGTCGTCCAGGACGTCCAGCCGCTGCGGCAGGAAACGGAGCGGCACGTGCGCGCGCACCTCGCCCGCCACCGGGTCCAGCTCCCCGGCGATCGTGCGCAGCAGCGTCGTCTTGCCCGCGCCGTTGCGCCCCACCAGCGCCACCCGTTCGGGCCCGCGCAGGTCGAGACCGCCCCGCACCCGCGCGCCGTACGCGAGCCGCAGGTCCAGCAGGGTGAGCACCTCGCGGCCCGGCGGCACGGCCGTGTGCGGCAGGTCGACGCGGATCTCGTCGTCGTCGCGGACCGCCTCGACGGCCTCGTCGAGCCGCTCCCTTGCCTCGGCGAGCTTCTCCTCGTGCAGGAGACGGTGCTTGCCGGCGGACTCCTGCGCCGCCCGCTTGCGCGCCCCCATCACGATCTTCGGCTCGCGTTTCTGGTCCCACATCTTCTGGCCGTACCGCTTGCGCCGGGCCAGTTTCATGTGGGCCTCGGACAGTTCGCGCTTCTGCCGGCGCAGGTCGGACTCCGCGACGCGCACCATGCGCTCGGCGGCCTCCTGCTCGGTGGCGAGGGCCTCCTCGTAGGCCGAGAAGTTGCCCCCGTACCAGGCGACCCCGCCGGCGCGCAGGTCGGCGATCTGGTCGACGAGTTCGAGCAGTTCCCGGTCGTGGCTGACGACGACCAGCACGCCCGGCCAGTCCGCGACGGCCGCGTACAGCCGCCGCCGGGCGTACAGGTCGAGGTTGTTGGTCGGCTCGTCGAGCAGCAGGACGTCCGGCCGGCGCAGCAGCAGCGCGGCCAGGCGCAGCAGGACGGACTCGCCGCCGGACACCTCGCCGACGGTGCGGTCCAGGCCGATGTGGCCGAGCCCGAGCTCGCCGAGGGTCGCCAGGGCGCGCTCCTCGACGTCCCAGTCGTCGCCGAGGGCCTCGAAGTGCTCCTCGGCCGCGTCGCCGCCCTCGATGGCGTGCAGCGCGGCCCGGCGGGCGGCGATGCCGAGGACCTCGTCGACGCGGAGGGAGGTGTCGAGCGTGACGTTCTGCGGGAGGTGACCGACCTCGCCGGCCGTGCGGACGGTGCCGTCGGAGGGGGTGAGTTCGCCGGCGATCAGCTTCAGCAGGGTCGACTTGCCGGCGCCGTTGACGCCGACGAGCCCGGTCCGGCCGGGGCCGAAGGCGACGTCGAGCCCGTCGAGGACGGGGGTGCCGTCGGGCCAGGCGAAGGACAGGGACGTACAGGTGATCGAATGTGACAAGGTGGCCTCGCGGTCGCGTGTGCGGTCAGGACGACGCGTGTCGAGACACCGGAGGGCGGCGACCACCGCGGGAGCGGGGGAGCGGGGGCCACGGGAAAACCCGAGGGAGTCCGCGGGAAAGCCCACGGGGTCCGTGGGAAGGCCCTGCTCCGCAAGGACGGCTCGAACGCCGAGGTCGCACGCTGCGCCCACACCCGTGGGGGTGTGCGGCGCGGTGTCTCGGGACCTCAGACGAGCAACGTCCTTCTCCTATCGGCGGCAACAGATGCACGACCGACCGTAGGAGGGGCCGGGAGGGGTTGTCAACGGATTAAAGGGCGTCCCCCATCAGCTCCGCCAGGTCGCGGTCCAGGTCGAGCTGGAGGTGCTCCAGGCCGGCCGGCACGAGTTCGCCGGTGGCCTCCAGGAAGCGCCGGATCTCCGCCGAGTGCACGTGCACGATCGCCGTGCCCTCCGGCGCGTGGAACTCCAGCACCGTCCGGTCGTACCCGTACGGCCGCACGCGTACGTCCCCGTGGCCCTCGGCGTCGTGCAGACCCGCGGTGAGCAGCTCGCGGGCGAAGGTCCAGCAGACCTCCACGCCCTCCAGCGTGGCCGGGGCCGGGAAGGTCATGCGGACGGCGAAGGGGTCACGCCGGTCGTAGTGCAGCGTGGCGGGGATGCTCTGCATCCGCGGCGCGGCGGCGACCAGGCGCGCCTCGACGGGCTGCTCGATGACGATGGACAACGCCTTGCTCCCTTGTGACGGCGGGGCGGACAACCGGTGGATGGGGCCGGACACTGGAAGAGACGCCGGAACCGGCCGGTTCGTGCACACGCAGTCCGAGTGACCTCGGTCACCGCCTTTCATGCGCACGAGTGACCCACCTCTCCTGCCGTGCCCGCGCGGACCGGTGAGGCGGTCGAGGACCTCTGGACGCCACCGGGACGGTGGACTAGCTTCGCCCGCCATGAGGTCCTCGGGGAAGACGCGACACACGATCCGCGCGGCACGCACGGCACCGGCGAGGCGCACGGGACGGACGGGGCGCACGGGACGGACGGGGCGGCCGGGGTGGACGGCGGCGGTGGGAGCGGCCTGCGCGGCGGTGCTGGCCGTGCTGACGGCCACGCCCGCGCCCGCGCAGCCACCCGCGCCCGCCCCCGCGCGGGCGCAGGCACCCGACCCCGCGCGGGCACAGGTGCCGGCAGGGGCGAAGGCGCGCGGGACCGGTTCGGCCGCCCACGCGCCCGCGTGGGCGCTCAAGGACACCGGGGCCCCGGCCGTCCGCTTCCGCGGGCTGGCCGCGGTCGACCGGGACACCGCCTGGGTGGCGGGCACGCGGGGCACCGTCCTGCGCACCACCGACGGCGGCGCGAGCTGGCGCGACGTCTCCCCGCCCGGCGCCGCCGACCTCCAGTTCCGCGACGTGGAGGCCTTCGACGCGCGGCACGCCGTGGTGCTGGCCATCGGCGAGGGCGAGGCCTCCCGGGTCTACCGCACCGCCGACGGCGGGGCGACCTGGACGGAGTCCTTCCGCAACACCGACGCGCGGGCCTTCTACGACTGCCTGACCTTCTTCGACCGCCGCCACGGCCTCGCGGTGAGCGACCCGGTGGACGGCAGGTTCCGCATCCTGTCGACCGGCGACGGCGGCCGCTCCTGGACGGTGCTGCCGGACGCGGGCATGCCGCCCGCCCTGCCGGGCGAGGCGGGCTTCGCGGCGAGCGGCCAGTGCCTGGTCCCGGCCGGTCCCCGCGACGTGTGGCTGGCCACCGGCGGCGCCGCACGCGCGCGCGTGCTGCACTCCGCGGACCGGGGGCGGACCTGGACGGCCACCGACGCCCCGATCCCGGCGGGCGACCCCGCGCGCGGGGTGTTCGCGCTCGCCTTCCGCGACCGCGCCCACGGCCTCGCGGTCGGCGGCGACTACCGCGCGGACCAGTCCTCCCCGTCGGCCGCCGCCACGACCGGCGACGCGGGCCGGACCTGGCGGCCCGCCGGCACGCCCCCGCCCGCCTACCGCTCCGGCGTCGCCTGGCTGCCGCACAGCCGCACCGCCGCCCTCGCGGTCGGCCCCACCGGCACCGACCTGACCACCGACGCCGGCCGCACCTGGCGCCCCCTCGACACCGGCTCGTACGACACCGTCGACTGCGCCCCGGACCGCGGCTGCTGGGCCGCCGGTGAACAGGGGCGGGTGGCACGGCTGGAGAAGTGAGCCGTTCCTGGGTACCCGGGTGGTGCGGACACGAGAGGAGTGAGCGCACATGCCACGCGGTTCCAGCCCCAAGCGGGAGCGGCAGTACGAGCACATCAAGGAGAGCGCGCGGGAACGGGGCGAGAGCGCCGGCCGGGCGGAGGAGATCGCCGCCCGCACGGTGAACAAGGAGCGGGCCCGGTCCGGCGAGTCGAAGACCGCGAGCCGCACCTCCACGCAGGACAAGTCGTCCGGCGAGCGGGGCGGACAGCGGTCCGGCAAGGGCTCCGGGGGACCCACCTACGACCAGCTCTACGAGGAGGCCAAGCGCCGTGATGTCCACGGCCGTTCGGACATGAACAAGAGCCAGTTGCAGCGTGCCCTGGGCAAGGACTGACGGCGGGCGGGAGCGGCCCGGTCCGGCTGATCCGGCCGGTCCGGCTCGGCCGGATCAGCCGGGCCCGCTCCGGTACCGCTCCAGCCCGGGCGCCGTCTTCGTGGCCTCGAACTCCGTGACGCGGTACGCGCACACACCGGCCACGACGAAGGGGTCGCCCGCGGTGACCGCCTCGATCGCGGCGCGGTCCTCCGCGACGGCCAGGATCACCCCGCCCTCGCGGGGGACCTGGGGACCGGACGCCAGGAACACCCCGCGCGCGTACTGCTCGTCGAGCCAGACCACGTGGTCCGGCAGGACGGCGTCCACGGCGTCCAGGGAGGCCGTGTAGGTCAGTTCCAGTACGAACATGACCGGGAGCCTACGCGGTCCGGGACGGCCCCGTAGGCTCGTCCCCACCATGACGACAGTGAACATTCCGGCGGCCTGGCCCGCGACCGAGGAGGAGGCCCGCGCCGTCCAGGACGGGCTGCGGGCCCGCGTGGTGCTCGGCGAGACGGGGCCGCCGCCCGGCACCGGGCGGGTGACCGGCGTCGACGTCGCCTACGACGACGAGCGGGACGTCGTCGCGGCGGCGGCCGTCGTCCTGGACGCGGCGAGCCTCGACGTGGTCGCCGAGGCCACCGCCGTGGGACGGATCTCGTTCCCCTACGTCCCCGGCCTGCTCGCCTTCCGCGAGATCCCCACCGTGCTCGCCGCCCTGGACGCCCTGCCCTGCGAGCCCGGCCTGGTCGTCTGCGACGGCTACGGCCTCGCCCACCCGCGCCGCTTCGGCCTCGCCAGTCATCTCGGCGTCCTCACCGGCCTGCCCACGATCGGCGTCGCCAAGAACCCCTTCGCCTTCACGTACGCCGACCCGGCCGCCGCGCGCGGATCCGCCGCGCCGCTGCTGGCCGACGGCGACGAGGAGGTGGGCCGCGCCCTGCGCACGCGCGCGGGCGTCAAGCCGGTCTTCGTCTCGGTCGGCCACCGGGTGGACCTGGACAACGCCTGCGCCCACACCCTGGCCCTGACACCGCGGTTCCGCCTGCCGGAGTCGACCCGGCGGGCGGACGCCCTGTGCCGCAGGGCGCTTCAGGAGGTGACCACCCGCCACTGACCGACCTCGCGGTACTCCGAGTCGTACACCGGCGACCCGTCGCCGGGATCCGGTGCGCAGTGACCGGGGTTCCCGCCCCAGTACCTCAGGACGCGGCCCGGTTCACGGGCCCGCTCCTCGGCCGACGCCCCCTCGTCCGCGGCGACTTCGAGCACGAACTTCACGTCGCTCACCCCCCTCTGCTCGAACCCCTCCGTCATTTCATTGAACCGCCCTGTGGAACCTGGCCGTCCGACGGCCCGGGAAGCGGCGGAGGAGCGGGCCGGAAGTCTCGAAGGGGCGTCGGCGTGAGGCTGATCGAGACCCGTGAGATCCGAGCGCGCCGAACTGGGTGACCGTACGGATGTGAGGTCCGGCGCGCACCGGGCACTCTGAGCGGTATGACGACGCACCGAGCCCCGAAGCCCCTCGCCGGCCCCGACCGGCCCCTCGAGCGCACCGTGAACGCCGCGCTGGTCCTCGCCGTGCTGGCCGGACTCGGCTGGATCGTCGGCATGATCTACACGCTGGTGGAGTGGCCGGTCTAGGGCATGCTCCGCCGGACCGGCCGGCCACGGCACCGGCCTCGGTACCGGCACCGGCCTCGGCTTCGGACCGTCCGACCCCGGAGCCGGATCGGACCGGATGCCCCGGAAACCCCGGCCCGCGGTCAGCGGCTCGCCGCCACCCGGAAGCGGATGCCCGCCGCGCGCAGCCGTTCGGTCAGTGCGTCGCCCATCGCCACCGCCGTCGTGACCTGCCCGGCCGTCTCCGGCAGGTCGTCCAGGGCCAGGGCCAGCGCGGACTCGGCGAACATCTTCGCCGTCTCGTCGTAGCCGGGATCCCCGCCGGAGACCTCCGTGCACACCCGCCGGCCGCCGCCCTCGCCCACGAACCGGACGGAGAACCAGCTGCGCGCCCGCTTCTCGGCGCTCGGGCCCTTCCCGGGCTCCAGCCGGTCCGACAGCCACCGCCGGGCGGGCGGCACCTGGGCCGCGGCGAACAGCGCGCCGACGGCCGCGGTCCCGCCCACCGCGACGGGCAGCCGTCGTACGGCCGCGTAGTGGCGGTAGCGGAAGTCGGGGCCGTAGCGCTCCAGGGCCCTCGCCGACCGGCGCACGACCTGCGGGTCGATCGTCGGCAGGGGCAGCGCCCAGGCGCCGACCTCCGGCGCGAACCGGGGCGCCCCCAGCGGCGCCGTGGCCCGGCGGCCCAGCAGCCGCGGCTCGTGCCGGTGCCGTTCGCGGGCCGCGGCCGCCAGCTGCCGGCCGCGGGCGAACTGGCCGAGCGCGGAGGCGAGCGTCCCGCCCGAGAAGGCGGCGTCCACGGTGACGTAGCCGTCCACCGTCAGCGGCACGCCCTCCGGCAGCTGCCGCACGGTGAAGTACGCGCCCAGGTCGTGCGGCACCGAGTCGAACCCGCACGCGTGCACCAGCCGGGCGCCCGTCTCCCGCGCGCGGGCGTCGTGCCGCACGTACGTCAGGTCCACGAACTCCGGCTCACCGGTGAGGTCGAGGTAGTCGGTGCCGGCGTCCGCGCAGGCGGCCACCAGTTCCCCGCCGTACGTCACGTAGGGGCCGACGGTCGTGGCGACCACGCGCGCGTGGCCGGCGAGGGCGCGCAGCGAGGCCGGATCGGACACGTCCGCCCGCAGCACCCCGGGCTCCGAACCCCCCGGCAGCCGGTCGCGCAGCCGCCGCAACCGCTCCTCGTCGCGGCCGGCGACGGCCCAGCGCAGGTCCTCGGGCGCGTGGGCGGCCAGGTACTCCGCGGTGAGCGTCCCGACGAAGCCGGTGGCCCCGAAGAGCACGATGTCGTAGGGACGGTCCGTCGTTTTCAGCCTGCTCATGACACTCCTTGGTCCCGCAGCCCGTGCCGCTCTCGCCGGCTGAGGCTAGCGTGAGGACGGCGGAATCCGCCGACCCGGTACCGAGGACCGGCCCCGGTTCCCGCAAACTGGCCAAGCGCTTGCTCGTCACGTCTTGTGCCCACGGGGACACGTTCTTAGCATCACTGGTGTTACATCGGTTGTGTCACAGCGAGGGAGCCGGATGACGACGACGCCAGACGCGGCGGACGCGGCGGACGCGCCAGACGCGGCGAACGCGGTGAACGCGGTGAACGCGCCGGACGCTGCGGGTCACGGCCCGCTCGCCGGGGTGCGCGTGGTCGAGCTGGCCGGCATCGGGCCCGGCCCCTTCGCGGCCATGCTGCTGGCCGACCTCGGCGCCGACGTCGTCCGGGTGGACCGCCCCGGCGGCCCCTCCCTCGGCATCGACCCGGCCCACGACGTCACCAACCGCAACAAGCGCTCGGTGCTCGTGGACCTCAAGGCACCGGACGGCCCCGCGCGCGTGCTCGACCTCGCCGCCCGCGCCGACGTCCTCCTCGAGGGCAACCGCCCCGGCGTCGCCGAGCGCCTCGGCGTCGGCCCCGAGGCCTGCCACGCCCGCAACCCCCGGCTGGTCTACGGCCGGATGACCGGCTGGGGCCAGGACGGCCCCCTCGCCCGGCGCGCCGGGCACGACATCGACTACATCGCCCTCACCGGCACCCTCGGCATGATCGGCGCCCCCGGCATGCCCCCGCCCGTCCCCGCCAACCTCCTCGGCGACTACGCCGGCGGGTCCCTCTACCTCGTCGTCGGCGTCCTCGCCGCGCTGCACCACGCGCGCGCCACCGGCACCGGCCAGGTCGTGGACGCCGCCGTCGTCGACGGCACCGCCCACCTCTCCGCCATGATCCACGGCATGCTCTCCGCCGGGAACTGGCAGGACCGCCGCGCCGCCAACCTCCTCGACGGCGGCTGCCCCTACTACGGCACCTACGAGACCGCCGACGGCGGCCACATGGCCGTCGGCGCGCTGGAACCGCGTTTCTACGACGAGTTCGTCCGGCTCCTCGGCCTCGACGGCTTCGCCGACGCCCGCACGGACCCGACCCGCTGGGGCGACCTGCGCGAGGCCGTCGCGGCCCGCTTCGCCTCCCGCACCCGCGCGCAGTGGACGGCCGTCTTCGAGGACACCGACGCCTGCGTGGCGCCCGTACTGTCGCTGCGCGAGGCCCCGCACCACCCGCACCTGGCCGCCCGCGGCACCTTCACCGACCACGACGGCCTCACCCAGCCCGCGCCCGCCCCGCGCTTCTCCGCCACCCCGACGGCCGTGCGCGGCGGGCCCGCCCGGCCCGGGGCCGACACCGCCGCCGTGGCCCGCGACTGGGGCGTGCCCCGGCTCGCCGGACCCCGGGAAACCCCGCACCCCGACCCTCACCGAAAGGCCTCCCCGTGAGCACCGAAGCGTACGTGTACGACGCGATCCGCACCCCGCGCGGTCGCGGCAAGGCCGACGGGGCCCTGCACGGCACGAAGCCCATCGACCTCGTCGTCGGGCTGATCCACGAGCTGCGCGGGCGCTTCCCGGACCTGGACCCGGCCGCGATCGACGACATCGTGCTCGGCGTCGTCGGACCGGTCGGCGACCAGGGCTCCGACATCGCGCGGATCGCCGCCATCGCCGCCGGACTGCCCGACACCGTGGCGGGCGTGCAGGAGAACCGCTTCTGCGCGTCCGGTCTCGAGGCCGTCAACCTGGCCGCCATGAAGGTCCGTTCGGGCTGGGAGGACCTCGTCCTCGCGGGCGGCGTGGAGTCCATGTCGCGGGTGCCGATGGCCTCCGACGGCGGCGCCTGGTTCAACGACCCGATGACCAACCTCGCGGTGAACTTCGTGCCGCAGGGCATCGGCGCCGACCTGATCGCCACCATCGAGGGCTTCTCCCGCCGGGACGTCGACGAGTACGCGGCCCTCTCCCAGGAGCGGGCGGCCACCGCGGTCAAGGAGGGCCGCTTCGACCGCTCGCTCGTGCCGGTGCGGGACCGCAGCGGCCTGGTCGTCCTCGACCACGACGAGCACCCGCGCCCCGGCACCACCGCCGACTCCCTCGCCCGGCTGAAGCCCTCCTTCGCCGACATCGGCGAACTGGGCGGCTTCGACGCCGTGGCGCTGCAGAAGTACCACTGGGTGGAGAGGATCGACCACGTCCACCACGCGGGCAACTCCTCCGGCATCGTCGACGGCGCCTCCCTGGTCGCGGTCGGCAGCAAGGAGGTCGGCGAGCGCTACGGCCTCACCCCGCGCGCCCGGATCGTCTCCGCCGCGGTCTCCGGCTCCGAACCCACGATCATGCTCACCGGCCCCGCGCCCGCCACCCGCAAGGCCCTCGCCAAGGCCGGCCTGACCGTCGACGACATCGACCTCGTCGAGATCAACGAGGCCTTCGCCGCCGTCGTCCTGCGCTTCGTCAAGGACATGGGCCTGTCCCTGGACAAGGTCAACGTCAACGGCGGCGCGATCGCCCTGGGCCACCCCCTCGGCGCCACCGGCGCCATGATCCTCGGCACCCTCGTCGACGAACTGGAACGCCAGGACAAGCGCTACGGCCTCGCCACCCTCTGCGTGGGCGGCGGCATGGGCATCGCCACGATCGTCGAACGCGTCTGACCACCCCGGCGGAACCAAGAGACTGCTACGGAGACCCTGTCATGACACAGAGCACCACCATCCGCTGGGAACAGGACCGCACCGGCCTCGTCACCCTCGTCCTCGACGACCCCGACCAGTCCGCCAACACCATGAACCAGGCGTTCCGCGCCTCGCTCGCGCGGGTCGCCGACCGCCTGGAGGCCGAGAAGGACACCGTCCGGGGCGTCATCGTCACCTCCGCGAAGAAGACCTTCTTCGCGGGCGGCGACCTGCGCGACCTGATCCGCGTCACCCCCGACACCGCCCAGGAGCTGTTCGACGGCGGCCTGGAGATCAAGCGCAACCTGCGCCGCATCGAGACCCTCGGCAAGCCCGTCGTCGCCGCCCTCAACGGCGCGGCCCTGGGCGGCGGTTACGAACTCGCCCTGGCCTGCCACCACCGCGTCGCCCTCGACGCGCCCGGCTCGAAGATCGGCTGCCCCGAGGTCACCCTCGGACTGCTCCCCGGCGGTGGCGGCGTCGTCCGCACGGTCCGCCTGCTCGGCATCGCGGACGCCCTCCTCAAGGTCCTGCTCCAGGGCACCCAGTACAGCCCGCGGCGCGCCCTGGAGAACGGCCTGGTCGACGAGGTCGCCGACACCCACGAGGAGATGCTCGCCAAGGCCCGCGCCTTCATCGACGCCCACCCCGAGTCGCAGCAGCCCTGGGACCGGCCCGGCTACCGCATCCCCGGCGGCACCCCCGCCCACCCCAAGTTCGCGGCGAACCTGCCCGCCTTCCCCGCCACCCTGCGCAAGCAGACCGCCGGCGCCCCCTACCCGGCGCCGCGCAACATCCTCGCCGCCGCGGTCGAGGGCGCCCAGGTCGACTTCGAGACCGCCCAGGTCATCGAGGCCCGCTACTTCGTCGAACTGGCCGCGGGACAGACGTCGAAGAACATGATCCAGGCGTTCTTCTTCGACCTCCAGGCCGTCAACTCCGGGGTCAGCCGGCCCCGGGGCGTCGAGCCCCGCCAGGTCCGCAGGGCGGCCGTCCTCGGCGCCGGGATGATGGGCGCCGGCATCGCCTACGCGTGCGCCCGCGCGGGTATCGACGTCGTCCTCAAGGACGTCTCCCTCGAAGCGGCCCTCAAGGGCAAGGCGTACTCCGAGAAGCTCTGCGCCAAGGCCGTCTCCCGCGGCCGCACCAGCCAGGAGAAGGCCGACGCCCTCCTCGCCCGCATCACGCCCACCGCGGACCCGCAGGACCTGGCCGGCTGCGACGCCGTCATCGAGGCCGTCTTCGAGGACACCTCGCTCAAGCACAAGGTGTTCCAGGAGATCCAGCACGTCGTCGAGCCCGACGCCCTGCTCTGCTCCAACACCTCCACCCTGCCCATCACCGTCCTCGCCGAGGGCGTCGAGCGGCAGGGCGACTTCGTGGGGCTGCACTTCTTCTCGCCCGTCGACAAGATGCCGCTCGTCGAGATCGTCAAGGGCGAGCGCACCGGCGACGAGGCCCTCGCCCGCGCCTTCGACCTGGTCCGGCAGATCAAGAAGACGCCGATCGTCGTCAACGACTCCCGCGGCTTCTTCACCTCCCGGGTCATCGGCCACTTCATCAACGAGGGCGTCGCCATGGTCGGCGAGGGCATCGAGCCCGCGTCCGTGGAGCAGGCCGCCGCCCAGGCCGGCTACCCGGCCAAGGTCCTGTCCCTCATGGACGAGCTGACCCTCACCCTGCCGCGGAAGATCCGCAACGAGTCGAAGCGGGCCGTCGAGGAGGCCGGCGGCACCTGGCCCGGCCACCCCGCCGAGGCCGTCATCGACCGCATGGTCGACGAGTTCGGCCGCACCGGCCGCAGCGGGGGAGCGGGCTTCTACGACTACGACGAGGACGGGAAGCGGACCGGACTGTGGCCGGGCCTGCGCGAGCACTTCACCCGCGACGGCGTACCGCCCGTGCCCTTCGAGGACATGCAGGAACGCATGCTGTTCTCCGAGGCCCTCGACACCGTGCGCCTCCTGGAGGAGGGCGTCCTGACGTCCGTCGCCGACGCCAACATCGGTTCCCTGTTCGGCATCGGCTTCCCCGGCTGGACCGGCGGCGTCCTGCAGTACGTCAACGGCTACGACGGCGGCCTGCCCGGCTTCGTGGCCCGCGCGCGTGAACTCGCCGAACGCTACGGCGACCGCTTCACCCCGCCCGCGCTGCTGGTGGCCAAGGCGGAGAA
Organism: Streptomyces sp. NPDC014882; assembly: GCF_043081325.1. NCBI lineage: Bacteria > Bacillati > Actinomycetota > Actinomycetes > Kitasatosporales > Streptomycetaceae > Streptomyces > Streptomyces sp. NPDC014882. The sequence goes on from NZ_JBIBWL010000012.1 coordinate 66,657, forward strand.
GGGCGAGACCTTCACGGACGCCCGCTGAGCGGTCCGCCCGTCACCGGGAGCCGCCCGTCACGGGGCTCGCCGGTCGTGGGGAGCCGCCCGTCACGGGGAGCCGTCGGCCTCCGGCGGCTCCCCGAGCCACTCCCGCACCTCCTCGGTCAGCGACCGCTGGAAGGCCGTCAGCAGCGCCTGCACGACCAGCGGCTGCATGTGCGCCGAGAGCGACCGCACCGCCCGCGCGTCCCGCTCCGCCACGTCCTCGCGCAGCAGCCGCGACAGCTCGTGGGCCGCCGCCCGCGCATGGTCCACCAGGACGGTGCGGGCGGCGAGGATCGCCTCCTGGGACAGCGGTACGTCGAGGAGGCGCACACCGAGCCTGAGCAGCCCGGCGTCGAGGCGGTACGCGCCGTCGCCGCCCCGCTCGCCCAGCACCCCCATGGCGGTCAGCCGCGCCACGTCCTCGTCGTCCAGCGCCCGTCCCGCCCGCCGCTCCAGCTCCTCCCGCGACACCGTCTCCACGGCGTCCGGCGCCCAGGACGCCACCACCGCCCGGTGCACGGCCAGGTCGCGGGCGTCGAGGCCGGGCGGCAGCCGGTCCAGGTAGCGCTCGATCGCCGCCAGCGTCAGCCCCTGCCGCTGGAGTTCCTCGATCAGCGCGAGGCGCGCGAGGTGCTCCTGCCCGTACCGCCCCACCCGGCGCGGACCGATCACCGGCGGCGGCAGCAGCCCCTTGGTGCTGTAGAACCGCACCGTCCGCACGGTGATCCCCGCGCGCGCGGCCAGCTCGTCGACCGTGAGGGCCGGCTCCTCGGTCTCGATCGTCATGCGCAGCAGTATCGCTGTCACACCGGTGCTGTGAAACCCGTGGCACCGACGGCCCGCCGAACCGCGGACCTGAGCCGCTGTCAGTGGCGTCCCCTACGGTGGCGTCATGTCGGAGATCACGTACGTCCGGGGGGACGCCACCGCGCCGTCGGTCAAGGGCGTCAAGGTGATCGCCCATGTCTGCAACGACATCGGGGGATGGGGGAAGGGCTTCGTCCTGGCGCTGTCGCGCCGCTGGCCCGAGCCCGAGAAGGCCTACCGCGCCTGGCACCGCGAGCGCGCGTCCAACGACTTCGGGCTGGGCGCCGTCCAGCTCGTGCGGGTCGAGCCGTACGTGTGGGTGGCCAACATGGTCGGCCAGCGCGGCGTCCGGACCGGCAGCAAGGGTGTGCCCGTGCGCTACGAGGCCATCGACACGGCGCTGGCGGACCTGGCGGACAGAGCCGCCGAACTCCGTGCCTCCGTCCACATGCCCCGCATAGGGTGTGGTCTGGCCGGCGGCACGTGGTCCCGCGTCGAGCCGCTCGTCGCCGGGCGGCTCGTGGCGCGGGGGATCGCCGTCACGGTCTACGACCACGGGGAGGGGCGCAAGTGAGCCGGGACGGCCGGGACCGCCGGGACAGTCAGGACAGTCGGGACATCGACGTGCTCGTACTGGGCGGCGCGGGGGTGGACACCATCGTGTACGTGCCGGAACTGCCGCTCCCGTACGCCGACAGCTACATGATCGACAGCGGGGTCCGCACCCGCGCGGGACAGACGGGCGACTTCGTCGCGCTGGGGCTGAGCACCCTCGGCCTGCGCACCCACCACCTGGACTTCCTCGGCGACGACCCCGAGGGCGACCTGGTGCGCGCCCTGCACGAGGACCGGGGCATCGCCCTCACCGCGGTCCCGCAGCCCGCCGGCACCAAGCGCGCGGTCAACCTGGTCGGCCCGGACGGCCGGCGCCTCTCCCTGTACGACACGAGCCGCGGCCACCCCGACGACCGGTTCCCCGACGACACCTTGCGCACCCTCGCCGCCGCCGGCCGGCACGCGCACGTGTCCATCACCCAGCCCTGCGCCCACGTCCTGCCCGTCCTGCGCGAGAGCGGCCTGACGCTCTCCACCGACCTGCACGACTGGGACGGCGAGAACCCCTACCAGGCGGAGTTCGCGTACACCGCCGACGTCGTCTTCCTCTCCACGACCGCCCTGGCCGACCCCGAGCGCACCATGCGCCGCATCGCCGACCGGGGCCGCGCCGAGGTGGTCGTCGCCACCGCGGGCGCCGAGGGCGCGTACCTGCTGGCCGACGGCGAGCTGACCCACGTCCCGCCGGTGACGCCCCCGGCCCCGGTGGTGGACAGCAACGGCGCCGGTGACGCCTTCGCCGCCGCCTTCCTCTACGGCCGCCTCACCGGCGAACCCCCGCACCGGTGCGCCCGGTACGGCGCGGTCGCGGGGGCGTACGCCTGCACGGTCCCCGCCACGGAGGCGGCCGCCATCGGCCGGGACGAACTCCTCGCCGGGGCGGACCGGGAGAGCCCCGCCCGCTGAGCCGCCCGCACCGGCCGCCGCGCCCTCCGGGCCGCTGGACGGCGTCGCGGCCCCGCGCCACGCGCACCGCGTCCCGTGGTCCCGTAGGGCCTGTCCGGCGGATCGTGCCGGACGGACCACGGGGGAGCGGCTTCAGGAAGGGAGGCCGTTGCCCGGACGGATCCCGGGGAGCGGCTTCAGGAGGGGGCGGCCAGCCCGGCCGCCTCCTCCGCGCAGCCCCACGCCACCGTCACCCCGGCGCCGCCGTGCCCGTAGTGGTGCACCACCACCCGGCCGTCCGGCAGCACCTCCCGCTCCAGCCGCACCGCCGGCCGGACCGGCCGCAGCCCCACCCGGTGCTCCAGGACCCGCGCCCCGGCCACCTCCGGCCGCAGTGCCGCACACCGCCGGACGATCGCCGCCGCCACCGCCGGGTCCGGCTCCAGGGACCACCCGCCGTCCTCGGCCGTGCCGCCCAGCAGCAGCCGCCCCGGCTGCGGGAAGAGGTAGGCCATCTCGCCGTCCGGCGCGGTGGAGACGAGCCAGGTGCGCACGCCCGGGTTCGCCACGACGACCAGCTGCCCCCGCACCGGCCGTACCGAGGGGTCCGGAACCAGGTCGCGGGCGCCCAGGCCCGTGCAGTTCACCACCACCGGCGCGTCGGCCTCCGCCAGATCCCGCACCGTGCGCTCCTCGACCGTGCCGCCCGCCCGCCGCAGCCGCTCCCGCAGCCAGAGCAGGTGCACCGCCATGTCGATCAGCGGCAGCCGGGCCCGGACGGCGGTGCCGCCGGGATACTCCGCCGCCGTCGCCCGGCGCAGCCCGGCCAGCCGGCCGACGGCCCAGCCCTCGACGTCGTCCAGGTCCGTCTCGCCCATCACCCCGTCGACCAGGCGCACCCCGGTCGACTCCGGCCGTCGCGCCAGCTCCTCGTACACCTCCAGCGAGCGCAGCGCCCACGTCCGCGCCGACGCCACCGGCTCGATGTGGTACGGCCACCACAGTGCGCCCGCGACCGCCGAGGTGGTCCGCTCCACCGGGTCCCGCGTCCACACCCGGACCCGCCGGCCACCCTCGGCGAGGACGAGGGCCGTCGCCAGCCCGACGACCCCGCCGCCGACCACGATCACATCGCCACCGCGCTCAGTCTCCACGCCCGGACGGTAGCCGATCACCGGCCCGGCGGCGACGGTCTCGGCGGCGACGGTCCGACGGTGATGACCTGGAGGCCATGGCCCGACAGCAGCGGTCCCGACGGTGACGGACCGACGACGACGGTCCCGACGGTGACGGACCGACGACGACGGTCCCGACGGTGACGGTGCGGTGCGCACCCGGCGCCGGCCGCCGACTAGGATCTGGCGTCTGATGACTGCCACCCTCGTCGCCAAGAACCTCGCCGCCGGCCACGCCGACCGCTCCCTCTTCTCCGGGCTCGACCTCGTCGTCGCCCCCGGTGACGTGATCGGGCTGGTCGGAGCCAACGGCGCGGGCAAGTCCACCCTGCTGACGCTCCTCGCCGGGCTCACCGCACCCGAGCAGGGCGAGCTGCGCCTGTCCCCGCCGACCGCGACCGTCGGCCACCTGCCCCAGGAGCCCGAGCGCCGCCCCGGCGAGAGCGTGCGGGAGTTCCTGGCCCGCCGCACCGGCGTCGCCGAGGCCCAGCGGACCATGGACGAGGCCACCCAGGCCCTCGTCGAGGGGGCGCCCGGCTCCGACGACGCGTACGCGACCAGCCTGGAGCGCTGGCTCGACCTCGGCGGCGCCGACCTCGACGAGCGCGCCGGGGAGGTCGCCGACTCCCTGGGCCTCGGCGTCGACCTGGACCAGCCGATGACCTCCCTGTCCGGCGGCCAGGCGGCCCGCGCGGGCCTGGCCTCCCTGCTCCTGTCCCGCTACGACGTCTTCCTCCTCGACGAGCCCACCAACGACCTCGACCTGGACGGCCTGGAGCGCCTCGAACGCTTCGTGACCGGCCTGCGCGCCGGCACCGTCGTCGTCAGCCACGACCGCGAGTTCCTCACCCGCACCGTCACCAAGGTCCTCGAACTCGACCTCGCCCAGCAGCGGATCAGGCTCTACGGCGGCGGCTACGAGGCCTACCTGGAGGAGCGGGAGGTGGACCGCCGGCACGCCCGCGAGGACTACGAGGAGTTCGCCGACAAGAAGGCCGCCCTCCAGGACCGCGCGCAGACCCAGCGCTCCTGGATGGACAAGGGCGTCAAGAACGCGCGCCGCAAGGCGTCCAACGACAACGACAAGATCGGCCGCAAGTTCCGCAGCGAGGCCAGCGAGAAGCAGGCCGCGAAGGCCCGCCAGACCCAGCGCATGATCGAACGCCTGGAGGTGGTCGAGGAGCCCCGCAAGGAGTGGGAGCTGCGCATGGAGATCGCGTCCGCCCCGCGCTCCGGCGCCGTCGTGGCGACCCTGCGCGACGCCGAGGTGCGGCGCGGCGACTTCGCCTTCGGCCCGGTGACCCTCCAGGTCGACTGGGCCGACCGGGTCGCGGTGACCGGAGCCAACGGCGCGGGCAAGTCGACCCTGCTGGGCGCGCTCCTCGGCCGGGTCCCGCTGGACGCCGGACACGCCGCCCTCGGCTCGGGCGTCCTGGTGGGCGAGGTCGACCAGGCCCGCAAGCTGTTCCACGGACCCGAGGCGCTGCTGGACGCGTTCGGCGCGGCCGTCCCCGACACCGAACCGGCCGAAGTACGCACCCTGCTGGCCAAGTTCGGGCTGAAGGCGGAGCACGTGCTGCGCCCGGCGGCCACCCTGTCACCGGGGGAACGCACCCGCGCGGCTCTCGCGCTCCTCCAGGGCCGGGGGGTGAACCTCCTCGTCCTCGACGAGCCCACCAACCACCTCGACCTGCCGGCCATCGAGCAACTGGAGTCGGCCCTCGACGCCTACCAGGGCACTCTCCTGCTGGTGACCCACGACCGCCGCATGCTGGACGCGGTCCACGTCACCCGGCGCCTGGAGGTCGCCGACGGCAAGGTGACGGAACGCTAGACCCGCCACGACGGGTACGCCGGGACAGCTCGCCCGCCGGGCCCGGTTCCCCGCACTCCGCGGGGAACCGGGCCCGACGCACGCGTCCTACCGCCTGCCCTTCGGGCCGTCGGTCAGGCCCGCCCGCCGCAGGGCGTCCGCCATCGCGCTGTTGGCCGGCGGCGGCGCCTGACGCGAGCCGTCGGCCCGGCCGCCCCCGCCGCGCTGCCCGCCCTGCCGCTGCTGCTGCCCGCCCTGCCGGCGCTGCTGCGGCGGACGACCGCCGCGCTGCGGCCGGCCCTCGCCCGACGGATCGCCCTTCGGGGCCGCCTCGTCGTCCAGCCGGAGCGTCAGCGAGATCCGCTTGCGCGGGATGTCGACGTCCAGGACCTTCACCCTGACGATGTCGCCGGGCTTGACCACGTCCCGCGGGTCCTTGACGAACGTCCGGGACAACGCGGAGACGTGCGCCAGCCCGTCCTGGTGGACGCCGATGTCGATGAACGCCCCGAAGGCCGCCACGTTCGTGACCACGCCCTCCAGGACCATCCCGGACTCCAGGTCGGAGATCTTCTCCACGCCCTCCTTGAACGAGGCCGTCCTGAACGCGGGCCGCGGGTCGCGCCCCGGCTTCTCCAGCTCCCTGAGGATGTCGGTCACGGTCGGCAGACCGAACGTCTCGTCCACGAAGTCGGCCGGCCGCAGCGAACGCAGCACCGCGGTGTTGCCCACCAGCGAGGCCACCTCCTCACCGGAGGCCTTCACCATCCGCCGCACCACCGGATAGGCCTCGGGGTGCACGCTGGAGGCGTCCAGCGGGTCGTCGCCGCCGCGGATCCGCAGGAAGCCCGCACACTGCTCGTACGCCTTCGGACCGAGCCGGGACACCTTCTTCAGCGCCTGCCGGGACGTGAACGGCCCGTTGGCGTCCCGGTGCGCCACGATGTTCTCGGCGAGGCCGGAGGTGATGCCGGAGACGCGGGCGAGCAGCGGGGCCGAGGCGGTGTTCACGTCGACGCCGACGCCGTTCACACAGTCCTCCACCACCGCGTCCAGCGAACGCGACAGCTTCACCTCGGACAGGTCGTGCTGGTACTGCCCGACGCCGATCGACTTGGGGTCGATCTTCACCAGCTCGGCCAGCGGGTCCTGGAGGCGGCGCGCGATCGAGACCGCGCCGCGCAGCGAGACGTCCATGTCGGGCAGTTCCTGCGAGGCGAACGCGGACGCCGAGTACACGGAGGCCCCGGCCTCGGACACCATCACCTTGGTGAGCTTCAGCTCCGGGTGCCTGACGATGAGTTCACCGGCGAGCCTGTCGGTCTCGCGGGACGCGGTGCCGTTGCCGATCGCGACCAGCTCGACCGCGTGCTCCTTCGCCAGCCGCGCGAGCCTGGCGATCGCCTCGTCCCACCGGTTGGCCGGGACGTGCGGGTGGACGATGTCGGTGGCCACCACCTTGCCGGTCGCGTCGACGACGGCCACCTTCACGCCGGTGCGGAAGCCGGGGTCCAGGCCGAGCGTCGCGCGCGTGCCCGCCGGGGCGGCGAGCAGCAGGTCGCGCAGGTTCGCCGCGAAGACGTTCACCGCCTCGTCCTCGGCGGCCGTGCGCAGCCTGAGCCGCAGGTCGATGCCGAGGTGCACCAGCAGGCGGGTGCGCCAGGCCCAGCGGACCGTGTCCTTCAGCCACTTGTCGCCCGGCCGCCCCCGGTCGGCGATGCCGAACCGGTGCGCCACGATCCCCTCGTACGACGACGGGCCGTCCGTGGGCTCCTCGGGCTCCAGGACGAGGTCCAGGACCTCCTCCTTCTCCCCGCGCAGCATCGCCAGGACGCGGTGCGAGGGCAGCTCGGTGAACGGCTCGGCGAAGTCGAAGTAGTCGGCGAACTTCGACCCCGTCTCCTCCTTGCCCTCCCGCACCTTCGCGGCGAGCCGACCCCGCACCCACATGCGCTCGCGCAGCTCGCCGATCAGGTCGGCGTCCTCCGAGAACCGCTCGGTGAGGATCGCCCGCGCCCCGTCCAGGGCGGCCTGCGGGTCGGCGACGCCCTTGCCGGCGTCGACGAAGGCGGCCGCCGCGGCGAGCGGCTCCACGGACGGGTCGCCGAGCAGCCCGTCGGCGAGCGGCGCCAGGCCGGCCTCCCGGGCGATCTGCGCCTTCGTCCGCCGCTTCGGCTTGAACGGCAGGTAGATGTCCTCGAGCCGCGCCTTGGTCTCGGCGCTCCGGATCCGCGCCTCCAGCTCGTCGTCGAGTCTGCCCTGCTCGCGCACGGACTCCAGGATCGCCGTCCGGCGGTCCTCCAGCTCCCGCAGGTAGCGCAGCCGCTCCTCGATGGCGCGCAGCTGCGCGTCGTCGAGCATCTCGGTCGCTTCCTTGCGGTAGCGGGCGATGAAGGGCACCGTGGAGCCGCCGTCGAGCAGCTCCACGGCGGACCTCACCTGCCGCTCCCGTACGCCGAGTTCCCCGGCGATCCTGCCTTCGATGGACCCTACTTCGATGGACCCGGGTGTCGTCACGATCCCGTACCGCCTTCTCCACTGAGGTTGCGCGGCAATTGTGGCAGGCGGTGCCGACACCCGGGGATCAGGGCGCTCCGGGCGGGCCTCAGGCCCTGCCGTGCCGGGTGCTCGAGGAGGCCCCGCCGAACAGCCGGGCCACGGCCCGGAAGGGCAGCGTCACCACCGTGGCGACGGCTCCACCTATCTGCCGCAGCACGTCTGCGATCGCACGGAACACGGAGGTCTCCTTTCGTCTCCGGCCGCGACGGCCGGACCCTGTCGTCTCCCGGCCGTCGCGGCCGGAACCTCCGTCTACCTCGGCCGCGGCCGATCATGCCTGCCCGATGCCGCCGTTCCCGCGGCCAGGGCATTCGTCCCTTTTCGCCGGTGCCCGCCCGCCCGGCGGTCCGCGGGGACGGCCGGCCGCCGCATGGCAGGAAAGGTGGGGAACCCGTCGTTGCGGCCGTCGCGCGGCCCGCGAAGAATCGATCCCATGGCCCAGCGAACCGTCCTCGTCGTCCTCTTCGACGACGTCCAGAGCCTTGACGTCACCGGCCCCGTGGAGGTCTTCGCGGGGGCCGACCGGCACGCCCCGGGCACCTACCGCGTCCGGACCGCGTCCCTCGACGGCGGTGCCGTGCGCACCTCCAGCGGCCTGACCCTGGTGCCCGACACGGCCCTCGCCGACGCGCCCGAACCGCACACGCTCCTCGTGCCGGGCGGCCAGGGCACCCGTGGGCCCGACCCGCGCCTCGTCGACTGGCTGCGCGCGCACGGCCCGCGCGCCGCGCGGCTGGTCTCCGTCTGCACCGGCGCGATCCTGCTCGCCCGCGCGGGCCTGCTGGACGGCCGCCGCGCCACCACCCACTGGGCGTACTGCGACACCCTGGCCCGGAACCACCCGGCGATCGAGGTCGACCCGGACCCGGTCTACGTGCGCGACGGCCGGGTCTCCACCTCGGCCGGCGTCACCGCGGGCATCGACCTCGCCCTCGCCCTGGTCGAGGAGGACCTCGGCCGGGACGTGGCGCTCGACGTCGCCCGCCACCTGGTCGTCTTCCTGCGCAGGCCCGGCAACCAGGCCCAGTTCAGCGCCCAGCTCGCCGCGCAGACCGCCCGCCGCGAGCCGTTGCGCGAGGTGCAGCAGTGGATCACCGAGCATCCGGACGCCGACCTGGCCGTCGAGTCCCTCGCCGCCCGCGCCTCGCTGTCGCCCCGCCACTTCGCCCGCGCCTTCCGCGCGGAGACCGGCACGACCCCGGGCCGCTACGTCGACCGGGTCCGCCTCGAACACGCCCGCCGCCTGCTGGAGGACACCGGAGAGGGCGTCGAGGAGGTCTCCCGGGCCAGCGGCTACGGCACCCCCGAGGCCATGCGCCGGGCCTTCGTCAAGGCCCTCGCCGTCTCCCCGGCCGAGTACCGCCGCCGGTTCCGCCCCGCCGCCCCCGCCCCTGTTCCCGCCCCCGCCCCGGTCCCCGCGCCCGTCCCCGCCCCCTGAACGTCCACCGACTCGTCACCGGCTCCTTCCGGAAGGCAGCGCATGCAGATCGCCATCGTCCTCTTCGACCGCTTCACCGCCCTGGACGCCGTCGGCCCCTACGAGACCCTCGGCCGCCTTCCCGACGCGCGGACCGTCTTCGTCGCCGAGCGGACCGGTCCCGTGCGCAACGAGACCGGCAACCTCGCCCTCGTCGCCGACCGGACCCTCGCCGAGGTGCCGCGCCCCGACATCGTGGTCGTGCCCGGCGGCCCCGGCCAGACCCCGCAGATGGACAACCCCCTGCTGCTGGACTGGCTGCGCGCCGCCGACGCCACCAGCACCTGGACGACCTCGGTGTGCACCGGTTCCCTGCTCCTGGCCGCCGCCGGACTCCTCGACGGCCGTCGGGCCACCTCGCACTGGCTCGCCCTGGAACAGCTGTCGCGCTATGGCGCCGAGCCCACCGGGGAGCGGGTCGTCACCGACGGCAAGTACGTCACCGCGGCCGGTGTCTCCTCGGGCATCGACATGGGCCTCACCCTGCTCGGCCGGATCGCGGGCGACGAACACGCCCAGGCCGTCCAGCTGCTCACCGAGTACGACCCGCGGCCGCCCTACGACGCCGGATCACCGCACACGGCGCCGGCGCACCTCGTCGAGGAGTTCCGCGCCAGGAGCCGGTTCATCCTGACGTAGTCCAGGTGAAGCGGGGCTCCCTGCGCTCCAGGAAGGCGGCGACCCCCTCCGCGGTGTCGCCGCTGCCGCGCGCCTGCGCCGCCCAGTGGGCGTCGCGGTCGGTGCGGCCGTCGGCGAACTCCTTCGCCGCGGCCTGCGTCAGCCGCGAGCGGGACACCAGCGTGCGGGCGAACTCCCCGACCCTGTCGTCGAGTTCGCCGAACGGCAGCACCTCGTCCACCAGGCCCGTGCGCAGCGCCCGCTCCGTGTCGATCAACTCGCCGGAGAACAGCAGGTACTTGGCGGCGGCCGGCCCCACCAGAGCCACCAGCCGCCGGGTGGCGGAGGAGGGGTAGACGATCCCGAGCCTGGCCGGCGTCACCCCGAACAGCGCGCCCTCCTCGGCGAACCGCAGGTCGCAGGCGGCCGCCAGCTGCGCGCCCCCGCCCACGCAGTGCCCCTTCACCGCGGCCAGCGTCGGCTTGGGGAAGGCGGCGAGGGCCTCCTCGGCCCGCACGGCCAGCGCCTGGGCCTCGTCCGGCGAGCCCTGGAGTGTGGAGATGTCGGCCCCCGCGCAGAACGTGCCGCCCGCGCCGGTCAGCACCAGCACCCCCACCGCGGGATCGGCGGCCAGCTTCGCCAGCAGCGGGGGCAGCGCCTGCCACATCGCGGTCGTCATGGCGTTGCGCTTGGCCGGGTGGTGCAGGACGACGGTGGCGACGGCGTCCGTGACACCGTGCAGCAGTTCGGGCTCCATGGCCCGGATGCTAACCGTGCGGCCGCGCACCCGATGCGGCCCGGTGGGGTGAGCACGGCGGCATCGAGGGAGAAGTCGAGGGGAAAGCGAGGGGAAAGCGAGGGGAAAGCGAGGGAAAGAGGATGAGGGGGGATCAAAGGGGGAAACGACGCGAGGAGGCGCTCATGGACACGTCCATCCGGCCCGGGGGCGAGACGGCCAGGCTCCGCAGGGGGTTCAGCCGGCTCGCCGTGCTCGGGGTGGTCCTGGTGGTGGCCGGGCTCGTCGGGCTCGTCTACACCGGTGTCGCCACCCTGACCTCGATGCTGCTGTTCGGCTGGCTGCTCCTGATCGGCGGTGTCGTCGGCCTGCTGCACGCGATCCAGGCCCGGGGCACCAGTTTCTTCTGGCTCGGCGTGATCGTGGCCGCCCTGAACATCGCCGCCGGCGTCGTGATCATCCGCAGGCCCGAGGAGGCCGCCGCCGCGCTCACCATGTTCGCCGCCCTGCTGTTCCTCACCGGCGGCCTCTTCCGGCTGGTCGGCAGCATGGTCGTACGGGGCCCGCAGTTCGGCTGGACGCTCCTGCTGGGCGCCTTCGACCTGCTGCTGGGCATCCTGGTGCTGATCGACTGGCCGAGCAGCAGCCAGTACGTCATCGGCTGCTTCATCTCCCTCGCCCTGCTCTTCGACGGCCTCGGCCTGCTCGCCACCGGCTTCGGCGGCCGGCGCATCGTGGGCATGGTCTCCGAGCGCATGGCCGGGGAGTCCGTCGCCGGGGGCGGGCCGGGCGGGCACACCGGCAAACCCGTACCGCCCGGGGAGTGAGCGGGGTCCGCACCGTCGGGGGCCTCCCTGGGCCCGCACCGCGGGAGTGCTCCCGCCGGTTGGGAGGCCGTGCAGGGAGGCCGTGCCGGCACGCGCCCCCGTACGCCGTCGCTCACCGGGGCTCCCGCCCCGGGCCGGCCTCCGCCGACTCCACCGCGGCGCGGACGGTCGGATACACGCGCCGCAGCCCGGGCGCGGCCTCGGCCGCGCGCAGGACGTCCCGCACCTGGCCCACGTCGCGGGCGAGCAGCAGGCGGACACCGAGGTCCCCGAGGTCGTCCGTGAGTTCGTCGAGCATGCGCACGCCGCTGACGTCGATGAACGGAACCGTCTCGGCGTCGATGACCACCGCCCGGGTCCCTTCCCGCGCGGCGGCTTCCCGCGCCCTGGACCGGATCCGGTCGGTGTTGGCGAAGTAGATCCCGGACTCCACGCGGAGCACGACCACGCCCGGGATCCTGCGGCTCTCGGGGTGTCTGTCGAGCGAGGCGAAGTAGCGGTCGCCGGGGAGCAGGCCGAGTTCGCTGATGTGCGGGCGCGAGGAGCGGTAGAGGAGCAGCAGCAGGGACACGCCGATGCCGATGAACAGACCGGGCAGCGTGTCGAAGACCATCACCCCGGCCATCGCCGCGACCGCGGCGGTGAAGTCGGGGCGCGACGCCACGCCGTACACCTGCCCCGGCGTGCCGGCGTGCACCCGGTAGAGGGACATCAGGTAGTCGATGTCGACCAGCTCGACGAGCGCCGCGATCACCACCGCGGCCAGCACCGGCTCGGGAAGCTCCTCGAAGAGTCCGGTGAGGAAGAGCAGCGTGATCACCGCCAGGGCGGCCACGAACAGCCCGGAGAGCTGGGTGCACGCACCGGCGGACCGGTTGACGGCGGTCTTCGAGAGACTGCCGTTGACGACCATGCCGCTGGACAGGCCCGCGCCCAGTCCGGCGGCACCGAGCCCGATCAGCTCGCGGTCGGCGTCGATCTCGTAGTGGTCGCGCGAGGCGTAGGTCTTCGCGGCCCCGAGGCCCTCGGCGAAGGCCACGAGCATCACGCCGACGCTCCCGGACGCGAGGTCCCCGAGATCGCGGAGGGAGACGTCGGGGAAGCCGAACGACGGCAGACCGGTCTCCACGTCGCCGACGACGGCGACCCCGTGGTCGTCCAGGCCGAAGACCGCGACCGCGGCGATTCCCAGCGCCACCGCGATCAGCGAGCCGGGCACCACCGGAGCGACCTTCTTCAGGACGACGACCAGGGCGAGGGCGGCGAAGCCGACCACCGCGGTGAGGACGCTGGTCGAGCCGAGCCCTCCGATCAGGGTCCAGAGCCGCTCGAAGAAGTCTCCCGAGCCGCCTTCGATCCCGAGCAGCTTCGGCAGCTGACCCACGATGATCGTCAGTGCCAGGCCGACGATGAACCCCTTCAGCACCGGCTCGGAGACGAAGCCGGCGACGAACCCGAGGCGCAGGAGGCCGGCGAGGAGCGCCAGGCCGCCCACCGACAGCGCGAGCGCCGCCGTCATGGCCGTGAAGCGCGCGCCTCCGCCGGGGGCCAGCTCCCCGACGACCGCCGCCGACAGCGCCGCGGTCGCCGCCATCGGACCGACGACCAGGTGCCGGGAGCTGCCGAAGGCCGCGTAGAGGACGAGCGCCGCCGGCGCGGCGTACAGACCGGTCACGGGCGGGACGCCGGCGATGGCGGCGTAGGCGAGCGCCTCGGGCACGAGGATCGCCCACACCGTCAGCCCGGCCAGGGCGTCACGCCGCAGCCACTGCGACCGGTAGCCCCGCAGGGACGAGAACAGCCAGGTCGGATGCGTGCCCGGGCGGGCGGACCGCCCGTGGCCGCCCGCCTCACGCCGGTTCGATCTCACCCGGCCGCCAGCTCTTGTCGAACCAGCTCTCGAGCGGGCCGTAGAGCCGCAGCGTCACGAAGAATCCCTTGCCGGGCACGGTCCGGACCCAGTTCGCCTCCTCGCCGTCCGGCGGGGTGGGGCCGAAGTGGACGACCGTGTCGCCGTTGCTCTCGGGCCGGACGCCTTCCGACTGGCTGTTGACGCTCGGGTAGGGGTGGTCCGTGCGCAGCAGCGACCGGGTCTGGGGGTCGTAGGCGGCGACGGACCAGAAGTTCTTCGCCGGGATGCCGCTCGGCAGGGTGAGTGTGTAGTGCCGTCCGCCGTCGAGCCACTCGCCCGTGGAGTCCTCCGCCGTGTAGGCGTACTGCGATCCGGTGCCGACGGGCGCCGTCACCATCGCCGGCGAGGAGACGGTCGCGAAGTAGTAGAACACCGCCCGGGAGTCCAGCAGGCGGGCGCCCTCCGCCGACAGGAACTCGTAACTGCGGGTGGGGAACGGGGTCTTCCACGAGCTGCCGGGGTAGTAGGAGAAGCCCGGGTCACGTGGCTTGAAGGCCAGTGTCCGTACGATGCCCGAGGCGATCCTGGCGGCGCTGTCGAGGATCGAGCGCATGCGCTCGTCCGGCCGGAAGGGCTTGCCGCGCACGATGCCGATCGCGGCGAGCTGACCGGCGCGCTCGGGATCGAGCGACTCGGGCGGCTCCGCCTGGACGAGGGTGTCGATCTCCTCGAAGAAGGAGAAGTCATTGGCGTGGATCGTGTTGAAGTCCGATTCCGCCCAGTTGACGAAGCGCTGCTCGGGCCGGTCCGCAGCGGCCGAGAGCGGGTAGATCCGTGCCGTGAGCAGGCTCTCCGTGCCGCCCAGCGCGCGGAGCACCACCCAGGAGCCGAACGTCGCCGGCCGGACGACGAAGTAGCCGTCGGGAACGTCACCTTCGTGGCCCGGAGGAAGGAAGAGGTACTTGCCGCCTTCTCCCTTGTCGGGCCCGGCGATGCCCATGTCGGTGACGTAGCGCTGCCACATGTCGTCGACGACGCACAGCGAGTTCCCCGGCGCTTCGACCACGGTGGGACCGTCCTCGTCGAGCGCCAGGAAGGTCATCCCGTAGGTGGTCTCCGTGTTGCCCGTGAGCAGCACCGGGGCCGAGGTGCATCGCGGAGCCGTGTAGCCGATCGTGCGGGAGTCGACGCCGACGCTGCGCAGGCCGCGCCGCATCGCCACCATCGAGCCGCCGGGCACGCAGTTGAGGAAGGCCTCGATCCCGCGCACCAGGTCCAGGGCGTCGTAGCTGCGGGTGACCGTGTCGGGCAGGGGCAGGCCGTCGAAGAAGCCGAGCGTGCCGAAGACCGTGTCGACCCGGTCCGGACAGCTGATCGAGGCGAGGGTCTTCGCGTCCGTGCCCGGGCTGGGGCCGTCGCTGATCCGAGGCACCGTGTTCCTCCTGAACGGGGTGTTTGTGAACGGTTCGTCTCTGTGAACAGGTCGTCCCTAGAAGACGGTCTTCCAGTCGTCCTTCACGCTCACCGTCGTCCAGCCGGCCTCCCCGGCGGCGGCGAGCGCCTTCGTCGCGTTGTCCGCGTAGGCGTATTCGCGCACGTCGTCGTCGTGCACGACGAGCAGGGCGAACCGCGCGGAACCGAGCATCTCGACGTCCACGTCGTCGTTGCCGGCCGCGAAGCCCGGCAGCCGGCCGGTGCGGGCGAGGACGTACTCGGGCTTTCCGGGGCCGAGCGCGACGGGACCGTGCAGGACCGCCCGGCGGACCAGCACGCCGTCGCGGTAGGCGAACTCCGGCGCCGAGCCGATCACGTTCTCCCGCGGCAGGCCCCAGGTCTCCTCGCAGAACACCCGCATGAAGTCGCGCCCGCCACCGGAGCAGACGAACAGCCGCCAGCCGTGCGCCCGCAGGTAGTCGAACAGCTCCAGCATCGGCCGGTAGACGAGACCCGAGTACGGCAGGCCGAAGCGCTCGTGGCGCCAGGACGCCAGGTACCGGGCGGCATCCGCCTCGTACTCCCCGAAGGGGGTGCCCTCCCACGCCGAGCCGACGGCCTCCAGCATCGCCGTGACGGCGCCGGGCTCCTGCGCGTCCAGCGCGCGGAAGAACGCCTCGTCCCGGTCGGCGATCGCCCGGTAGGGCTGCTCGCGGGCCAGCGACGGATCCGCCGCGAGCCGCGCGGCCAGCTTGTCCAGGACGAAGGCCGACTGCACCGGCTCGGGCTTCTCGACCCACAGGGTCCCGTCGTTGTCGAACACGGCGACCCGGTCCGCCGGCGGAACGAAGTCCGGCGTCCCCTCGGCCGCCGCCGACGTCACGAACCCGACGACCGCCCGCCGCGCGGGTCCGTCGTTCCAGCTCTCCAGCGGTCCGCCGCTCATGGCCGCCCCGCGTGCCCACGGCGGCGGCCGTGTCCCCGGACCGGAGCCGCCGGCCGCCGGAGCACCGCGTTCCCGGGCGCGCTCACGTCACCGGCTCGATCTCGCCCGGCTGCCAGCTCTTGTCGAAGAAGGGCGGCAGGGGGTTGTAGAACCGCAGGACGGCGAACCATCCCCGGCCCGGCGTGGTCCGGATCCAGTTGCCCTCCGGCACCCCGTCGGGCCGGTCGGGCCCGAAGTGCACGGTGGTCGTGCCGTCGGCGTCGGCGACCGCCGCCGGGGTCGGGTAGTCCTGGCTGCCGGCCCGGGGGAAGCGCTGCGGGGTGTCGAGCATCGAGCGGGTCTGGTTGTCGTACACGGTGCACGACCAGAACCGGGCGGCGGGAATGTCCGGCGGGAGGACCAGGCGGTAGCGCCTGCCGCCGTCGAGCGCCTGGTCCTGCCGGTCGGCGAACGCGAAGACGTACTGCGAGCCGATGCCGGCCAGCGGCGCGGTGAACGCCGGACTGATCCCCACACCCAGGTACCACCACCAGGACCGCAGGTTGAGTTTCCGGGCGCCGTCGTTCGGGCAGGGCTCGACGCCCCGGTCGGTGACTTTCGGGGGCGGGGCCAGGAACTCGTGGCCGGACACGACCAGGCCGTTGAGCCACCGGGAGGAGGTGCCGTAGTAGTGCGCCCCCTCGGACGGGCGCGGGCGGGTGGTGAGCGTACGGGCCGTGGCGTTCCCCACCGCGGCCGCCTCGGTGAGGATCTCCCGCATCCGCCGGTCCGGCTCGAAGGGCTTGCCCTTGACGATCCCCACCGCGGCCAGGGCACCGGCGATCTCGGGATCGAGCGCCTCGGCCGGCTGGTCGTGCACCAGCTCGCTCGCGAGGTCGAAATACGTCGCGTCCGCGGGCGGGACCGTGTTCACGGGGAGCCCGCTGCCCTCGACGAAGCGCGGCGGATCGGCTTTCCGGAGCGCGGCGGTCCAGGTCTCGGCGGTCCACGGCAGCGGCGGCGCCGTGCCACCGGTGACGATCTCCCCGATGCTGGTCCCGTAGAACCCGGGGACGTAGCGCTGGATGCGCAGTCCCTGCTTGATGCGTTCGACCGCCGGCTTCGGGTCGTCCCCCTCCAGGAAGGCGCGACCACCCAGGATGAGCCGCGTGGTGCGGGTCCGGAGCGTGAAGAACCCGCCCTCGGGAAGAGGGCCCTCGTGACCGGGCGGCACGAAGAGGTACCTGCCGCCGGCCCCGCGGTCCGGACCGGCCATGCCGGGGTCCGCGACCCAGCGGAACCACATGTCGTTGAGGAAACAGAGGGAGAGGGCCGGCATTTCCACGACCACCGGGCCCTCGGTCAGGTCGAGGAAGCTCATGAAGTAGACGGTGTCCGCGTTCCCCGTCAGTACGACCGTCTTGGAATCCATGAATTCCGAGAAGAGCAGGACGTCGTGGTCCTGGATTCCCGCCTCCAGGAATCCCTTGCGGGCCGCCCACAGACTGACGCCGGAATAGGCGTCGAGGAAGCCGGTGACCGCCCGCACGTGGTCCAGGTGGTCGTACAGACGGTCCGCCGTCTCCTCGGTGGGAATGCCGAGCGGGAAATCGAGGGACCCCAGCCGGGTCCCGATCCGCTCGGGAGTCGAAATCGATTCCAGGATCTCCGGCGAGATCTGTGCTGCTTCCTGCAAGGCCTGGCTCCCGTCTCTCGTGGAACCGCACCTTAACGACCGCGATTCCGCGCGGCCGCAGGACTTCGCGGCGCTACGCCGTTCGATACCGGCGAATGACTCGGTCGGCGGGAACGAGGCGAGGAGGAAGGCCTCCGGGACCGCCGGCGGGCGCACGTGCGGCCGGGAGCCCGGCTCCGGGGCGAATCGGGCGAGCGCGTACTGCCGAACCCGTACAACCCGAAGAGTGAGCGAAGGCTCCGTGAGCACAACAAAAGTGGTCACTTTTCCGACAGGAGGGGGCCGGGGCGGTCGAGAGCGCTCTATACCGGCTGACTTCTGTTCAGACGTCCGGGGGGAAGCGCCCGGTTACCAACACTCGACGTGTGGTGACAATCGAGCGCGAGGACGGCGACCGGACGATGGAGAACCAGGGGCGCGGGCCCGGCCCGCGCCCGGAGGACGCGGCGGGGGCGCCCCCCGGAACGACGGAGGACCCCCCGGCCGGCAGAGTGCCGCAACCGCAACCGCAACCGCTGCCCTACGAAGGCGTCTGGCGGTTCACCGCGTCCGCCGTGGACGCCTCGGTCCCGCAGGCGAGACACGCCGTGCGGGACCTGCTGCACCGGCAGGGGGTGCCGGCCTCGGACGACCTGGTCCAGGGCCTGCTGCTGATCGTCTCCGAGCTGGTGACCAACGCCGTACGGCACGCGGCACTGCTGTCGCCGGTCCTCGCGGTGGAGGTGGCCGTCGGGGCCGAGTGGGTGCGGGTGTCCGTGGAGGACAGCCACCCCTACCGCCCGACCGCGCTGGAGACCGACCACGGCCGGACGGGCGGCCGGGGACTGCTGCTGGTGCGGGAGATCGCCCGGGAGGCGGGCGGGGTGTGTGACGTCGAGCACACCGCGAGCGGCGGCAAGGTGATCTGGGCCGCCCTGCCGCTCAAGCCCGCGGGGAACTCCTAGCTCACCAGCCGGCCGAGGGTCCCGTCAGCTCCCGCACCGCCGGCCGGGCCGCGTCCAGCACGGTCATGAACCAGGAGGAGAACACGTCCTTCGCGTGCCGCTCCGCCAGCTCGGCGGGCGTCACGAAGACCGTGTCGCCGACCTCCTCGGGGTCCGGCCGCGGCGTGGACTGCACCATCCCGACGAACAGGTGGTTGTACTCCTGCTCCACCAGGCCCGACGCCGGGTCCGGGTGGTTGTAGCGGACCGTGCCCGCCTCCGCCATCAGCGAGGGGGACACCCCCAGCTCCTCGAACGTGCGCCGCGCGGCCGCCGCGAACGGCGCCTCGCCCGGGTAGGGGTGACCGCAGCAGGTGTTGGACCAGACACCGGGGGAGTGGTACTTGCCCAGCGCCCGCTGCTGGAGCAGCAGCCGGCCCCGCTCGTCGAAGAGGAACACCGAGAACGCCCGGTGCAACCGCCCCGGCGCCTGATGGGCCGCGAGCTTCTCCGCGGTGCCGATGGTCACGCCGTCCTCATCGACCAGTTCCAGCAAAATCGCGTCCGCGGTGCCGTTCGACGAGCCGGTCGTCGCGGTGGCAGGTGTGATCGGCATACCCATCCTTAACATCGGTCCTCGCGCCCCCAGTCTGCCGTACGCGCACGGCGCTCCCGGCACTCACCCGCGGACGCCCGCATGTCCTGCCGCACGGCGTGACCACGGCCGCCGCCGCTTCGTCGCCGGAAACGGGGCCCGGTGGGTGATCTTGCCCGGCGCCGCGCGCGGGGAACCGTCCGGACCGGACGTGCGCGCGCCGGGCCGCCCGGTCCTCAGTGGCAGAGCCGCGCCTCGTGCCGCGCGTGGCCGTGCGGCTCCAGCTGGAAGGTGCAGTGCGCCACGTCGAAGTGGTCGCCCAGGCAGCCCTGGAGCTCGTGCAGCATCTTCTCGTGGCCGATCGCGTCCAGCACGTCCGAGCGCACCACCACGTGCGCCGACAGCACCGGCATCCCCGAGGTGATCGTCCAGGCGTGCAGGTCGTGCACGTCCTCGACCCCGTCCAGGGCGAGCAGATGGGCGCGCACCTCGGCCATGTCGACGCCCTTCGGGGCCGCCTCCAGCAGCACGTCCAGCGTCTCGCGCAGCAGCCTCACGGTCCGCGGCACGATCATCAGGCCGATGACGAGCGAGGCGACCGGGTCGGCGGCCCGCCAGCCCGTCGTCAGGATCACCACCGCCGACAGCAGCACCGCGACCGAGCCCAGCGCGTCCGCCGCCACCTCCAGGAACGCCCCCCGCACGTTGAGGCTGTCGGCCTGCCCGCGCATCAGCAGCGTCAGCGAGACCATGTTGGCGACCAGGCCGATCCCGCCGAACACGATCATCGCGGCGCCCTCGGTGGGGGCCGGCGTGAAGAACCGCTGCACGGCCTCGTACACGACGTACCCGCCCACGCCGAGCAGCAGCAGACAGTTGGCGAGGGCGGCCAGGATCTCGGCGCGGGCGTACCCGAAGGTGCGGTTCCCGGTCGGCGGGCGGGCCGCGAAGTGGATCGCGAGCAGCGCCATGCCCAGCCCGAGCGCGTCGGTCGCCATGTGCGCCGCGTCGGCGATCAGGGCGAGGGAGTCGGCGAGCACCCCGCCGACGATCTCCACCACCATGACGGTGAGGGTGATCGCCAGCGCGGCGCGCAGCCGGCCGCGGTAGGCCGCCGCGGCCGTGCCCGTGGCGGGCACGTGCGTGTGACCGTGCCCGTGGTCGTGCCCAGCCCCCATGGGAAACAGCCTCCTGCGATCGGCCCGGGCCCCCAGTGAACTACGGGCGGGGGGTATCCGGCAACGCGGCACTGAACACCGTTGTCATCTACCCTGACCTGCGGAAACGAAGTCCAGGTCAGGCGTCCTGCGACGGCTCGGCCGACCGGTGCGACCGCCAGCCCCGCCAGGCCGACGCGACCATCTCGCGCACCCCGCGCGAGGCGGTCCAGCCCAGTTCCCGGGCGGCCAGCTCGGCCGACGCCACCGCGCGCGGCGCGTCCCCGGGGCGGCGCCCCTCGACCACGGCCGGCCGGGTGTCGCCGGTGACCTCGCCGATCAGGGTGACCAGCTCGCGCACCGAGACGCCCTCGCCGCGGCCGATGTTCACCGTCAGGTCGCCGGCCGCGTCCGGCGCGCCGAGCCGGCGGGCCGCCGCGAGGTGCGCCTCGGCCAGGTCGGCGACGTGGATGTAGTCCCGCACGCAGGTGCCGTCCGGGGTCGGGTAGTCGTCGCCGAAGATCCGCGGGGCCTCGCCGCGGGTGAGCCGGTCGAAGACCATCGGGACGATGTTGAAGACGCCCGTGTCGGCCAGCGCGGGCTCGGCCGCACCGGCCACGTTGAAGTAGCGCAGGCAGGTCGTCGCGATGCCGTGCGCCTCGCCCGCCGCCCGCACCAGCCACTCCCCGGCGAGCTTGGTCTCGCCGTACGGGTTGACCGGGGCGCAGGGGGTGTCCTCCGTGATGAGGTCCACGTCCGGGTTGCCGTAGACGGCCGCGGACGAGGAGAACAGGAACCGCCGGACACCGGCCCCGGCGGCCGCCTCCAGCAGGGTGGCCAGACCCCCGACGTTCTCCCGGTAGTAGCGCGTGGGCTCCGCCACCGACTCGGCGACCTGCTTGCGCGCCGCCAGGTGCACCACCCCGGTCACCGCGTGCCCGGCCAGGACCCGCTCCAGCAGGCCGGCGTCGAGCGCCGAACCCCTCACGAGGGGTACGTCCGCCGGGAGCCGCGCGGGGACGCCTGCCGACAGGTCGTCCAGGACGACGACGCGTTCGCCGGCGCCGGTCATGGCCCGCGCCACATGTGCCCCTATGTATCCGGCCCCGCCGGTGATCAGCCACGTCATGGCCGCCCACCCTATGCCGAGGCCCCGGGTCCGTGTGCAATGTCCCGGATGTCTGCCGTGGGGGAGCGCGGTTTGTGGGCGGGGCCGCCGATCGCCCATGATGATCTCGGCCGAGGCCGGCCGGGACCGTGTGGATCGGACCTGAACGGCCGGTGAACACGGCCTTCCGGGCATCCGATAGCCTCTGCCGAATGCCGCGCGCCCGGTGCCGTCACCGGTGCCGTACAGGGGCGCCCGCCATGCAGAGCCCACCATGCAGAAGACCGGCGCGCACGCGCCGGGCCCCAGGGAGTGAGTTCGGTTGCCGACCGCCATCCTCACCGGTCAGCCGGTCCCCGGTTCGTCGATCGAGGCCGATCTGCGGTCCCTCGGCTTCGACGTCCGGACCGCCGCCGACGCCGCCGACACGGAGACCCTGCTCGCCGCCGTCCCGGCGGACCAGCGGGTCGCCGTCGTCGACACCCGCTTCGTGGGCCACCGGCACGCGCTGCGCCTCGGCCTGACCGACCCCCGCTTCCCGCTCGCCGCGGTCCCCGGCGCCGTCACCGCCCAGCCGGCCGGACGCCAGGCCCTGACCCGCGCGATGGCCCGCGAGAACTCCGCGAGCGGCGGCACCGCGCACGGGGGCGCCCCCGTGCGGGCGAAGCCGGACACGGTCAAGGCAGGGGATGCGGACAGCCTCGCCGACCGCGTCGTCACCGCCCTCGACGCCTACGGCGGCGAGGTCCACCGGCCCGAGCTGGGCAGCCTGGTCGCCGCCGTCCCCGCCGACCCCCAGGCCCGCAACGAGGCGCGGCAGGCCGTCGACGCCGTCGACGACGAGGCCGTACGCCTGAAGTCGGCCGTGAAGGCCCGCGACGGCTTCTTCACGACCTTCTGCGTCAGCCCCTACTCGCGCTACCTCGCCCGCTGGTGCGCCCGCCGGGGCCTCACCCCGAACCAGGTCACCACCGCCTCGCTGGTCACCGCGCTGATCGCGGCGGGCTGCGCGGCCACCGGCACCCGCCCCGGCTACGTCGCCGCCGGACTGCTGCTGATCTTCTCGTTCGTCCTGGACTGCACCGACGGCCAGCTCGCCCGCTACTCGCTCCAGTACTCCACCCTCGGGGCCTGGCTGGACGCCACCTTCGACCGGGCCAAGGAGTACGCCTACTACGCGGGCCTCGCCCTCGGGGCGGCCCGCGGCGGCCATGACGATGTATGGGCGCTCGCCCTCGGCGCGATGGTCCTGCAGACCTGCCGGCACGTCGTGGACTTCTCCTTCAACGAGGCGAACGTCGGCAGCACGGGCGCCACCGCCGGCACCAGCCCCACCGCGGCCCTCTCCGGCAAGCTGGACAGCGTCGGCTGGACGGTCTGGGCGCGCCGGATGATAGTGCTGCCCATCGGCGAACGATGGGCCCTGATCGCCGTCCTGACCGCGGCCACCACCCCGCGCGTCACCCTCTCCGTCCTGCTCGTCGGCTGCGCCCTGGCCGCGACGTACACGACCACGGGCCGCGTCCTGCGCTCGCTGACCCGTGGGGCCGGCCGCACCGACCGGGCCGCGCGGGCCCTGGCCGACCTCGCGGACAGCGGGCCGCTGGCCGGACTGCTCGTCCGCCTCCTGCCCGGCAGGCCCCGTCCCACGGCGCTCCTGAGCGCCGCCGTCGGCGCCGTCCTCGTCACCCTCGGCGCCTGGCTGTGGGGACCGGGCTGGTGGGTCGTGCCGATGGCCGGCGCCTACGTCCTGCTCTCCGCCGAGGCTGTCTCCCGCCCCCTCAAGGGCGCCCTCGACTGGCTCGTCCCCCCACTCTTCCGCGCCGCCGAGTACGGCACGGTGCTGATCCTCGCGGCCAGGGCCGAGGTGAACGGGGCGCTACCGGCCGCTTTCGGGCTGGTTGCCGCCGTCGCCTACCATCACTACGACACGGTGTACCGCATCCGCGGCGACGCCGGGGCGCCGCCGGCCTGGCTGGTGCGCGCCGTCGGGGGGCAGGAGGGACGGACGCTGCTCGTGGCCGTGCTCGCCGCGGTGCTCACCGCCGGGCAGTTCACGGTCGCGCTCACGGTCCTCGCCGTGGCCGTCGCCCTCGTGGTGGTCGCCGAGAGCATCCACTTCTGGGTCGCCGCCCACCGGGCAGGCGCCCCGTCCGTACACGACGAAGGAGAACCCGCATGATCGGCCTCGTGCTGGCGGCCGGCGCCGGACGGCGTCTGCGCCCCTACACCGACAGCCTTCCCAAGGCGCTGGTGCCGGTGGGGCCCGCGGGCATAGAGGACGGACCCGATGCGGTCACCGTGCTGGACCTGACCCTCGGCAACTTCGCCGAGATCGGTCTGACCGAGGTCGCGGTCATCGTCGGCTACCGCAAGGAGGCCGTGTACGAGCGCAAGGCGGCCCTGGAGGCGAAGTACGGCCTCACGCTCACCCTGATCGACAACGACAAGGCCGAGGAGTGGAACAACGCCTACTCCCTGTGGTGCGGCCGTGACGCCCTCAAGGACGGCGTGATCCTCGCCAACGGCGACACCGTGCACCCGGTCTCCGTCGAGAGGACCCTGCTCGCCGCCCGCGGCGACGGCAGGCGGATCATCCTCGCGCTCGACACCGTGAAGTCCCTCGCCGACGAGGAGATGAAGGTCGTCGTCGGCCCCGACGGGGGAATGACGAAGATCACCAAGCTGATGGACCCCGCCGAGGCCACCGGCGAGTACATCGGCGTCACCCTCATCGAGGGCGACGCCGCCCCCGAGCTCGCCGACGCGCTGAAGGCGGTCTGGGAGAGCGACCCGCAGCAGTTCTACGAGCACGGCTACCAGGAGCTCGTGAACCGCGGCTTCCGCATCGACGTGGCGCCGATCGGCGACGTCGCGTGGGTCGAGATCGACAACCACGACGATCTCGCCCGGGGACGGGAGATCGCATGCCGGTACTGACCCGGCTGATCCCCTCGCCGGTCGTCGTCGACATCCGTCCGGGTGCCCTCGACGACCTCGTCGGGGTCCTCGCCGACGAGCGCATCTCGCACTCGGGCAAGCTCGCCGTCGCCGTCAGCGGCGGCTCGGGAGCCCGGCTGCGCGAGCGCCTCACCCCCGCCCTGTCCGGCGCCACCTGGTACGAGGTGGACGGCGGCACCCTCGACGACGCCGTGCGGCTCGCCGGTGACATAAAGGCCGGCCACTACGACGCCGTCGTGGGCCTGGGCGGCGGCAAGATCATCGACTGTGCCAAGTTCGCCGCGGCACGGGTGGGCCTGCCGCTGGTCGCCGTACCGACGAACCTCGCGCACGACGGACTGTGCTCCCCGGTCGCCACCCTCGACAACGACGCGGGCCGCGGCTCCTACGGGGTGCCGAACCCGATCGCCGTCGTGATCGACCTGGACGTCATCCGCGACGCGCCGGTGCGCTACGTGCGGGCCGGCATCGGCGACGCCGTCTCCAACATCTCCGCGATCGCGGACTGGGAGCTCGCCCACCGCGTCAAGGGCGAGAAGATCGACGGACTGGCCGCCGCCATCGCGCGGCAGGCCGGCGAGGCGGTCCTGCGGCACCCGGGGGGCATCGGCGACACCGGCTTCCTCCAGGTGCTCGCCGAGGCGCTCGTCCTCAGCGGCATCGCGATGTCGGTGTCCGGCGACTCCCGCCCGTCGTCCGGCGCCTGCCACGAGATCAACCACGCCTTCGACCTGCTGTACCCCAGGCGCGCCGCCGCCCACGGTGAGCAGTGCGGACTGGGCGCGGCCTTCGCGATGTACCTGCGCGGAGCCCACGAGGAGGCGGCGTACATGGCCGAGGTGCTGCGCCGGCACGGACTGCCGGTGCTGCCCGACGAGATCGGCTTCACGACGGAGGAGTTCGTCAAGGTCGTGGAGTACGCCCCGCAGACCCGCCCCGGCCGCTACACCATCCTCGAACACCTCGACCTCAAGACCGACCAGATCAAGGACACCTACGCCGACTATGTCAAGGCCATCAGTAGCTGAACTCAGACCGGTCGTCCACCCCGCGGGGGTGAAGGACCGGCGCAGCGGTGAGCACTGGATGGGACGCCTCTACATGCGTGAGGTGTCCCTGCGGGTCGACCGCTATCTGGTGAACACCAGGGTCACGCCCAACCAGCTCACGTACCTGATGACCGTCTTCGGCGTGCTCGCGGCCCCGGCCCTGCTGGTGCCGGGGATCACGGGGGCGGTGCTCGGTGTGGTCTGCGTCCAGATGTACTTGCTGCTGGACTGCGTCGACGGCGAGATCGCCCGCTGGAAGAAGCAGTACTCCCTCAACGGCGTCTACCTGGACCGGGTCGGCGCCTACCTCACCGACGCCGCCGTGCTGGCCGGCTTCGGCCTGCGCGCCGCCGACCTGTGGGGCACCGGGCGCGTCGACTGGCTGTGGGCCTTCCTCGGCACGCTCGCCGCGCTCGGCGCGATCCTGATCAAGGCGGAGACCGACCTCGTCGGCGTCGCCCGCCACCAGGCCGGGAAGCCGCCGGTGCAGGAGGCGGCCGCGGAGATGCGCTCCTCCGGCATGGCACTGGCCCGCAGGGCCGCCGCCATGCTGAAGTTCCACCGCCTGATCCTCGGCATCGAGGCCTCCCTGCTCATCCTGGTCCTGGCGGTCGTGGACCAGACGCGCGGCGACCTCTTCTTCACCCGGCTCGGGGTCGCCGTCCTCGCGGGCATCGCGCTGCTCCAGACCGTGCTGCACCTGGTGTCCATCCTCGCGTCGAGCAGGCTGAAGTGAGCACGCCCATGAAGGTCGGCGCGGTGATCATCACCATGGGCAACCGCCCCGACGAACTGCGCGCCCTGATCGACTCGATCGCCAAGCAGGACGGCGACCGGGTCGAGGTGGTCGTCGTCGGCAACGGCGCGCCCGTCCCGGACGTCCCCGACGGCGTCCGCACGGTCGAGCTGCCCGAGAACCTCGGCATCCCCGGCGGCCGCAACGTGGGCATCGAGGCGTTCGGCCCGAGCGGCCGCGACGTCGACGTGCTGCTCTTCCTCGACGACGACGGGCTCCTCGCCCACCACGACACCGCCGAGCTGTGCCGCCGGGCCTTCGCGGAGGACCCGCGGCTCGGCATCATCAGCTTCCGCATCGCCGACCCGGAGACCGGTGTCACCCAGCGCCGCCACGTGCCCCGGCTGCGCGCCTCCGACCCGATGCGCTCCTCCCGCGTCACCACCTTCCTCGGCGGCGCCAACGCGGTGCGCACCCAGGTCCTCGCCGAGGTCGGCGCCCTCCCGGACGCGTTCTTCTACGCCCACGAGGAGACCGACCTGGCCTGGCGGGCCCTCGACGCGGGCTGGATGATCGACTACCGGTCCGACATGGTGCTGCACCACCCGACGACCGCGCCCTCGCGGCACGCCGTCTACCACCGCATGGTCGCCCGCAACCGGGTCTGGCTGGCCCGGCGCAATCTCCCCGCGCCCCTCGTCCCGGTCTACCTCGGCGTGTGGCTGCTGCTCACCCTGCTGCGCCGCCCCTCGCGCCCGGCCCTGAAAGCGTGGTTCGGTGGTTTCCGCGAAGGGTGGACCACCTCGTGCGGACCGCGCCGACCCATGAAGTGGCGTACGGTGTGGCGGCTGACCCGGCTGGGCCGGCCTCCGGTCATCTGACAAGCTCGTCCCCGAGGGCCCGGGCCGTTCCGCGGCCCCCCGGCACGTGCCGGCCCGGTTCAGGCCGCGCATCCCGAAGACGAAAGTTTCCTACTGGTGAGTGAGACAACGCATGACGGCGGAGTCGCGGTGAGCGCGCCCCCGTCGCCCGACGAGGGCCTCACGGCGGCACAGCTGGCCGCCAGGTACGGGCTGACCGTGAGCGGCGCCCGGCCTCCGCTGCGGGAGTACGTCCGCCAGCTCTGGGGGCGCCGTCACTTCATCCTGGCCTTCTCCCAGGCGAAGGTGACCGCTCAGTACAGCCAGGCCAAGCTGGGGCAGCTGTGGCAGGTGGCCACCCCGCTGCTGAACGCCGCCGTGTACTTCATGATCTTCGGCGTGATCCTCAACGCCAGCCGCGGCATGGAGAAGGAGGTGTACATCCCGTTCCTCGTCACGGGCGTGTTCGTCTTCACCTTCACCCAGTCCTCGGTGATGAGCGGCGTCCGGGCGATCTCCGGCAACCTCGGCCTGGTCCGCGCCCTGCACTTCCCGCGCGCCTCGCTGCCGGTCTCCTTCGCGCTCCAGCAGCTCCAGCAGCTGCTGTACTCGATGATCGTGCTGTTCCTGGTGGTGATCGGCTTCGGCAGCTACCCGGACGCCTCCTGGCTCCTGATCGTCCCGGTGCTGGTGCTCCAGTTCTGCTTCAACACCGGTCTGGCCCTGATCTTCGCGCGGGCCGGCGCGAAGACCCCGGACCTGGCGCAGCTGATGCCGTTCGTCATGCGGACCTGGATGTACGCCTCCGGCGTCATGTTCTCCATCCCCGTCTTCCTCGCCGACAAGCCGCAGTGGGTCGCCACCCTCCTCCAGTGGAACCCGGCGGCCGTCTACATGGACCTGATGCGCTTCGCCCTCATCGACGAGTACGGCGCCGGGAACCTGCCCGAGCACGTGTGGGCGGTCGCCGGCGGCTGGGCCGCGCTGTTCGCGATCGGCGGCTTCGTCTACTTCTGGCAGGCCGAGGAGAGGTACGGCCGTGGCTGAGCGGCCGGCGACCGCCCAGGTCCCCACCGTCATCGCCGACGACGTGCACATCGTCTACCGCGTCAACGGCGCCCGGGCGGGCAAGGGCAGCGCCACCGCCGCCCTCAGCCGGATCGTCAAGCGCGGCGAGGACCGGGGCGTGCGCAAGGTGCACGCGGTGCGCGGCGTCTCGTTCGTCGCCCACCGCGGCGAGGCCATCGGCCTGATCGGCTCCAACGGCTCCGGCAAGTCCACGCTGCTGCGCGCCATCGCCGGCCTGCTGCCGCCGGAGAGCGGCAGGGTCTACACCGACGGCCAGCCCTCCCTGCTCGGGGTGAACGCCGCCCTCATGAACGACCTCACCGGCGAACGCAACATCGTCCTCGGCGGACTCGCCATGGGCATGTCCCGGGAGCAGATCAGGGAGCGCTACCAGGAGATCGTCGACTTCTCCGGCATCAACGAGAAGGGCGACTTCGTCACCCTGCCCATGCGCACCTACTCCTCCGGCATGCAGGCCCGCCTGCGGTTCTCCATCGCCGCCGCCAAGGACCACGACGTCCTCATGATCGACGAGGCGCTGGCCACCGGCGACGCGAGGTTCCGCAAGCGCTCCGAGGAGCGCATCCGCGAGCTGCGCCGGCAGGCCGGGACGGTGTTCCTGGTCAGCCACAGCAACAAGTCGATCCGCGACACCTGCGACCGCGTGCTGTGGCTGGAACGCGGCGAACTGCGGATGGACGGACCGACCGAAGAGGTCCTCGGGGAGTACGAGAAGTTCACCGGGAAGTGACCCGGTGCCGTCGGGCCCCGCCGGAACCTTCCGGCGGGGCCCCGCGTCTGCAAAGGAAACGCCAACTTCCCGCCGCCGTAGGAATCTTGACGTCGATCGGTGTGTTGTTGTGATCTGCGGGACACCCGCGCGGACCCCGGTGCGTTGTACAACGTAAGCTGTACCGGTCCCGAAACGCGGCAAGTGGGGCGATAACGCGCGACACCCTCGAGCGCCGACGCCGCGCGGGCGGCCGGGCGGCGTGTCCGAAATAGTGGGTGTCGGGTTGTCGGTGTAGAACGGGAGATGTGACGGCGATGGCTACGGAAACTCCCCTGCTCAACGCAGCGCGTGCCGTCCCTGCCCCGAGCACACGTGCCGTCCCCGCCCCGGGCGGTCGACGATGACGGCGCCGGGCGCCGCGGACACGGAGCGCTCCACCCTCGCCAAGGCCGCGGACGAGAACTTCCCCGTGGCCCCCTTCTTCCTGCCCCGGGACTGGCGCGAGGACCTGGTCGCCGTGTACGGCTTCGCCCGCCTCGTCGACGACATCGGTGACGGCGACCTCGCGCCCGGCGGCGCCGACGCCCGCCTGCTCGGCGTGCCGGCCGCCGAGGCCGGGGACCGGCTGGTCCTCCTCGACGCCTTCGAGGCCGACCTGCGGCGCGTCTTCGACGGCACGCCCCGCCACCCCCTGCTGCGCCGCCTCCAGCCGGCCGTGCGCCGCCGCTCGCTCACCCCCGAGCCCTTCCTCGCGCTGATCGCCGCCAACCGCCAGGACCAGCTCGTCACCCGGTACGAGACCTACGACGACCTGCTGGCCTACTGCGAGCTGTCCGCCAACCCCGTGGGCCGGCTGGTCCTCGCCGTCACCGGCACCACGACCCCCGAGCGCGTGCGCCGCTCCGACGCGGTCTGCACCGCGCTCCAGATCGTCGAGCACCTCCAGGACGTGGCCGAGGACCTCGGCCGCGACCGGATCTACCTTCCCGCCACGGACATGAAGCGCTTCCACGTCCAGGAGGCGGACCTCGCCGCGCCGACCGCGGGGGCCTCGGTGCGCGCCCTGGTCGCCTTCGAGGCCGGGCGCGCCGCCGACCTCCTGGACGAGGGCGCCCCCCTCGTGGGCAGCGTCCACGGAAGGCTGAGACTGCTGCTCGCGGGCTTCGTGGCGGGCGGCAGGGCGGCGCTCCACGCGATCGCCGCCGCCCATCACGACGTCCTTCCCGGCCCGCCCAGGCCCGGCAAGCTCCGGCTGCTGCGCGAGGTGGGCACGACCCTGCGAGGAGAGGGGTGATCCCGACCGTGGACTCGCCGCCACCCGTGTCCGCACCGGTGCTCGCCGCCTACGGCTACTGCGAGACCGTCACCGGACAGCAGGCGCGCAACTTCGCCTACGGCATCCGGCTGCTGCCCACCGCGAAGCGCCGCGCCATGTCGGCGCTGTACGCGTTCTCGCGCCGCGTCGACGACATCGGCGACGGCGCCCTGGACGGCGAGGTCAAGAGTGCCCGGCTGGAGGACACGCGGGCGCTGCTCACCCGGGTCCGCGCGGGCGAGGTCGAGGAGGACGACACCGACCCCGTCGCGGTCGCCCTCGCGCACGCCGCCAGGACCTTCCCGATCCCGCTCGGCGGCCTGGACGAGCTGATCGACGGCGTCCTGATGGACGTCCGCGGCGAGACCTACGAGACCTGGGACGACCTGAAGACGTACTGCCGCTGCGTGGCGGGCGCCATCGGGCGGCTCTCCCTCGGCGTCTTCGGCACCGGA
This sequence comes from Streptomyces sp. NPDC014882, assembly GCF_043081325.1. Lineage (NCBI taxonomy): Bacteria > Bacillati > Actinomycetota > Actinomycetes > Kitasatosporales > Streptomycetaceae > Streptomyces > Streptomyces sp. NPDC014882. The sequence continues at coordinate 97,063 of NZ_JBIBWL010000012.1, forward strand.
CCGGGAGCGCGCGGCGCCGAACGGGCCCCGGAGTACGCCGACACCCTCGGCCTCGCCCTCCAGCTCACCAACATCCTCCGGGACGTCCGCGAGGACGCCGCCGGCGGGCGCACCTACCTGCCCGCCGACGACCTCGCCAAGTTCGGCTGCTCGGCCGGCTTCGACGGGCCGACGCCGCCGGCGGGCTCCGACTTCGCGGGCCTCGTGCACTTCGAGGTGCGGCGCGCCCGCACCCTGTTCGCCGAGGGCTACCGGCTGCTCCCCCTGCTCGACCGGCGCAGCGGCGCCTGCGTCGCCGCCATGGCCGGCATCTACCGCCGCCTGCTGGACCGCATCGAGCGCGACCCCGGGGCCGTCCTGCGCGGCCGGGTCTCCCTGCCCGGCCGGGAGAAGGCGTACGTCGCCGTCCGCGGCCTCTCCGGCCTGGACACCCGCCACGTGTCCCGGCTGGCCGGCAGGAGGCAGATCTGATGGACCCACGGGGCGACCACGCGGGCCCCGGTGACGTCACCGGGGAGGAACGGCACGCAACCCTCCGCCGCGCCGCCGCGTCCCTGACGGCGACGGCCCGCCGCGCGGAGTCCGGCCGTCGGGGCGGGCACGCGGGGGAGGACGCACGATGAGCGACGAACCGCGCTCCGGCACCCCGGAGACCTCCGGGCGGGACGCCGTCGTGATCGGCGGCGGGCTCGCCGGCGTCACCGCCGCGCTCGCGCTCGCCGACGCCGGCGTCCGCGTCACCCTGCTCGAGGGCCGGCCCCGGCTCGGCGGCCTGGCCTTCTCCTTCCGGCGCGGCGGGCTCACCGTCGACAACGGCCAGCACGTCTACCTGCGCTGCTGCACCGCCTACCGCTGGTTCCTCGACCGCATCGGCGGCACCGCGCTGGCGCCGCTCCAGGACCGGCTCGACGTGCCCGTCGTCGACCTCGACAGGCCCGCGGGGCGACGGCTCGGCAGGCTGCGGCGCGACGCGCTGCCGGTCCCCCTCCACCTGGGCCGCAGCCTCGCCACGTACCCGCACCTCTCGCTCGCCGAACGCGCCTCGGTCGGCCGGGCCGCGCTCGCGCTCAAGGGCCTCGACCCCGCCGATCCGGCCCTGGACACGCAGGACTTCGGCAGCTGGCTGGCCGCCCACGGGCAGTCGCCGCGAGCCGTCGAGGCCCTGTGGGACCTGGTCGGGGTCGCCACCCTCAACGCGGTCGCCGGCGACACCTCCCTGGCCCTGGCCGCGATGGTGTTCAAGACCGGCCTGCTGTCCGACCCGGGCGCCGCCGACATCGGCTGGGCCCACGTCCCGCTGGGCGAACTCCACGACCGGCTGGCCCGCGAGGCGCTCGACGCCGCGGGCGTGCGCACCGAGGTCCGCGCCCGCGTCACCGCCGTCTCCGCCGCCGCCGACGGCACGTGGACCGTCCGCTTCCCCGGCGGGACGCTCCGCGCGGACGCCGTCGTGCTCGCCGTCCCGCAGCGCGAGGCCCACGACCTGCTGCCGGACGGGGCGCTCGACGCCCCCGAGCGGCTCCTGGAGATCGGCACGGCCCCGATCCTGAACGTCCACGTCGTCTACGACCGCAAGGTGCTCGGCGTCCCCTTCCTCGCCGCGCTCGGCACCCCCGTGCAGTGGGTGTTCGACCGCACCCACGCCTCCGGGCTGCGCGAGGGCCAGTACCTCGCCCTGTCGCAGTCCGCCGCGCAGGACGACATCGACGCCCCCGTCGCCGCCCTGCGCGAGCGCTACCTGCCCGAACTGGAGCGGCTGCTGCCGGCCACCCGCGGCGCCGCGGTGCGGGACTTCTTCGTGACCCGCGAGCGCACGGCCACCTTCGCTCCCACCCCCGGCGTCGGACGGCTCAGGCCCGGCGCCCGCACCAAGTCACCCGGCCTGTACCTGGCCGGGGCGTGGACCGCCACCGGGTGGCCCGCGACCATGGAGGGTGCGGTCCGCAGCGGCGTCAGTGCGGCGGACGCCGCCCTCGGCGCCCTCGGCCGGCCCCGCCCCCACCGCCTCTTCGCGTTCGAGGAGGCGGTCCACCGCATCGTCCCCGAGGACGCTGCGTCCGACGGCGGCCGCGCCGCCGGCCGGACCCCCGGCCGAGAACCGGAGGGCCCCGGTGTTCCCCTGCGAGGTGGGACCCGGTGACGTTCGATCAGCACGGCTCGGCACACCACCGCACCCCCTCCGGTACCGCGACAAGAGGAGAAACTGTGCCCACTGTGCCCCCGGCCGAGAAGGCCGCCAGGAGGACCGGGGTGGACGTGACCGCACTGCTGGAGCGCGGCCGGACCCTGGCCACGCCGGTCCTGCGCGCGGCCGTCGACCGACTGGCGTCCCCCATGGACACGGTCGCCGCCTACCACTTCGGCTGGATCGACGCCCAGGGCAACCCGACCGACGGGGACGGCGGCAAGGCCGTGCGTCCCGCGCTCGCCGTGCTCTCCGCCGAGGTCACCGGTGCCGCGCCCGAGGTGGGCGTGCCCGGCGCGGTCGCCGTCGAACTGGTCCACAACTTCTCGCTCCTGCACGACGACCTGATGGACGGCGACGAGCAGCGCCGCCACCGCGACACCGTCTGGAAGGTCCACGGCCCCGCCCAGGCCATCCTGGTCGGCGACGCCCTGTTCGCCCTCGCCAACGAGATCCTCCTCGAACTCGACACGGTCGAGGCGGGCCGGGCCGCCCGGCGGCTGACCACCGCCACCCGCGCCCTGATCGACGGCCAGGCCCAGGACATCTCCTACGAGCACCGCGACCGCGTCAGCGTCGCGGAGTGCCTGGAGATGGAGGGCAACAAGACCGGCGCCCTGCTGGCCTGCGCCAGCTCCGTCGGCGCCGTCCTCGGCGGCGCCGACGCGCACACCGCCGACACCCTGGAGCGGTACGGCCACCACCTCGGCCTCGCCTTCCAGGCCGTCGACGACCTCCTCGGCATCTGGGGCGACCCGGAGGCCACCGGCAAGCAGACCTGGAGCGACCTGCGCCAGCGCAAGAAGTCCCTGCCGGTCGTGGCCGCGCTCGACGCCGGCGGCCCCGCCTCCGAACGGCTCGGCGAGATGCTCGCCGCCGACGCCAAGCGCAGCGACTTCGCGAACTTCTCCGAGGAGGAGTTCGCGGCCCGTGCCGCGCTCATCGAGGAGGCCGGCGGCCGTGAGTGGACCGCCCAGGAGGCACGCCGTCAGCACACCATCGCCATCGGGGCCCTGAACGCCGTCGACATGCCCGAGCGGGTGCGGGAACGGTTCACGGCGCTCGCCGACTTCGTCGTCGTACGAAAGAGATGATCACTATCGGTCGAATAACCCTCGCGTAGTCGCCGGCCGGTGTCGCGGGAAGAGACGCACCGGCCGACGGCGGACCCACAGCAGACGCAACGCCATGCACACTGCACGAAGGGGAAGCCATGACAGCGACGACCGACGGAAGCACCGGGGCCCTCCCGCCCCGCGCTGCCGCGGCCAGCGAAACCCGTATCGGCATCGACAGCCCCGCGACGGCCGGGGGACCGGAAGCCGCCGCGCGCGAAGCCGCCGTGCGCGCGATGCGGCGCGCGACCGACTTCCTGCTCGCCCGGCAGGACGTCGAGGGCTGGTGGAAGGGCGACCTCGAGACGAACGTCACGATGGACGCCGAGGACCTGCTGCTCCGCCAGTTCCTGGGCATCCGGGACGAGGCGACCACCCGCGCCGCGGCCCTGTTCATCCGCGGCGAGCAGCGCGAGGACGGCACCTGGGCCACCTTCTACGGCGGCCCCGGCGACCTGTCCGCCACCATCGAGGCGTACGTCGCCCTGCGGCTGGCCGGGGACGAGCCCGACGCGCCGCACATGGCGAAGGCCTCCGCCTGGGTGCGCGAGCGGGGCGGGATCGCCGCCGCCCGGGTCTTCACCCGGATCTGGCTGGCGCTGTTCGGCTGGTGGAAGTGGGCGGACCTGCCCGAACTCCCGCCGGAACTGCTCTACTTCCCGAAGTGGTTCCCGCTCAGCATCTACAACTTCGGCTGCTGGGCCCGGCAGACCATCGTGCCGCTCACCGTCGTCTCGGCGAAGCGCCCGGTGCGTCCGGCGCCCTTCGGGCTCGACGAACTGCACACCGACCCGGCCGTTCCCGGTCCGCCCAGGCCGCCGGCGTCGCCGACCGGCTGGGACGGGCTGTTCCAGCGGCTGGACAAGGTCGTGCGCGGCTACCGCGCGGTCGCGGTGCGCAGACTGCGCGAGGCCGCCCTGAACTCGGCCGCGCGCTGGATCATCGAGCGGCAGGAGAACGACGGCTGCTGGGGCGGCATCCAGCCGCCCGCCGTGTACTCGGTCATCGCCCTCTACCTGCTCGGCTACGACCTCGAACACCCGGTGATGCGGGAGGGCCTGAAGTCGCTGGACCGGTACGCGGTGTGGCGCGAGGACGGGGCCCGGATGGTCGAGGCCTGCCAGTCCCCGGTGTGGGACACCTGCCTGGCCACCATCGCGCTGGCCGACGCGGGGGTGCCGGCCGACCACCCCCAACTGGTCAAGGCGGCCGACTGGATGCTGGGCGAGCAGGTCGTGCGGCCCGGCGACTGGTCCGTGCGACGGCCCGGACTCCCGCCCGGGGGATGGGCGTTCGAGTTCCACAACGACAACTACCCCGACATCGACGACACCGCCGAGGTGGTCCTCGCACTGCGCCGGGTCCGCCACCACGACCCGGAACGGGTGGAGAAGGCGATCGGACGCGGGGTGCGCTGGAACCTCGGCATGCAGTCGAGGAACGGCGCCTGGGGCGCGTTCGACGTCGACAACACCAGCCCCTTCCCCAACCGGCTGCCGTTCTGCGACTTCGGCGAGGTGATCGACCCGCCGTCGGCGGACGTCACCGCGCACGTCGTCGAGATGCTCGCCTTCGAGGGCCTCTCCCACGACCCGCGCACCCGGCGCGGCATCGCCTGGCTGCTCGCCGAACAGGAACCGGACGGCTCCTGGTTCGGGCGCTGGGGCGTCAACTACCTGTACGGCACCGGCTCGGTGGTGCCCGCGCTCACCGCCGCCGGACTGCCCGCCCGGCACCCGGCGATCCGGCGGGCGGTCGCCTGGCTGGAGCGCGTGCAGAACGACGACGGCGGCTGGGGCGAGGACCTGCGCTCCTACGACGACCGGGCGAACTGGAGCGGCCGGGGCACCTCCACCGCCTCGCAGACCGCCTGGGCGCTGATGGCGCTGCTGGCGGCCGGGGAGAAGGACTCCGAGGCCGTCGAGCGGGGCGTCGCCTGGCTCGCCGGGACCCAGCGCGAGGACGGCTCCTGGGACGAACCCCAGTTCACCGGCACCGGCTTCCCCTGGGACTTCTCCATCAACTACCACCTGTACCGGCAGGTCTTCCCGCTGACCGCGCTCGGCCGGTACGTCCACGGCGAGCCCGTCGCCCCGAAGGCCCCGGTCCCCGTCGAGGCCGAGGGGAACTGATGGACCCGCGGCCCGCCCCCGCCCCGCTGCTGATCGCCTGCGCGCTCGGCATCGAGCACCTCGCCCTGCGCATGGGGGACCGCGGCGGGGCGGGCGGGCCGGTGACCGTCCTGCGCACCGGGATGGGGCCGAAGGCGGCCGAGCGTTCCGTCAGCCGGGTCCTCACCGACCCGGTGCTCGGCGGGGCCGCCGTGCTCGCCACCGGCTTCTGCGCGGGGCTGGCGCCCGGCATGCACCCCGGCGACCTGGTGGTCGCCGAGGAGACCCGCGACCCGCACGGCACCGTGCCGTGCGCGAACACCGAACTGCTCGTCAAGGAACTCGCGCGCACCCTGCCCGGGCGCACCGTCCACACGGGCCCCCTGACCGGCTCCGACCACGTGGTGCGCGGACCGGAGCGGTTCGACCTGCTCGCCACGGGCGCGATCGCGGTCGACATGGAGTCGGCGGCCACGCTCCTGAGCGCCGTCCGCACGGGCGCGCGCCCGGTTGCGGCCGTCCGGGTGGTCGTGGACGCTCCTGAACACGAACTCGTCCGGATCGGCACGGTGCGCGGTGGAATATCGGCTTTCCGCGTCCTTCGTTCCGTCCTGCCTGCATTCTTCGAATGGCACCGCAATGTGCTGCTCCCCCGGAGGTGAGCCAGATGGCCATGCCGCTGCGCCAGTCCGTCAAGGTCGCTACCTACTTGGCTGAACAAAAGCTCCGCAAGCGGGAGAAGTTCCCGCTCATCGTCGAGCTGGAACCCCTCTTCGCCTGCAACCTCAAGTGCGAGGGCTGCGGCAAGATCCAACATCCGGCGGGAGTGCTCAAGCAGCGCATGCCGGTCGCCCAGGCCGTGGGCGCGGTACTCGAGTCCGGTGCGCCCATGGTGTCGATCGCCGGCGGCGAACCGCTGATGCACCCTCAGATCGACGAGATCGTGCGCCAGTTGGTGGCGAGGAGAAAGTTCGTCTTCCTGTGCACCAACGCCCTGCTGATGCGCAAGAAGATGGACAGGTTCACGCCCTCGCCCTACTTCGCGTTCGCCGTGCACATCGACGGGCTGCGCGAGCGGCACGACGAGTCGGTGGCCAAGGAGGGCGTGTTCGACGAGGCCGTGGAGGCGATCAAGGAGGCCAAGCGGCGCGGCTTCCGGGTCACCACCAACTCGACCTTCTTCAACACCGACACCCCGCAGACCGTCGTCGAGGTGCTCGACTTCCTCAACGACGACCTCAAGGTCGACGAGATGATGATCTCGCCCGCCTACGCCTACGAGAAGGCCCCCGACCAGGAGCACTTCCTCGGCGTGGAACAGACCCGCGAGCTGTTCAGGAAGGCCTTCTCCGGCGGCAACCGGCGCCGCTGGCGTCTCAACCACTCGCCGCTCTTCCTGGACTTCCTGGAGGGCAAGGTCGACTTCCCGTGCACGGCCTGGGCGATCCCGAACTACTCCCTCTTCGGCTGGCAGCGCCCCTGCTACCTGATGAGCGACGGCTACGTGCCGACGTACCGCGAACTGATCGAGGACACCGACTGGGACAAGTACGGCCGCGGCAAGGACCCGCGCTGCGCCAACTGCATGGCGCACTGCGGCTACGAGCCCACCGCCGTCCTCGCCACCATGGGCTCGCTCAAGGAGTCGCTGCGCGCCCTGCGCGAGACGGTCTCCGGGAACAGGGAGTGACGTCGTGACCGCCGTCTCCCCGGGCGTCCCCGAGGTCCCGTTCCGACCAAGCTCGCCGAGCGCCGCAAGAGCCGGCGGCGGCTTCGACAGGACGGCCGACGGCCCGGGCAAGGAGACGGCGCGATGACCACGGAGTTCGACCTCGGCGCGCTGCTGGCCGAACGCGGAGCCGAACGCTACGAGCTGCACGGCAGGTACCTCAACCACCAACTGCCCCGCATGCTGCACACCATCGGCTTCGACAAGGTCTACGAGCGGGGCGAGGGCGCGTACTTCTGGGACGCGGACGGCAACGACTACCTGGACATGCTCGCCGGGTTCGGGGTGATGGGCCTCGGCCGCCACCACCCCGTCGTCCGCAAGGCGCTGCACGACGTCCTCGACGCCTCGCTCGCCGACCTCACCCGCTTCGACTGCCAGCCGCTGCCCGGACTGCTGGCCGAGAAGCTCCTCTCCCACAGCCCGCACCTGGACCGGGTCTTCTTCGGCAACAGCGGCACCGAGGCCGTGGAGACCGCGCTGAAGTTCGCCCGGTACGCCACCGGCAGGCCCAGGGTCCTGTACTGCGACCACGCCTTCCACGGGCTGACCACGGGCTCCCTGTCGGTCAACGGCGAGGACGGGTTCCGGGACGGCTTCGCGCCGCTGCTGCCCGACACCGCCGTACCCCTCGGCGATCTCGACGCCCTGGCGCGGGAGCTGCGCGAGGGCGACGTGGCCGCGCTGATCGTCGAGCCGATCCAGGGCAAGGGGGTGCACGAGAGCCCGCCCGGCTACCTGCGCTCCGCCCAGGAGCTGCTGCGCCGCCACAAGGCGCTGCTCATCGCCGACGAGGTGCAGACCGGCCTCGGCCGGACCGGCGACTTCTACGCCCACCAGCACGAGGAGGGGGTCGAGCCCGACCTGGTCTGCGTCGCCAAGGCGCTCTCCGGCGGCTACGTGCCGGTCGGCGCCACGCTCGGCAAGGACTGGATCTTCAAGAAGGTCTACTCCTCCATGGACCGGGTGCTGGTGCACTCGGCGAGCTTCGGAGCCAACGCGCAGGCCATGGCGGCCGGACTGGCCGTGCTGTCCGTCATGGAGGACGAGCAGATCGTCGCGAACGCCCGCGCGACCGGGGAGCTGCTGAAGTCCCGGCTCACCGCCTTGATCGACAAGTACGAGCTGCTCGCCGACGTCCGCGGGCGGGGCCTGATGATCGGCATCGAGTTCGGAAAGCCCCGCTCGCTGAAGCTGCGCGGCCGCTGGACCATGCTCCAGGCGGCCCGCAAGGGCCTGTTCGCGCAGATGGTGGTCGTCCCGCTGCTCCAGCGGCACCGCATCCTCACCCAGGTATCCGGCGACCACCTGGAGGTGATCAAGCTGATCCCGCCGCTGGTCGTGGGGGAGCGGGAGGTGGACCGGTTCGTGGCCGCCTTCACCGAGGTGATGGACGACGCGCACCAGGGAGGCGGACTCGTCTGGGACTTCGGCCGGACGCTGATCAAGCAGGCGGTGGCCAACCGGTAGGGCGGCGGGACCCTCTCCGAGAGTTCTTTGCCTCTCAGGCAAGAAATTTGCCGCAGAGGCAAAGGTGCGGCTGAATGAGGGTATGAGCCACCCCGCTGCGGAGGACGGGCCCGAGCCCGGACCGGTGCACGACCTCGGCGTCGTCGCGCCCCAGCTGCGCGCCCTGCGCCGGCGCGCCTTCCTCACCCTGGAGGGCGCGGCCCGCACGGCCGGGCTGTCGCCCGCCCACCTCTCCCGGCTGGAGACCGGGCAGCGCCAGCCCTCGCTGCCGATGCTGCTCGCGCTCGCCCGTGTCTACGGTACGACCGTCTCGGAACTGCTCGGCGAGAGGGTCGCCGACCGGGACGCCGTCGTGCGCGCCGCCGACATGGAACCCACCCACGCGGGCGGCTGGACCTACCGGCAGTCCGGCGCCCCCGGACGGGGCATGCAGGCGCTGCACGTGCAGGTGCCGTACGGCTCGCAGAGCGACATCGTGCGGGTGCACCCCGGCGAGGAGTGGCTGCACGTCCTGCGCGGGCGGCTGCGGCTGCGCCTCGGGGACACCACCCATCTGCTCGGGCCCGGCGACAGCGCGCACTTCGACTCGCTGACCCCGCACCGCATCGCCGCCCAGGACCCCGACGGGGTCGACCTGCTGTTCGTCCACACCCTGTTGCAGAGCCCGACGGCCGCACTGTGCCTCGGCCCCACCCCTGGAGAGACGCCATGACCGACATGGAGGAGAAGTTCCCCCGGAGCCTGTGGATCCGGCTGATCATCTACATCGCGGTGGGGCACCTCTTCGCCGGGTTCCTCTGGCTGCTGTTCGAGGTCGGCGCCAAGCAGTAGACCGCCGGGCGGCGGAGCGCGGAGCCGCAGACCGTCGAGTGGCGGTCCGCCGGGCCGCAGACCGCCGGGCGGTGGAGGCCGGACGCCGGGAGCGCCCGCTCAGTCGAGCAGGTGCTCCCGGAGCCGTTCACGGGTCTCCGGAGCCAGCCCGAGGCCCTGCTCCAGGTAGGCCTCGACGCCGCCCCAGGTGTCCTCGATGGTGTGGAACGCGGCCGCGAGGTACTCGGCGCGGGCGTCGAAGAGGGGGCTCAGCAGCTCCATGACCTCGGGGGAGTACGCCTCGGCGGAGGTGCCGCTGCGGCGCACCTTGTAGCGGCGGTGCTTGGCGTTGGACTCCAGGTAGTCGGCCAGGATCGCCTCGTGCTCCACGCCCACCGCGAGCAGCGTCACGGCGATGGACAGGCCGGCCCGGTCCTTGCCCGCCGCGCAGTGCATGAGCGCCGGGACGCTGTTCTCGGCGAGCGAGTGCAGCACGCGCGAGTGCTCGCCCGTGCGCTCCGTCATGATCGAGCGGTAGGAGGCGATCATCCGGCCGGCCGCCTTGCCTTCGCCGAGGATCTCCCGCAGCTGGTCGATGTCGCCGTCGCGGACCATCTTCCAGAACTCGGCCCCGTCCGCCGGGTCGGAGAGCGGCAGGTTCACGTTGCGTACGCCCGGCAGCTCGACGTCCGGGCCCTCCAGCCGCTGGTCCGCCGCGTTGCGGAAGTCGAAGACCGTGTGCAGGCCCAGCGAGGCCAGGAACGCGGCGTCCTCGTCGGTGGCGTGCGCGAGGTGGCCGCTGCGGAACAGCACGCCGTGGCGGACCCGGCGGCCGTCGACGGTCGGCAGGCCGCCCACGTCCCGGAAGTTGCGCACTCCGGCCAGCTCGGGCTCGGTCGACGGGATCTGCTGCGTCACGGGGGCTCCTCCCGGTCATGGGTCCCGGTCGGCGCGACTCGGCATGGCCACCGGAACACCTCTTGACCATACGACACGGATGCCTGGGGCAAACGGATCCCCGACCGGGCCTCCGGGACCCCCGCCGGTCCTGTGCGCGCCAGGGTTCCGGCCCCGGGCTACCTCAAGGGGCCGATTGTCCGTTCACGCCACATCTGGGGTTTCTGCCCGAATTGAAGCCTTCGTTCCAACTCGCTCTGGAATAAGGCGTTCTGTGGTTCCCGTGCGTGAGCAGCGTCATATCCGTGACCCTGCGTCGCCCGTCATGCTCACGTAATACGACTGTTTCTCAAGGTTGTTCACCGGAAAACCGGCCTTTCGATTGACGCAGGGTGACCGGGAATTCCCCCGGGGGATCAAGAGGAAGCCCCGGTGAGTACAACCTTCGCTTGTCCCTGTGCGTCGTGGTCGCTTACGTTCCAGACCAATCCGGACGGACGCCCAATCCTGCCGCCGCCCGGAGCCCGCACACTCACCCGTGAACGGCAGGAGCGGGGGACCCACAGGCAGTACCGCCTGTTCCGGTCTCCGGAACGGCTAGGGGTAAAGCCGCGCCCCGGCGCGGCCGGACATCTCCAGTCCGCACCCGACAGCTCACCTCGCAGGCGCCGGAGAGGAATTCGCCATGCCCGCCAAGGGTAAGCACCGCCGTCCGAAGCCCCAGCGCTTCACCCGCTCCATCGCCGCCGCCGGCACCGGTGGCGCCGCGCTCGCCCTCCCGCTCATCGGGGCGACCGGTGCGCACGCCGCGCCGTCGCAGTCGGCGACGCAGGCGGTCTCCGCGGTCTCCGGGCTCTCCGCCGCCCCGGAGAAGGCCGTCCAGGCCGTCCCCGCGGCGCAGACGTCCGCGCGGTCCGCCACGGGCACCACCACCTACACGGTGCGGTCCGGCGACTACCTCTCCAAGATCGCGGACGAGCAGGACGTCAGCGGCGGCTGGACCCGGCTCTACGCGGACAACCGCGAGGCCGTCGGGGAGGACCCGTCGCTGATCCACCCGGGTCTGAAGCTGTCGATCGGCAAGAAGGCCCCGACGGGCACGACCAAGTCGCCGTCTCCTTCCTCCGGTTCTTCCGGTTCCTCCTCCTCGTCGAAGCAGTCCTCGGGCTCCTCCGCGAAGTCGTCCGGGGCGTCGGAGTCGTCGCGGTCGTCGTCCTCGAAGTCCTCCTCCTCGGACTCGTCGGACTCGTCGAAGGCGTCCTCCTCGAAGGCGTCCACCACGCGGGCCGCCGGGAACGCCACCGCCGCCACCGGCTTCGCCCTCCCGGTGTCCGGCGCGACCGTCGGCACCCCGTACAAGATGTCCGGCAGCATGTGGTCCAGCGGGTACCACACCGGCGTCGACTTCGTCGTCCCTACCGGCACCTCGCTCAAGGCCGTCGGCGCGGGCACGGTCGTCTCCGCGGGCTGGGGCGGCGCGTACGGCAACCAGGTCGTCGTCAGGCTCGCCGACGGCTTCTACGCCCAGTACGCCCACCTGTCCTCGCTCTCCGTCTCGGCCGGCCAGTCCGTCTCCGCCGGCCAGCAGGTCGGCCTCTCCGGCGCCACCGGCAACGTGACCGGCCCGCACCTGCACTTCGAGATCCGCACCGGCCCCGGCTACGGCTCGGACGTCGACCCGGTCGCCTACCTCCGCTCGCACGGCGTCTCCGTCGGCTGACGCACCTCCCGGCCTCCCGCCGACACGCCGCCGAAGGCCGGTCCCGATTCCCGGGACCGGCCTTCGGCGTTCCGGCCTCCGGTGTTCCGGCGTTCGGCGTTCCGGCCTTATTCCCGCATTGGCCAAGTCTTTAGGAGTGGCTTATCTCACCGCCCGTCAACCCCTGCCTACGGTCGCGTAGGTCACATTCGAAGGTGAATCATGAACGGCTGTGGCAGACGATTCGAAGAATGACAACAGCTCAGTGATCGGGTCGTACGTGGCGGTGGGGGACAGCTTCACCGAGGGCGTAGGCGACCGCGGTCCCGACGGGGGGTTCGTCGGCTGGGCCGACCGGTTCGCGGTGCTCCTCGCGGACCGGCGGCCCGAAGGCGACTTCCGGTACGTCAACCTCGCGGTGCGCGGCAAACTGCTCGACCAGATCGTGGCGGACCAGCTTCCGCGAGCGGTCGAGCTCGCGCCCGACCTGGTCTCCTTCTGCGCGGGCGGCAACGACATCCTCCGGCCCGGCACCGACCCCGACGAGGTCGCCGAACGCTTCGAGCGGGCGATCGCGGCCCTCACCCGGGCGGCCGGCACCGTCATGGTGACGACCGGGTTCGACACCCGCGGCGTCCCCGTGCTCAAGCATCTGCGCGGCAAGATCGCCACCTACAACGGGCACGTGCGCGCCGTCGCCGACCGGTACGGCTGCCCGGTCCTCGACCTGTGGTCGCTGAAGTCCATCCAGGACCGGCGGGCCTGGGACGGCGACCGGCTCCATCTCGGGGCGGAGGGGCACACGCGGGTGGCGCTGCGCGCCGGCCAGGTCCTCGGCCTGGAGGTGCCCGCCGACCCGGAGCAGCCCTGGCCGCCGCTCCCGCCGCGCGGCACCCTGGAGATCCGGCGCGACGACGTGCAGTGGGCGCGCGAGTACCTGGTGCCGTGGATCGGGCGCCGGCTGCGCGGGGAGTCCTCGGGCGACCACGTGACCGCCAAGGGCCCGCTCTCGCCCGACGACATCAAGATGCGGATCACCGCGGTGGCGTGAGCCGACCGGCGCGGCCGGCCGGTCCCGGCGGCGGCCGGCCGGCCGCGCCCCGAGCGGACCGAGCGTGGGTGCGGGTGCGGGTGGGAGGCCGAGGGTGGCCCTGCCGGGCAGGGCGGCCGGTGCCGCCCGATCCCCGCTCCCCGCTCCCCGCTCCCCGCTCCCCGCTCCCCGCCGCCCGGCGCCCGGTGGCGGTGCGCGGACCCGCCCGGCCCGGTCTCAGTGCTCCCGGTCTCAGTGGTCCCGGCCGCCCGACGGCTCCGCCGCCAGGCCCAGTTCGCGGCTCAGCGCCTCCTCCGCCCACTCCCGCACGCGGATCCGGGGCACCGCACCGTCGTAGGACGTGAGCTGTACGGCGAGGCCGTCGAGGAGGGCCGTCAGGCGCAGGGCCGTCCCGGCCGGGTCGGGGCAGCGGAACTCGCCCGCGGCCACCCCCTCCGCGATCACCTCGGCGAGCGCGGCCTTCCACCGCCGGTCGAGGCCGCGGGCGACCTCCCGCAGCGCGGGCTCGCGCAGCGACACCGCCCAGCCCTCGATCCACAGCCGCCAGCCCTTGGCCGACCCCGTGGGGGCGTACCAGCGCACCGCCGACCGCAGCCGGCGCAGCGCGGTCGTCCGGCGGCCCAGCAGCCTGCGCAGGTGGGCCAGGTCGCCCTCGGCGGCGTAGGCGAACGCTTCGGCGACGAGCCGCTCCTTGGTGGAGAAGTGGTAGAGCACCAGCGCGTTGCTCACGCCGAGCGCCGAGGCCACGTCGGCGATCCTGACCGCCGCCACGCCCCGCGCCTCGATCTGTTCGACGGCCGCCCGCAGCAACTCCTCGCGCCGCTCGGCCACACTCAACCGGACCCTTGCCACGCCGTCACCCTACACAGGGCCCGCGACCTGCGCGGACGCCGTCAGCGGTGGTGGCCGAAGCGCTCCGCGACGGCCGCCAGCCGCTGCTCGGCGAGGGCGTGCGCGGCCTGGCGCGGGGTCGTCCCGCCGGACTCCGCGCGCTCCAGGACGCGTTCCACCAGCGCGCGCATCGAGCGCCGCGTGTGGGCGAACGCCTCCGCGGCGTCCGCGCCGATGTCGCCGAACAGCGTCCACCACCACCAGGCGTTCGTACCGGAGTTGACGACGACGTCCGGCAGCACGCTCACCCCGCGCGCGTGCAGCAGTTCCTCCGCCTCGGGCAGGACCGGCATGTTGGCCGCCTCGGCGATCCAGCGCGCGGTGATCCGTTCCTGCTCCAACGGCCCGATCGCGTACGACACGGCGGCCGGCACCAGCACCTCCGCCTCGGCCGACAGCCAGGCGTCGCCCGGGAGTTCGGCGAAGCCCGGGCGCAACGCCCCGCGGTCGACGGTTCCGTGGGCGTCCCGCGCGGCCAGCAGTTCCTCCACGTCGAGGCCGGCCGGGTCGGCGATCGTGCCCTTGACGTCGGCGACGGCCACCACCGTCAGCCCCGCGCGCGCGAGGAAGCGCGCCGTCGCCCCGCCCATGGTGCCGAACCCCTGGAGGGCCACCCGGGTGCCGGCGTACGGCACCCCGGCCCGGTCCAGGGCCGTGAGCACGGACTCGGCGACCCCGCAGCCGCCCACCAGTTCGTCCAGGCCGATGCCGTCCACCTCCACCGCGAAGGCGTCCGCGAGCCGCTCGCGGGCCGCGCGCTCGTCGTCGAGCAGCGGATAGACGGCCTGGACCGACGACACCAGCCCGGCCTCGGCGGCGGCCCGGTCGACGACGTCCTGGCTGAGTCCCAGGTCCTCGCCGGTGGTCCAGCAGCTCTCGACGTACGGCCGCACCGCCCGCAGGTAGCGCACCAGCAGCCCGTACGCCTCCGGGTCCCGGGGATCGCAGTCGATGCCGCCCTTCGCCCCGCCCAGCGGGACGTAGCGCGCCGCCGGGTCGTAGTGCAGGGCCTCCTTGAGGCTCATCCCGCGGGCCAGGCCGGTCACCTCGTCGAGGGTGCAGCCCTCCCGCATCCGCAGGCCGCCGCTGCAGACGCCGCGCACCAGCCGGTCGACGACCAGGTGGCCCCGGCGGCCGGTGAGGTGGTCGGTCCAGGTGAGGGACAACAGGGGGGCGGTCATGCGGGCTCCTCGCCAAGGACCTTTACTGAACAGTGGGTCAGTATCAGGAGCCTCGGGGCGTCGTGTCAACGCGCTGCCGCCGTCCCCTCCGACCGGGCGTGCGGGGTTTGTCGGACCGGCCGACCATAATGGGAATTCTCAGCGACTCCACCTGGAGGTACCGTGGCCGGATTCCGTTCCCTGAGCCCCGGGCTCCGCGCACTGCAGCCCGAGGCCTTCGGTGCGGACCCGAGCGGTGAGCGCATGGCGCGCATCCGCAGATCACCCCACTTCGCGAACGGGGTCTTCCAGAACCCCGGCGGTCCGGCGCGGACCCGCCCCTCGGGCTCCGCGCTCGACTTCGCCAAGGCCTTCTTCGACAAGGAGACCCGCCCCCGCCGCGCCCCCTCCGGCACGATTCCGGTGCACCCCACCACCCTCGCCGACCTGGCCCGGCCGCCCGCCACGGGCCTGCGCCTGACCTGGATGGGGCACTCCGGTGTGCTCGCGGAGATCGACGGGCACCGGGTGCTGTTCGATCCCGTCTGGGGCGAGCGCTGCTCCCCCTTCCCCTTCGCGGGCCCCAAGCGGCTGCACCCGGCCCCCCTGCCGCTGGCCGCGCTCGGCCCGGTCGACGTCGTCGTCATCTCGCACGACCACTACGACCACCTCGACCTGCCCACCGTCAAGGCGCTGGCGGACACGGACACCCTGTTCGCGGTGCCGCTCGGCGTCGGAGCCCACCTCGAACACTGGGGCGTGTCCGCCGACCGGCTGCGCGAGCTGGACTGGCACGAGTCGACCCGGGTCGGCGGCCTCACCCTCACCGCCACCCCGGCCCGTCACTTCTGCGGCCGGGGCCTGCGCAACAGCCAGCACACCCTGTGGGCCTCCTGGTCCGTCGCCGGCGACGAGCACCGGATCTTCCACAGCGGGGACACCGGCTACTTCGAGGGCTTCAAGGACATCGGCGCCCAGCACGGCCCGTTCGACGCCACGATGATCCAGATAGGGGCGTACTCGGACCTGTGGCCGGACATCCACATGACCCCCGAGGAGGGGCTGCGCGCCCATCTCGACCTCCAGGGCGGTCCGGGCGGGGTGATCCTGCCGATCCACTGGGCCACCTTCAACCTCGCCACCCACGCGTGGTCCGACCCGGGGGAGGGGACCCTGGCCGCCGCCGGGGCCGCCGGTGCCCGGATCGCGCTGCCCCGTCCCGGTGAGCCCTTCGAGCCGGCCGCGGAGACGGTGCCCGCCGAGCCGTGGTGGCGCGGCGTGGCGGTCGCCCCGGTGGGCGGATGGCCCGAAGTACGACCGGAAGCGAAGGCCACGGCCGATACGGTGAGTGACGTTTCGGAGGGCGCGGCCGAGGACGGGGGCGCCCCGGAGGTCGTCCCGGCAGGCTGACCGGAGCCTCCGGGCCGGACCGGACCACCTGCCGACGGGGGCCGGGGAGCGAACCGCTCCCCGGCCCCCGTCGGCTGTTCACGAACACCTCTGACCAGGTCTGATCGATTGTCCGACGTCAACTGTCCGGATGTCTCGCGAGTTTATCGGTCTGTCGTACGAAGCCTCATACCAGAGCGGGACGCTCGCCGGGGGACTTTGTCAACTGCCCCTCGCGGATGTCGGCTTGGCGACTACCGTGAGTGGTCGTCGGGCGGGAAGTCGCGGGAAGTCCTCGGTTCTCCCGACCGGCACCGCGATGGCACAGGCCCGAGGAGCGCACCCCGTGCGAGTCCCGGGCCCGACGGACAGTCCGACGGACAGTACGAGGAAACCGATGTCTCACCTCCGCGCACCGGCCGCACGCGCAGACCGCCGTGAGGGCGGACGGCACGGAAGGCCGGTCGCCGGCACCGCACCCGCACCGGCCGAGAGGCACATGCTGCCCCAGCTGCTGCGACTCGCCGTGCTGCCCCCGACCGCCGTCGCCCTCAGCGCCTGCGCGGCCGTCCTGTTCACCGTGCGCTCCACCGGCGTCAGACCGGGACCGACCCTGTGGGCCGTCCTCGCCGGGGCCGTCGCGGTGACCGGCGTCGGCATCGTCGTCGCCGCCGTGGCCGCCGGCCGGACCGCCCGCTCCGTCGGCGACCGCATCACCGCCCTGCGCCGCAGCAGCGCGCGCGGCGAGGCCGACCTGCGTGCCCTGGTCGACGCGCTGCACCGCGGCGAGACCCCGCCGCAGCGCAAGCCGCGCGGCGGCCCGCCCGCCGACGCCGACGAGTTCGAGCTGCTCGCCGCCGACCTGTCCCGCGCCCACGACGGGGCCGTCACCGCCGTCGTCCGGGCCGCCCGGCTCTCCGGCCGGAGCGACAGCGAACAGAAGCTGGAGGTGTTCGTCAACCTCGCGCGGCGCCTTCAGTCCCTCGTGCACCGCGAGATCTCCATCCTGGACGAGCTGGAGAACGAGATCGAGGACCCCGACCTCCTCAAGGGCCTCTTCCACGTCGACCACCTCGCCACCCGCATCCGCCGGCACGCCGAGAACCTCGCCGTCCTCGGCGGCGCCGTCTCCCGGCGGCAGTGGAGCAACCCCGTCCCCATGACCGAGGTGCTGCGCTCCGCCATCGCCGAGGTCGAGCAGTACTCGCGGGTCAGGCTCGTCCCACCGGTCGACGGCGAACTGCGCGGGCACGCCGTCGCCGACGTCATCCACCTGCTCGCCGAACTCGTCGAGAACGCCACGGTGTTCTCCGCCCCGCACACCCAGGTCCTGCTCCGCGCCAACCTGGTCACCTCCGGGCTGGCCGTCGAGGTCGAGGACCGCGGCCTCGGCATGCCCGTCGACGAACAGGGCCGGATGAACGCCCTGCTCGCCGATCCCGACCAGGTCAACGTCGGCCGCCTGCTCGCCGACGGCCGCATCGGCCTCTACGTCGTCTCGCAGCTGGCCCGCCGCCACGGCATCCGGGTCCGGCTCCAGAACAACATCTACGGCGGCGTCCAGGCCGTACTCGTCGTCCCGCAGGACCTCCTGGGGCCGGCCGGGCTGCCGTCGCCGCGGGCGGAGGAGAGCGGCGCGGGCATGCTGCCGGCGGGCGCCGCGGGCGGGCAGGCCTCGCGGGGCGGGGCGCGGCCGCCCCTGGCCCTCCAGGCCGGCGCGCCTCCCCAGGGCCAGGACCAGGGCCGGCCGGGCACGCGGCTCCAGCCGGGCGCGCAGCCCCGGTCTCAGTCTCAGCCTCAACTTCTGCCTCAGGCAAAGTCACTCATGCCCCATCAAGTCGCTTCTTCGGAAAGTCGCTTGACGCCGCATCAGCCGCAGCCGCAGCCGGAGTCGGCGCAGGCGCCGTCGCAGCTCCGCACCCCGAACCCTCCCCAGAGCGACTTCCCGGCCCATCCGCGGACCGTGTCCCCCCGAACCGGCCACCAGAGCCTCCACCCCGCCCCGGAGGGGCATCCGCACGGCGACGCCGGGCCCGCCCCCGCCTCCGCCCCCACTTCCACCTCAGGGCCCGCCCCTGCCCCCGGGCTCACCTCCACCTCCGGGCTCGCCCCCGCCCCCACCCCGTCCTCGGTCCAGCACGACACCGCCGCCCCGAACGGCTGCCGCCCGGCCCCGCTGCCCGTCCGCGGCGCGCACGAGGAGCGGCCCAATCCGGCCGACGCGGTCCCCGGGATCCGGCCCGGTGACCGGGCCGCCGTGGAGGAGGTCGCGGGCCTCGTGCCCACCCCGCGGGCGAGCGTGGTGCGCGGCACCATGGGCAAGCCGCAACTGCCCCGCCGCCGCGCCCGGGAGCACATCGCCCCCCAGCTGCGCGGCGGCCCCGCCCCCCGCCCGGACGACGAGCGGCCCGCCGGACACGACCCCGGTCTGATGGCCGCCTTCCAGCGCGGCATGGGCCTCGCCGAGGCCCAGCAGAGCCTGGAGGCGGACGCTCCGCGAGGCCGGACCGGACCGGCCCGCCCGGCCGCCGCGGACGTACCGCACGCAACGGCTCCCGCCCCGCGGTCCGACGCCGGGGCGCACACCGCGCACGGCTCGTCCGGCGGCTCCGACCACCAGCCCACCACCCGGCACGACGGGAGCGCACCAGCCGGATGAGCACCCCCCTCACCACCCCTGCCCCCACTCCCACCGCTCCCACCGACACTCCCACCGCTCCCCCTGACCTTCGTACCCCAAGGAGTCGATCCACCATGGCGAGCGATGCGCCGACCGGCCAGGCATCCGATCTCGACTGGCTGATGAGCGGCCTCGTGCAGCGCGTACCGCACACGAGGAGTGCGGTCCTCCTCTCCTGCGACGGCCTCGTGAGGTCCGTCCACGGCCTCGACCACGACAGCGCCGACCACATGGCGGCCCTGGCCTCCGGGCTGTACTCGCTCGGCCGCAGCGCCGGGCTCCGCTTCGGCGACGGCGGGGAGGTGCGGCAGGTCGTCGTCGAACTCGACTCCACGCTGCTGTTCGTCACCACCGCGGGGTCGGGCACCTGCCTCGCGGTGCTGGCCGGACGCGAGGCCGACGCCGCCGTGCTCGGCTACGAGATGGCGATGCTCGTCAAGAGCGTGCGGCCCTACCTGGCGACCGCGCCCCGGCAGTACGCCGTCGAACCCTCGGTGACGGGACCTTGAGGGCGGCCGCGGCCGGCGACGGCCCCTGGCTCGACGACGCGGCCGGGCGGCTGGTGCGTCCGTTCACGGTCAGCAACGGCCGCACCAGACCGACCGTCGCCCTGGACCTCCTGTCCCAGGTGAGGGCCACCGGGACGACCCCCTTCGACTACCTCGGCCCCGAGCACGCACAGGCACTGCACCTGTGCCGGACCCCCGTCCCGGTCGCCGAGGTCGCCGCCCACCTGAGGCTCCCGGCGGCCGTCGCCAAGGTGCTGCTGGCGGACCTCCTCGACTGCGGGGCGCTGACCACCAAGCCCCCCGAGTACCACCACCACCCCACCGACCGGGCCCTACTGGAGGCAGTGCTCGATGGACTACGACGACAGCTCTGACCACGACGACGGCTCCGCCGTCTTCCCGACCGCGCTGAAGATCCTGGTCGCGGGCGGGTTCGGGGTCGGCAAGACCACGTTCGTCGCCGCGGTGAGCGAGATCGCGCCCCTGAGCACCGAGGAGCTGCTCACCACCGCCGGCGCCGCGACCGACGACCTCGACGGCATCGAGAACAAGGTCGAGACGACCGTGGCCATGGACTTCGGCCGCATCAGCCTCGACCCGCAGCACGTCCTGTACCTGTTCGGCACCCCCGGCCAGGAACGGTTCTGGTTCATGTGGGACGAACTGTCCGAGGGCGCCCTCGGCGCCGTCGTCATCGCCGACACCCGCCGCCTGGAGCAGTGCTTCGCGGCCGTCGACTTCTTCGAGGAGCGCGGCCTCGGCTTCATCGTGGCCGTCAACGAGTTCGACGGCGCCCACCGCTACGACCCCGAGGAGGTGCGCGCCGCCATGGACCTGGACCCGGCCGTCCCCGTCGTGCGCTGCGACGCCCGCATCTCCGCCTCGGGCGTGCAGACCCTGCTCGCCCTCGTCCGCCACCTCATCGCCCACGCGCCGACGGCACCCCTGCCGAGCCGCGGCGCCCCCAGGTGATCCCGCCCCACCCCCTACCGGAGCCGCACATGCCGCACGTCCACAGCGACGGAGTCCGCCCATGAGCTACGACCCGCCCCGCCCGGCCGGTCGACTGCTGCTCACCCCCGACGACGAGGAGGCGCCCGCCCGCACCCTGCGGCTGCGCCGCCTCGGCCTGGGGGAGCGGGCCGAGCCCGGTCTGGACGCCTTCGCCGACCGCCTCGCCGAGGTGACCGGCGCGCCGTACGCGATGGTCAACTTCCTCTACGGGGAACGGCAGTTCTTCGCCGGCCTGCACACACCGCCCGGCGGCCCGGCCGCCCTCGGCGGCAAGCCGGAACTGGGCCGCCGGCTCGCCCGCGAGTACGGCTACTGCCCGCACGTCGTCGCGCGGCGCAAGGCACTGGTCCTGGAGGACGTCCGCGACTACCCGCGGTTCGCGGGCAATCCGGTCGTCGAGGAGTACGGCATCCGCTCCTACCTCGGCGCCCCGCTGATCGACACGGCCGGCATGGTGCTCGGCACGGTGTCCGTGGCCGATCTGACGCCCCGGCCCTGGGGCAGGGCGGGACTGGAGACCATCAAGGCGACCGCGGCGGACCTCGCCGGACGGCTGGAGCACCGGGAGGCCGGCGGGCCGCCCCGGTGACCCCGGCCGGGATCCGGCAGAGGCCCCGCCGCCGGAGGTCCCGCCGTCAGAAGCCCCGCCAGACGTTGTCGAAGGCGGCGTCCTCCACGGACCGCCGCTGCCGTACGGCGGTCAGCTCCGTGACCGCGTCGCCGACCGCGACCAGCACCGTCGCCACCCGGTCGGTCAGCGGGCCGGGGAAGCCGTCGCCCTCCTCCTCGCGGAGGCCGGTGGCGGTGGCCAGGCCCGCCAGGACGGGCTCGCCCGCGGCCCAGCGTTCGGCGGCGCGCCGCCGGGCCGGCGAGTCCACGGGCGCGCTCCGGCCGGACCGCCCGGCGAGCAGACGGCCGCGCGGGCGGGCCAGCACGCCGTCGGCCTCCGACCGGGCGGTGTAGGCCTCGGCCAGCCCCCGGCCGCGCCGCCACAGCCACTCCTCGACCGACTCGTACGGCTCCCGCCGCACCACCGAGGCCGCGGCCTCCGCGAGGAGCCGGTCGGCCGGGGCCGGCGCCGGGCCCGGCGCCACCCGGTCGCCGGCGAGGACGAGCACGTCCGCCTCCACCAGGTCGATCAGCTCGGCCCCCGCGAGGGCGAGGGAGAGTTCACCCCGCTCCACGGGGCGTGCGGGCGGCACGTCCAGCGAGACGATCAGCAGGTCCTGCGCCGTGGTCATGGGCTGTTCCCCCTCGGTCGGTTCCCCCTCAAGGGTGACACGGGGGCCGGGGTGTGAAGCGGAGCTGTGGCTCCGGTTAAGAAAGTCTCGATGGACCGCGCCGCCGCCGTGCGGCAGATTGCTACCGGATTCCACCCCTTCCCCCGCCGCGGGCGCCCTTCGGCATGCCCGGCGCGGGGGGCCCGATCGTCAGGAGCCGTACCGTTGAAGGCGCTGGTCAAGGAGAAGGCGGAGCCGGGTCTGTGGCTCGTGGACGTGCCGGAGCCCGCCGTCGGACCCGGTGACGTACTGATCAAGGTGCTGCGCACCGGCATCTGCGGCACCGATCTGCACATCCGGTCCTGGGACGGCTGGGCCCGGCAGACGATCCGCACCCCGCTCGTCCTCGGGCACGAGTTCGTCGGCGAGGTCGTCGAGACCGGGCGGGACGTTGCTGACATCAAGGCCGGCGACCGGGTGAGCGGCGAGGGGCACCTCGTCTGCGGCCGGTGCCGCAACTGCCTCGCCGGGCGCCGCCACCTGTGCCGGGCCACCGTCGGACTCGGCGTCGGCCGCGACGGCGCGTTCGCCGAGTACGTGGCGCTGCCCGCCGCCAACGTCTGGGTGCACCGCGTCCCCGTCGACCTCGACGTGGCGGCGATCTTCGACCCGTTCGGCAACGCCGTCCACACCGCTCTGTCCTTCCCGCTGGTCGGCGAGGACGTGCTGATCACCGGGGCCGGCCCGATCGGCCTGATGGCCGCCGCCGTCGCCCGGCACGCCGGTGCCCGCAACGTCGTCGTCACCGACGTCAGCGAGGAGCGCCTGGAACTCGCCCGCAAGATCGGCGCGAGCCTCGCCCTGAACGTCTCGGACGCGACCATCGCCGACGGACAGCGCGAACTGGGCCTGCGCGAGGGCTTCGACGTCGGGCTGGAGATGTCCGGCCGCCCCGAGGCGATGCGCGACATGATCGCCAACATGACGCACGGCGGCCGGATCGCCGTGCTGGGCCTGCCCACCGAGGAGTTCCCGGTCGACTGGGCCCGGATCGTCACCTCGATGATCACCATCAAGGGCATCTACGGCCGCGAGATGTTCGAGACCTGGTACGCGATGTCCGTGCTGCTGGAGGGCGGCCTCGACCTCGCCCCGGTGATCACCGGCCGCTACTCCCACCGCGACTTCGAGGCGGCGTTCGCCGACGCCGCGAGCGGCAGGGGCGGCAAGGTCATCCTCGACTGGACCGCGTAAGCCATCCGCTTTCCTAGGAGCTTCTGAGATGTTCGACTCCGTGCGCGACGACCTGCGCGCCACCCTCGACGAGATCCGCGCCGCCGGCCTGCACAAGCCCGAGCGGGTCATCGGCACCCCGCAGTCCGCCACCGTCGCCGTCACCGCCGGCGGCCGGCCCGGCGAGGTCCTCAACTTCTGCGCCAACAACTACCTCGGCCTCGCCGACCACCCCGAGGTGGTCGCCGCCGCCCACGAGGCCCTGGACCGCTGGGGCTACGGCATGGCGTCCGTGCGGTTCATCTGCGGCACCCAGGAGGTCCACAAGGAGCTGGAGGCACGGCTGTCCGCGTTCCTCGGCCAGGAGGACACGATCCTGTACTCCTCCTGCTTCGACGCCAACGGCGGCGTCTTCGAGACGCTGCTCGGCCCCGAGGACGCGGTGATCTCCGACGCCCTGAACCACGCCTCCATCATCGACGGCATCCGGCTCTCCAAGGCCCGCCGCTTCCGCTACGCCAACCGCGACATGGCCGACCTGGAACGGCAGTTGAAGGAGGCCGCCGAAGGGGGCGCCCGCCGCCGGCTGATCGTCACCGACGGCGTCTTCTCCATGGACGGCTACGTCGCCCCCCTCGCCGAGATCTGCGACCTCGCCGACCGCCACGACGCGATGGTCATGGTCGACGACTCCCACGCCGTCGGCTTCGTCGGCCCCGGCGGCCGCGGCACCCCCGAACTGCACGGCGTCATGGACCGCGTCGACATCGTCACCGGCACCCTCGGCAAGGCCCTCGGCGGCGCCTCCGGCGGCTACGTCGCGGCCCGCGCCGAGATCGTCGCCCTGCTGCGCCAGCGCTCCCGCCCCTACCTGTTCTCCAACACCCTCGCCCCGGTCATCGCCGCCGCCTCCCTCAAGGTCCTCGACCTGCTGGAGTCGGCCGACGACCTGCGCGTCCGGCTCGCCGAGAACACGGCCCTGTTCCGCCGCCGCATGACCGACGAGGGCTTCGACGTCCTCCCCGGCGACCACGCCATCGCGCCCGTGATGATCGGCGACGCGGCGCGGGCGGGCCGGATGGCCGAACTGCTGCTGGAGCGCGGGGTGTACGTGATCGGCTTCTCCTACCCGGTCGTCCCGCAGGGGCAGGCCCGCATCCGGGTCCAGCTCTCCGCCGCGCACTCCACGGCCGACGTCGACCGCGCCGTGGACGCCTTCGTGGCGGCGCGGGCGGAACTGGAGGCCTGACCCGCCGCCCCCGGCACCTTGCGATAATCGCTCCATGATCGAGGCGCGGCGGCTCCACATCCTGCGTGCGGTGGCCGACCACCGCACCGTGACGGCGGCTGCCGCCGCGCTCTACCTCACCCCGTCCGCCGTCTCCCAGCAGCTCACCGCCCTGGAACAGGAGACCGGCCACCGCCTGGTGGAACGCGGCGCCCGCGGCGTACGGCTCACCCCGGCCGGTGAGATCCTCCTCGCCCACGCCCACGCGGTCCTCGCCCAGCTGGAGCGGGCGGAGGCGGAACTGGCCGCCTACCGCTCGGGCGCGGCCGGCACGGTCACCGTGGCCGCCTTCGCCACCGGCATCGCCCTGGTCGTCGCGCCCGCCGTGGCCCGGCTCGCCGGCACCCACCCGGGGATCAGGATCCGCGTCCAGGACGCCGAGGGCGACGCCAGCCTGCCGATGGTCCTCGACCGGCAGGTCGACATCGCCGTGGCCGTCGAGTACCGGGGCGCGCCCGCCGCCGACGACCCGCGCCTCGCGCACGTCCCGCTCTACGCCGAGCCCTTCGACGCGGTCGTACCGGTCACCCACCGCCTCGCCGAGGACGCCGAGGTGCCGCTCGCCGAGCTGGCCAAGGACCCCTGGATCGGCCCCTACCCGGGCAACCCGTGCCACGACGTGGTCGTGCTGGCCTGCGAGCACGCCGGTTTCCAGCCCCGCCTGGAGCACTCCTCGGACGACTTCCGCGCGGTCGTGGCGCTGGCCTCCGCGGACGCGGGCGTGGCGCTGGTCCCGCGCTCGGCCCTGCGCGGCATGGACCTGACCGGCGTGGTCGTCCGCCCGGTCGACGGGGCGGCCCCGACCCGCCGCGTCTTCGCGGCCGTACGCCGGGGCGCCGAGGAGCATCCGCTGTTCCGCCCCGTGCTGGAGGCACTGACGGAGGTCACCCCCGGCTGAGCCTCCCCTGTCCGGGACAGCGTCCCGGACAGGGGACAGGCCGCCCCGGAAGAGGCGGAGCGGGACACCGGGACCGGCAGCCCCGCCGCACACCCCTACCGCACCGGGGGACGGAGCAGGGCGGGGGTCGTCCCCGACCACGCGGCCGACCCGTCCGGGGCCCTGCGGCAGGCCACCCTGCACTGCCAACACCCCACCCCGGCGCGACTGTCGGTGCCTGCCGCTAGCCTGCGCAACATGCCGGACGCCGAAGACGTACGCCGTGTCGCCCTGTCCCTGCCGGACACGGCCGAGAAGACCGCCTGGAACATGCCCACGTTCCGGGTCGCGGGAAAGATGTTCGCCACCCTCCCCGAGGACGAGACCTCCCTCGCCGTGCGCTGCCCCAAGGAGGAGCGCGACGAACTGGCCCTCGCCGAGCCGGGGAAGTTCTGGATCGCCGACCACGAGGCCCAGTTCGCCTGGATCCGGGTCCGGCTGGCCGCCCTGGAGGACGAGGCCGAACTGCGGGACATCCTCGCCGACTCCTGGCGCCAGGCCGCCCCGACGCGCCTGCTGGAGGCACACCCGGGACTGGGGGTGCCGGGAGAGGCCTGAGAAGCGTCGACGAGCGCGACCCCGGTAAACGCGTGCGCGATCACCGACCCGAGTGCGGTATTGTTTCCCTGCACGTCCGGCCGGGCGAAACCCCAGGTCAGACGGGCAACGGGACGTGGCGCAGCTTGGTAGCGCACTTGACTGGGGGTCAAGGGGTCGCAGGTTCAAATCCTGTCGTCCCGACTTTGCGAAGTCGTGGGGCCGAGGCCGTCTTCTCCGTACGGGGAAGGCGGCCTTCGCCGTGTCCGCGGCCGCCGGCGGCCGCGGACCGTCGGCGAACCGCCGGCCGCCCCGTCACCCGCGGGCGCGGCCGCGGGTGGGGGCCGGGCGGGGCGGGCTGATGAACTGGAGCTCCAGGGCCGCCGGGGGCCCGGCGACACCCGGGCCGCCCGCCGCCGCCCAGGCCAGGATCTCCTCGGTGCAGTCGTCGTCCGTCGCGAAACCGATCCAGGTGGCCCGGCCGCCCGCCCGGCGGCCCGCGCCGGACGGCTGGACGACGATCACGTTGGCCCGGTCGCAGGGACCCAGACAGTCCGTCGTGCGGACCGCGAAGGCGCCCGCCGACGCGGCCGCCGCCGCGCGCAGGCGCTCCAGCTGCCAGGCGTGGTCGTAGCCGGGGTTCTTGCGGGCGTCACCGCAGCAGCAGCCCCGGCAGACCACCAGGGTGCACGGCCGGCGCGCGGCCGCGCCGACCGACACCACGCGCGGGGCGGGCAGGGCGGGACGCGGTCCCACGCCGGTCAGGACGCCGACTGGCCGACGTGGGCCAGCGCCTGCCGCAGCAGGAAGCCGTGCCCGCCCGGCATCTCGCTCTGCACCGCGGGCGAGACCGCCTCCTGCGGGTCGAACCACACCAGGTCCAGGGCGTCCTGCCGGGGCCGGCAGTCACCGGTCACCGGCACGATGTACGCCAGCGACACCGCGTGCTGACGCGGGTCGTGGTACGGCGTGACGCCCTGCGTGGGGAAGTACTCCGCGACCGTGAAGGGCTGCAGGGACGCCGGGACGCGGGGCAGCGCCATGGGGCCGAGGTCCTTCTCCAGGTGTCGCAGCAGGGCGTCGCGGACCCGTTCGTGGTGCAGGACCCGGCCCGAGACCAGGGTCCGGCTGACGTTGCCGTCCGGTCCTATCCGCAGCAGCAGGCCGATCCTGGTGACTTCGCCGCTGTCGTCGACGCGCACGGGCACGGCCTCGACGTACAGGATCGGCATGCGGGAGCGGGCGAGTTCGAGTTCGTCCTGGCTCAGCCAGCCGGGCGTGGTATCGGTCAAGTCTGACATTGCTTGATCATACTTTCAGTCCGTCGGGAAGCCGGTAGACCCGGTGGGCGTTGTCCGCCCCGGCCCACCGTGCCAGGCGCAGCGCGTCGGGCAGGTCCAGTTCGTCGGCGTCCACCCGGTCCTGGAGCAGATCCCCCAGTCCCCGGCGGAACGCCAGCGCGCCGAGCCCGTAGAACTCGGCCACGCCGTAGGCGTCGGAGCTGTACAGCAGCTTGTGGAACGGGGTGATCTCCAACGCCTCCTCCAGGACCGCCCGCGCGCGCACCGGGCCGACGTGGTGCAGGGTGAGCCCCACGTCCAGGTACACCTGCTCGAACACCGCGGCCAGGTAGGCGGCCTGCCGCTGGTAGGGCCAGCAGTGCAGGAGCAGCACGGGGATCGTGCCCGCGATCAGGCGCAGCCAGTCCGTCAACCGGGCCGGATCCGCCCGGTGCAGGCGGATGTCGCCGTCGCCGAAGCCGGTGTGCAGCTGGAGCGGCAGTCCCAGGTCGACGGCGGTCCACAGCAGGTGCCGCACCAGCACGGGCTCCGCCAGGCGTCCGCCGCGCGCCAGCCAGCGCCGCGCCGCGCGGGTCACCTCCGCGTCCGCGGGCCGGGCCGGGTCGAGGTCGAAGCCGGTGCGGTACGCGGCCACCGACTTCACCGCCACCACGCCGGGCGCGCGCACCGCCTCCCGCGCGGCCGCCCGGAACGCGTCGCCGTACCCGTCCGCCTCGACGCCCCGCGCGGCCACGGCCTCGGCGACCGTCTCCAGCCGGACGACCTCGCGGGCCGTCCCGCCCGCCGCGTCGGCGAGTTCGGCCGGTGCGGTGAGGCCGTCCGGCGGGAGACCGGTGTCCACGCAGAACACGCCGGTGCGGGCGGCCGTCAGGAACCGCCGGTTCACCTCCCGCGGCCCCAGCTCGGCCCGCCGCTCCAGGTAGGCGTCGGCCGGGGCGTGCCGCTCCAGGTCCAGCAGGGGCGCGCAGTGGCGCCGTACGGCCACGCCCGCCGGGGTGTCGAACGGGGAACTGCCCGGCCAGCGTCCGCCCTCCGTGAGCAGCGCCTCGAAGCCCGGCCGGTCCAGCGGGGCGGTGGCCACGCCGTGGCAGTGGTGGTCGACCAGCTCCAGCCGGGCGAGGGCCTCGTGGACCGGTCCGCCGCCCACGTCAGTACACCCAGCGGTAGGCAGCCGCCACCCGCTCGTCGTCCAGCCCGGCCACGCCCTCGATCTCGCCCTGCCGTACGGCGGTCACCGCGTCGGCGAGGACCGGGCCCAGCGCGGCCCGCAGCACCCCGTCCGCGCGGAACTCCGCGACCGCCTCGTCCAGCGTGGCCGGCAGCCGGCGCACGCCCCGCGCCGAGGCCTCCTCCGGGGGCAGCCGGGCCGGATCGCCGGTGGTCTCCTCGGGCAGGACCGCGCCCGAGGCGACGCCGTCCAGGCCCGCGGCGATGAGGCAGCCGAGGGCGAGATAGGGGTTGGCGGCCAGGTCGACCGGCTTCACCTCCAGGTTCGCCAGCTCGGCACGCCGGCCCGCGGTGCCCCGCACCAGCCGGATCGCCGCCTCGCGGGTCTCCAGGCCCCAGGCGGTGAACACGCCCGCCCACTGGGAGGGCCGCAGCCGCAGCCGGCTGGCGGGGCTCGGCGCGGTCACCGCCGTGAGCGCCGGGAGGTGGGCGAGGACACCGGCCGCGAAGGCCTCCGCGTCGGCCGTCATGCCGTACCGGCGGCTGCCGCCGCCGTGCAGGTTGGTGCCGTCGCGCCAGGCGGAGAGGTGGACGTGGCCGCCGTTGCCGACGCCCCGCGCCAGCACGGCGGGGGAGAAGGAGACCCGCAGACCGTGCCGGCGGGCCACCGCGCGGATCGTCTGGCGCACCAGCACGCTGCGGTCGGCCGCCGCCACCGGGTCCAGGGCGGCCACCGAGATCTCGAACTGGCCCGGCCCGTACTCGGGATGGACCTGGTCGACGTCCACGCCCTGGGCCGCGCACGCCGCCAGCAGCTCGGCGGCGCAGTCGCTCAGCTCCACCTGCCGGATCGCGCCGTACGCCGGCCCGGGGGCGGCGGGGACGAACTCGCCGGGCGGCGCCGAGTCCAGGCCCACCGACCACTCGATCTCGATGCCGGCCTTGAAGGCGAGACCGTGCGCGCGGGCCGCCCCGGCGACGGTGCGGCGCAGGAAGGTGCGGGAGCAGCCCGGGTGCGGCTCGCCGTCCTGGGTGATGCGGTCGACCGGCGCCCACGCCCAGCCGGGCTGTGCGGCCAGCACCACCAGCCGGTCCAGGTCCGGGTAGAGGCGCAGGTCGCCGTCGGGGGAGCCGAGGACGTCGGTGGTGACGCTGCGGTCGTCGGCGAGGAAGGTGTCGAACACCGGCGACATCCCCACGCCCCAGGCCGCCGCGGAGGCCAGTCCCGCGGTCGGGACCGTCTTCACCCGGCCGACGCCCGCGGTGTCGACGTAGGCCAGGACGATGCCGTGCACACCCCGGCCCGCCAGTTCACCGCTGAGCGCCCTGGCCCGTTCGACGTCGCCGGGGCGGCCGCCGGGGAGGGGATCGGTGAGGGTGGTCATGTCGGCCTCCAGGATCGCGTCGGCGCGCACGGGCGGTGCCGGTCAGGGTTTCACGGCCGCCGCGCCGTACCGCGGCACCACGCCCCCGTCGTCCGCCGTGGTGCCGCCGGGTGATCACCTGCGTCCCGGGACCGGGCGCGCCCGGGGGCCGCGGGCGGCCCGGGGCCCCCGGTAGGGTGACAATCCGGTCACCCCCGTACAGGAAGCAGGACATGCCCTACTCCCACGCCCCCCGGTCGACCGCACCCGCGCCGGCGGCCGGCGGCGCCGACATCCGTCTCGTCGTCACCGACATGGACGGCACGCTGCTCGACGACGACAAGCGGACGCCCGACGGGCTCCGGGAGGTCCTCGCGCTGCTGCGGGAGCGCGGCGTGCTGTTCAGCCCCGCCAGCGGTCGGCAGTACGCGACGCTGGCGCGGGAGTTCGCCGAGGTGGCCGACGGGATGGTCTTCATAGCGGAGAACGGCACCTACGTCGTCCGCGACGGCGAGGAGCTCAGCTCCGACCCGCTGGACCCCGCCGTGGTCGTCCGCGTCGTCGAGACCGTGCGGCGGCTCGCGGCGGGCGGCGCGGACGTCGGGGCCGTCGTCTGCGGGAAGCGGTCCGCGTACGTCGAGCGGGCCGACGGGGCCTTCCTCACGGAGGTCGGCCGGTACTACCTGCGCCACCGGGTCGTCGAGGACGTCGCCGCCGTCGAGGACGACATCATCAAGGTCGCCCTGTTCGACTTCGGTCCGGTGACGGAGACCACCGCACCGGCCCTGGCGCCGTTCACGGACACCCACCAGGTCGTCGTCTCCGGCGAGCACTGGGTCGACGTCATGAACCGCACCGCCAACAAGGGCGTCGCCCTGCGCCGGCTCCAGGACGAGCTGGGCATCACGCCCGCGCAGACCGTGGTGTTCGGCGACTACCTCAACGACCTGGAGATGCTGGACGCCGCCGACTGGTCCTTCGCCATGGCCAACGCCCATCCGGAGGTCGTCCGGCGGGCCCGCCACCTGGCCCCCTCCAACAACGACAACGGGGTGCTGCGCACCCTGGTCCGGCTTCTCGACCTGCCGGTGACCGGGCTGCGGCCGCTCTGACCGCTCTCACCGCCCCGACCGCTCTCGCTGCTCCGACCGCCACGGCCGCTCCGACCCGGCGCGTCGCGGCCGGGTGGGAGTGAGAGCCGGACGCCGCGCGGTTCTCCCGGGCGCGGCGCCCGGCCGTTCAGGGTTTGAGCGGGTCGTGGCCGATCGTCATGAGGCGGTGGCGCAGGGCGGTGTCCTCGGCCGCGGGCTCGTCCGCCACGTCGGTCTCGTCGTCGACCGTCTCCACCACCTCCCGCATCACGCGGAGGTCGTCCTTCGTGAGGTCGGTGCGCCGCTTCTGGAGGATCGCCAGCACGTGCCGGCCGGTCGGGGTGCCCGCCGCCCCGGGCAGCGCCTCCGTGGTCTCGCCGGAGTCCCGCACCCGCAGCCAGGCGGCCAGCTCCTGCGAGGTCATGTTGACCACGCGGTGGAAGTCCTCCCACAGCGCGTCGAGTTCGAGGGCGTCGGTCATGGCGTGCCTTCCGTCGTGCCGCCGCGTCGCGCGTGCCGCGGTGTCGTGTCCCTGAGTTCCGGGGTCCGGGGTCCGGGTCGGCGGTCAGTCCTCGCGCGGCCAGTTCTCCGCCTCGAACATCCACCGCTGCTTCTCCAGCTCGGCGGTGATGCCGATCAGCAGGTCCTGGGTGACGGGGTCGGCCTTCTCGGTCGCCCCGATCCGTTCCCGCAGCCGGCCGATGGCCGCGCCCAGCGCCTCCGCGATCACCCGCACCACGTCCTCGTCGCGCAGCCAGCCGCCCTTCGGGGACGGCAGCGTGAACGCCGACGCGATCGTCTCCGGGCGGCCGTCCGGCGGCAGGCCGATCGCGGCGGCCCGCTCGGCGGCCGTGTCGGCGAAGGAACGGGCGGCCGTGACCACCTCGTCGAGCTGGAGGTGGATCGAACGGAACCGGGGGCCGACGATGTTCCAGTGCGCCTGCTTGCCGATCAGGGAGAGGCCCAGCAGGTCGACGAGCGTGCCCTGCAACGCGTCGTAGGTGACCTGGCGGGCCGGTTCGGGCAGCGGGCTCTTGACGACGGTCATACGGCGGTCCTCCTTCTCACGTCGTCCCGTGCGGTACGGAGCAGGTCGGCGCGTTCCGCCTCGTCGGTGCCGCCCCACACGCCGGACAGCTGGCCGCTGTCGAGGGCGTACGCCAGGCAGTCGGCGGTCACCGGGCACCGTCCGCAGACCCGTTTGGCGTCCGCGGTCTCCCGCAGCGCCGGCCCGGACGTGCCCACGGGGAAGAACAACTCGGGGTCCTCGCCGTTGCAGGCGGCCCTGCGCAACCACTCCATGGGGGCGCGGGTGCCCAGGGCGATTCGCCGCAAACGCGGCTCCCGGCGGCGCGAACGCGCCTCCCGGCGGAGGCGGCCCGGAGGGCGGGACCGTGCACGCGGGCCCGTAGGGCCACGGGGCGGTGCGCGCCGGGCCGCGGGGCCGCGGGCGGTGCTGCGGGGCCGTGCGGGCGGTCCCGCGGGCGGGTGCTGCGGCGCCGGGCGTGCGGGGCCGCGGGGCGGCCCGTGTCGCCGCCCGGTGGCCTTCCCCCAGGGTGCGGCGGCGGTCTATAGTCCGAAACTAGCAGCGCTAATTAATCTGCCTAATCTGCCTAATCTGCCGCACCACAGTGTCGTCGTCGGTCAGGAGTCCCCAGTCGTGCGTCCCGTCCACTTCGCGGCCGCCCGCCGCACCCCCATCGGCAAGCTGCGCGGCGCCCTGTCCGCCGTACGGCCCGACGACCTCGCCGCGGGCGTCATCCGCGGCCTGGTCGCCGACCTGCCCGCGCTCGATCCGGCCCGGATCGACGACGTGTACTGGGGTGCCGCCAACCAGGCCGGCGAGGACAACCGCAACGTCGCCCGCATGGCCGCGCTGCTGGCCGGACTCCCCGAGACCGTCCCCGGCGCCACGGTGAACCGGCTGTGCGCCTCGGGCATGGAGGCGGTCACCGCCGCCGCCCGCACGATCGCCGCCGGCGAGGCCGAGATCGTGCTCGCGGGCGGCTCCGAGTCGATGAGCCGCGCGCCCTTCGTCCTCGCCCGCCCCGACGAGGCCCTCCCGCACCGGGTGGAGACCGTCGACACCCGGCTCGGCTGGCGCCTGGTCAACCCCGCCATGAAGGACCTGCACGGCCTGCTGGCGATGGGCGAGACCGCCGAGGAGGTCGCCGAACGGTACGGCGTCCCCCGCGAGCGCCAGGACGACTTCGCGCTCCGCAGCCACCGGCGTGCCGCGCTCGCCCGCGACAAGGGCCACTTCGACGACGAGATCCTGCCGGTCCGGCTCCCGGACGGCACCGTCGTCGACACCGACGAATGCGTCCGGGAGGACACCTCCTACGACAAGCTCGCCCGGCTGCGGCCCGTCTTCCGGCCGGGCGGCACGGTCACCGCGGGCAACGCCTCCCCGATGAACGACGGCGCCGCCGGTCTCCTCCTCGTCAGCGAGGAGGCCCTGAACACGCTGGGCCTGGAGTCCCTCGGCCGCTACGTCGCGGGTGCCTCCGCCGGTGTCCACCCCGACGTGATGGGCATCGGCCCGGTCCCCGCGACCCGCAAGGCGCTGGACCGCGTCGGGTGGAGCGTCGGCGACCTCCAGGAGGCCGAGTTCAACGAGGCGTTCGCCGCGCAGGCGCTGGCCTGCGTGGACCAGCTCGGCATCGACCCCGAACTGGTCAACCCCAGCGGCGGCGCGATCGCCCTCGGCCATCCGCTCGGCTGTTCCGGGGCGCGCATCCTCACCACCCTGCTGCACCGGATGCGGCGCACGGGCGCGGAGCGGGGCCTGGCGACCATGTGCGTCGGGGTGGGGCAGGGGAGCGCGGTGCTGGTCGAGCGGCACTGACGCACCACGACGGGGCGGCCCGGCGACCGGGCGGCCATGCGGTCCGGCGACCGGGCGGCCGTGCGGTCCGATGGCCGGGCGACCGGACGGTCCGATGGCCTGGTGGGACGGTGGCCGTGCGACCCGGCGATCGTGCCGCTCGGCGGCCGTGCGGCGGCCGTGCGGCCTCGTGGCCCCGCGGCCCGATGGCCCGGTGACCCCGCGGCCGCCGGGCGGGAGGCTCCTCACCGCGGCCGATCAGGTGTGCGTAGCATCGGTCCCCGCATGAACACGATGACGTTGTGGCACATCACCGGCTGGGAGTTCGCCGTCCTCGCCCTCGCGGCCCTCCTGGTCGGCTTCTCCAAGACGGCCGTCAGCGGGGCCAACACGGTCAGCCTGGCGATCTTCGCCGCGGTGCTGCCCGCCCGCGCCTCCACCGGTGTCCTCCTGCCGATCCTGATCGCCGGGGACGTACTGGCCGTCCTCACCTACCGGCGCCACGCCCACTGGCCCACGCTGTGGCGGCTGTTCCCGGCGGTGGCCGCCGGTGTCGTCGTCGGCACGCTGTTCCTGATGCGGGCCGACGACGCGACCGTGCGCACCTCCATCGGCGCGATCCTGCTGTTCATGGCCGGGGTCACGGTGTGGCGGCGGCGCACCGCAGAGGCGGCCGACGACCCGGACGCCGTGGTGACGCGCGCCGGCCGCCTGAAGGCCCGCTCCTACGGCGTCCTCGGCGGCTTCACCACGATGGTCGCCAACGCGGGCGGCCCGGTGATGTCGATGTACCTGCTGTCGGCGGGCTTCCGCAAACTCGGCTTCCTCGGCACCTCCGCCTTCTTCTTCCTCATCGTCAACGTCTCCAAGGTGCCGTTCAGCGTGGGCCTCGGCCTGATCGACGGCCGTTCGCTGCTGCTGGACGCGGCGCTGGCCGCGTTCGTCGTCCCCGGAGCGCTGCTCGGCAGGTGGGCGGTGCACCGCATCGACCAGCTGCTGTTCGAGCGGCTCGTCATCGCGGCGACCGTGGTCGGCGGCCTCCAACTGCTCCTGCGCTGACCGACCGCTACCGCACCGGCCGCTACCGCACCGGCCGCAGCCGGGCCAGCAGCGCGGGCAGGTCCGCGAACGAGTCGACGACGTGGTCCGGGGCGCCGTCGGCCGCCGCCAGCGCCTCCGGCAGGAACTTGCCGGTCCTGACCAGCACCCCGCCGATCCCCGCCCGCTGCGCCGCGAGGACGTCCGACTCGACGTCGTCGCCCACCATCAGCGCCTCGCCGGCGCCCGCCCCGAGGCGCCCCAGCGCGGCCGCGAAGAACGCCGGCGACGGCTTCCCCGTCACCTCGGCCGTCACCCGCGCGGCCGCCTCCAGCCCCGCGAGGAACGCCCCGGCGTCCAGCCGCAGTCCCGCGTCGGTGCGCCAGTACAGGTTGCGGTGCATCGCCACCAGCCGGGCGCCCCGCCGGAGATGCCCGAAGACCCGGTCCAGTGCCTCGTACCCGAACGCGGGGCCCGCCCCGCCGAGGACCACCACGTCCACGCCGTCCGCGTCGAGGCCGACCAGGTTCACTCCGGCGAGGTCCTCCTCGACGTCACCGCTGTTCAGCAACGCGCACCGGGCGCCCGGGAACCGCTCGGCGAGGTGGGCGGCGGTCGCGGCCGGCGCGGTGAGGACGTCCCCGGCCTCCACCGGGAACCCGGCGTCCGCCAGCGTCGCCGCGATCGAGGCCCGGGTGCGCGAGGTCGTGTTCGTGACGAGGGCGACGCCGAGCCCGGCCTCCCGCACCGCCCGCAGCGCCTCCACCGCCCCCGGGAGCGGCTTCCAGGAGACGGTGAGGACCCCGTCGACGTCGATCAGGACGGCCCGCACGCCACGCACAGCTCCCATACGGGGACGATAGCGCCGGGTCCGGCGGCCCGCCGGAAGGATCATCCCGGTGCTGCCCGGTGCTGCCCGGTGCTGCCCGGTGCCGTCCGGGACCGGCCCCCGCGCGTCCGCCGCCGCCTCCGCCTCGTACGCTCGACGCCATGTCCGCCCACGTCCTGGTCCTCGGCGGCACCACCGAGGCCCGCGAACTGGCCGCCGCCCTCGCGGCCCGCCCCGGTGTCCGGGTGACCTCGTCACTGGCGGGGCGGGTGTCCCGGCCCGGGGCGCTCGCCGGGGACGTCCGCAGCGGCGGGTTCGGCGGGGCCGACGGGCTCGCCGCCTGGCTGGCCGAGCACGGTGTGGACGCCGTGGTCGACGCCACCCACCCCTTCGCCGCCGGCATCACCGCGAACGCGGCGCGCGCCGCGACCGCCGCCGGACGGCCCCTGGTCGTGCTGCGCAGGCCGGGCTGGCGGCCCGGCCCCGGCGACCGCTGGCACCCCGTGGGCTCGCTGGCGGAGGCGGCGGAACTGCTGCCCGGCCTCGGCGGCCGCGTCCTGCTGACGACGGGACGCCTGGGCCTCGCGGCCTTCGCGCACCTCACCGGGCCGCACTTCGTCGTCCGGTCCGTGGAGCCGCCCGCGCCGCCGATGCCGCCGGACACCGAACTCGTCCTGGCCCGGGGCCCGTTCACCGTCACCGACGAGCTGGCGCTGCTGCGGGAGCACCGTATCGACGTGCTGGTCACGAAGGACAGCGGGGGAGCGGCGACGGCCGCGAAACTGACGGCCGCCCGTCGGCTGGGCCTGCCCGTCGTGGTCGTACGGCGCCCGCCGCTGCCGGACGGCGTGACGGCGGTGCCGGACGTGGCCGGGGTGCTGGAGCGGCTGGGGCTCGGCACACCGTGACGCGGTGCCGGCCCCGCCCTCCCGTCGCCCCGGTCAGTCGCCCCGGGGGTTACGGCGCAGCAGGTACGTGTCCATGATCCAGCCCTTGCGTTCGCGTGCCTCGGCGCGCAGGCGCTCGATGCGGGGGGCGGCCTCGGCGAGCGGGCCGGAGACCAGGATCTCGTCCGGGGTGCCGATGTAGGCGCCCCAGTAGATGTCGATGTCCTGGTCGGCGTACCGGCGGAAGGTCTGGTGGGCGTCGAGCATCACGACCACGTCGTCCACCCCCTTCGGGAACCCCTCGGCGAGCCGCCGCCCGGTGGTGATCTGCACCGGGCGGGCCACCCGGTTCAGGCCCGTGCGGTGGCGGGCGACGAGCGCCGAGACACTGCTGACGCCGGGTATTACGTCGTACGTGAAGGTCACCGTGCCCCGCGCCAGCACCTCCTCCAGGATGCCGAGCGTGCTGTCGTACAGCGCGGGGTCGCCCCACACCAGGAACGCGCCGCTCTCGTCCTCGCCGAGCTCCTCGGCGATCAGCCGCTCGTAGATCCCGGCGCGGGCGCTGCGCCAGTCGCCGACGGCGGGGGAGTACGCGGTGCCGCCCGCACGGCGGTCCCGCTCCGGGTCGCGGGCCTCCACGACCCGGTAGCCGCCCTCCGGCAGGTGCGTGTCCAGCATGTCCCTGCGCAGCCGTGTGAGGTCGCTCTTCACCTCCCCCTTGTCGAGGACGAAGAACACGTCCGTGCCGCGCAGCGCCCGGAC
The DNA here is from genome assembly GCF_043081325.1 of Streptomyces sp. NPDC014882. Taxonomy (NCBI): domain Bacteria; kingdom Bacillati; phylum Actinomycetota; class Actinomycetes; order Kitasatosporales; family Streptomycetaceae; genus Streptomyces; species Streptomyces sp. NPDC014882. The sequence continues at coordinate 134,257 of NZ_JBIBWL010000012.1, forward strand.
CGCCTGGAGGGTCAGCTGGTCGGGGTCGCCCGCGCCGATACCGATGACATGAATCGTTCGCACGGCCCCGAGTCTGCCGTACGCCACCGGCGGTGACGGTGGCGGGTGTCAGCGCAGCCGCGGCGCCGCGGCCCGCGCGTCCACCGCCGTCCCCGACTCCTCCACCTCGCCCGCCAGCCGCCGCGCCCAGCCGGCCAGCCCCGCGAGGTCCATCCCGTACGGGTCCCACCGCCCGGAGGCGCCGGCCCACTCCTCCACGGACGCCGCCCCGCGCCGCAGCAGCCGCGGCCCGCCCGTCAGGTTGCCGCGGGCGGCATGGGTGAGACCGACCGCGAGCTGGGCCAGCCCCCGCCACAGCGCGCGCTCCGCCTCCGGACCCGACTTCCAGGCGTCCTCGAACACCTCGTGCGCGTGGAACGGCTTCCCGGCGTCCAGCAGCGCCTGCGCCTCGGCGACACTCTCCCGCGGACGGCGCACGACGCCCTCGGGCTGGCGCTCCACCCCGGCCGCCCCGTACGGCAGCGGACGTCCCAGCCCGTCCCGGGGCCGCGCGCTGCGCGCCCGCCCCTCCTCGTCCCGGTCCCGCGCGTCCTGGCCTTCTCGCGTGCTGCCCATGGGGCGATTGTCCCGCGCCGGCGCCCCTTTCGGCGCAGCGCCCGGTGTGGGGTAAAGTGCTGTTCGCGCGATCACGCGGGAATCCGCGGGAAGCGCACCGGGACGTGGCGCAGCTTGGTAGCGCACTTGACTGGGGGTCAAGGGGTCGCAGGTTCAAATCCTGTCGTCCCGACCAGCGACATCGCAGGTCGGAAGCCGCTTTCTCACTCGTGAGGAGGCGGCTTCGGTGCGTCCGGGGGGCGCTCTCCGGCGCGGTGCGGTGCGGTGCGGGCGCCGGGGCCGCGTGTACCGGGGTCTCCCGCATCGAGGTCTCCCGCACCGGGGTGCGGGGGCGCGGATATTCTGGGACCATGCCGTCCCCCCGCCGCACCGCCCGACAGGCCGACCTGCTGGAACGACTCGTCGCGCTGCTGACGGCGGAGGGGTTCTCCGACCTCACCCTGGACGATCTCGCCGAGCGGCTGCGCTGCTCCAAGACCACCCTGTACCAACTGGCCCGCAGCAAGCAGGGGCTGGTCGTGGAGGCGGTCAAGCACTACTTCCGGGGCGCGACCGAGGCCGTGGAGAAGCGGGTGGCGCAGACCGGCGACCCCTCCGACCGCGTCCGCGTCTACCTGACGGCCGTCGCCGAGCAACTGCGCCCGCTGTCCCGCCGTTTCCTCGACGACGTGGCCGAGTTCCCGCCCGCGCGCGAGGTGTACGAGGCCAACACGCGCATGGCGGCGGAACGGGTGCGCCGGCTGATCGCGGAGGGCGTCTCCGACGGCGCCTTCCGCGAGGTGCACACCGCCTTCGTCGGCGAGGTCGCCGCCGCCACCATGCGCCAGATCCAGCAGGGCGAACTGAAGGCGCGCACCGGGCTGACCGACGCCGAGGCGTACGAGCAGCTCGCCTCGCTCATCGTGCACGCCGTCTCCTCCTGAGAGCGGCGGCTCCGGCTGCTCCGGCGACTCCGGTTCCGTCCGCCCCGGTCCTGTCCGCCCCACCCTGTCCGCCCTCACCCTGCCCGCCCCGGTCCCTCGTCCGTTCCGGTTCGGTTCGGTCTGGTTTGGTTCGGTCCGGTTCGCCCGGATTCCGTCCGCCTCGGTTCCGTTTCCTCCGATCCCGTGCGCGGATGCCCCGGCGCGCCCGTGTGCAGTACTGTGAATGATACTTTCGTACTCCTTCCAGTATCACTTCGTGGAGGTCGACATGCCTGCCACTCGCGCACTGCCCACCGAGGAAGCCGTCGACCTCGTCGAACTCACGCGCACCCTCGCCGCCAGGGAACTCGCGCCCCGGGTCGCCGACGCGGAGGCGGACGGCGCGTTCCCGCGGGACGTCTTCCGCACCCTCGGGCGCAGCGGCCTGCTCGGGCTGCCCTTCGCCGAGGAGCACGGCGGGGCGGGACAGCCGTACGAGGTGTACCTCCAGGTCCTGGAGGAGGTCGCCGCGGTCTGGTCCAGCGTGGCCGTGGGGATCTCGGTGCACGCGCTGTCCTGCTTCCCGCTGGCCCGCTTCGGCACCGAGGAGCAGCGGCGCAAGTGGCTGCCCGAGATGCTGGGCGGAGAACTGCTCGGCGCGTACTGCCTGTCCGAGCCGCACGCCGGCTCGGACCCGGCGGCGATGCTCACGCGCGCCGTCCGCGACGGCGACGAGTACGTCCTCAACGGCGCCAAGGCGTGGACGACGCACGGCGGGTACGCCGACTTCTACACGGTCATGGCCCGCACCTCCGACGACCGCGCCCGCGGCGTCTCCTGCTTCCTCGTCCCGGCGGACACCCCGGGGCTCAGCGCCGACCCGCCGGAGCGGAAGATGGGCCTGACGGGGTCGGCGACGGCCACCATGCGCCTCGACGACGTGCGGGTGCCCGTCGAACGGCGGATCGGGGAGGAGGGGCAGGGCTTGAGGATCGCGCTCGCCTCCCTGGACTGCGGCAGGCTCGGCATCGCCGCCGTCGCCACCGGCCTCGCCCAGGGCGCCCTGGACCACGCGGTGCGCTACGCCCGCGAGCGGGAGACCTTCGGCAAGCCGATCATCGAGCACCAGGGCCTGGCCTTCGTCCTCGCCGACATGGGGGCGGCGACCGAGTCGGCGCGCGCCATGGCGCTCTCCGCCGCCCGGCTCAAGGACGCGGGCCTGCCCTTCACCCGGGAGGCGTCCGTCGCCAAGCTCGTGGCCACCGACAACGCCATGAAGGTGACCACGGACGCGGTGCAGGTCCTCGGCGGGTACGGATACACCCGCGACTTCCCCGTCGAGCGCTTCATGCGCGAGGCGAAGGTCATGCAGATCTTCGAAGGAACCAATCAGATCCAGCGCATGATCATCTCGCGTGCGCTGGACCGGAACGAGGGCGGTGCGCTCACCGTCCTCGGCAAGGAGTGATGATGCAGCTCGAGAACACCGCCGCCCTCGTCACCGGCGGTGCGTCCGGCCTCGGCGCGGCCACCGCGAAGGCGCTCGCCGAGGGCGGCGCGCGGGTCTTCGCCCTGGACCTGAAGGACGGCATCGACAAGGCGCCCGAGGTGCCCGGCGTGAGCTACGTGCCCGCCGACGTCACCGACCCCGAGCAGGTGCGGGCCGCCGTCGCCACCGCGGCCGGCTCCGGCGTGCCGCTGCGCACCGTCGTCAACTGCGCCGGCATCGGCCCGTCGATGCGGATCCTCGGCAAGAAGGGCGCCCACGACCTCGCCCTGTACGCGAAGGTGATCCAGATCAACCTGGTGGGCACCTTCAACGTCCTCACGCTCGCTTCGGAGGCCATCGCCGGGACCGAGGCCGACGACAACGGCCAGCGGGGCGTGATCGTCAACACCGCCTCCATCGCCGCCTACGACGGTCAGATCGGCCAGGCCGCCTACTCCTCCTCCAAGGGCGGCGTCGTCGGACTGACCCTGCCGGCCGCCCGCGATCTCGCCCAGTACGGCATCCGGGTGTGCACCATCGCCCCGGGCATCGTCGAGACCCCCATGCTGGCCACCGTCTCCGAGGAGTTCCGCGCCTCGCTCGCCGCCGGGGTGCCCTTCCCGCGCCGGCTGGCCCGGCCCGAGGAGTACGCGAAGCTGGCCCTGGCGATCGTCGACCACGACTACCTCAACGGCGAGACCATCCGCATGGACGGCGCGCTGCGGATGGCGCCGCGGTGACGCGCGGGGCACGGACCGGCTGATCGACCGGTCGGCAGCCGGCAGCCGACTGCCGACCGGTCGGAAGTCGGAGGGGTGACGGGACGCACGGTGAACGTGCGTCCCGTTCTGCTGTATGCCCGCCCGGTGGCCCGGTGGCCCGGTGGCCCGGTGGCCCGGTGGCCCGGTGGCCCGGTGGCCAGGTCGCCGGTCCTCGGTGCCGGCGCCTCCTCGGGGCGGATGACGCTCCCGCATACGGGGTAGAGATCGCCCCCTCGGGTGCGGGGCCCGCCCGTCCCGTTTCCCGTCGTTCCCGTCGTTCCCCTGTCGCACAGTGAGGTGCAGGAAAGATGGACAGACCTTCTCCCTCCCGCTCCCGCAGAGTCGCCCCGGTCGTGGCCGTGGCCGCCGCGGCCGCCCTGGCCCTCGCGGGCTGCTCCAGTGGTTCCGGCGGCAAGAAGGCCGAGGACGGAGGGGGCGGGGCCGCCGCCGGCAAGGCCACCACGCCCCGGATGACCGTCGCGCTGGTGACCCACCAGTCGCCCGGGGACACCTTCTGGGACATCGTCCGCAAGGGCGCCGAGGCCGCCGCCGCCAAGGACAACGTCAAGCTGGTCTACTCCGCCGACCCCAACGCCGGCACCCAGGCCACCCTGGTGCAGAACGCGATCGACCAGAAGGTCGACGGCATCGCCGTCACCCTCGCCAAGCCCGACGCCCTCAAGGACGTCGTCGCCAGGGCGAAGGCCGCGAACATACCCGTCGTCGGCCTCAACTCCGGTGTCAGCGAGTGGAAGGGCCTCGGTCTGACGGAGTTCTTCGGCCAGGACGAGACCGTCGCCGGCGAGGCCCTCGGCAACCGGCTGAACTCCGAGGGCGCCAAGAAGGTCGCCTGCGTCATCCAGGAACAGGGCAACATCGGCCTCACCCAGCGCTGCGACGGGGTGAAGAAGACCTTCTCCGGCACCACGGAGACCGTGTACGTCAACGGCACCGACATGCCCTCGGTGAAGTCGACGATCACCGCCAAGCTCGAGCAGGACGGCGCCGTCGACTACGTCGTGACCCTGGGCGCCCCGTTCGCGCTGACCGCGGTGCAGTCGGTGTCGGAGGCGGGCAGCAAGGCGAAGATCGCCACCTTCGACCTGAACGAGAACCTCACGGACGCCATCGGCCGGGGCACCGTCCAGTTCGCCGTCGACCAGCAGCCCTACCTCCAGGGCTACCTGGCGGTCGACTCGCTGTGGCTCTACGAGAACAACGGCAACTACCTGGGCGGCGGCGAGCAGCCGGTGCTGACCGGTCCGGCCTTCGTCGACAGGTCCAACGTCGACGCGGTCGCCGCGTACGCCGCGAAGGGCACCCGGTGATGAGCGTGAGCCGGCCCGCCGGGCCGGCGGTGACCGCACCGCCGGCCCCCGGCCCGAAGGAGACCGACGGCCGGACCTCCCGGCGCCCGCCGGCCCTGCGGCTGCTGGCCCGGCCCGAGGTGGGCGTCTTCCTCGGCGCCGTCGCGGTGTACGTCTTCTTCCTGGTCGCGGCCCCGCCGGTGCGCGACGGCGGCTCGATGGCCAACGTCCTGTACCAGTCCTCCACCATCGGGATCATGGCCCTGCCGGTGGCGCTGCTGATGATCGGCGGCGAGTTCGACCTGTCGGCCGGCGTCGCCGTCGTCACCTCGGCGCTCACCGCGAGCATGCTCAGCTACCAGCTCACGATGAACGTCTGGACCGGCGTGGTCGTCGCGCTGGCCGTCTCCCTCGGGATCGGCGCCCTCAACGGCTGGATGCTCGTGAGGACCGGCCTGCCCAGCTTCCTGGTCACCCTCGGCACCTTCCTGATCCTCCAGGGCGTCAACCTCGCGGTGACCAAGCTGGTCACCGGGAACGTCGCCACCGACGACATCAGCGACATGGACGGCTTCGGCCGGGCCAGGAAGGTCTTCGCCTCGTCCTTCGACGTCGGCGGCGTCCAGGTCAAGATCACGGTGGTGTGGTGGCTGGTCCTCGCCGCCCTCGCCACCTGGGTCCTGCTGCGCACCAGGTACGGCAACTGGGTCTTCGCCGTCGGCGGCGACGAGGAGTCCGCGCGGGCCGTGGGCGTCCCGGTGACGTTCACGAAGATCTCCCTGTTCGTGCTGGTCGGCTTCGGCGCCTGGTTCGTCGGCATGCACCAGCTGTTCACCTTCAACACGGTGCAGTCCGGCGAGGGCGTCGGCCAGGAGCTGATCTACATCGCCGCGGCCGTCATCGGCGGCTGCCTGCTCACCGGCGGCCACGGCTCGGCGATCGGCCCGGTCTTCGGCGCCTTCATGTTCGGCATGGTCCAGCAGGGCATCGTCTACGCCGGCTGGAACCCCGACTGGTTCAAGGCCTTCCTCGGCGTCATGCTCCTGGGCGCCGTCCTGATCAATCTGTGGGTCCGGCGCACGGCCACCCGGAGGTGACCCCATGACGAACGGCACATCCGGCACCCACGGTGCCGCCCCCGCGGACGTCCCCCCGGCCGACGCCGACCGCCCCCTGGTCGAACTGCGCGGCGCGGGCAAGTCCTACGGCAACATCCGTGCCCTGCACGGCGTCGACCTGACCGTCCGCCCCGGCAGGGTCACCTGCGTGCTGGGCGACAACGGCGCCGGCAAGTCCACCCTCATCAAGATCGTCTCGGGGCTGCACCGGCACACCGAGGGCGAGTTCCTCGTCGACGGCGAGCCGGTGCGCTTCAGCTCCCCGCGCGAAGCCCTCGACCGCGGCATCGCCACCGTCTACCAGGACCTCGCCACCGTCCCCCTGATGCCGGTGTGGCGCAACTTCTTCCTCGGCTCCGAGATCACCAAGGGCCCCTGGCCCGTACGGCGCCTCGACATCGGGACGATGAAACGGACCGCCGACGACGAACTGCGCCGCATGGGCATCGTCCTCGACGACCTCGAGCAGCCCATCGGCACCCTCTCCGGCGGCCAGCGCCAGTGCGTGGCCATCGCCCGCGCCGTCCACTTCGGCGCCCGCGTCCTCATCCTCGACGAGCCCACCGCCGCCCTCGGCGTCAAGCAGTCCGGCGTCGTCCTCAAGTACATCGCCGCCGCCCGCGACCGCGGCCTCGGCGTCATCCTCATCACCCACAACCCGCACCACGCCCACCTGGTCGGCGACCACTTCAGCGTCCTGCGCCTGGGCACCATGGAACTCTCCGCCTCCCGCGACCAGGTCAGCCTCGAAGAACTCACCCACCACATGGCCGGCGGCACCGAACTCGCCGCCCTCGAACACGAACTGGCCCAGGTCCGCGGCGTCGACGTCGACGAACTCCCCGAGGAGGAGGACCCCACCCCACCCGCGGCGGACGGCGGCGGAGAGAGGAACTGACGAACCGTCACCTATGCTGGCGGGCATGGACACCACGCACGACACCGGTCCGCGAGCCGTACGGCTGGAGGCCGCCGCCACCGCGTCGGCGCCCGCGCTGCTGCTGCGCCCGTGGCGCCCCGAGGACGCCGCCGGGGTGACCGAGGCGTACCGGGACCCGGTACTGCGCCGCTGGGCGACCGTGACCGTGCGGGACGAGGCGGAGGCGCTGCACTGGCTGCGGGCGCAGCGCGACGGCTGGGAGACGGGGGCGCGCCTGGCCTTCGCCGTCCTGGAGGCCCGGCCCGACGGCGGCGAGGGGCGGCTGGCGGGGCACGTCGTCCTCAAGGCGCCGTACGGTCCGGAGCCGGAGGTGGGCTACTGGACCGCCGCCCCCGCACGCGGCCGGGGAGTGGCCCCGCGCGCGCTGGGCGCGCTCACCCACTGGGCCTTCACTGCCTTTCCCTCGGTGACCCGTCTGCGGCTGCTGCACACCGCCGCCAACACCGCCTCCTGCCGGGTCGCGGAGAAGGCCGGGTACGGCTTCGACACCGAACTGCCTCCGGCCCCACCGGAGTTCCCGTCTGAGGGGCACCTCCACGTACGGGCCGCCACGGGACGAGCCCGCGCGTGAACACCACCCGCGGCCGGGCCCGTAGTACTCCTCCTCCAGCCGGACGGCGAAACCGAGGCCGCGGTGGAACCCGACGGAACCCGCGTCGCCCGGCGCGGTGACGGCCTTGAACCGGACGGCTCCCCGGGCGCGGGCCGCCCGCGCGAAGGCCTCGTACCGGGCGCGGCCGAGCCCGGCCGCCGACAGGCGGCGGTCCACGCCCGCTCCTATCCTGGTGCTGGTGGGCCGCGCGCGGCCCGTGCCCCTGGTGCGGCTGTGCCCTGCGGCGAAGTCTCCTGGTGGGAGTGAGCCCATGACGCATCCGCGTGTCCGTGCGCGCACCGGGGCCGTGGCCGCCGCCGCGGTGGCGGCGCTGGTACTGCCGCTCGCCGGCGGTACGGCGGGGGCGGCGCCCCCCGTCGGGGCCACCGCCGCCGCGGCGCCCTCCCCCACCCCCTCCGGCGACGGCGTCCGCGACCTCACGCCCGACGTGGAACAGCAGCTCGACCGGGCCGTCCAGCAGGTCATGAAGCAGGCGAACGTACCCGGTGTGTCCGTCGGCATCTGGACGCCGGACAAGGGCGAGTACGTGAAGTCCTTCGGCGTCGCCGACAAGGACACCGGCCGGAAGATGGCGCCCGACCTCTTCATGCGGATCGGCAGCGAGACCAAGACGTTCACCGTCACGGCCGTGCTGGAACTGGTCGACGACGGGAAGATCGGCCTGGACGACACCATCGGCACGTACGTCGACGGGGTGCCGAACGGCGACCGGATCACCCTGCGGCAACTGGCCGGCATGCGCAGCGGACTGTTCAACTACTCCATGGACGAAGGCTTCTTCAAGGCGCTGACGTCCGACCCGTACCGGCCGTTCCCGCCGCGGGAACTGCTCGACTACTCCTTCAAGCACCCGGTGCTCTTCCAGCCCGGCGCGGAGTTCAACTACTCCAACACCAACCTGATCCTGCTCGGCCTGGTCGTCGAGAAGATCAGCGGGCAGACCCTCGCGGACTACGTCCAGGAGAACATCCTCGACCCGGCCGGCCTGGACGACACGAGCTTCCCCACCGGCAACGAGTTCCCGCAGCCGCACGCCCAGGGCTACACGAACCAGACCGCGACCGGCAAGATCGAGAACGCGACCGACTGGAACCCCTCCTGGGGCTGGGCCGCCGGCGCGATGATCTCCAAGCTGGAGGACCTGCGGGTCTGGGCGCGGACCGTGGCCACCGGTCAGCTCCCCGACGGGGGAAGGATGATCAGCCCCGCCACCCAGAAGCAGCGGCTGATCACGCCGTCCGTGCCGGTCCCCGGCACGGGCTACGGGCTCGGCATCTTCGACGTGCAGGGCTGGATCGGCCACAACGGCTCCCTGCCGGGCTACCAGTCCCTGACCGTCTACCTGCCGTCGGCGCAGGCCACCCTCGTCGTCGTGCTGAACACCGACGTCAACTACAAGAACGAGGAGCCCAGTACCCTCTTCGGCGAGGCCATCACGAAGATCATCTCGCCGGACCACGTCTTCAACCTGCCGACTCCGCCGGCCCCGAAGTGAGGCGGCGGCCGGGCGAGGGCGGGACGGTGGAGGCACCCGGCGGCGGGCCGGGTGCCTCCACCGTCCTCCGCGCGCCGCTCAGCAGGCGCGGACCTCCGCGATCGTCACCGGCCGGTGCTCGCGCAGCGACAGCGTGCACGCCTCCGCGACCCAGCCGGCCTCCAGGGCGTCCTCGACCGTGCACGGCGAGGGCCGGGTACCCGCCACCACCTCCGTGAAGGCGGTGAGTTCGGCCCGGTAGGCGGCGGTGAAGCGGTCCATGAAGAAGTCGTGCGGGACACCGGCCGGGAAGGTCACGCCCGGCTCCACCGAGCGCAGCGGCAGCTTGTCCTCCAGACCCACCGCGATGGAGTCCCGGAAACCGTGGAGCTCCATGCGGACGTCGTACCCGCGGGCGTTGTGGCGGGAGTTGGAGACCACGGCGATCGTGCCGTCGTCCAGGGTGAGGATCGCGCCCGTGGTGTCGGCGTCGCCCGCCTCCCGGATGAAGTCGGCGCCCCGGTTCCCGCCGGCCGCGTACACCTCGCGCACCTCGCGGCCGGTGACCCAGCGGATGATGTCGAAGTCGTGCACCGAGCAGTCCCGGAAGATGCCGCCCGACGCGACGACGTACGCGGCCGGCGGCGGCGCCGGGTCCAGGGTGGTCGACCGCACGGTGTGCAGGGCGCCCAGCTCACCGGAGCGCACGGCGGCGCGCGCGGCGACGAACCCGGCGTCGAAGCGGCGGTTGTAGCCGATCTGGATCGGCACGTCCCCGCCCCGGACGGCCCGGAGCACGTCGACGCCCTCCCGCATGGTCCTCGCGACGGGCTTCTCGCAGAACACGGGCACGCCCGCGTCGACGGCGGCCAGGATCAGCGCCGGGTGGGCGTCGGTGGCGGCGGCCACCACGACACCGTCCACCCCGGCCGCCAGCACGGCCTCCGGCGAGTCCGCGACCTCGGCACCGAACCGGTCGGCGGCGGACTTGGCGGCCTCGGCGAACGGGTCGGCGACGACCAGCGACTCGACGGCGTCGAGTCCGGACAGGGTCTCGGCGTGGAAGGCGCCGATGCGGCCGAGGCCGAGAATGCCGATACGCATGGGGGTGCAGCTCCTTGAAGGTCGTACGGGAGGCCGTACGGACGGAGGTCGTACGGGGAGGGGTCCTTTCAGCTCATACATCATGCGGGCGGCGGGCGGCGGGCGGCCGTGGTCGGTGGTCGGGACGCGACCGGCCCGCCCCGGCCACCACGCGGGCACGGACCGGTCCGCTACGCCGAGGGGACGTCCACCCAGGTCCCGCTCGCGGCCGAGCGGACCATCGCGTCCAGTACGGCCGCACCGCGCACGGCGTCCGTGAGGGTCGCCCCGTACGGGGTGCCCTCGGCGATCGAGCGGAGGAAGCGGTACGCCTCGATCACCTTCAGGTCGTCGTAGCCCATGGCGTTCGCCGCGCCCGGCTGGAAGGCGCCGAACTCGCCCGCGCCGGGGCCGACGTACACCGTGCTGACCGGCTGGTCCTGGTAGGTGGTGCCGCGGCCGACCGCCAGCTCGTTCATCCGGCGGAAGTCCCAGGACACCGCACCGCGGGTGCCGTGCACCTCGAAGCCGTAGGAGTTCTGCTCCCCGACCGAGACCCGGCAGGCCTCCAGGACACCGCGGGCGCCCGAGGCGAACCGGAGCAGGCAGCCGACGTAGTCCTCGTTCTCGACCGGGCCCCGTACGCCGCCCGCGGCGAGGGTGTGGCCGGCGGTGGGGCCGGCGGGGCGGGCCCGCTCGGGGACGAAGACGGCCGTGTCGGCGGTCAGCGAGGTGATCTCGCCGAGCAGGAAGCGGGCCAGGTCGGCGCCGTGCGAGGCCAGGTCGCCGAGGACCCCGCTGCCGCCGCGCTCACGCTCGTAGCGCCAGGTCAGCGCGGAGTCGGGGTGGGCGGCGTAGTCGCTGAAGAGGCGGATGCGGACATGCGTCACCGCGCCGATGTCGCCGGCGGCGATCAGTTCGCGGGCCGCCTCGACGGCGGGCGCGTTGCGGTAGTTGAAGCCGACCGCGCTCCGGACGCCCGCCTTCGCCGCCGCGTCCGCGACCGCGCGGGCGTCGTCGGCGGTGAGGCCCACCGGCTTCTCGATCCACAGGTGCTTGCCGGCCTCCGCCATCGCCACACCGATCTCGCGGTGCAGGAAGTTCGGCGCGGTGACGCTGACCGCCGCCACCCGCGGGTCGGCGGCGACCTCCCGCCAGTCGCGCACCGCGGAGGCGAACCCGTACTGCTCCGCGGCCTCCTCGGCCCGGCCCGGCACCTCCTCGGCGACCGCGATCAGCTCGGGCCGCAGGGCGAGCCGCGGGAAATGGTGCGGCACGCGCGCGTACGCCCGCGTGTGCACACGGCCCATCCAGCCGAACCCGACGACGGCGACACCCAGCGGATCACTCACGGCAGTAGCCCCTCTTGGACCGGTCACGCCTTGTCCCCACCTTGTCCAGATCACCCTGATCTTCCGTTTTCCGGGATGTCAAGGTCTTCGGTGGCCCGGTGGTCCGGTGGTCCGGTGGCCCGGTGGTCCGGTGGCCGGGCGGCCCCGCGACCGGGCCCGGGCGGCCGGGCGGGCGGGCGCCCCGCCGGACCGGCCCTGGGCCGCGGGGCGCACCGTCCCGTCCCTCAGTCGCGTCGCGCCACGATCCGGTAGGCGTTGGACAGGCCCAGCCGGTGCGACAGCGGCCGGACGGCGAACCGGTCGAGGAGGGTGCCCGCGACCAGCGCCGGGGCGGCGGCGAGGAACAGCGCGGCCCGCAGCGCGCGGCGGGCCCGGCCGGGTGGCCCGGGCAGCCAGGGCGCGTCCTCGCGCGGCGCCGCGTGGTCCAGCGCCAGCCATCCGGCCGCCAGCAGGTCCACCGGGTCGTGCGGTTCGGCGTGCTGCTCCGCGACCACCGTGAACCCGAGGTCCGCCAGCCGCTCCCGCAGGTTGGCCACCGGCACGAAGTGCAGGTGCTGCGGCTGGAGCCACGGCAGCCACCACCGCCCGAGCAGGCGGGCGTAGCGGCTCTCCGGGTCCGGGACCTCGATCAGCAGGTGCCCGCCGGGCCGGACGGCCTCCCGGGCCGCGCGCAGTTCCCGGTCCGGGTCGGTGCTGTGCTCCAGGTAGTGGAACATGCTCACCACGTCGTAACGGGCGGCCAGTCCGGGCGCGAGGTCGGGGAAGGCGCCCCGGTACCCGTGCCGCACCCGGCCCTCGCGCTCGGCGAGTTCGACGCCGTCGGTGAAGTCCAGCCCGTCGAACACCGTGCCCGGCAGCACCTGGCCGGCGACCGCGCAGAAGTGCCCGTGCCCGGTGCCGACGTCCAGCCACGTCTTCGGCCCGGCGTCGTGCGGCAGCATCGAGGCGGCCCGCCCCCGGTACATCTTCGTGCGCCCGCCGAAGGTGTCGCCCAGCTTCTTCTCGCCGAGCCCGTCGTAGAAGTCCCGGTAGTAGAACTCCAGCCCCGCGGCGCTGAGCCGGGGGTTCTGGAAGGTGTGCCCGCAGTCCTCGCAGCGGTCCAGGACGAACCGGCCCGGCTTGTGCTGGAGCAGGTCCGTGGTCCGCAGCCGCGTGGTCAGCCGGGCCGAACCGCACCAGGGGCAGTCGGTGCGGCGCGGCTCGAAGAAGCGGTCCACGCCCGCCGCGAGATCGTCCCGGTAGCGGGGCCGCAGTGCCGCGATCCGCCCGCCCTCGTCGCTCTCGTCGTTCATCGCGCCTCCCCGGCGAGTTCCTCGAGATGGTCCGCGGCGGCCGGCGCCCCGCCGGCGGCCCGCAGGGCGGCCCCGATCCGCTCGGCCGCCGCCCGGTGACCGGGTGCGTCCAGTACGGCGTCCAGGGCCGCGCCCAGCCGCCCCGCGCCGGCCCGGCCGAAGCGCACCCGCACCCCGGCCCCCGCGTCCGCGACCTGCCCGGCCACCACCGGCTGGTCGTCGCGGACGGGAGCCACCACCAGCGGGATGCCGTACCACAGCGCCTCGCACACCGTGTTGTGCCCGGCGTGGCAGACCACCGCGGCCACCCCCCTCTCCAGCAGCGCGAGTTGGGGAACGGACGGGACGACCAGGACGTCCTTGTCGCCGGCCGGCGGCGGCCGCAGGGTGCCGCCGGGATCGACGACCACCCCCTGCACCCGGTCCGCCCGTTCGCGCAGCGCCGCCACGCACACCTCGAGGAAGCGGCCGCCGACGTCGGTGTTCGCCGTGCCGAGCGTCACCAGCACGGTCCCGCGCCCGGCGTCGAGCCATTCCCAGGGGAAGCCGGCCGCGGCGGGCCGGGCCGCGATCGAGGGGCCGACCCAGCGGACGCCCTCGGCGGGGCCCGCCAGCTCCGGCACGCTGAAGGCGAGGACGAGACGCGGCGAGAACCGCGGATCGGCGCCGCCGGCCGGCACCCCGGCCGAGGCCCGCAACCGCCCGAGCCGTTCCTCCAGCCACGCGCGGACCTTCGGCAGCCCCGCCAGCGGATCGGTGAACTCGGCGGAGGTGGTCGCCGACGTCGCCCACGGCACACCCAGGCGTTCCGCGGCCAGGGCGCCCGCGAAGGCCTGCTGGTCGGCGACCACCACGTCCGGCCCGAACCGCTCCACGGCCGCCCGCACCCCCGGCGCCATCGCCTCGGCGAGCGGCAGCAGGTACCACTCCCACAGGAACCGCAGCGCCTCGGGCCCGCGCAGCTCGGGCGGCCGGCTCCCGGCCGGCGCCCCGGCGCACGCGAACACCTCGGCGCCCGGTCCCGCCAGCCGTCGCACCAGCGCGGGATCGGGGCACACCCACGCCACCGCGTGCCCCCGCCCGGCGAGGGCGGCCGCCACGCCGACGGCCGGGTTGACGTGCCCGGTCAGCGGCGGCACCACGAACAGGTAGCGGCTCACCGGGCCCGTGCCCCCGTCCGCTCGGCCTCCCGCGCGAGGACGCGTGCACGGCCGCCCGGCCCCTCGGCCTCCCGCACCAGCGCCAGGACGTGGCCGCCCACCGTCGCGGCCGCCTCCACCAGCACCGAGTGCTCGTGTCCCGCGATCACCACGGTCCGGCAGTCCGGCAGCGACGCCTCGAGCCAGGGCGCCAGTTCGGCGAGGTCGGAGTCGCCGCCGTAGACGCCGAGCACCGGGCAGCGCACCGACCTGATCTGATCCTCCGTCAGTACCCGGCTGGCCGGGATGTCCCCGCCCAGCGTGGTCTCGCGGGCGAGGCGGGCCGCGCCCCGGGCCAGCCGGGCGGTGTTGTGGCCGCGGTGCGCGGTGATCCAGGCGATGGCGTCGGGCTCGTTGTGCGCGAGCTGCGTCACCACCCGGTCGAGGATGCCGCCCAGCTTCACCGCCCAGGCGGCGGTGGCCGGTTCGGACTCGACGAGGGTGAGGCTCGCCGCCCGCTCCGGATGCCGGGCCGCGTAGCCGAACGCGACCGTCCCGCCGTAGGAGTTGCCGACCAGATGCACCGGGCCGCTCACCGCGAGGCGGTCGAGGAGCGCCTCCAGGTCGTCGACGTTGTCGTCCAGGGTGTAGCCCTCGGCGGGGCGTTCGCTGCGCCCGTGGCCGCGCAGGTCGTACATGACCACGTCCAGGCCCGCGGCGGCGAACGTGGGGGCCACCGTGAAGTAGTAGCTGGCCAGGCTGTCGGTGAGCAGACCGTGCACCAGCACCACGGTGGCGCCGGCCGGCCGGCCGTCGCGGGGGCCGAGCCGCTGCACGTGCAACCGGACGGCGCCGGTGTCGACCATGGCCATGGTCAGCTCGCCTCCGCGGACCCCAGGCCCGCCACGACGTACTCGACGAGCCGTCCGACGGTCAGCTCGATGATCTCGTCGAACTCCATGCCGGCCAGGAACTCCGCGAAGTTGACCCGCTCGCCGTACCGCTCCTGGAGCAGCCCGGCCAGGGTGACCAGGTCGATGCTCTCCAGCTCCAGATCCCGGTTGAAGGTGGTGTGCATGCCGATCTCGACGTCGTCGAGGCCGTACTCGTCCTCCATGAGCCGGCCGAGCATCTCCGTGAGGTCGGCGAGGACGGTCGCCTCGTCGGCGGTGACGGGGGTGGGGGAGGTCATCGGTCGTACTCCTTCGCTTCGGTGGGACCCGTCGTCCAGGCCACGACGTACGCGCGGTCCGGCAGGCGGGGCGGGTTGGCGGCCGGGGCGCAGTGCACGGTGTAGGCGCGTTCCAGGCGGCCCGCGACGGTCAGCCGGTCGCCGGCCGGGGCGGCGTCGAGGACGGCGAAGTCCCGCGGCCGTCCGCGCAGCCCGGTGCCCTCCGCCTTGGCGACGGCCTCCTTCGCCGCCCAGAAACGCGTGAACCACCACGCCTCGGAGCCGTCGGGGGCTCCCGCGCGGGCCCCCTCGGAGGCCAGCGCGCGCAGCAGCCCCAGCTCCTCCCGGCCGAGGGCGGCGGCCAGGGTCTCCGGCGTCCGGTCGGTGACCTCCTCGACGTCGATGCCGGGACCCGGCCACGGGGTGTGGGGCCGCACGATCGCCACGGCCGCCTCCGCGCAGTGCGCCAGTGACACGTCCAGCGGCGGCAGGACCCGGCCGTGCACACCGGTCACGTACGGCCGGCCCGCCTCGTCGTTGTCCACCCGCAGCTCGGCCGGGAAGACCGGCCCCTCGCCCCGGTCCCACAGCCACCGCCGTACGGCGTCCTTGACGGCGATCCGGCCCAGCAGCCACTGCCGGCGGCCCCGGGGCGCGTGCTCCGCGTACCGCACGCGCTCCGGGCCGGCGAGCGAGTTGCGCATGATCAGCTCGCGGGACGCCAGGTCGGGCCAGCGCTCGTGGAGCAGCGTCCAGCCGCCCGGCCGGGCCTCGGAGAGCGTGTGGCGCTCCGGGAAGCGCTCGACGGGACGGGTCCTCGGGTCGTTGTCGAAGCGGCGGTCCTGCCAGCCGCGCAGCTCCGCCCACACCGTGCCGCCGACGGTCAGCTGGACGTCGGCCTCCAGGGACGCGTCGGTGAGCGAGGTGATCCGCACCAGGCACCCCACCCGGGTACCGGGCGCCGGGTGCGGCCCGTGGAAACGCATCTCGCGCATGCCCACCGGGAACACGACGGTGCGTTCCGCGCGGGTCGCCATGATCCAGTAGCCGAGGATCTGACCGACGTTGTCCAGCAGCGCGCCGGGCGCGGACGGGGTGGTGATCACGCCCCGGACGTGCCGGTCCCCGATCGCGGTGAGCTCGGTGACGCCCTGGAACGCCGGACCGTGGAACATCCAGCGCTCGGCGTACAGCTGTTCTGCCGTGTGCTCGGGGACCCGCTCGGCGGCGGTGCCGGCCGGCCAGGGGGCGGGCGGTACCGGGTGGGCGGCGGCGAGTTCGACGGTGGCGCGGGCCCGCGGGCCGAAGGAGACCGCCAGCCGGTCGGGTCCCTCGGGAACCGCGGTGACGGGCACGTCGACGGCGGGGGTGGCGGTGAGCCACTCCTCGAACCGCGCCCCGTGCACGGCGACCGGCACCCGGCCGGGCGCGGCCTGCCGTGCCGTGTCCACGATGTGCTGCACGATCGTCGTCGCCGGCACCACCGGCCACCGGTCGGACACGTCCGGCCAGCCGGGCCGCTGCGGGAAGAAGCAGTGGTCCAGGAGGTACGGCATCGCGTCGGGGGAGACCCGCACGGTCGTGCGGTACGGGCCGGGCGGCGGCGGGGTGGACTGTGGCGGGGCGGGCCGTGGTGCGGTGGGGGACGGCGCGGTGGAGGGGAGCGCGGTGCGGGACGGCCGGGTGAGCGGCGGCGCGGCGGGGCGTCCGGTGCCGGCCGACGCGGTCAGGAGGGCGGCGGCGGTGTCCGCCGTGTCCTGGAGCAGCGCGGACAGCTCGGCGGCGACCGGCGAGCCGGGCGCGAGGGCGTCGAGGGCGCCCAGGCCGGGACGCACGGTGTTCGCGGGTGCGGGTGCGGGTGCGGGTGCGGGGCTTGCGGGGCTCACGGGGTTTGCGACGCTCGCCGTCCGTCCCAGGCCGGCCCGCAGCGAGTCGAGTCGGTCGGGCGGGAGCGACACCAGGCCGCCGCCCAGGTCCAGTTCGACCGGCCGCGGTCGGGGCCGGGACCGTACGGCCCCGGCGTCCGCCGCCGGTGCCGGCTCCGGGGCCACCTCGGCGCCCGCCGTCCACAGCGCGGTGGCGACCCGGCGGAGCTGGGCCAGGCCGCCGCGGTGCGGGGAGTTGGCGGCGACGACGAGATGGTCGCGGCCGCCGAGCGTGTCGCCGACGAGGGAGCCGAGCTGCCCCGGACCCACCTGGACGAACACCCGGTGGCCCGCCGCGTGCAGGGCCTCGGCGAGCTGCCGGAAGCGGACCGGTTCCAGCAGGTGCCGGACGAACAGCTCCCGCACCCCCGCCTCGTCCCCGGGGAAGGGCGCGGCGGTCGTCCCCGACCACACGGGGGTGTGCGGCGGGTGCAGCCGGAACCGTTCGGAGGCCTCCCTGATCGGGCCGAGGTGGGGCGCCAGCATCGGCGTGTGGAAGCCGGAGCGGAACGGCAGCACCTGGCCCAGCACCCCCCGGGCGCGGAAGTCCCGCACGAACTCCCCGACCGCCGCGTCCGGGCCGCACACCATCGACTGGCCGGGCGCGTTGTCGTGCGAGAGCACCAGGCCGGTCCCGGCCCACCGCTCCTCCCGCAGCGCGGCCAGCACCCGCTCCGCGGGCGCGCCGAGCGCCCCGAAGGCGAGGCCCGGCACGGTGAGGGCTCCGGGATCGAAGTCCGCCATGAAGGCGTCGACCTCGTCCCCCGCGTACAGCCCGCCCGCCGCCATCGCCGTCCACTCGCCGAGGCTGTGCCCGGCGACCGCGTCCGGCACGATCCCCGCCCGGCGCAGTGCCGCGTCGAGGAGACGGCCGACGGCGACGACGCCCAGCCCGTGCCGGCCGAGGTCGCCGACGCCGTCCTCGGCGAGGGCGGGTACGGACAGCCCGAAGTGGCCGGCGACGTCGTCCACCCGGGGGGTGAAGTCGCCCTCCAGGCCGGGGAAGAGGAAGGCCAGCCTGCCGCCGCCCGCGCCCAGCAGGGGGCCGGGCCGGAACCAGACGTCGCTGCGGCCGTGCCAGGCGCGGCCCTTGGCGACCGCGCGGCGGGCCAGGGCGAGCCGTCTGCCGGTCGGGCCGACGATCCCCAGCCGGACCGGTCCGGCCTGCGGACCGGGCCGGGCCGGATCGAGTCCGGCGGCGCGCACGGCGCCGTCGTCGGCGTCGAGCAGGGCCGCGAGACCCTCGGGCGAGCCGGCCGCCAGCAGGAGCACCGGCTCGCTCTCGACGACGCGGGACACCGTGCGGGCGGTGGTCCGGTCGCGGGCTTCCGGCGCCGGCCGGCCGGTGGCCGGGCCGCCGTTCCCCGGCGGCTCCTCCAGCACCACGTGCGCGTTGATCCCGCCGAACCCGAACGCGTTGACCGCGGCCCGCCGCACCGGCCGGTCCGGTGCGGTCTCCCAGGGGGCGGCCTTCTCCAGCGTGCGGAAGCGGGTGCGGGCCAGCGCCGGGTGCGGGTCGTCGCAGTGCAGGGTCGGCAGCAGCGTCGCGTGGTGGACCGCGAGGGCCGCCTTGACCAGTCCGGCTACCCCGGCGGCCGGCATGGCGTGCCCGATCATCGACTTGACCGAGCCGAGCACGGCCTCGCCGTCACCGGGCCCGAACACCTCGGCCAGCGTGGCCAGTTCGGCCCCGTCGCCGGCCGGGGTCGCGGTGCCGTGCGCCTCCAGCAGGCCGATCGCGCCGGACGCGGCCGGATCGAGCCCGGCCGCCCGCCACGCCTGCCGCACGGCCTGCGCCTGACCGCCCGGATCGGGGGTGACGAGCCCGGCCGCCCGGCCGTCGCTCGCCACGCCGGTGCCCCGGACGACGGCGTAGATCCGGTCGCCGTCGCGTTCGGCGTCGGCGAGCCGCTTGAGGACGACCACGCCCGTCCCCTCGCCGATCAGGATGCCGTCGGCGTCCCGGTGGAAGGGCCGGATGCGCTGGCTGGGGGAGAGGGCGCGCAACTGGGAGAACACGCTCCACAGCGTGATGTCGTGGCAGTGGTGGACGCCCCCCGCGAGCATCAGGTCGCAGCGCCCGGTCGCGAGTTCACCCACCGCCTGGTCGACGGCGACCAGCGAGGAGGCGCAGGCCGCGTCCACCGTGTAGGCGGGGCCGCGCAGGTCGAGCCGGTTGGCGATCCGGGAGGCGGCCAGGTTGGGCACCAGACCGATCGCCGACTCGGGGCTGTCGGGCCCCAGCCGGTCCGTGAACGCCTGCCGCACCCGGTCGAGCCGGTCCTGCGGCAGCTCCGGCAGCAACTCGCCCAGGGTGCGCACGAGCTGGCCGGCGGTGCGCACCCGCTGGTCCAGCCGGACCAGGCCCGGGGTGAGGTAGCCGCCCCGGCCGAGGACGACCCCGACCCGCCCCCGGTCCGCCAGGCGGTCCGCGCCGCCCGCGTCGTCGAGGGCGGCGGCGGCCACGTGCAGCGCGATGAGCTGGTCGGGTTCGGTCCCGGCCACCGAGTTCGGCATGATCCCGAACCGGGTGACGTCGACCCGCGCGAGCCCGTCCACGAACCCGCCCCGCCGCGCGTACACCCGGTCCGCGGCGGCCGGTTCGGAGGCGGTTCCGGGACGGTAGTAGTCCGCGTCCCAGCGCCCGTCCGGCACCTCCCCGACGGCGTCCACGCCGTCCCGCAGGTTCCGCCAGTAGGTTTCCAGGTCGGGGGCGCCCGGCAGCAGCACCGCCATCCCCACGATGGCGACCGGCACTTGACGGGACGTCACGGCGGCGGTCACCAGCCCGGGGCGGTGTGGACGACGGCCGTCGCGGACTCCTCGCCCCAGGCCAGCTCCCGCAGCAGCGCCGCGGTGCCCTCCTCCGGGTCGATCAGGCGGATGCCGCGCCGGGCGTACTCGCGGGCCAGCTCCGCGCCCACCATGCCGCCGTGCCCGGCGGCGGGCGCCCAGGGACCCCAGTGCACGGTCAGCGCGCGCCGGCCGGTGCGGGCGGCGAAGGCGGCGCCCAGGGACTCCAGGGCGTCGTTGGCCGCCGCGTAGTCGGCCTGGCCGCGGTTGCCGAGGACGGCGGAGATGCTGCCGAACAGCACCGTGAACGCGGGCGCGGCGGGCAGTTCCTCCAACGCCGCGAGCAGTGCCCGGGCACCGCCGGCCTTCGTGCCGTAGACCCGCTGGAAGGACTCGGCGCTCTTCTCGGCGATGAGCCGGTCCTCGATGACGCCGGCCGCGTGGACCACACCGTCGAGCCGGCCGTGTTCGGCGTGGATCTCCTTCACGGCCTGGCGCACGGCGTCCGGCTCGCGGAAGTCGACCGAGCGGTAGCGGGCCCGGCCGCCGAGCGCGTCGAGCTCCGCCAGGGTCGCCCTGATCTCCCGCTGGGCGAGCAGGAGTCCGGCGGTGCGGTTGATCTCGGCGGGCTTCGCCCCGCCGCGCGCGGCGAGCACGGCGCGCAGCTGCGCCGGGGTGCCGGCCGCCGCGGTGTCCGCGTCCTCCGGGCCCTGGGGCGCGGGCGTGCGGCCGAGGAGTTCCAGACGGCAGCGGGCCGCGCCGGCGAGCGTCGCGGCGAACTGCGCGGTGATGCCCCGCGCCCCGCCGGCCAGCACCACCACGGAGTCCCGGTCCAGACCCAGCGCGGCGGCCTCGGCCGCGCCGTCCCCGGCCGGCCCGGCGCCCGTGCCGGCGAGGGCGCCGAGCGGCACCTCCACCAGCTCGAACCCGTGCCGTCCGGCCGCCGACCGCACCACGACCGGCACCCGGTCCGGGGCGGCGGCCTCCAGCCCCACGGCCTCCGCGACCGCGGCGGGCGAGACGTCGGCGAGTTCGACGACCCGCGCCACCGTCTCCGGGTACTCCCGGGCCACGGTGCGGAACAGACCGCGCAGCCCCGCCGACCGCGCGTCGTCGCCGGCCGGCCGGACGGCCAGCAGCCACCTGGGTCCGCGCGCCAGGGCCGCCTTCAGCACCGGGAACGCGTCCGGCAGCACGGGCGTGCCGTCGTCCGCGAGCGCGCCGAGGTACAGCACCCCGTCCACCGGCCCGTCCCCGTCGTCCGTCAGGTGGTCCCGGCCGCGTACGGCGACCTCGGCACCCGACGCCGCGAGCGCGGCCGCCACCCCGGGCGCGTCACCGAGGACGAGCCAGCGGGTGCCGGGCAGCAGGACGGCGGGGTCGGGGCCGTCGGGGCGGTCGGGGGCGCCGGCGCCGGCCAGGAGCACCGGGCGCAGGACGTGCCGGCGGGGCGGCTCCCCGGTCACGGCCTCCCCGGTCACGGCCTCCCCGGTCACGGCCGTCGCGGGCGCGGCCTCCCCGGTCACCGCCTCCGCGGGTGCGGACGTCACGGGCGCGGACGTCACGGGAGCCGGCTCGTCCGGGGGCGCCGCCGCCTCCGGCGCCGCGGGCGTCCCCAGCCGGGCCGTGAGCCAGCCGGTCACCGCCGCCGCCGTACGCGCCTTCGTCAGCTCCTCCAGCTCCGCGTCGGCCATCGAGGTGAGGTCCGCGCCGCCCCCGGCGCCCAGCCGCCTGGCCAGTTCACCGGCGATCTCGGCCCGCTTGATGGAGTCGATGCTGAGGTCCGCCTCCAGGTCGAGATCGGGCTCGATCATGTCGACCGGGTAGCCGGTGCGTTCGCTGATGATCTCCAGGACCAGCCGCTCGACGTCCACGGGCCCGGCGGCCTCCGGCCCGGACACCGGCACCGGGTCCGGCTCCGGCACCGGCATCGGCTCCGGGAGCGCCGCCGCGGCCGGGAACCCGGGCACCTGCGGCAGGGCCGCCGCGGGCGACGGTGTCTGCGGGGGGAGGACGGGCGCGGCGGCCGGGGCGCCGGGCACGCCGCCGAAGTAGGTGAGCAGCACGTCCCGTTGGGCGGCGATCATCTCCCGGCTGGTGCGCAGGAACTCGGCGACGAGGGCGTCCCGGTCGGACGGGAGGCCGTGCGAGGGGTCGGTCGTCACAGTCGTCTCCAGGGGGGCCGCGGGGTCCGCGACGCGTCGGGCCGGTGCGAGGGCACCGGGGAGGAGGGCGCCGGCGGCGGTGCGGACGAGCTGCCCGTCCACCGTCCAGCCGGGGATGCGGGGCGCGGGGGCACGCAGCGCGTCGACGGCGTCCCGGCCGCGCAGCAGCCGTCCGGTGCGCACCGGCAGCCCCGCGACGGCCAGCCGGGCGAGGGCGTCGAGCCAGCCGCGCAGGCCGCCGCCGGGGCGGGGCTCGCAGGCGACCGCGGTGTGCGGGCGCTCGCCGAGGATCTGACCGACCAGCCCGGTCAGCACCGATCCGGGACCGGCCTCGACGAAGACGCGCGCGCCCGCCTCGTACATCGACTCGATCTGCTCGGCGAAGGAGACGGGGGCGCCGATCTGCGCGGCGAGCTCGGCCCGGACCGCGTCCGCGCCGGCGGCGTACGGGGCGGCCGTGCGGTTGGACCACACCGGGAACTCGGGGGCGTGCACCGGGTGGGCCGCGAGCACCTCGGCGAAGCGGTCGCCGGCGCCGGCCACCAGCGGGCTGTGGAAGGCGCACGCCACCGGGATCCGCCGGGCGTCGAGACCGGCCCCGCGCAGCAGTCGTACGGCCTCGGCGACCGCGTCGGTCGGACCGGAGACGACCGTCTGGCGGGGGGAGTTGCGGTTGGCCACGACGACGGTGTCCGGAGCGCCGGCCGCCTTGAGGGCCTGCTCCGTCTCCTCGGCGCCGGCGGTCACCGCGGCCATGGTCCCCGGGTCCTCCCCGGTGGCGCCGAGGATCGCCGCCGCCCGCTCGCCGCTCAGTTCCAGCAGCGTCTCGGGGGCGAGGGCCCCGGCGGCGCAGAGGGCGACCAGCTCGCCGTAGCTGTGCCCGGCGGCCATGTCCGGTTCCACGCCGGCGGCCGTGAGCAGGGCGTGCGCGGCGAGCCCGGCGACCCCGAGGGCCGGTTGCGCCACCCGGGTGTCGGTGAGCGCGGCCCGCTGCCGGTCCCGGGCGGCGTCGTCGAACGCGGCCGGCGGGTACAGCGCGTCGGCGTGCGCCCGGCCCAGTTCCAGGTGCGGACGCAACTCGGGGATCGCGACGAACAGTTCGGCGAGCATGCCGGGGCGCTGGCTGCCCTGCCCGGGGAAGAGGAAGGCGACCTTGCCGCCGTCGGCGTCCCCGGCGCCGGCCAGATGGATCCCGCGGGCGGCCGGGTGGCTCCCGCGGGCGGCGGGGCCGGCGCCGGTCGGGGCGTCGAGCACGGCCCGCAGCTTGTCGGTCAGGTCGGCCACGTCGCTCGCCACGACCGCGATCCGCACCGGGTCGGTGCTCGCGTCCGAGCGCCGTGCCGCGGCGAGCGCCAGGTCGCGCAGGCGCCACGGGCGGCCGTCCGCCCCGGCGGCCCGCAGCAGCTCCTCGACCGCCTGCCGGGCCGACCTCTCGTCCCGGCCGCGGAACACGAACAGCTCGGCCGGCCAGGCGCCCGGTCCCCGCGCCGGCGTCGCCCCGCCGGCGTGGGCGGCCAGCACCACGTGGAAGTTGGTGCCGCCGAAGCCGAACGCGCTGACCCCGGCCAGGCGTTCGGCGGCGGGAGCGGCCCACGGCCGGGCCTCGGTGTGGAAGGCGAACGGGCTGCGCTCCGCGTCCCAGGCCGCGTTGGGAGCCTCGACGTGCAGCGTCGCCGGCCGGACGCCCGTGTACAGCGCGAGCAGCGCCTTGATCAGGCCGGCCAGCCCGGCCGCACACTTGGTGTGCCCGATCTGCGACTTGACCGAGCCGATCACACAGCCGCCCGCCTCGGCGCCCGCCTCGCGGAACACCTCGTCCAGGACGGCGAGTTCGGTGCGGTCGCCGACCACCGTGCCGGTGCCGTGCGCCTCGACGAGGCCGACCCGCGCCGGGGAGACGCCCGCGCTCGCGTAGGCCCGCCGCAGCGCGGACCGCTGGCCCTCGGGGCGCGGCGCGGTCAGTCCGAGGGAGCGGCCGTCGCTGGAGGAGCCGACGCCCTTGACGACGCCGTAGATCCGGTCGCCGTCGCGCTCGGCGTCCGCGAGCCGCTTGAGGACCACGCAGGCCACGCCCTCGCCGAGGGCGATGCCGTCGGCCGAGCCGTCGAAGGCGCGGGAGCGGCCGGTGGGGGAGAGGGCGTGCACCGAGGAGAACAGGACGTAGTCGTTGATCCCGTTGTGCAGGTCGGCGCCCCCGCACAGCACGACGTCACTGGTGCCGGCGAGGAGCTCCTTGCAGGCGGCGTCGACCGCGGCCAGCGAGGAGGCGCAGGCGGCGTCGACGGTGTAGTTGGCGCCGCCGAGGTCGAGCCGGTTGGCGATCCGGCCGGAGACGACGTTGGCGAGCATGCCCGGGAACGAGTCCTCGGTGAGCCGCGGCAGCTGTTCGTCCAGTCCGCGCGGCACCGTCCCGTAGTAGGAGGGCAGCACGGCCCGCAGGGTGGCCGCGTTGGACAGGTCGCTGCCGGCCTCCGCGCCGAACACCACCGAGGTGCGGGAACGGTCGAACTCCCGCCCCCCGTCGCCGTACCCGGCGTCCTCCAGGGCCCGCCGGGCCGCCTCCAGGGACAGCAGCTGGACCGGCTCGACGTGGCCGAGGGAGGCGGGCGGGATGCCGTAGCGCAGCGGGTCGAAGGGGATCGGCGGCAGGAAGCCGCCCCACTTCGACGCGGTGGACGTGCCGTGGTGCACCGCCGGGTCCCAGCGGTCGGCCGGGACCTCGCCGACCGCGTCCACGCCGCCCACGACGTTCGCCCAGAACGTGGACAGGTCGGGCGCCTCGGGGAACATGCAGGCCATGCCGACGACGGCGATGTCGAGCGGCGCGGGCGCCGCGGGGCGCGGGGCCTCCTCGACGCCGAGTTCGGCGGCCCGCCGGGACAGGAACGCGGCCGCTCCCGTCGTCACGGACGCGTGCAGCGCGGCGAGCGTCGTGGTCGCCGAACGCAGCACGGCCACCTCGCCCGCCATGAACATCCCCTCGGCGAGCTGCCGTTGCTCGCCGACGGGCGCGAGGGCGCCGTCCGCCTCCCGCGTCACCCCCTTGCTGGCGAGGCGCAGCCGTCCGACGTTGAGCCGTTCCAGCTCCTCCCAGATCCGCCGGTCGGGGACGCCCGCGGCGCGCAGCCGGGCCTCCTCCTCGCGGTAGCCGGCCGCGAACGGGCTGGGCACGCAGCGCGTGGCGTGCCCCGGCGCCGACTCCAGCAGGGTGGTGCGGTCGGCGGCCAGCACCTGCCGCTGGAACAGCGGCCGGATCGCTCCGTGCGCCACCGCCTCCTCGGTGAACAGGTACGCCGTGCCCATCAGGACGCCGACGGCCGCCCCGCGCGCGGTCAGCGGCGCGGCGAGCGCGGCGACCATCGCGGCCGACCGCTCGTCGTGCACCCCGCCCGCGAAGAACACCTCGAGGTCACCGGCGTCGCCGCCGTCCTCCACGTGGTCCTCCAGGACGGCGAGCTGCGCCTCCCACAGCGGGAAGGCCGCCCGCGGCCCGACGTGCCCGCCGCACTCCGAGCCCTCGAACACGAACCGGCGCGCACCGGCCCGGAGGAACTGCCGCAGCAGCCCCGGCGACGGCACGTGCAGGAAGGTCCGGATCCCGTCCCGCTCCAGCGCCCGCGCCTGCGCGGGCCGCCCGCCCGCGATGATCGCGTGCGTCGGCCGCACCTCCCGCACGGCCTCCAGCTGCGCGGCCCGCACGTCCTCCGGCGCGAAGCCGAGCACGCCGACCCCCCAGGGCCGGCCGGCCACCGCGTCCCGCGTCTCCGTCAGCATCGCCCGCGTCCGCTCGCCGTCGGCCAGCGCCAGCGCCAGGAACGGCAGCGCCCCGTCCGCGGCGACCGCCGCCGCGAACCCCGCCTCGTCGCTGACCCGCGTCATCGGCCCCTGGGCGACCGGCAGCCGGGTGCCCAGCGCCCGGCTCATCGGCGACCCTTCCGCGGGCACCCGTACGGTCCCCGCGTCGCCCGCGGCGTCGCGCACCGCGTCACCCACGGCGTCGCGCACCGCGTCCCGCAGCGCCCGCACCGTCCGCCGCGCGTCCCCCCAGCGGTCGGCGAACCGGGCGGCGAGGAAGCCGTCCTGGCCCACCGGCAGCAGCCGGGTGCGCGGGTCCCGCCCGCCGAGCAGGGCCGAGACCTCCTCGGGACCGGCGTCCGCGGGGAGGGACGGGGCGTCGGGGCCGCGGCGCAGCAGCACCCGGTGACCGACGACGACGACGGTCTCCGACCCGTCCAGGGGGCGCAGGGCGGCGGCCGTCGCCTCGGGCAGCGAGGACTCGGCCAGCAGCGCGAGCTGTCCGTCGAGGACGACCCCGGCCGCCCCGCCGGCCACCGCGGCGGCGGCCGTGCGCGGGCCGATGCCGCCGCAGGCCCACACCGGCAGGTCCGGCTCCGGTGCGGAGAGCAGCTGCTGGAGCAGTACGAAGGTGCTCAGTGTGCCGGTCCGGCCGCCGCACTCGTTGCCCCGCGCGATCAGACCGTGCGCGCCGGCACGGGCGGCCTCCCGGGCGCCCGGCAGGTCGGTGACCTCGACGAGGACACGGTGCCGGGCGACGAGTTCGCCGAGCGGCCAGGCCGAGCCGGCGGCCAGCACCACCGTGTGCGGGCCGCCGGTTCCGAGGTCGGCGGGGGACAGCCGGCAGCGGGGACCGACCCTGACCCCGAAGCCGCCCGGCGCCGCGCGCCGCAACCGGCCCAGGGCCTCGCGCGATCTTCGGCCGCCGTCCCCGAGATCGAGCACGCCGAGCCCGCCGGCCCCGGCGATCGCGAGGGCGAGCCCGGCGTCGGATTCGCCGAACGGGGTGATGCCGATGATCATGTCCTCGGAGCGCACAGCGAACGTCATCGATTCTCCGAATCAAGGTGAAACTGCACGGTGGGGGGTTCGGGACAGCAAAGGCGTGCACCGGTATCCCGGCGGGAAAGATCACCGCGGAAGGCCGTGAAAAGCGCTTGTTCGAAGCGCGTCGAAAGTTAGTGGCCTTATTACTCGCCGGTCAACGTTTGAACGACCGCTCGGTTTGCTGCCGCATCGATTCGGTCACGTTCGAGGAAAAGGCCATGGTGGAGGAAAACGGATCTATCGCTTTCCTCGCCGGCCCCGTTCATTCGTTCCACACATTGTTGAAACATGGGCGGGCGACGGAAATAGGTTTCTTTGAGGTGCATGTCCGGAAAACGGGGACGCGTGGTCCGCCCGGACGTGGCGCGCGGGGAAAATCCGTGTGTCGCGGTCGAGCGGGCGGGAAGGGGCCGGATCCGCCCGTCCCTGCACCGCGGCCTCCGGGGGGTGGCCTCCGGGGGTGGCCTCCGGGCCGCGCGCCCTCCGGCATCCTGCGGCGGCGCACCTTTCGGGGCACGCCCTCCGGTGGGGTGCCGTGCGGCACGCGGCACGCGGCACGCTGCGTGCGACCGTTCGGCCCGGCTGTGGTCGCGGCCGTGGCACCGGTGCGCGTGCGGTAGTGTTTACCTGCGCGTTCCCGCCGTTCACCGGTGCGGGGCGCGACGGGACGTGGCGCAGCTTGGTAGCGCACTTGACTGGGGGTCAAGGGGTCGCAGGTTCAAATCCTGTCGTCCCGACCAGCACGATGTGGTCGGAGGCCGTCTTCTCGGACGAGGAGGCGGCCTCCGTCGTGCCCGGGATCCTTCGCGGCGGCCCCTGGCGGCGGCCGCCGTCGCGGACGGTAAACCGTTGGACGGCTCCCGGACGCCGGACCATCGTGGGATCCATGGATCAGGATCAGCAGCAGATCTGGGACGCCGACGCCGCGGGCCGCTACGACACTCCCGGCACCGGCATGTTCGCTCCCGGGATCCTCGGGCCGACCGTCGACCGGCTCGCCGGACTCGCCTCCGGGGGAAGGGCGCTGGAGTTCGCGATCGGAACCGGGCGGGTGGCGGTGCCGCTCGCCGCGCGGGGCGTGCCCGTCACCGGCGTGGAGCTGTCCCGCCCGATGATCGGACAACTGCGCACCAAGGCCGACGAGTCGGCGATCCCGGTGGTCGTCGGAGACATGGCGACGGCCCGCGCGCCGGGGGAGTACACGCTGGTCTACCTCGTGTACAACACGATCTCCAACCTCCTCACCCAGGCCGAGCAGGTCGCGTGCTTCCGCAACGCCGCCCGCCACCTGGGGCCCGGCGGGCGGTTCGTGGTCGAGCTGTGGGTGCCCGAGCTGCGCAGGCTCCCGCCGGGGCAGGAGGCGACCGTCTGGCGCGCCGAACCCGGTTACATCGGCCTGGACACCTACGACGTCCTGCACCAGCACGTCGTCTCCCACCACTTCAGGTTCGACGACAGCGGCCGGCGGGCCCGGCTGGACCGCAGCCCGCACCGTTACGTCTGGCCCGCCGAACTCGACCTCATGGCCCAGTTGGCCGGCTTCGGGCTGGAGTCGCGGCACGCGGACTGGGACGGCTCCGAGTTCACCGCCGAGTCCCCGTCCCACGTGTCGGTGTACCGGCTGCCGGACCCCGCGACCGCGGAGTGAACGGCCGGGTGGTCCCGGCGCGGCCGGCTCCGGCGCGTCCCCGCGGACGCCCGGCCGGCCGCGGGGACGCGCCGTGTGCGGCCGCGCCCGTCCCCCTCCCCCGAAGGCGACGGACGCCGGCCCCTTCCCCCGGCGCCGGACAGTGGTCCCCGGGCGCGCACGACGCCGCCCCGTGCCGTCACCAGCACATGACGGCGGTCTCTCCCGCGCCCCAGCCGCAGTACAGCCGGACCCGGACGAAGTAGCGCCGGCCCTTGACGAGCCGGGCCCTGACGGTGGCGTTGCGCGGGGTCCCGCCGTCGTCCCGCCCGGCCAGGAAGCGGGGCTCGCCGTCCCGCTCCTCGAAGACCACCACGACCGCGTCGCCGTCCCCGAAGGTGCCGAGGGCGTACTCGCGGGTCTCCGGCGGCTCGACCGTGAAGTCGGCCTGTTCGCCGGCCGCCAGCGACAGCGGCACCGAACGGAACGGCACCAGCGCGGGCGGTGGCGGCGCGGCCCGCGGCGGATACCAGCGGAGCACGAACTCCTTGTCCATGGGCGACAGCGCCCCCGGCGGGTGGACGCCCCCGCGGAACTGCTCCGGCTCCAGGATCAGCCCCGCCGGGAACGGATACTCCATCACGGACTGCGGATCCCACACCGAGCCGTTGACCTCGGCCGGGTCCAGCTTGCGCAGGACGTTGAAGTGGGTGCGGTCCCGGCTCCAGTGGTTCGGGGGGCCCGCCAGGTCGGCGTACACGGCCTCGTCGTCCCAGTGGATGCCGGCGAACGGACTCTGGTGCTCGTGCTGCATGCCGAGCGCGTGCCCGATCTCGTGCAGGGCCGTGCGGCGCTCCCCGGGCGCGGTCAGGTCCCAGCCGAAGTTCATGGTGCGCTCGTTCAGGCCCGCCCGCAGCGCGTCCCGGCCCACCGCGGACCAGGAGCCGTCGCCCTGCTGGAACCCGATGCGCAGCTCCGCCTCCGAGCGGTCGTCGACCTCGGCGAACGACACCCCGATGCCCAGGTCCGCCCACTCGCGGAACGCGTCGCGCACCACGTCGCGCTGGGCCTCGTCCCCGACCCACGACACCCACCGGGTCTCCCCGGAACCCGGCACCGGGATGACCGACCCGTCGCCGCCGCCGTCGAGGAAGCAGTAGTGCAGCACGGTGCCGTTGACCCACATCCGGCGTCCGCCCAGCAGCGCGCCGAGCCGCTCGGCGGCCAGCCCCGGGGCGAAGGCGGGGGCCGGCTGCTGCACGAGCGAGCAGTAACGGGCGGTCATGGCCACCAGGGTGCCCCGGAGCACCGTCCGGCGCCTGAGTCGGGGCCTACTCAAGTCGCCCTGTATCAGGCGTGAGTAGGCGGACTCCTGTAGACGTGACGACCTCCGTACATGACACGAGGACCTCTCGGCCGCTCTCCGCGCCGCCGTGGCCGTTCACCGGCCGTGAGGAGGAACTGGAGCTGCTGCGCGGCGCGTTGGGTGCGGGACGGCCGGGCGTCGTGGTGACCGGGCCGCCCGGGGTCGGCCGCAGCCGGCTGGCCGCGGAGGCGGTGCGCGGGACGGACCGCGGGACGGATTGCGTACGGGGGGCCGGTTGCGTACGGGTGGCCGGTACGCCGGAGACCCGCGGCACGCCCTTCGCCGCCTTCGCCCCCCTCCTGCCCGAGGGCGTCACCCTGCACCGCGCGGTCCGCCTGCTGTCCGGTGTGCGGCTGCTGCTGGTCGACGACGCCCACCTGCTGGACGACGACTCCGCCGCCGTGGTCCACCAACTGGCCGTGCAGGGACGCACCCGGCTGCTGGTCCTCGCCGCGGACGGCGTGCCGGCGCCGGACGCCGTGGTCCGGCTCCGCTCGGGCGACCTCCTGCCACGGCTGGCCCTGGAGCCCCTGCCCCGCGCGGACGTCGCCCGGCTGCTGGCCGCGGTGGCCGGGACCGGTCCGGAGCCGCTCACCGTCAACCGGCTGCACCGGCTGGCCGCCGGTGACCTCGGTCTGCTGCGCGACCTCCTGGACGCGCTGCCGGACCGGGAGCCGCTCGGCCGGGAGCCGCTCGACCGGGGGCCGGACGGCCGGGAGTGGAGGTGGCGGGGGCCGGTCCCGGTGACGCCCGCCCTGCGCGAGCGCGCCGCCGCTGTGCTCGGCCGGTCCCGCCCCGAGGAGCGGGAGGTCCTCGACCGGCTCGCCTTCGCGGAGCCGCTGCCGGTGGCCGCGGCGGCGGAGGGACTCGACCTGGACGTCCTCGAACGGCTGGAGGCCGACGGGCTGGTGCGGGCCGACGACGACGCGACGGTCCGGCTCGCCCATCCGCTGCACGGCCCGCTGCTGCGGGCGGCGGCGGGGCGGTTGCGGGCCCGGCGGCTGGCGGCGGGCCGACCGCCGTGCGGGGCGGCACTGGAGGCGGAGGCGGCGGAGCTGCTGCGGCGGATCGACGCGGCGGACGTGCGGTCGGGGGCGGCGCCGGTGGGGGACTGGCTGGTGGGAGAGGGGGAATCGGTCCCGGCCTGGTACGCCGCCGTGCGGGCGCGGTTCGCCCGGCTGCGGGGGGAGCTGCGGGAGGCGGTGGCCTGGGCGCGCGAGGGGCTGGCGGGGGCGCCGCGGGACGCGGGGTGCCTGTCCGAACTGGACTGCGCGGCGCAGGGGTTGGGGGAGGAGTTCGCCCCCGCCGCCCCTTCCCGTCCCGACCCCGTGGACCACCGCCCCCGGACCCCCGCCGCCCCCGGCCCCGGCCCTGGCTCCGACCTCGGTCCCGGTCTCGCCTCCGCCCCCGGCCCCGGTCTCGGAAGGGCCTCGTCCCCGGACGCCCCCGGAGGGGGTGCTCCCGGGCGGGCCGGACACGGCCCACCGGACCGGACCCGCGGGCGGGGGGCGCCTACCGGTGCCGGTACGCCGCACCGGGTGGGCGCCGGCGACGCCGTACGGCGGGCCGCTCCCGCGGGCGGCGTCTTCGCGCGGCACGCCGAAGCCCTGGCCCGCGGGGACGGGCCCGGGCTCGACGGGGTCGCCGCCGAGCTGGCGGAGCGGGGGTTCCTGCTGTTCGCGGCCGAGGCGCACGCACAGGCCGCGCGACTGCACCGGGACCCGCGCGCGGCCCGCACCGCCCGCACCCGTGCCGTCGCCCTGGCCCGCCACTGCCAGGGCGCCCGTACCCCCGCCCTGGCGGGACTGGCGCTGGGCGAACTCACCGCCCGGCAGCGCCAGATCGTCACGCTCGCGGCGGCCGGCCTCAGCAACCGGCAGATCGCCGAGCGGCTGACCCTGTCCGTGCGCACCGTCGGCAATCACCTGTACGGCGCGTACACCCGCCTCGGCGCGAGCGACCGCGCGGCGCTGCCGTGGCTGGTGGACCTGCCGGACGCCCGGACGGCCTGACCCGCCGGGCGGCGGAGGCGGCCGTCCGGCGGGCCAGGGGCGTTCACATGGCTCGGGAGGACGGCGGGTGTCCGTGCCGTTGCCCGGTGCGGTCGCCGGGGTGGGCAGGCGGTGGGACCGCGGGGCGCTGCCGTGGTCGGTGGATCTGCCGGCCATCCGGCCATCCGAGCGGCGGCACGGCCTGACTCGCCGGGCATCGGCACGGCCCGACCCGCCGGGCGGCGGCACGGCCTCACCCGCCGGGCGGTGGTCCGTGGGGCGCGGCCGGTCACGTCCGTCGGGCCGCGAGGGGGTCCGTCGCCCGCCGGCCGGTGTTCACGCGGCTCCGAAGGCGGTGAACGCCCACCCCGTCGCCTGGTGCAGGGCGTCCCCGGGCAGGGCGGCGCGGGCGTCGCGCAGCGCCTCCGCCAGGGACAGGCCGGCGCTGACCCCCTTGTGCAGGGCCAGCATCAGCGCGACCACCGCCTCGTCGTTGACCGGTGCGCTGCTCGCCACCACCCCGGCCGTGCCGAGCGGCAGCAACGCCGTGACCAGGCCGAGGAGTTCGTCGGCGCCCACCGAGGCGAGACGGGCGGTGTCGCAGCTGGAGAGGATGATCCGGTACGGACTGCGGGCCAGGCGCTCGAAGTCGTGCACGATCAGCGGGCCGTCGGCCATGCGCAGGGACGAGAACATGGGACTGTCCGCCCGGAAGGTGCCGTGCGCGGCGATGTGCGCCAGCGCGGCCCCGTCCAGCTCCGCCAGCACCCGCGGCACCCGCGCGTCCGCGTGCTCCAGCACCGTCGGCCTGCCGTACCGGCCCGCCACCTCCGGCACCTCGGCGCCCCCGGACGCCAGGCCGGGGCCCCGCACCAGCACGTGCCGCCCGCCCGGCACGGGGTCGGTCTCCCGGGCCCGCAGCCAGCTGCTCGCCGACGGCGACACGCTGAGCACCCGCTCCCGCAGGGCGGGCAGCAGCGCCCACGGCACCTGGTGCAGCCGGGCCGGGGGGACGATCACGACCGGGCCGGTTCCCAGCCGCGCGGCGGCCTCGCCCAGCAGCAGGCTCTCCAGCCGCCGGCCGGCCGCCTCCACCACCGGCAGCCGCGCGTCCGCGCCGGGGTGCGCCAGCCGCCGCAGCCCGGCCTGCACGTGCTCGGCCTCCCGCTCGGCCTCGGCCACCGGCCCGCCCGCGAACCTGCGCACCCGCCCGCCCCCGCACAGCAGCACCTGCACCCGCCCGTCCAGTACGGCGAGTTCCACCAGCCGCACGTCGCCGAGCCGGTCCAGGAGCCGGCCCGCGTCGAACCGGTCGCCGTCCCCGGGGGATTCGCCCCGGATGTGCAGGGTGCGGGAGCGGATCTCCCGCTCCAGTCGGCGCTGCTCGCGCTCCAGCGTCGGCACCGGACGGCCGTCCCTTCGCGCGCCCTCCGCGCGGGCGGCGATCTCACGGTAGGCGGTCAGCCCGCTGACCAGCGCGGCGTCGGCCGGCGGCCGGGTGGGCGGCGCCGACAGGACGGTGGCCCGCCAGCGCTCGCTCCACGCCAGCAGCCGTCGCGGCCCGCCCCGTTCCAGGCTCACCTGCTGGGCGAGTGCGGCGAGTTCGGCTCCCTGGGCGGTGGCGCGGGCCCGCAGCTCGGAGGCGCCCAGCGTGGTGCGGTGGTCGTCGAGGACGTCGAGGCCGCGCCGGCAGGCCTCCAGGACGCCCCGCTCCGAACCGGTCGCCCGCGCCCACAGCGCCTGTGCCGCCCAGCCCGTCATCCGCGCCAGCGGCGGCCCGCTGCGCCGGCTGCGCGCGGCGACCGCCAGGTAGCGTTCGGCGTCGTCGGTCCAGTGCAGGTCCAGCGCGATCCGGCCCGCCAGCAGCCAGCCCTCCGGCGCGGCGGGCGCCCCGAAGGACGACAGCCGTTCCGCCACCCGCACCGCGTCGGCGACCAGCCGCCCCGAACCGCGCCCGGTCGCCACCCGCGCCTCGATCAGCACGAGCCGGGCGTGCGCCTCCCACCAGGTGCGGCGCTGTCCGGCGAACAGCCGCACGGCCAGCGCCGCCCGCGCGGTCGCCGTGCCCGGATCGCCCGCCAGCCGGGCCGCCTTCGCCGCGGCCAGCAGCAGTTCCGCCTTGCGGGTGGACTGCCCGCCGATCCCGTCGAGGGCCGTGATCGCCGCGTCCGCCTCGGTCAGCGCCTCGGGCGCCAGCCCGGCCGCCATCAGCACCTCGCAGCGCCGGATGTCCAGCATGAAGGTGGGCGTGCCCAGCTTGGCGTACCGCTCCTCGGCCTCGTCCAGCAGCCGCAGCGCCGCCGGGACGTCCCCCGAACGGAACGCGGCCAGGCCCCTGCTCTCCACCGCGTCGGCCTTGTCGTGCTCCTGGCCGGTGGTGTCCCACAGGGCCTCGGCGGCCGTGAAGTCGGCGTCGGCCCGGTCCACCGCGCCGAGCGCCA
Organism: Streptomyces sp. NPDC014882; assembly: GCF_043081325.1. Classification (NCBI taxonomy): domain Bacteria; kingdom Bacillati; phylum Actinomycetota; class Actinomycetes; order Kitasatosporales; family Streptomycetaceae; genus Streptomyces; species Streptomyces sp. NPDC014882. The sequence continues at coordinate 168,663 of NZ_JBIBWL010000012.1, forward strand.
GGTGCACGGTGGCGCGCAGGGTGAGGGCGCGCGCCGTCCAGATGACGTCGTCCGCCTGCCGCAGCACGGTGATCGCCCGGCGCAGGTCGTCCAGCGCCTCGCGGTGATGGCCCAGCACCCACCAGGAGTACGCCCGCCGGTACCGCACCCGCGCGCGGGTGTGCCCCGTACCGCGCTCGATGCCCCGCTCGAACGCCGCCAGGCCCTGCCGGGTGCGGCCCGCGTGGACCAGAGCCACGCCGAGGGTGGCCAGGACGTCCGCCTCCCGTTCCGCGGAGTCGGCGCGCGCCGCCAGCGCGCGGGCGCGCCGCAGGTGGTCCAGGGCGAGACGCAGGTCTCCCCAGTCCCGCTGCCAGATGCCGATCACCTGGTGGGCGACCGAGGCGTGCAGGGGCGGGGGATCGGTGTGGAGCACTGCCTCCGCCCGTGCCAGGGCGTCGTTGGGGGCGGCGAACACCAGGGGCAGCAGTTCGAGCACCGTGTCGTTTCCCGCTGTCACCCCACGGATGGTAGTGCTCCGCCCGCACGCCCCACAGGGCCGAGGTCGTTTCGGGCCGCACCGAGGGCACGACGGCCGGCACGACCGGGGGACGGCCGCCGGTACGGGCGAGGGACGGCCGCCGGTACGGGCGAGGGCACGACCGAGGGCACGGGCGATGCACGGGCGACGCACGGGCGACGAGGCGACCGATGACACGTCACGCCGACGCGGCGCGTACGCCGGGGCGTGCGGGCGCAACCGCACGCCTTTCCCCTGTCGTCGCACCACCTGTATCAGACAGGGGTCCCGCGGGTCTGCATAGACGACCACCGGGTTCAGGGGAGGACGGGTCATGGCACCACGGAGATTCCACGAGCAGTTCGGTCAGATCCAGCGCGCGCTGCCGGGCGTGCCGTTGGCGATGGGCCCGGACGACTCCGCCGAGTTCATCTACGAGAAGGGCGTCGTCCTCGCGCGCGACGGCGAGGAGGCCCGGGTCGTCGAGGACGCCGTCCGCACCCACTTCACCGCGGCCCCCGACCTCACCCCCGACCACGTGCGCCGGGCCGGACCGCAGGCCAACCGCTCCGGCATCACCCGCATCCAGGTCGCCGACCCCGGCGAGGGCGTGCCCGGCGCGGACCGCGCCGTCGCGGGCGCCCTGCGCGCCCTGCGGGGCACCGAGGACCGCGCGGGCCGCCGGCTGGTCAGCCGCAACCACGTGGTGTCCATCGCGGTCAACGCCTGCCCCGGCGACGAGCCGGTGCCCGCCGCCTACGGCGCGACGCCCAACCCGGCCCCGGCGCGGGCCGCCCACGACCCGGCCGGCGCCGTCGGCGTGCTCGTCGTCGACACCGGCCTGATGCACGACCACCGCTCCTACCCCCTCCTCGCCCGCACCGACGGCGACGCCCAGATCCGGGAGACCGACGACGACGGCGTGCTCCAGCAGTACGTGGGCCACGGCACGTTCATCGCCGGGCTCGTCGCGGCCGTCGCCCCCGGCACGGACATCACCGTGCGCAACACCCTCAACGACGCCGGCGCGATCCTCGAGTACGACTTCGGCGACAAGCTGTTCGAGGCCGTCGAGCAGGGCGGCTGGCCCGACATCCTCAGCCTCTCCGCCGGCACCTCCAACGGCCGCGTCGACGGCCTGCTCGGCGTCGCCGCCTTCATGGACGAACTGCGCTCGCAGCACACCCTGCTGGTGGCCGCCGCGGGCAACAACGCCAGCGCCACGCCCTTCTGGCCCGCCGCCTACGCCGCCCTGCCCGCGTACGCGGACGCGGTGCTGTCGGTCGGCGCGCTGCGCGGCGACGGCGAGTTCGGCGCCTGCTTCAGCAACCACGGCCCCTGGGTACGGGTCTACGCCCCCGGCGAGCGCCTCACCAGTGCCCTCACGGGCTTCGCCCGCCCCGTCCCGTACGTGTACCAGCACTCCACCTACGACGAGTGCCGCTACGGCTTCACCTACGCCTGCACCTGCCAGTTCCCGCGCCACACCGGGGTGTTGAGCGAGGAGCGGGCGGCCGGCGCGGGCAAGCCCGACCAGGTCATGTTCGAAGGACTGGCCTCCTGGAGCGGAACCTCCTTCGCGACGCCCGTCGTCGCCGGACTCGTCGCCGCGCACATGACGGCCAACGGCCTGACCGACCCGCGCGCCGCCGCCCGCGAACTCCTCGCCGCCCACGCCGAATCGGCCGAGGTGCGCGGAGCCCACGTGCCGGCGCTGCTGCCGGCCACCTGGACGCCGGTGCCCGTCGGGTCGCCGGCCGTGCCGGCGTGAGGGCGTCATGAGGTCCGGGTGCGGCCCCGTCACGGCGTACGATGACGTGCCGTACACAAGGGGTGGGACCGTGGACCGTAGTGAAGTCGGCGTGCTCGTCCGGTCCGCCGTCGACGGGGACACGGCGGCCTGGAAGGCGATCGTGGAAGGGCTGAGCCCGCTGGTGTGGTCCGTCGTGCGCGCGCACCGGCTCTCCGACGCCGACGGGCACGAGGTGTACCAGACCGTGTGGTTCCGGTTCGCCCAGAACCTCGGGCGGATCCGCGAACCCGACAAGGCGGGTTCCTGGCTGGCGAGCACCGCGCGCAACGAGTGCCTGAAAGTGATCAAGAGCCTGCGCCGGCTCACCCCGACGGACGATCCCCAGCTGCTCGACCGGGTCAGCGAGGACCGTACGCCGGAACAGTCGGTGCTGGACTCGGAGGAGGCGGCCGCGCAGAGCGAGCGCGTCCGCCACCTCTGGCAGGAGTTCGAGGCGCTCGGTGAGCGCTGCCGGCAGTTGCTGCGGGTGCTGATCTCCTCGCCGCCGCCCAGCTACCAGGAGGTCTCGGCGGCCCTGGGCATCGCCGTGGGCAGCATCGGACCGATGCGCCAGCGATGCCTGCGCCGCCTGCGGGCCCGACTCGACGCACGGGGAGCCCTGTGAACCACATGGACGACGACCTGGACGACGGCGCCTTCGACGACGGCGCCCCCGACGGCATCGGAGACGACGCGGAGTCCGGCCGCACGCGCCTGGAGGCGGAACTGCGCGAGGCCGCCGCGATCCTCGATCCGGTACCGGCCGAACTGCGCCGGCTCGCCGTCGAGGCCTACGCGCTGCACGACCTCGACGCGAAGATCGCCGAGCTGACCTTCGACTCGCTGGTCGACGCCATCCCCGTCAGGGGAGCGGTGGACGTCCCGCGGATGCTCACCTTCCACGCCGGCGGGCTCACCGTCGACGTCGAGGTGACCTCCCACGGCATCATGGGCCAGCTGCTGCCCCCGCAGTCCGCCTCCGTCGAGGTCCTCGACGGCCCCCGCGCCGGAGCGGCCCTGACCGCCGACGACATGGGCCGCTTCACGAGCGGGGCCCGGCCCACCGGCCCGTTCGCGCTGCGCCTGCGCGCGGGCGGCGAGGTGGTGGTCACCGAGTGGACGCGCGCCTGACGCCGTCCACCACGTGACCGCGGCCGCCCGGCGGGACCCCGGCTCACCGGACCCCGGCCGGCCGGGGCCGCGCCCCCGGGGTGTGCCCGTCCGGGCGGGTGTCCCGGTCCCGTCGTGCGGGGTGAGCGCGCCCGGACGTGTCTCCGCCGGGGCTCCGGTCTGCCGGGCCCGGGTTCATCGGGTTCACCGGGCTTCGGACCGTGGGGGCCGTGGCCCGGGGGTGCGTCCGTCCGGGCGGTGTCCCGGTCCCGTCGTGCCGGGCGGGTGCCCCGGTCCCGTCGTGCCGGGTGGGCGTGCCCGGACACGCCTCCGCCCCGGCCGGACGGTGCACCGGTCGGGGCGGAGGCCCAGCGGGCGGGCGAGTGTCAGCTCAGGGAGGCGAGCAGCTCGTTCCAGGTGGCCGACGGGCGCATGACCGCCGCCGCCTTCGCCGGGTCGGGCTGGTAGTAGCCGCCGATGTCGGCCGGCTCGCCCTGGACGGCGTTCAGCTCCTCGACGATCTTCTGCTCGTTCGCCGCGAGGGTCTCGGCGAGCGGGGCGAAGGCCTTCGCGAGGTCGGCGTCGTCGCCCTGCCGCGCCAGCTCCTGCGCCCAGTACAGGGACAGGTAGAAGTGGCTGCCGCGGTTGTCGATGCCGCCGACGCGACGGGTCGGGGACTTGTCCTCGTCGAGGAAGGTCGCCGTGGCGCGGTCGAGGGCGTCGGCGAGGACCTTCGCGCGGGAGTTGCCGGTGAAGTCGGCGTACTGCTCCAGCGACGGGACCAGCGCGAAGAACTCACCGAGGGAGTCCCAGCGCAGGTAGTTCTCCTTGACCAGCTGCTGGACGTGCTTCGGCGCGCTGCCGCCGGCGCCCGTCTCGAACAGGCCGCCGCCCGCCATCAGCGGGACCACCGACAGCATCTTGGCGCTGGTGCCCAGCTCCAGGATCGGGAACAGGTCGGTGAGGTAGTCGCGCAGGACGTTGCCCGTGACCGAGATCGTGTCCTCGCCGCGCCGGAGGCGCTCCACCGACAGCTTGGTGGCCTCGACCGGGGCGAGGATCCGGATGTCCAGGCCCTCGGTGTCGTGCTCCGCCAGGTACGCCTCGACCTTGGCGATGAGCTGCGCGTCGTGGGCGCGGGTCTCGTCCAGCCAGAACACGGCCGGGGCGCCGGTGGCGCGGGCACGGGTGACGGCCAGCTTGACCCAGTCGCGGATCGGGGCGTCCTTGGTCTGGCAGGCACGGAAGATGTCGCCCTCGGCGACCGGCTGCTCCAGGACGACGTTGCCGCCCTGGTCGACCAGGCGGACCGTGCCGGCGGTCCTGACCTCGAAGGTCTTGTCGTGGGAGCCGTACTCCTCGGCCTTCTGCGCCATGAGGCCGACGTTGGGGACCGAGCCCATGGTCGACGGGTCGAAGGCGCCGTGGGCGCGGCAGTCCTCGATGACGGCCTGGTAGACGCCCGAGTAGGAGGAGTCCGGCAGCACCGCGAGGGTGTCGGCCTCCTGGCCGTCCGGGCCCCACATGTGGCCGGAGGTGCGGATCATGGCCGGCATCGAGGCGTCGACGATGACGTCGGACGGCACGTGCAGGTTGGTGATGCCCTTGTCGGAGTCGACCATCGCCAGGGCCGGGCCCTCGGCCAGCTCGGCCTCGAAGGAGGCCTTGACCTCGTCGCCCTCGGGCAGGTCCGCCAGGCCCTTGAGGATGCCGCCGAGACCGTCGTTCGGGGTCAGGCCGGCGGCGGCCAGCGTCGCGCCGTACCGCTCGAAGGTCTTCGGGAAGAAGGCGCGCACCACGTGACCGAAGATGATCGGGTCGGAGACCTTCATCATCGTGGCCTTCAGGTGCACCGAGAACAGCACGTCGTCGGCCTTGGCGCGGGCGATCTGCGCGGTGAGGAACTCGCGCAGCGCGGCCACGTGCAGGACGGAGGCGTCGACGACCTCGCCCTCCAGGACGGGGACGGACTCGCGCAGGACGGTGGTGGTGCCGTCCTCGCCGACCAGCTCGATGCGCAGTGCGCCGGCCTCGGAGATCACGGCGGACTTCTCGGTGGAGCGGAAGTCGTTCTCGCCCATGGTCGCCACGGCGGTCTTCGACTCCGACGACCAGGCGCCCATGCGGTGCGGGTGGCTCTTGGCGTAGTTCTTGACCGACGCGGGGGCGCGGCGGTCGGAGTTGCCCTCGCGCAGGACCGGGTTCACGGCCGAGCCCTTGACCTTGTCGTAGCGGGCCTGGATGTCCCGCTCCTCGTCGGTCTTGGGGTCGTCCGGGTAGGCCGGCAGCGCGTAGCCCTGCGCCTGGAGCTCGGCGATCGCGGCCTTGAGCTGCGGGATCGACGCCGAGATGTTCGGCAGCTTGATGATGTTCGCCTCGGGCGTCTTCGCCAGCTCGCCCAGCTCGTGCAGGGCGTCCGGGATGCGCTGGTCCTCGGTGAGGTACTCCGGGAACACGGCGATGATGCGGCCGGCCAGCGAGATGTCCCGCGTCTCCACGGAGACACCGGCCTGCGAGGCGTACGCCTGGACCACCGGCAGGAAGGAATACGTCGCCAGGGCCGGGGCCTCGTCAGTGTGCGTATAGATGATGGTCGAGTCAGTCACCGGTGCTCCGCTCCACGTCTGCAACATTGCTCGACATCAAGATATCTCGTGACCGACCCGGACTCGACAGGACCCCACGGCGGCCGGTCCTTTCCGGACCGGCCGCCGTACCCCGAGCCGTGCGCCCCCCCGAGCCGTCCGGCTCCCGGGGCCGAAGCCGTACCAGGGCGTCCAGGGCGTCCGGGGCCGCTCAGGAGGCCCCGGATGCCCGGACGGATCAGTCGTGCAGGGCCGAGGGCGGCACCAGGTCGTCGCCCGTGCGCTGCTGCGGGATGACCACCGCGCCCTGCTGGAGTGCCACGGTACGGGCGGGCGCCGGGATGCGGATGCCCTCGGCGCGGTAGCGGCGGTGCAGGCGCTTGATGAACTCGTGCTTGATCCGGAACTGGTCGCTGAACTCGCCGACGCCGAGGATCACCGTGAAACCGATCCGCGAGTCGCCGAAGGTGTGGAAGCGCACCAGCGGCTCGTGGTCGGGCACGGCGCCGGTGATCTCGGTCATCACCTCGGTGACGACCTCGCAGGTGACCCGCTCGACGTGCTCCAGGTCGCTGTCGTAGGCGACGCCCACCTGCACCAGGATGGTCAGCTGCTGCTCGGGGCGCATGAAGTTGGTCATGTTCGACTTGGCGAGCTGCCCGTTGGGGATGACCACCAGGTTGTTGGAGAGGGCGCGCACGGTCGTCTGCCGCCAGTTGATGTCCTCGACGTAGCCCTCCTCGCCGCTGCTGAGCCGGATGTAGTCGCCGCGCTGCACGGTCTTGGAGGCGAGGATGTGGATGCCGGCGAAGAGGTTCGCGAGGGTGTCCTGGAGGGCCAGCGCGACGGCCAGACCGCCGACGCCGAGGGCGGTCAGCATCGGCGCTATCGAGATGCCGAGGCTCTGGAGCGCGACCAGGAAGCCGAGCGCCAGGACCAGCACCCGCGTGATGTTCACGAAGATGGTGGCGGATCCGGCCACACCGGAGCGGGCGTGGGTGACGCTCTGCACCAGCCCGGCGATCACCCGGGCCGCCGACACCGTCACCGCGAAGATCAGCAGGACGGTCAGGCACTGGTTGACGGTGTGCTGGACGGGCCTGGTCAGCGGCAGCACGGCCGCCGCGGCGGCCCCGCCGCCCACGAGCGCCGCCCACGGCACGACCGTGCGCAGCGCGTCCACGACGACGTCGTCGCCGCTCCACTTGGTGCGCTTGGCGTGCTTGGCCAGCCAGCGCAGCAGTGTCCGCGACGCGAACGCCACCAACAGGCCCGCGGCGAGGGCGATTCCGGCCAGGACGGCGTCGTCGAGGGTCAGCGTGCGGTTCACCGGTCGCCTCCGGAGGGAAGGTCCGCGGCGAAGGGGGGCGCCGACGGCCGGATGTGATGTGTCGTCACGTGGGTCACCTGCTCGGTTCCGGGAAGTGCGAAGTGCGGTCGCGCCCGTCCCGTGCACGGACGCGACCGCTCATCCTGCCGTATCCACGACGGCCGTTCGTACCCGGTGACCGGTTCAGACGATGCCTTCGGCCAGCTCCGCCTGCTCCTTGTCCGAGCCGTACGCCGCCGTCGTGGGCGTGCCGTAGGAACGGCGGGCCACGAACCACCACACCGTGGCGAGGGCCAGCACGACGACGAGCGCGAGGGAGGCGTAGTTCATGGTGTCCGCCGTCACCGGTGAGGACTGCGGCAGGCAGAACAGCACCGTCACGCAGGCCACCCACACCACGGCGGTCCAGCCGACCGGCCTGCTCCAGCGGCCCAGGTTCCAGGGACCCGGCCGGAAACGGTCCCCGGCGCGCAGCCGCAGCAGGACGGGGATGGCGTACGCCGGCGTGATGCCGATGACGTTGATCGCGGTGACCGCGCCGTAGGCGGTCGCGGAGTACAGCGACGGCAGGGCCAGGACGCAGGCGACGGCGACCGACAGCCACACCGCGGCGACCGGGGTCTGGGTGCGGGCGCTGACCTTGCGCCACAGGTGCGAGCCCGGCAGGGCGCCGTCCCGGCTGAACGCGAACACCATCCGGCTGGCCGCGGCGACCTCGGCGTTGCCGCAGAACAACTGGGCGACGATCACGACGAGCAGCAGCGCGCTCGCCCCGTCCGTGCCGAGCCCGTCCAGGAGGATCTGCGCGGGCGGCACGCCGGTCGCGGTGGCGCGCGTGGCGTCGTAGTCCTGGATGGCGAAGGTGAGGCCCGCCAGGAGCGCGAAGCCCGCCACCCAGGACACCCAGATCGAGCGGACGATGCCGCGCGCCGCGGACACCGACGCGTTGGCGGTCTCCTCCGACAGGTGCGCCGAGGCGTCGTAGCCGGAGAACGTGTACTGGGCGAGCAGCAGGCCGATCGCCGCCACGTACACCGGGTTCTCCCAGCCGGTGTCGTTGACGAACTCGCCGAAGACGAAGGACGGGGAGCGGTGGTGGTCGGGGACGACGGCCAGCGCCCCGACGATGAGCGCCACCCCGGCCAGGTGCCACCACACGGAGACCGAGTTCAGGACGCTGACCAGGCGCACCCCGAACAGGTTCAGCACGGCGTGCAGCAGCAGGATCGCCATGAAGATCAGCATCGTCCTCTCCGGCGTCGGCTCGAAGCCCCACTGGAGGTTGGCGAACGCCCCCGCGAACAGGGCGGCGCCGTAGTCGATGCCGGCGATCGCGCCGAGCAGCCCGAGCAGGTTCAGCCAGCCGGTGTACCAGCCCCAGCGGCGCCCGCCGAGCCGGTCCGCCATGTAGTACAGGGCGCCGGACGTCGGGTACGCGCTGGTGACCTCGGCCAGCGCGAGCCCCACGCAGAGCACGAACAGCCCCACCCCGGCCCAGCCCCACAGCATCACGGCGGGACCGCCCGCCCCCATGCCGAAGCCGTACAGGGTCATGCAGCCGGACAGGATCGAGATGACGGAGAAGCTGATCGCGAAGTTGCCGAAGCCGCCCATGCGGCGGGCCAGCACGGGCCGGTAGCCCAGTTCACGCAGCCGTTGCTCCTCGTCGGGCCGCGGGACGGGGGTGGGAGCCGTGACGGGGGCCGTGACGGGGGCCGGTGGTTCGGGAGTGCCGGACATGCCGAATCCTTCTGGGAGTGGTCGGGTGAACGGATGGTGACGAAGCGTCAAATAAAATGTCGAACGAGACGCCGGACGGAATGCCGGACGGACGCGGGCCGTCAGTCGGGCACGGACCGCGCGGCCCGGTGGCAGCGGTCGCGGGCCTGGAGGAACACCTGCGCGGCCTGGCCGTGATCGCCGGGCAGCGCGGTGCGGTAGGCCCAGGGCAGGGGCGTGCGGTAGGGGCCGATCGCGTCGAACACCCCGGCCGCGTCGGCGAACCGGTGCGCTCCCCACAGCGCGTGGGCGAGGTGGTTCAGGTCGAGCGGGGAGCGTTCGGCGGCGGCGCTGCGCCCGAACCACGAGGTGTGCGCGCGCAGCGCCTCACGGGCGGCGTCGTCGGTCACCCAGTGCAGGTCGAGGGCGGCCTCCCGCCCGCCGCCGCGCCGGTAGCGCTCGACCCGGACGTACAGCGGCAGGACGTGCAGCGCCGAGCCCGGCGGGGCGCCCCCGGCCGCCAGGTGGGCGAAACCGGTTGCCTCCGCCAGCCGTTCGGACGCCGCCCGCGCGTAGAGGAACTGGAGCATGCGGTGGTGGGCCTCGCGGTTGTACGGGTCGCGCCGGACGGCCTCCGCCAGCAGCCCCCACGGGCCGGGCGGCAGGGCCGGGTCCGGCGGCGGCGCCCGGTGCTCCTCCCACGACTGCTCACGGTCCAGCTGGGCCAGGGCCAGCAGGCACACCCACGGCACCGGGTCGGCCGGCGCGGCGCGGGCGGCGCTCTGGCTCACGTCCCAGGCCTCGATCCACAGCTCGTGCGTACGGCGGTGCCGCTCGCGGTGCGCGCGCAGGGCCCGCTCGACGGCGACCCGGGCCGCCATCACGGCGGCCGGCACACTGTCCGGCTCCTCGGCGAGCCAGGCCCGGACCACATCGGTCCCGGCCGCCCCCGCGGCGAGCACCTGGGTGCGCTGTGTCCACTGCCACCACCGCGTCGTGCGCTCCAGCAGGGTCCGCATCGACAGCCAGCGGCCGGTACGCACCTCCTGGAGGGCGGCCCGCAGTTCGTCGTCGTGCCCCGCGGGATCGTAGGCGGGGCGTGCTCCGTCTCTGGCCATCAGCCGCTCGCTCCCGGACGGGGAACGGGCCGGACGGCAGGGTGGAGTAACAACAGCCCTCCTCGGGGCGGCAGATGAGGAGATCGCCTGGGTCGGCGGTCACTATAGGGCCCGCCCCGCACCCCTCACACCCGTTTCCGGATCGATCCGACCAGGCTTGTCGATACTGCAACTGACGCGTGGCGAAAGGGCGTTGAGATGGCCGGATCGGTGCAGGTCGGGACGGCCGACGCGACTTGACGGGGCCGTCCGCCGGACGGCAGGCTGAGGCCGCCGATCACCGAGAAGGGGGCGTGATGACGGGTCCGGTACTCGCCGTCGACCAGGGCACGTCCGGCACCAAGGCCCTGGTCCTCTGCCCCGAACGCGGCGTCCTGGGAACCGGGTTCGCGGCCGTACGGCCCCGCCACCTGCCCGGCGGCCGCGTCGAGGCGGACCCGGCCGAGCTGTACGCGTCGGTGCTGGACGCCGGCCGGCGCGCGCTGGCCGAGGCCGGTGAGCCCGTCACGGCGCTCGGCCTCGCCAACCAGGGCGAGACCGTCCTCGCCTGGGACCCGGCGACGGGCCGACCGCTCACCGACGCCCTCGTCTGGCAGGACCGCCGCGCGGGCGCCCTGTGCGACGGACTCGCCCCGCACGCGGAGGAGTTACGGGAGCTGACCGGCCTGCCCGTCGACCCGTACTTCGCCGCCCCCAAGATGGCCTGGATCCGCCGTCACCTGACCGCCCGGGGAGTCGTCACCACCAGCGACGCCTGGCTCACGCACCGCCTCACCGGCGCCTTCGTCACCGACGCGGCGACCGCCGGCCGCACCCAGCTCCTCGACCTCGACCGGGGCACCTGGTCCCCCCGCGCCCTCGGCCTCTTCGGGCTGGACGGGGAACGGCTCCCGGAGGTCGTCGACAACGCCCGACCCGTCGGCACGACGAACGTGTTCGGGTACGACATCCCGCTCACCGGCCTCGCCGTCGACCAGCAGGCCGCCCTCCTCGCCCAGCGCGTCACCGCGCCCGGCACCGCCAAGTGCACCTACGGCACCGGGGCGTTCCTCCTCGCCCCGACCGGCGGCACGCCCCGGCGCGGCACCTCGGGCCTGGTCAGCTGCGTCGCCTGGCGGCTCGCCGGACGCACCGACTACTGCCTCGACGGCCAGGTGTACACCGCCGCCTCCGCCGTGCGCTGGCTCACCGACCTCGGCGTCATCGCGGGCGCCGCCGACCTCGACCCCGTCGGCGCCACCGTGCCCGACGGCGGCGGCGTCACCTTCGTCCCGGCGCTCGCCGGACTCGCCGCCCCCTGGTGGCGCGGCGACCTGCGCGGCTCCCTGACCGGACTCGGCCTGGACACCACCCCCGGCCACCTGGTGCGCGCCCTGTGCGAGGGCCTGACCGCCCAGGTCGTCGAGCTGGCCGAGGCCGCCGCGGCCGACCTCGGCACCCCCCTGTCCCTGCTGCGCGTGGACGGCGGCCTGACCCGCTCCGCCCTGCTCATGCAGACCCAGGCCGACCTGCTGCAACGCCCGGTCGAGGTGTCCGCCCTGCCCGACGCGACCGCCCTCGGCGTGGGCGCCCTGGCCCGCCTCGGCGCCGCCGACGGCACGACCCTCGCCGAGGCGCTCCCCGAGCACGGGCCGTCACGCGTGTACGAGCCCCGCGTCACGGCCGACGAGGCGGCGGACCGACTGGGCCGCTTCCGCGCCGCGGTGACGGCCCTGCTGGACGGTGCCCCCGGCGCGGTGGCGACCGCCGAGGGGCGGCCGGGGGACGCCCCTGGCGTGACGGTGGCCGCGGGTGGTCCGCCGGGAGGTGTTCCCGCATGACGGTGATCGCGCAGGCTCCGCGGGGCGGCGTCTTCGGGGCGGCGGTGGCCGGGGACAGTTCGTGGGGCGTCGTCCCCGGCGCGGTGGTGACCGCCGAGGGGCGGCCGGGGGACGCCCCTGACGTGACGGCGTCCGCGGGTGGTCCGCCGGGAGGTGCTCCCGCATGACGGTGATCGCGCAGGCTCCGCGGGGCGGCGTCTTCGGGGCGGCGGTGGCCGGGGACAGTTCGTGGGGCGTCGTCCCCGGTGCGGTGGTGACCGCGGAGGGGTGGCCGGGGGACGCCCCTGGCGTGACGGCGTCCGCGGGTGGTCCGCCGGGAGGTGCCCCGGCGTGACGGTGACCGTCGAAGGACCGCTGCCCACGGAGCCGTACGACGTCGCGATCGTCGGGGCCGGGGTCGTCGGCTGCGCCATCGCCCGCGAACTGGCCCGCAGGCCCCGCCTGAAGGTCGCGCTCGTCGAGGCCCAGGACGACATCGGGCAGGGCACCTCCAAGGCCAACACCGCGATCCTGCACACCGGGTTCGACGCGGTGCCCGGCTCCCTGGAGGCACGGCTCGTCCGCGAGGGCGCGCGCCTGCTCACCGCGTACGCCGCCGAGTCCGGCATCCCCGTCGACCCGGTCGGCGCGCTCCTGGTGGCCTGGGACGACGAACAGCTCGCCGCCCTGCCCCGCCTCGCCGAGAAGGCCGAACGCAACGCGTACCACGACGCCCGCCTCCTCGGACCGGACGAACTCCGCGCACGCGAACCGCACCTGGGACCCGGCGCGCTCGGCGCCCTGCACGTGCCCGGCGAGAGCGTCGTCTGCCCGTGGACGACCCCGCTGGCGTACGCCACCCAGGCGGTCCGGCACGGCGTCGACCTCCACCTCGACGCACCGGTGACGCACGTGAGCCGGCGGGACGGCGTCCACGCGCTCGGCACCGCCCGGGGCACCCTGCACGCCCGCCGCCTCGTCAACGCGGCCGGACTGCACGCCGACACACTGGACCGCCGGCTCGGCCACGACGACTTCACCGTCACCCCGCGCCGCGGCCAGATCGTCGTCTTCGACACCCTCGCCCGCGACCTCGTCCGCCACATCCTGCTGCCCGTCCCCACCGCCCTCGGCAAGGGCGTCCTCGTCGCCCCCACCGTGTACGGCAACGTCCTGCTCGGCCCCACCGCCGAGGACCTCGACGACAAGCGGGCCACCGGGTCCACCGCCGAGGGCATCGCCGCCCTGCGCGCCCGGGGCGCCCGCATCCTGCCCGCCCTCCTCGACGAGGAGGTCACCGCCGTCTACGCCGGCCTGCGCGCCGCCACCGGGCACGAGGACTACCGCATCACCGCCCACCCCGACGCCGGACAGGTCACCGTCGGCGGCATCCGCTCCACCGGCCTCACCGCCTCCCTCGCCATCGCCGCCCACGTCACCGCCCTGCTGGCCGAGGAGACCGGCCTCGACCTCGGCCCCGCCCGGCCCCTGGAACCGGTGGCGATGCGCGACCCGCGCCCCACCGCCGACCGCGTCGCCGCCGACCCGGCGTACGGCGTCCTCGTCTGCCACTGCGAGCGCGTCTCCCGCGGCGACCTCCGCGACGCCCTCGCCGGCCCGATCCCGCCCCGCACCCTTGAAGGCCTGCGCCGCCGCACCCGCGCCCGCGCGGGCCGCTGCCAGGGCACGCACTGCGGCCCCGAGGTCCGCGCCCTCCTGGCGGAGACGACGGCCGCGGCGGCCCCGCCGGGAAAGGCGAGGCAGGCATGACGACCACGACGACCGCACGCGGGGTCGGCCTCGTGGGGCCCGGCGCGGGCCGTGACCGGCCCGGCGCCTCCCGCGGTCCCGGCCGCGGGACCCGCGATGACGCCTGTGTCCGGCCCCTGCCGGCGAAGGCGCCGGTGCTGCCCGCCAGGTCGGCGAAGGCGCCGGTGGCGCCCGCCCGGCCGGGAAAGGCGAGGCGGACGTGACGGCCGCACGCGAGGCGGACGTGACGGCCGCACGCGAGGTGGACGTCCTGGTCGTCGGCGCGGGCCCCGCCGGACTCGCGGCCGCCGCCCGCCTCGCCGCGGCGGGCGCCGGCCGCGTCGAGGTCCTGGACCGGGAACGGCAGCCCGGCGGCACGCCCCGCCACTGCGCGCACGGCGGCTACGGCACCCTCCTGCGCCCCCTGACCGGCCCGGCGTACGCCCGTCTGCTGGTCACCGCCGCCGGGCGGGCCGGCGCCACCGTCCGCCCCGGCGTCACCGCCCTCGACTGGGCCGGCCCGCTGTCCCTGCACACCGTGGGCCCCGGCGGCCCCGAGACGCTCACCGCACGCGCGGTCGTCCTCGCCACCGGCGCCCACGAACGCCCGCGTGCCGCCCGCCTGGTGCCCGGCACCCGCCCGGCCGGCGTCCACACCACGGGCGAACTCCAGCGCGCCGTCCACCTCCACGGGCAGCACGTCGGGACCCGGGCGGTGATCGTCGGCGCCGAGGACGTCTCCTACGCGGCGGCCGGCACCGTACGGGCCGCGGGCGCCACCGTGGTGGCCATGCTCACCGAGCACGCCCGCCCGCAGACCGCCGCGGCCCGCGCCGCCGACACCCGCCTGCGCCACGGCGTCCCCCTCCTCACGCACACCACCGTCGCCGAACTCCTGGGCCACGGGCGCCTGTCGGGCGTCCGCGTCCGGCACCGCGACGGCCGCACGGCCGTACTGCCCTGCGACACCGTCGTGTTCACCGGCGACTTCGTCCCCGACCACGAACTGGCCCGCCGGGCAGGCCTGTCGATCGACCCCGGCACCCGCGGACCCGCCGTCGACGGCGCCCTGCGCACCTCGCGGCCGGGCGTCTTCGCCGCCGGCAGCCTGCTGCACCCGGCGGAGAGCGCGGCGACCGCGGCCCGCGACGGCGCCCACGCGGCCGCCGCCGTCCTGGACCACCTCACGGGCACCGGCACCCGCACCCACATGGGCACGGGCACGGGCACGGAAACCGGACGCCCGCCTGCCGTCCCCCTGACCGTGGCCCCGCCCCTGCGCTGGATCGCCCCGAACCGCGTCACCCCGGCCGACCGCCTCCCGTACGTCCTGCGCACGGCGACGGAACTCACCCGCCCGGTCCTGTACGTCGTCCAGAACGGCCGTGTCCTGCACCGCGAGCGGCTGCGCGGCGCCCTGCCGAACCGCACCCTGTGCCTGCCCGCCGACTGGACCCGCCGCGTCGACCCCGGCGCCGGTCCGGTCCGGGTGACGGTCTCCCCGGACCGCTGATCACCTCACGGTGTTGACCTCAACACCGGTCGAGGTCCTACGGTCCCTCCATGAGCATGGAGACCACCGCCTGGACGCAGCTGTACAGCGTCATGCACGCCCGGCACGAGCGCCGCCCCTTCAACCGCGTCACCCTGCGCCGCATCGGCGCCTTCGCCCGCCCGCACCGCGCCCGCATCACCGCCTTCGTCCTCATCGGGGTGGTGACCGCGCTGTTCGCCGTGGCCACGCCCGTCCTCGCGGGCCGCGTCGTGAACACGATCGTGTCGCACGGCGAGGCCGCGACCGTCGTCCGTCTCGCCCTGCTCATCGCGCTGATCGCCGTGCTGGAGGCGGCGTTCGGCATCCTGGGCCGCAGGCTCTCGGCGGCGCTGGGGGAGGGGCTCATCCTCGACCTGCGCACCACGGTCTTCGACCACGTGCAGCGGATGCCGGTGGCCTTCTTCACCCGCACCCGCACCGGCGCGCTCGTCTCCCGCCTCAACAACGACGTCATCGGCGCCCAGCGCGCCTTCAGCAACACGCTGTCCGGAGTGGTCAGCAACCTGGTCACCCTGGTCCTCACCCTCGCCGTCATGCTCACCCTGTCCTGGCAGGTCACCCTGCTCGCCCTCGTCCTGCTGCCGGTGTTCGTGGTGCCGGCCCGCCGCATGGGCCGCCGGATGGCCGAGATGCAGCGCGAGGCGGCCGCGCTGAACGCGGTGATGGGCACCCGCATGACGGAACGCTTCTCCGCGCCCGGCGCCACCCTCGTGAAACTCTTCGGCCGCCCCGAGCAGGAGTCCGCCGAGTTCGCCGAGCGCGCCGCCCGGGTCCGCGACATCGGCGTCCGCACGGCCACCGCCCAGTCGGTGTTCATCACCGCCCTCACCCTGGTGTCGGCCCTGGCCCTCGCCCTCGTCTACGGCCTCGGCGGCCGGCTCGCGCTGGACGGCACCCTCGACCCCGGCGCCGTCGTCGCCCTCGCCCTGCTGCTGACCCGCCTGTACGCGCCCCTCACCGCGCTCGCCGGGGCCCGCGTCGAGGTGATGAGCGCCCTGGTGAGCTTCGAGCGCGTCTTCGAGGTGCTCGACCTCGAGCCCCTCATCGAGGAGAAGCCCGACGCCCGCGAGGTGCCCGAGGGCCCGGTCGCCGTCGAGTTCGACGACGTCCGCTTCGGCTACCCCTCCGCCGACAAGGTCTCCCTCGCCTCCCTGGAGGAGGTCGCCGCCCTCGACACCCGCGACGGCGCCGAGGTCCTGCACGGCGTCTCCTTCCGCGCCGAGCCCGGCCAGACCGTCGCCCTCGTCGGCTCCTCCGGCGCCGGCAAGTCGACCATCGCGCAACTGCTCCCGCGCCTGTACGACGTCGACGGGGGCGCCGTCCGCATCGGCGGGGTGGACGTCCGCGACCTGAGCGCCCGTTCCCTGCGGGCGACGCTCGGCATGGTCACCCAGGACGGCCACCTCTTCCACGACACCGTCCGCGCCAACCTGCTCCTCGCCCGGCCCGAGGCCGCCGAGGACGACCTGTGGGACGCCCTGCGCCGCGCCCGCCTCGACGACCTGGTCCGCTCCCTGCCCGACGGCCTGGACACGGTCGTCGGCGAGCGCGGCTACCGCCTCTCCGGCGGCGAACGCCAGCGCATGACCATCGCCCGCCTGCTGCAGGCCCGCCAGCGGGTCGTCATCCTCGACGAGGCCACCGCCCACCTCGACAACACCTCCGAGGCGGCCGTCCAGGAGGCGCTCACCGAAGCCCTCCAGGGCCGCACCGCCGTCGTCATCGCCCACCGCCTGTCCACCGTGCGCTCCGCCGACCTGATCCTGGTCGTGGAGTCCGGCCGCATCGTGGAACGCGGCACGCACGAGGCCCTGCTGGCGGCGGACGGCCGGTACGCCCAGCTGTACCGCACCCAGTTCGAGAAGCCGGGGGCGACGACGATGGCGGCGGAGACGGGGACGACGGCGGTGGAAGCGGAGACGGAGGCGACGGCGGTGGCGACATCGGCGTGAGGCGCGCCCGCCGGCACGGGGTGCTCGGCGCGGCCGACCGTTCCGCGGTTCCGCGGGCGCGCGACAGGGCCACAACTGTGTGCATTGTCAACATATTCTTTCCCGGGTGCGTGGAAGTGCCCCGTGTACGCTGAGTCCCATGACGGACAAAGCCGTTCCCCCGGCAGGACCCCTGGTCACCGGTGCTGAGATCGCTCGGCTGGCCGGGGTCACCCGGGCCGCCGTCTCCAACTGGCGTCGGCGCTACGACGACTTCCCCGCGCCGGCGGGAGGGGCCGCGAACAGCCCGCTCTACGCGCTCACCGAGGTCCAGGAATGGCTGGACCGGCAGCGCAAGGGCCGGGAGGTGTCACCCGAGACCGAGCTGTGGCAGTCCATGCGCGCCGTCTACGGCGAGCAGATGATCGCGGGACTGGCCCGGACGGCCGCGGTACTGGCCGGCGAGCCCGGGGCCGGACTGCCGGACGAACTCGCCGTCCGTTTAGAGGAGTTCGTCCGGAGCGAAGACCCCGTCGCCCTGGTCGACGGACTGACCGAGCGGTTCATGGACTCCGCGCGGCGTGCGGGCTCGGACCAGGTGACTCCCGAGCGCGTGGTGCGCGCCGTGTGCCACTTCGCCCCGGACCTCCCGGCCGGTGCCACGGTCTTCGATCCCGCCTGCGGCATCGGGGTCCTGCTCCTGTCGGTCGCCGCCCGGGAGGAGACCCGCTGCCGCGGCCAGGAGACGGACGAGGACAGCGCCCGGTTCGCGCGGCTGCGCGCCCGTCTCCGGGGCCGGCCGGAGGTGCGCGTCGTGGCGGGTGACTCCCTGCGCGCGGACGCGTGGCCCGACCTCAGGGCGGACCTGGTCGTCTGCGACCCGCCCGCCGGTGTGACCGAGTGGGGGCGGGAGGAGCTGCTGCTCGACTCCCGCTGGGAACTCGGCACCCCGTCCAAGGCCGAGGGGGAGCTCGCCTGGCTCCAGCACGCCTACGCGCACACCGGGCCCGGCGGCCAGGTCCTCATGGTCATGCCCGCCTCGGTGGCCTACCGCAAGGCGGGCCGCCGCATCCGGTCCGAACTGGTGCGCCGCGGCATCCTGCGCCAGGTGGTCGCCCTGCCGCCGGGGACGGCGACCTCCCACGCCCTGCCCGTCCACCTGTGGTGCCTGCGGCGTCCCGAGAACGCGGGAGGCGTGGACACCGACCACACCGTGCGCATGATCGACCTGACCGGCAACAGCCCCGACGGGAGTCTGGAACCACGTCCCGACCAGGTCGCCGACGTGCCGCTGATCGAACTCCTCGACGACACCGTCGACCTGACCCCCGGCAGCCACCTCCGTTCCCGGCACCGCGACTTCCCGGGCGAGTACGCCGCCCTGCGCGAGGAGCTGGAGGACGAGATCCGCCGGCTCACCGCGCTCCTGCCCGAGCTCGCGGCGGGTGGCGGCCCCGGCTCGCTGGACGGTGCCACCACGAGCGTCGCGGATCTCGCCCGTGCCGGTCTCGTGACGTACGACGGTCCTGAACCGGTCTCGGCCAGCGAACAACTGGACACGGACTATCTGCGGGGTTTCCTGCGCAGCTCCGCCAACACGCGCCGGTCCACGAGCTCCAGCGGGACGTACCGCCTCGACGGCCGCGGCTCCCGCATCCCCCGGATGGGTGTCGACGATCAGCGCCGGTACGGCGCCGCCTTCAAGAACCTGTCCCTGTTCGAGGAAGGCATGCGCAAGGTCGGTGAACTGAGTCGGCAGCTCGCCGAGGTCGCCCGTGACGGCCTCGCGACGGGCGCGCTGACGCCGGAGGAGTGACGGACGCACGCCGGTGCGGGACCCCCCGGACACCTCCGGCACCCCGGACGCGTCCTCCCGCACCGGTCCGCGCCGGTCCGCACCGGGGTCTCCTCCTTTCCGTCCGGCCGTGGCTCACGGCTGCGGCTGCGGGGACGGATGCGGGGCGGCCGCGGCCAGCCGTCCGGCGATCTCCCGTACGGCCGACAGCAGGTGTCCCGGTTCGCGGGAGAGGTCGAGGCTGTGCCGGTACAGCCGCACGCCGCGTCCGTCCGCTCCCGCCGCCGTGCCGCGCACCTCGTGGAAGTGCTCGGGCCGCCGTCCTGCCGCGTACACCAGGTGCGCCTCGCGCAGGCCGAGCACGGTGGCGTACGCCAGTGCCTGGTACAGGTCGGCGTTGAGGAGTCCGTCGGCCTTCTCGACCTTGTACTTGGCGTCGGCGACGGCGAGCGGGGTGCGGCCGTCGCCGGTGCGGACGACGAGGTCGGGACGGATCCGTACGAGACCCGCGGTGTCGAGGTGGTGGGGGTCCTGGAGGCGCGCGGTCAGGCCGTGCTCCTTCAGGGCCTCGCGCAGGGCGACGGTGACGAAGTCCTCGAACAGCCTGTTCATGTCGAGCAGGAAGCCGTCCACGGCGAGCGGTTCCGGCCCGGCGGCCCGGTGTTCCGGGGAGGTACCGCGCAGGACCGCCTCGGCGAGCCGCAGTGCGGGCTGGTAGCGGGAGTTGAGACGGGAGGGCCGCCAGTGCGGCAGCTCCTGTCCCCGTACCAACGGCGCGGCGTCGGCGAGACGTGCCCGCTGATGGGCCAGGCGCCGCCGCACGGGGCCGGGAACGCCCGGAAGCCGCAGCAGCCGCTCGGCGGCGGCGCGCAGGACGCGGTTCTCGGCGGTGTCGGCGGTGTACGCGTCGTAGGCGATCTCCACGGGCGGTGTGCGGCCGAAGTGCCGCCGGATCTGCTCGGCCTCGCGCAGCCGCCCCCGCACGACCGGCGCGGACTCCTCCACCTCCCGGTAGCCCTGGAGGACCCCCCGCCGCAGCGCCGCGTCGATCCGCCGTTCCACGGCGTGCGCGAGCGCGGGGACGACGTCGTCGTACGCGCCGGTGTCGACGGTGCCCTCCCGGCCGTCGCGCCAGGCGCGCGCCGGGTCGAGGCTGAACCCGAGGAGGAAGAACAGCCGGCTCACCGGCGTCTTGGGCATGATCCGCAGCACCGGACCGCCGGGCGTGCGCACGGCGCCGACCCGGCTGCCCGCCCGCAGCAGCCAGTGCCCGGCCCGGCCGGGGTCGGGGGTCGCGCTCAGCAGGATGCCGGAGGCGGCGACGGCCCGCCCCGCGTCCGCGTCCAGCGGGACGGAGACGGCGGGCCCGTACTCGCGGAGCACCACCTCGGACACGGACGCGGACGCGGACGCGGACGCGGACGCGGACTCCGGCGTAGGCGTAGGCACGGTCACGGTCACGGGTGCTGTGCGCGCAGCGCGTCGAGGCCGTAGCGGGCGGCGACGTCCAGGCCCTCGCCGTAGTGGTGCTCCTCCAGCAGCGGCAGGATCTTCGTGCGCCAGGTCCGTTCGAGGCCGCCGTCGCGGTACACGCCCGGTTTCATCAGGTACGACGGGCCGATGGCGAAGTCGGCGTCGTCCATCAGGGAGTTGAGGGCGTCGAGGAGGCGGGCGGGCTCCGGGTCCTTGCCCTCGCGTTCGAGCCAGCGCGCGAGCAGTCCGGCGGTCGGCTCGGTGCGCGGCGACAGTTCCACGAACGCGAAACGGCGGCGCATCGCGGCGTCCACCAGCGCGATCGACCGGTCGGCGGTGTTCATCGTGCCGATCACGAAGAGGTTGGGCGGCAGCCAGAAGTCGTCCCCGGAGTAGGTGAGGCGGACGGACTTCTTCCGGTACTCCAGCAGGAAGTACAGCTCGCCGAAGACCTTCGCGAGGTTGGCGCGGTTGATCTCGTCGATGATCAGGAAGTACGGGACGTGGCCGTTGCCCTCGCGGGAGGCCAGGTCGGCCAGCTCCCGCAGCGGGCCCGCGGTCAGCCGGAAGGCCACCTCCCGCGTCTCGGGATCCGCGACGGGCCGGAAGCCCTCGAAGAAGTCCTCGTAGGCGTACGAGGGGTGGAACTGCACGATCTTGACCTGCTCCGGGCCGCCGCCGAAGTGCTCGGCCAGCTTCATCGCCAGGTACGTCTTGCCCGTGCCCGGCGGGCCGTAGAGCACCAACTGCTTCTCGTCGACGAGGAGTTCGCGCAGCTCCTCCAGCCAGGCGCGGTCGTGGACCAGGAGTTCGTCGGCGAGTTCCCCGGTGACGTCCGGCAGTCTCAGCTCGCGCTGCGCGGGCCGCTCGACGGGCGGGTACCCGCCGGTGTCGTCCGCCGCCGCCGGGTCCGTGCGCTCCGCCTGCCCGGTGAGCCCGTCCAGGGCGTCCAGGACGCCGGTCAGGTCGACGACATCGTGCTGCACGGAGAGCTTCTGCTGCACCTCCTCCGGCAGTTCCTCGTAGGCGTGGCTGTCCTTCCGCCAGGCGACGGTCCGGCGCAGGTTGGACAGCCCGCCCGGCGACGCGGTCTGCGCGGCCTCCCCGGTGATCCGCCCGACGTGCAGCCGGTCGTCGTCGAAGGTGGCGACCGTGTCGCCGACGCGCATCTGCGTCAGGAAGGCGTGCAACTCGTCGACCAGGCCCTGCTTCTGGTGGTACGAGGCCGCCCCCTCGTACCCCTCCTCGACGATGCGGCGCAGCGCGCTCTTGGTCGGGTCGCTCTCCTCCAGGGGAGGCAGGTGCGCGCCCGAGAGCGAGACGAACCCCTCCTCCAGCCACGACCGCCGCACCAGGTTGTGCCCCGAGACGTTGGAGCCGCGCACCAGCCACGCCTTGCGCGGAGGGCGCCAGCCGGTGGGCAGGTAGTCGGCGAGCGGATGGCCTTCGGCAGTGCGCCAGGACTCCGGGCCGGAGGCGTCGTAGCCGTACACCAGCGCGGCGGCGGCCGAGGAGGAGTTGCACTCGACGTCCCGGGTCACCACCCAGCGCGGCGGTGCGTCCTGTGGCCGGCCGGGACCGGCGGGGGCGTCGACGAGTGTGCCGCTCGCGCGCAGCTCCGTGCGGAACCGGCGTGCGTGGCGGCCGAGCCCCGGCCACGCCTCGGCGGTGACGACCGAGCCCTCCCGCAGCAGGAACTTGTACGTGCCGTTGCCGCCGAACTCGGTGAGCAGGTGTCCGCGCGCCTCACTGCCGTCCGGGGAGAGCTTGATGCGGAACTCGGGCGTGCCGGGGAGCCGGACGAACTGCGGCATGGGCGACCTTCCGGGACGGGCGGGGCCTGTGCGAACGCGCTCACCCTACCTGTTGACGCCGTCAATGGACCTTGGGCGAGGAAGCTTCGGGAGCAAGGGGGCGGGACACGGGAAGGCTTCGACGAAGTGACCGTGGTGCCGTGGACGGCGACGATGAAAAGCCACCGCGGCGCGGGCCGCGCGCACCGGCGCGTTGCGATTTTCGCAAGGCGTCAGTACGGTGAGGGAATGGCTGAGACTGTGATCGACCGTGTACGCAGGGTTATGGACGCGGCTTCCTTCTCCCAGGCCGCGTTCGCCGAGCGGGTCGGACTGTCGCCGGACAAACTCTCCAAGTCGCTCAGCGGCGTGCGCCGCTTCAGTTCCCTTGACCTCGCACGTATCGCGGAAGCCACCGACACGACGGTGGACTACCTGCTCAGCGGACGCGAGCCGGTGCGCCCCCGCTCCGCCGCCCGTCCTGCCGGTACGGTGTCCGAGGGGGCCGGCTGGGCCGAGATCGAGGCGCTCGCCTGCCGCTTCCAGAACGCCTACGAGGTCCTGGAACTGCTCGACCGCCCCCGCTCGATTCCCGAGCTGCCCGCACCCCGCCCGGAGCTCGAACGATACGTCGACCAAGGGGAACGCCTCGCGGCCGATCTCACGGAACACCTTTCGCGGCGAGGGGCGCAATCACCCGCCGACATGGACCTTCCGGCCCTCACCCGGCTCTTCGCGGAGCACTGCGGGATCGATGTGGCGCTCGTCGAATTCCCTTCTCAGGCAGCCCTGTCCGGCGCGACGTGGCAGTCCGACGCCTTCCGCATCGTCCTGCTCGCGACCACCCAGGAGTGGACCCGGTCACGCTTCACCCTGGCCCACGAGGTCGGACACATCCTCGCCCGCGACGCCCAGGACCTGCGCGCCGACGCGACACCGCAGCCCGGCAGGCAGAAGGACTACACGGAGGTGCGGGCCAACGTCTTCGCCGCCCACTTCCTGATGCCCGAAGCCGAGGTACGGGCGGCCTGGGAGCGCAAGGTCACCGACCCGCAAGCCCCGACCGAAGCCGAACTCAGCGAACTCGTCGTCGACTTCAAGGTCTCACCGAGCGCGCTGGCCGCGCGGCTGCATCGGCTCGGTCTGCTCGACACCGCCCGCCGCGACCGGTTCCGCGGCTTCACCACCGAGATCTGTCACGTCCTGGCGGGGCGGCTCGACGACCACTACCGTCACCGCGCCGAATCCGCGGTGGTCCGTCCGCCGCTCGTCCCCATGGCGGAGCTGCTCGCCGCGTACGAGGCCGGCGAGACGACCCTGCGCCCGCTGGCCGCCTACCTGGACCGCACCGTCGACGACCTGAGAGCCATAGTCGAACCCGCGCGCGCCGCGCGCCCCCTGCCGGAGGACGAGAAGGGCGATCCGGTATTCCAGCCATGACAGGTTCCTTGGATTCTTCCAGCTGCGTCAGCCTCTTCCCCGACAACACGGTCCTGTGCAACTTCGGCACCGTGGGACGCCTGGATCTGCTCCGCAAGGTGCTCGACGGCTGCGGCCGCTGGACCGAAGCGGTGGCGGAGGAGGCCCGCCGCTCCGCCGCCTACGTACGCGACCTCGCGCGGCTTCGCGCCGAGGGCTGGCTGGGCGAGCCGATCGAACTGTGCACCGATACCGAGATCGCCCTCGCGGACCGGCTGCGT
Source organism: Streptomyces sp. NPDC014882 (assembly GCF_043081325.1). Taxonomy (NCBI): domain Bacteria; kingdom Bacillati; phylum Actinomycetota; class Actinomycetes; order Kitasatosporales; family Streptomycetaceae; genus Streptomyces; species Streptomyces sp. NPDC014882. The sequence continues at coordinate 192,611 of NZ_JBIBWL010000012.1, forward strand.
CGCGCGGTCTTCGGCGGCACCCCGACCGAGCCCTTACGGCACCTCGGTGAAGCCGAAACGCTCGCCCTGATCCAGACGCGGCGGGAGTTCGCCGGGGCCGTCTGGATCACTGACGACCGCGATGCCGGCGAGTACGCCACCGCACGTGGCATCCCCGTCAAGAACACCGTCACCCTCATGCGCGAGGCCGCCGTGTCCGGGCAGATCCACTACACCGAAGGCCATCGTCTCCTCCTCGCCATGGTCGCCGACGGCCGGCACATCCGCGGGGTCCCGGAGCGCGCCGAGCGGCTGCTGGACTGACGGGCGCGAAACGGGGAGCTGCGGAAACACCGTTCCCGCACAGTGGGGGACCCCAAGGTGGAGGCGTGGTTCGAGGTGTTCAGCTCTCTTCGGACAGAGCGGCTCGCAGGTCGGCTTTCCTTGGAGGGGTGACTCTCCGTCCTGGCGTTCCCCGTCCACCAGCCACAGGACGACACTCCCGGCGTCCCGGTGAAGCCGCGGCGGCGCGGGGAAGCGCCGGGGTGCGTTGGCATTGTCAACAGAGCCTATGCTGAGAGTTGTCCGACTGTCACGGTTCCCGTCACCGAGCGGGCGCCGGTCGTCGTGCTCGCGTCGCCTGCGCCGGCCCGCTGTGCCGGAAGGTGGTCGATGTGGATCGAGTGACACACGGTGCCGTGATTCGGCTATACCGTTCTGCTGGGACGTCGGACGCGGGCTGACGTGGGGATGAGCTGGGGGGACGATGATCGACTACCGCAAGAAGGCAACCGTTCCGGTGTGGACGCTGGCGACGGGTGACGTCCAGGTGCCCGCATTGACCGGTGACGGGCCGATGACGGCCGAGCGTCTGGGTGAACTGCGCAGCGTGCTGGCCGCCCTGGCCGACGAGCCGATCGCCACGCTTGAGCTGCATCCGCTGCCCGACAAGCTCGACCGCGGCCGGGGCATCCCGCTCGATGCCGTGAGTCCTCTGGCGCAGCACCTGTCGCAGCTCGTCACGCAGTCGGCGCGGAGTTCCTCCGCGGCGGCCACGGCGGCCGCCGCCGGCGAAGGCCTGTACCGCATGGTGGTTCCGGCGAAGGTCGCCGCGCAGCTCGGTCAGGGCATCGTCCAGCCGATGGCGTCGAAGGCGGTGGCCGGTGGCATCCATGGTGCATTCGTGGACACGGTGACGGGCCGCATCGCCGCCCAGGCGACGTTCCAGCCGGTCAGTACAGCGGCGGCGGGCGCGGTCGGTGGGGCCGGCGCGACGGCCGGTGCCGCGGCCGCCGGCGGCGTGGCGCTCACCGTGGCCGCGCCGCTCGTGCTCATGGCCGTGGCGGTGGGGGTGAGTGCGCATGCCGACCACAAGCGTCAGCAGGCCATCGAGCACATCACGGAACTGCTGGAGCAACTGCACGAACAGAAGCTCGAGGACGAGCACAGCGAGCTCGACGGTTGCCGCGACGCCATCGACAAGGCCACCGCCATTCTGCTCGACCAGGGCAAGCTCGGTGTCTCGCTGGGACTGGACTCGGCGGTGCACGCCATGAACACGGCGCTGGGCCGCGCTGACCGTCGCCTTGCCCGGTGGCGGAGCGCGCTCGACAAGCTGCCCGACGGCAAGGCCGTCGAGATCGGCACGCTGACCGAGTCGTTCCCCGGCATCGACGAGGACGGCGGCACGTTCCGCACCCACCTCGAACTCGCCGCCCTCGCCGTCGCGTTGAAGCGGCGGGTCAACGTCCTCCAGGCCGTCGAGCACGCGCAGAGCAACCCTGACAACTTGTTCGAGAACTTCACCCGCGCACTCAAGCGCGACCAGCAGCGCCTCGACGCACTGGAGTCGGGCATCGCCGGTGTCCTGATACGCCTGTCGGTGCTGGAACTGGCACGCCCGAACGGTCTGCGACCCGTCTTCACGAACAGTGAGGTCGATCGCCTGATGCGCGCGACACACCGGATCCACCGCCTGGGCGACGGCGTCGCGCTCAACGGCCGCCCGGCGGACGTGGCGATCGAGATCGCCCGCGACAAGGACGGCTCGGTGGTCGTGTTCCCCGCGCTGCCCGCGGAGGCGTAGGCACGCGGGCTTCGGCTCTCCCCGGCCGGCGCCGTCACGCCTCACCCGGCGCCGTCACGCCTCACCCCGTGTGGTCAGCACCGCCCGGACGGTCTTGCCGCCGGGCGGGTGGGGGACGCAGTCCCAGTGGTCGGCGAGGGCGGTGACGAGCGCCAGGCCGCGGCCGCCGGGGCGGAGGGCGGCGGGTCCGGCGGTGTCCGTGACGATCTGTGGGTAGAGGTCCCCGCGGGCGTCGCTGACCTCGACGCGGAGGCGGCCGGCGGCCGGGTCGAGGACGAGCGTCAGCCGGAAGCAGCGGCCCGGTACGCGGCCGTGGAGGACGGCGTTGGCGGCGAGCTCCGCGACGACGAGTTCGGCACGCTCGGTGAGGTCCTGCGGGGCGTCCCACGACCGTAGTTCGGTCACCGCGAGGAGCCGGGCGAGACGGGCGCCGCGCCTCGTGGACGACAGCAGCTGGGTGAAGGTGCCGACGGGGGCGTCCACTTGGGGTGTTGCGTTGTTCATGGAGTCAGAGTGGCGACCGGGGGCGGGCGAGGGCGAGCGCCGCGCCCCGTACGGAGAGCAGACGTACGGAGAGTGAGGCGGGCGGTACGCCGGATTCCCGCGACGCTGTGCGAGGAACGTGGGAAGGCGGTGGAGGTTTCCCGACGCCCGGAGCACATCCGCGGCCGGGGCGGTCGAGCGGTTCGACGCTCGGTGGGAAGCCGTTGCCGAGTACGGCGTCCGCCACTTCACCGCCGACCGGGGGGCGGGGCAATGTCGGTGGCCGGTGGCAGGATCGACGGCATGGTTCTCGTACGTACGACTCCGCCGCGGCCTGTCGAGGTGACCGCGGTCTTTCCCGAACTGGCTCCACTGGCGCGTCCTGCGATCCGGCTGCACCCCCGTCCCGGGGCGCCTTCGGTCGGGGACAGCTCGGTCGGGGGGCCGTTGCTGTGGCCGGCCGGGGAGCCGTGGCCGCACTGCGAGGGCGAGCACCCGGACAGCGGGTTCCGCGAGTCGCCGGCAGACGTACGGCTGTCGAGGCGCAGGCTGGCCCGGCTGCACCGTGATCCCCACGGTCCCGAGTTCACGCCCGAGGAGGAGACGATCAGGGAGGAGAACGCCGCGAGGCTCGCGAAGCGATTCGACGCCGGCCCTCCCCTGCCCGCGGAGTGCCCGGTCCCCCTGTTGCCCGTGGCCCAGCTGTATCTGCGCGACGTCCCCCTGTTGCGACCGCCCGGAGAGGCCGATCTGCTCCAGGTCCTCTGGTGCCCCTACGACCACGAGCCGGACTGGAAGCCCGCGACCGCGGTGTTCTGGAGGTCCGCCGCCTCGGTCGTCGATGTCCTCGCCACGCCGCCGGAACCGTACGAGGCCAACTACTCGGGCTACGTGCCGGAGCCGTGTCTGCTGGCACCGGAAGCGATCACCGAGTATCCCGACAGCCTCGACCTGAGCCCGGAGTTGAGACAGACGGTGGGGGACTGGAGCAGATGGCAGGCAGCCGGCGTGGACGTGGACGGCTCGTACGCGGAGTACCCGGCGGAGTTCTACGACGGCAATCTGGCGGACGCTCCCGGCTGGAAGGTCGGCGGCTGGCCCCCGTGGGGCCGCACCGACCCGTACCGCCGGTACTGCGCCGTCTGCGAAGCCCAGATGGTCCCGCTGCTGACCATCGCCTCCTTCGAATGGGACGGCGGTGAGCGGCGCGGCTGGGCGCCGTACGAGGACCGGGACGCCGCTTACGCCGCCGGTCACCGCGCCGGCCAGAACCCGGCGCAGCCGACGAAGGTCGAAGTGGGCAGCACGGACAACATGCAGCTCTACGTCTGCCCGGCCTCTCCCGAGCATCCGCACACCGACCTGATCCAATGAACTGCCGGGCCTGCCACACCCTCCCGGCGCGGACCGCCGTCCGGTGTGGCCGGTACCGGCCCGCGGGGGCGTCCCGGGGTGTATATCTGTGCCTTCACTCGGGCGGCCGAACGAAGAGAAGCCCGCCGCCACCGTTCCGTGTGAGACGGGGGACGCGGGACGGGGGACGTGTGAGGGGGAGGGCGGGGATCTCGTGGAAGAGCTGTACTACAGCGGGCACTGGGAGGCGGAGGAGAGGCGGCGGGCCGCGGCGGCCGCGGCGGCGCTGGCCTCCTACGACGCGGCGCTGGGCCGTCTGTCCCGTGCGCCGGAGGAGGTTCCCCTCACCCGTGCGACGATCGGCACGCCGAAGACCGATCCCTCGTGGCACGAGTTCGTCGTCACCATCCTCGTGTGCCTCCCCGTCCTGGGCGGTCTCCTCGCGGCCTTCGGTGTGGGCCGCGCCTTCCCGGACGGTCCGCGGACGGCCGTCACGGTCGGCGCTCTGGGCACGGCCGCGGTGGTCGTCCTGCTGCTCATGGTGGCGGCCTTGTGGCTGGCGGACAGACTGGACCGGGCCGGGCGGCGGGACGCGCTGCTCCACACGGGCACGGCCATGACAGCCGCCTGCGTCCGCGCGCTGGACGCGTCCGACGCCGAGCGCGCCGAACACCTCCGCGAGCTCGACGACCTGTACCGCCGGACCGAGCGCCTCCTCCTGCGGGCCCACCGTGTGCGGGGCACGATCGGCGGTTCCTCGCCGCGGCGGGCCGCCGCCCGGCGGCACGCCGAGCTGGTGGCGGGCGCGCTGCGCCGGGAGCTGTGCCGGGTGGACGCCGAGCCGCAAGGCGCGCTGCCGGACCTCGCCGGGAAGCTGGTCACGGTGTGCGAGCGGTACGCCGAGGGCCGGATCGGCCGGCTGCTGCCCGAGGAGGATCTCGCGGACGTGGAGCCGGTGACGGTGGCCCGTCAGGCGCTGCGGGAGTCGGCGCTCATGGTGGTGGTGATCCTCGTCGCGTTCTGCGGGGCCCTGGGGGCGTGGCTGGGCTGCCGGGCGGCCGGGGTGCCGGACGACCTCCTGCCGCTGGCCGCGGCCGCGGGCCTGCTGCTCGGCGGGACCCTCGCCGGCGGCTGGCGGCGGGCGGTACGGCTGGTGGAACTGCTGCCGGGCCTCTAGCGTTCCCGCGCCGCCGGCCCGGTCCGGGTCCAGCGCGCGGGACGGCGGGAGAGGCGATGCGTCGCGGACGGTACGGGGAGGAGCCGGCCGCCTCCGACTACGCGCACGGGCAGGGCAGTTCGGGGGCCGCGCGGTTCGGGGAGCACGTGACCACGGCCAGGGAGAGGTACGCGGGGCGTTCGAGGTAGTGGCCGTACGACACGTCGGCGCCCGAGCGCAGCCGTACGGCGGCGGCGTCCACCAGCCGGGACAGGCGCGCGACGTCCCCCTCGCCCTCCGACGCGAACCGGGGCGCGTACTCGGCCAGCCGCTCACCGAGCCAGGCCGCCGCCTCCTTCGCCTCGTCCCACGTGCCCCGCACCAGCGTGCGGGGCTTGAGGAGCCAGTACGCCGTCTCCAGGGGCGGCAGGTCCGACGTGCGGAACTCCGCGGCCACCTGGCGGTAGCGCTCGATCAGTTCCGGCCTGCTCCCGGCCGGGGGCGGATCGGGGTGCGGGGGCCGCCGCAGGGCCTCGTCGTCGAAGCGCGCCTTCGGGCCGGTCCAGAGGTAGCCGTGGTGGTGCACGAGCCGTTCCCGTTTCGAGGAGCGCCGGCCGGGCGCGGGGAGGGACCCGGCCCGGCCGACGGGTGTGGGGGAGGGGGAGGGGTGGGGAGGGTCAGACGTCGAGGCCGAAACGCGCCGGGTCGATACCGGCCGCGTCCAGCTCCCGCGTGGTGAAGCGGAGCGGACGGGCGTCGGGCCGCTTGCTGTCGCCGAGGGCCCAGGCGTCCTCGCCGATCCGGGCGAGGGTCACGCACCCCTCGGTGCAGGGGCCGCCGCACGCCTTCACGAACGAGGCCCCGCTGATGTCGAGGGCGTACAGGTGGGTTCCGTTCTGCATCGCTGCACCTTCCGGTTCGTCTGGTCACGGCCGTGGCCGGCCGCCGCCGCCCGTGGCGGGCGGTGTGGTTCGGGGGGAGGGTCGGAGGCCGCCGCGCGCGGTCCCGCGGGCGGCTCCTCCTCGCTCCCCACGACGCCAGAGTGGCGGCCCGATGCGGGCGGGGACGAGCACCTTACCCCGTACGCTGCGTCAGCGTACAGGCACGCAGAGTGGACGGTACGACGGGTTTTCCGCCACGCTGTGAGCCGTGAGCGCGGGCGGTGCAAGGAGCCGTCGCGGTGCGGTACGGAGGGAAAGGGGCGGCGGATGGAGCACGTCGGAGTCGAGGGGGAGGCGGCCGGGGCCGCCGGCACGCGGGTGGTTCCGGCGGGGGAGTACGAACGGGAACCCCACCCGTCCGACAGCCTCCGCACGTTCGGCGCCTTCGTCCAGGCACTGCGCGAGCACGCGGGCCTCAGCCGGACCGACCTCGGCGCCCGGGTCCAGTACTCCAAACACACCGTGGAGTCGGTGGAGTTGGGGCGCAGGATGCCGGACGAGGCGTTCGTGGAGCGCGCGGAGGAGGCCCTCGGCAACACGGGCGCCCTGCGGAAGGCCGCACGGCACCTGACGCGGGGCGAGGCGGGGCTCGCGGCGTGGTTCCGGCGGTGGGCGAGGCTGGAGCGGGAGGCGGTGAGTCTGTGTACGTACGAGTGCCGGTTGGTGCCGGGGTTGTTGCAGTCGGAGGGGTACGCCAGGGCGGTGTTCGAGGGCACGATCCCGCTGCGGACGGACGAGGAGCTGGAGGTGCAGCTCGCCGCGCGAATGGAACGGCAGACGATGATGCGGGAGCGGCCGACGGTGCCGTTCAGCTTCATCGTCGAGGAGCACGTGTTCCGGCGGCGGTTCGGGGACGCGGAGGCGATGCGTGAGTTGGTGGATCACGTGCTGGAGCGCAGCGCCTCGCGCAATGTGACGCTTCAGGTGGTGCCGCTGACGGCTGGGCTGCACGCGTGCCTGGATGGACCGGTGCGAATCCTGGAGACCCCTGCGGGGCAGCGGCTCGGGTACTCCGAGGGGCAGAAGAACGGGCGGCTGATCGCCGACCCGAAAGAGGTGAGTGCGCTCTGCCAACGCTATGACACACTGCGGTCGCAGGCCCTGAGCCCCGAGGAATCCCGGGCCCTGCTGGAGCAACTGCGAGGAGAGCTATGAGCAGCGGTAGGACAGAACTCGCCTGGTTCAAGTCCAGCTACAGCGGCAGTGAGGGCGACGACTGCGTGGAGGTCGCGATCGCCGAACAGGCCGTCCACGTAAGGGACTCCAAGGACGTGACCCGCCCGGCCTTCGCCGTCGGCCGCGAAGGCTGGGGTCAGTTCGTGCGGTTCGCGTCGGAGTACTGAGTGGCTTGAGGGCGTGCCGTCCGCCGAGCGGTGGACGGCACGCCTTCGCCGTGCTCAGGAACCCTTGGTCTCGGTGTAACCGAGGGCCGCGCGGTTGATGAAACGGTCGCCGAGGTCCCGCACGGGCGCGGGCTTCGGCTTTGGTACGGCCTTCTTCGCCGTGGCCTTCTTCGGGACGGGCTTCTTGCCGCCCGCACGCTTGGCCGGCGCCGCCTTCGCCTTCGCCTTCGCCTGCCTGGCGTTCTGCGCGGCCGGTGTGTTGCGCGCCGCGTACTTCTTCCGGAGCGCTGAGAGTTGCTCGCGTTCTTGGAGGGCCACGTTGGTGGGGAGGGCGTTGGCCAGGGCCCGCGCCCGGCTGAGCGCGTAATGCGCCACATGCCAGCGCTTGCTGTGGATCGCCATGCGGGCCACCCCGATGGTCTGCTGCAACGCCTTGATCTTCGCGGGCTGCCGTTTGGGTATGGGTGACTCGGCGCCGCTGCTCCGCCGCTGCCCGGCGGCACGGGTGCCCCAGTCCGTACCCGAGGTCAGGACGACGACCGAACGGGGGTTGCTGCTCTGGCTTCGACGTACCACGGGCGTTGTTCCTTGGATGGGCGGGCACCCCTGGGTGACCGCAGGTGCGGCCACCCAGGGGGCGTGTCAGTCGTGGCGGGGGCCCTGGCCGGGCGGCGGAGTGAGGGTGGAACGGTAGGTACCGGACTCGCCCTCGGTGAGTGGGTTCTCCAGGGTCAGACCGGCAGCGGCCATGCGGTCGTACTCGGCGAGGATCAGACGCTTGGTGCGGTACTCGCCGTGCGCCTTCACGTCGTTGTCACGGGTGACGTTGAAGGTGTCCAGGATGTAGGCCGTGTCGTCACGGTCGATCCCGTAGAGGTGGAAGAAGAGGGCATCCAACTCGGCCCGGATCACGGCGCGGCGGTTCTCGTCCCAGCGGAAAGGGGTGCCGGTGTCACCTAGGTCGCGGGCGAAGGCGGCCATGTCGTTCGCGGTGTAGGTGAGTTCGAGAAGGCGAGAGGTGATGAAGGGGGCATGGGGGGAGAGCATGTTGGGGGTCGGAACTGGCAGCTGGTGCACGTAGCCGAAGCTGAGGTGAGTGCCGCCGATCTTCTGGCGGACTGCGTAGTCGCAGGCCATGGAGGAGAACACGGCGCTGAGGAGTGGCGCGTGCCCGGTAGCGGTGGGAAATGCCAGAGGGAATGGGTGCCCGAAGCCGTGGGCAGGGGCGACGGAGCAGATCATTGTGCGCTCATCGCTCGCGCGGCAGATGTCGCGCCAGCCCATCACCCACTCCCGGTCCCACCCCCGGGCTGACAGGCGGCTGCGAACGCCAGGTGCTTTGATCTCTTTGCCGGATTTATCGAACACGCCGGTGGGAGTGTCCTGTTCAGAGACCCAGTAGCGAGGTAGCGGGACAGCCGTTGGGTCCTGGTGTTGTTCCAGGGCGAAACGGGGGAGGGTGCCGACGGCGAGTTGCTTCTCGGTTGCGTTCTCGTATGTCGAGAAGCGGTGGTCGTAGTGGTGAAGCATCTTCGCCTCGTACAGCGGAAGCATGCGTGCTCCAGCCTTGACGAAAGTGTTGCTTTCTGGACGCCAGCCATCAGCGATGAGGTCTTCACGGGTGCGGAACTTGTCCGAGTCCGTGTTCATCATGATCATGAGCTGGAATTTCACATCCCACGGGTTGCCGTCTGTGGCGCCTTCCTTGAGTAGGACCGGGACACGTCGGTAGATACCCAGTGTGATCTCCATGTCGCGGCGGGAGCGGAAGACGGGGCAGGTTCCGGTGTTTGGGTTGAGGATCTGGATGTCCTGGCCCGTCAGAAGGTAGGAGCGCTCCGGAATTTGCCCAGTCTGGCGGACCCGGAAGGCAATGGAGATCGGCTCCTCGGGGGATCCGGAGCCTGCCATGCAGAACAGGGAAAAATTCACGCTGTGATGGACGCCTGGGAAGACCTTCTCCTCGTTCTCGAAGCTATACAGCGCGACCAGGTGGCCCCGGGTCACAAGGTCCTTGAAGAAGTATTGGTTGAAGGAGTCTGTGGCGATGCCCGAGGGTACAATCTGGCCGCTACGTCCTTGAGGGGCCATGGCGGTGCGAGCGTGTTCTGTGAAGAGTGAATACGTATTGAGTCGCCCAAAGGCTGTCAGAGGGAACCGCCCAGAGGCATGTGCGAAATGCTTGAACCCGTCGTTCTTGCGCTGCTCCTCCTTGAAGCTCGCGTGCAACTCAGGGTCCTCTGTGGCCAGCAGGTTGATTTTCTTGTTGCGGGCCGTCATGTTCGCTGCCTCAGCGATGTCCGCTCGCTTCGCTGCGAAGAACTCGCGTGCATCAACCTGAACTTGATCCCACGGTGGATTCCCCACCACCGCAGCGAACCCACCGATCCACCCCGTCTCCGGCTGCATGCGCGCCCCCGACTCCGGGACCGCGAACACCTCCGGGAACTCCAAGTGCCAGTGGAAGAACCGGTACTGGTCCCGCAGGCTCAGGATCTCCGCATGCGTGGCGTCCGGCACCGCCGACTGTTCACGCCTCCGCAGCGCACGGAACACCTGGTCGGTCGGCGCTTCCGGCGCCCCCTCCCGCTTCGGCCACACGAACGCCGCACACCACGCATCAGCGGCGTGCAGGTCCTGGACGTACGCCGTCGCCTCGACGTAGGCCCGGTACGCCGACTCCTGCGCCCGCACCTGCTCCAGCGAGTCGGCCGGGGCCGCGGTGATCCGGGCCAGCTCGGCGGCGTACCGGTCATTGCCCGGCAGGACGTCCGTGTCGAACAGCAGCTCGTCCTGGCCGCCGCGCTGGGCCTTGTTCCGCTTGACCAGTCCGGCCGCGTACTTCTTGTCGTCGCCCTCGATCGGCTTGAACGCGTCGTCCGGGACGCCGTCCGCCAGCAGCTTCGGCGTCGCGCCGATCAGGCCGTTGCCGTGCTTGACGTGGGCGTCGAGGAAGCCGAGCGGCTTGCCGGGTTCCAGGGCCTCCAGCCACAGCGAGACCTTCGCCAGTTCCACGGCCATGGGGTTGAGGTCGACGCCGTAGATGCAGCGGGCGACGACCTCGTGCAGGGCGTGCCGCACGGCGTCGACCGTCGGCTCCGGGTTGCGCTCGCGCACCGAGGCCACCCGCTTGGCGATGCGGCGGGCGGAGGCGACGAGGAAGTGCCCGGAGCCGCAGGCCGGGTCGCAGACCGTCAGGGAGAGCAGTTCCGCCACGATGTCGTCGGCCGGGTCGGGGCGGCCGGCCGCCGTGGCGCGCTGCTCGCCGCGCTTGACGGCGTCGTCTATGACCGGGTCGAGGGTCGTGTCCAGCAGGCACTCGATGAGCGAGGACGGGGTGTAGTAACTGCCCGTCGTCTTGCGGCTGTTGCCCGCGACCTCGATCAGCTCGAAGCTGCGGTCCGTGACGGAGTGCTTGGGCTCCAGCTCCAGCAGGGACTCGTAGACCGAGCCCAGTTCCTCGGCGTCCAGGTGGCGGTAGTCGACGGAGCGCCAGCGGCGGGCGCCCGGGTCGCGGACCTGGGCGAGGTGGCGCACGGCGGCGAGCAGCGACTCGTTGGACAGCTTCAGGCCGTCCAGCGGGGCGTCGGCCTCCTTGGGGGAGAACAGGCCGCCGAGGCCCGGCAGGCCCAGCTCCGGACGGCCGCCCTCCGTCCCCAGCGCGTCGAGGACGATCCGCAGGGCCTCGTACTGGTCGCCGTGGGCCGTGCCCTGCCGCCGACGGGCCCGTTCGCGCAGCCGCGCCGAGGAGAAGTACCGCTCGTACGCGCCCCGTTCCCGCTCGCCGGCCGCCGGGTCGAGCAGGGCGTCCCGGTCCTCGGCGACGAAGACGAACAGCAGGCGGTAGACGAGCCGCAGCAGGGCGTCCCGGAGGGCCTTCGGGTCGACGTCCTCCCGCAGCCGGACGTTCTCCGGGTGCCGCAGGAACCCGGTGCCGAGCACGGTCAGCGCGTTCTGCACGCCCAGCCGCAGCTGGTCCAGCGCCCGCGCCCCCGACGTGACGGCCTCCGCGCGCCACTTCTCCAGCCAGCACCCCGAAGGCGCCGCCCCCTGCGCCACCTCGAACCGCGACGCGTGCAGCACGCAGTACAGCAGCACGAACTCGCTGAACAGCTCGCCGTCGAAGATGGCTTCCAGGTCGAAGTCGACGTAGGCCGCCGTCGCGAAGGACGACGAGTCGCGCAGCAGGCGCAGCCGGCGGCCGTTGGTGAGGACCGCCCACAGGTGGGCCTCGGTACGGTTGAGGCAGTCCTGGAGCATCGACTGGGCCGGGACCTGACCGGCCGCCGGGCGCTTGTCCAGCTCCTGGTTCCACGGGATCAGGTGGACCAGGGCCGGGCCGTGGCGGTGGGAGACCGGGAAGCGCTTCTCCGGGTCGGAGTCGGCCGGGACGCCCGCCGTGCCGACCTCCGTCAGCGCGCCGAAGTCCAGCTTGCGGAACAGCTGGGCCAGCCAGTCGGTGCCGGCCCGGCCGGTGGGGTCGGCGGCGGGGGCGCCCGTGGCCGGGTCGGAGGGCAGGGCGGTGCGCAGGTCGCGCCAGAGCGGCTTGAGGTACTCCCAGGCGCGCTCGGCCTCGTCCCGTACGGGCACCGAGGCGGGCAGGCCGTAGTCGGCGGGCCGGGTGCCCGGCAGGTTCCGCGCCTCGGCGACGCGCAGCAGCATGTCGGCGGGGAGCAGCCCGCCGACCGTGGTGACGGCGGTGAAGGCCAGGGCGGTGCGGGTGGCGGCGGACATCAGGCTTCGGCTCCGGAGGCGAGGGGAACGGACTGCTGCGGCAGGTAGACGTACACGCCGAGGACGTCGGCGGGCTCCTGCGGGACGACCTTCAGGCCGCGGACGATCTCCTCGTTGGCCTTGCGCACCCGGCGGTGCGAGGCGTCGAGTTCGGCGGCCAGGCGGGTGCCGTACTCGGCGAGGCGGTCGGCCAGGTCCGGCAGGGCGCCCAGGTCGCGGCCGATCTGGTTGCGGGCCGCCTGCTCGTGGGTGTTGGCGGTGGCGCGGGCCGCGAGGAGGGCCGCGGCCCGGTCGTCGTCCAGCCAGCGGGCGCGCTGCGGCAGGCCCTCGTAGGCGAGCAGGCGGGCGTCCTCGGCGACGACCTGCCGCTCGCCGGTGCGCGACGGCAGGGTGAGGTGGAAGCGGTAGCGGACCAGCAGGAGCGTGGTGCGGACGGTGACCGCGTCCGTGGTGACCACGCCGCAGCGGCGGGCCGGGCGGGGGCCGAGGGCCTTGGCGTCCAGCGCCGAGTCCAGGACGTAGGAGGCGACGGCGCCGATCGCCGGGTCGGTGCGGACCAGGGCGGCCTCGCCGCGGCCGATCGCCGGGGTGGTGCGGAACGGGATCGCGCGGTCCTCCTCGACGAGCCGGTTGCCCAGCGTCGCCGCGAGCGCGTCGCGCAGGCCCGCCGGGGTGCCGCCGACCTGCGCGGTGAAGTCGCCGCTGCCGTCGCGCGGGTCGCGCACCAGGGCGTCCAGGTCGCGCAGCGCCTCCAGGGCGAACTCGCGGACCTCCTCCGCGCCGCCGAGCGCGGCCCGCACGGCGACCACCTCGCGGGCCACCTCCTCCGGGTGGATCGCGCGCTGGGCGTACTTGGAGCGGGACGTCTTCTCCCGCTCGGCGGCCGAACTCCACTCGCGGTCGATGCGGTCGAAGGACTCCTGGTGGCCGTCCATCTCGAACAGGCTCTCCTGGCTGCCCTGCCGCCCGTGCAGCAGCAGCCACTCCACGACGGCGTCGGTGACGCCGGAGGCGGTCTCGTCGGGCACGGAGACGGAGATGCCCAGGTCCTTCTTGATCTGCCGGTGCTTCTCGAACAGCACCTCCAGGACCTTGCCGTCGATGCCGTTGTCCTCGCCGTACATGGTGATGACGCGGACCTGGTCGCGCTTCTGGCCGTAGCGGTCGACGCGGCCCTCGCGCTGGTCGTGGCGGGTCGGGTTCCAGGCCAGGTCGTAGTGGACGACGGCGTCGAAGTGGTGTTGGAGGTTGACGCCCTCGGACAGGCAGTCGGTGGCGATCAGCACGCGGCGGGCGGCCGGGTCGTCGCCCTCCTCGGCGGCCTCGGCGGCGAGCTGCTCGATCCGCTCCAGGCGCTGCTGCGGGGAGAGGGTGCCGGTCACCGCGGCGATCCGCGTCTTCCTGCCGAGCTTGCCGTCGAGCTGCTCGGCGAGGTACTCGGCGGTGGGGATGTAGCGGCAGAAGACGATCGGGTGGTAGCCCTCGGCGATCAGGGCCTTCAGGTGCCGGGTCAGCGCCTTCAGCTTCGCGTCCTCCGCCGGGCCGGTCAACTGCTCGGCCCGCCGGGCGAGTTCGAGGAGGCGGGCGCCCGCGTCCTCCGACTCGGCGGCGCCGGGGGCGACGTCCATGCCCTCCAGGCGGTCGTTGTCGGCGGAGTCGGCGGCCACCGGGGCGCCCAGCACGTCCGCCTCGTGCGCGGTGCGGGCGGCGGCGGACTCGGAGCGGGTCTTGAGGGTCTGCGCGGCGGCGGCCGGGGAGGACACCATCGAGCGCAGCAGCGCGATCACCGACCACCAGGCGATGCGGGCCTCCCTCCGGCCCTGCTCGCCGGCCGCCGCCACGCGGTCGCGGGCGTAGGCGATGGCGTCGTCCAGCAGCGCCCGGTAGGCGGGCGTCAGCTTGTACGGCTCGTCCTTCGTCCAGCGGTCGGAGGGGAACGCGGTCCGCTCGGCGAGGGAGTCGTCGGCGAGGCCGTCCTCCTCCTTGGTGAGGTAGGTGCGCACGTCGGCGCGCTTGCGGGCCACGAAGTGCTCGGCGAGCCTCGCCCGGCCCGCCTGCGTCTCCAGGTCCAGCGTCGCCAGCTCCGGGCGCACCAGGCCCAGCAGGTTGCGGAACGCGGACTCCTTGCCCGAGTGCGGGGTCGCCGTCAGCAGCAGCAGGTGGCGGTCGGCGTCGGCGGAGACCCTGCGCAGCAGCTCGTAGCGCAGCTGGTTCGTCGCGGACGACCCGCCGCCCTGCGCGGGGTCGTCGGCGGCCACGCAGGTGTGCGCCTCGTCGACGATCACCAGGTCGGGGCAGTGCCGTACGAAGTCCTCGCGGTGGCGGGTCGACTTGATGAAGTCCGTCGAGATGATCGTGAACGGGTGCCGGTCGAACAGGGACTGGCCCAGCTCCAGGTCGCGCTCCAGGCGCGTCACCGTGGAGGCCAGCACCAGTTCGGCGTCGATGCCGAACTTCTCCCGCAGCTCGCCCTGCCACTGCTCGGCCAGCGCCGGGGAGCACAGCACCGCCAGCCGGGTCGCCTCGCCCTGCGCGAGCAGCTCCTTGGCGATCAGGCCCGCCTCGACCGTCTTGCCGATGCCGACGTCGTCCGAGATCAGCAGCCGCACCGTGCGCTGCCGCAGCGCCATCAGCAGCGGCACCAGCTGGTAGGCGCGCGGCTCCACGGCGATCGACGCCAGCGAACGGAACGGGCCCGCGCCCGACCGGAACCCGATGCGCAGGGCCGTACGCAGCAGACCGGCCGCGCGCTGGTCGCCCAGGTCGTCCGCGCTCGGCGCCGCGAACTCGGCGGGGCGCACCTCCTCGAAGGCGGGGAAGACGGCCGCGACGTCGTCCTCGCTCCCGCCCAGCGGGCGCAGCACCAGCATGTCGGCGGCGCTCTCGGGCAGCACCACCCATTCGCGGCCACGGGCCGCCACCAGCGAGCCGGCGGTGTACGTGAGGCTCATGAGATGTCTCGGTTCCTAGAAGTCACGAAGGGGCGGGGCGGGGCGGGGCAGGGCGCGGGGCGGAGCGGTCAGCGGAGGCGGAAGTAGCCGGCATGGCGGTCGACGACGGCGTCCCAGTCCGCGTCCGCGGGGAAGCGCACGACGTCCCAGCCCGCCTCCTCCAGGCGGTAGCCGGCCTCGACGTCACGGGTGGGGTCGGCCGGGCGGCCGGGCAGGTCGACGAACACGGCGAGGCTGGCGCCGTCCAGGCGGAAGACGAGGTCGGGACGCGCACCGGCCGCGTCGACGAGGACGTCGACCGCGTCCGGCAGCCGGTGGCCCTTCGCCCGCAGCCAGCCGAGCAGGTCGCCCCGCGCGACGAGCGCCGCGAGGTCCGCCTCCACCGGGGTCGGCGCGGCCGCCGCCGTGCCGCCGGGCGCGGTACCGGGTGTGGCCCCGGCCCCGGCCTCGGGGGCGAGCCTGCGGAACCGCTCGCTGCGGGACTCGCCGCGGTCCTCCCGCTCGGTGCGGGCGCCGGCCAGGCTCAGCAGCAGCGGGCGGGCGGCGTGCCGGCTCAACTGGCGGTGGTGCCCCTGGTTGCCGTACGTCAGCAGACAGGCGTAGCAGCCGCGGGCGCACCTCTCGCCGTCCGCCGGACCGCCCAGGTCCTCGCCGGTGTCCGGGTCGAAGTGGCAGATCTCCAGGGCCGTGCGGGCGGCCCTCGCCAGGGCGTCCCTCTCGTGCTGGACGCGGCGCAGCACACCGGCGCCGCCCTCCGCGGCCTCCGTGAGCAGCAGGCGGCGGCGCGGACCGTCGTCCGGCGGCAGCAGCTCCGCCGTCAGCTCGGAGTCCTCCAGCTCGAACGCCGCCTCCACGCCCCGCTCCAGCGCGTACAGGAACGACAGCGCCACCGGCTCCGGCTGCGGCTCGTCCAGGGTGACCACCAGGATGTTGCGGCGGTCCTCCACGTACGGCAGGACGCGCTTCTTGCGGCGCTTCTCGTTGCCGTCCTCGTCGACCACCGGCATGCCGGTGCCCTCGATGGCGTCCGCGGCGGCCCGGTCGTTCAGCCAGCGGCCGTCGCCCAGGTCCAGCCAGTAGCCGTCCGGCTCGCCCTCCTTGTCGCGCACCCGGCCCAGGTTGGTGATGCGCACGGTCGCCGAGTCGCCGTAGTCCAGGTCCAGGACGGGCGCGCCGTCGGCGTCCGTGACGTGCGAGGTGAGACGGCCCCTGCGGGCACCGTGGTCCTGGAACGCGTACGACGTCTCCAGGCGGAAACCGGCCCGGCGGCGCTCCTCCTCGTCGGAGGAGATCCGCTCCCGCGGCGTGGTGTACACCGTGTGCAGGTGCAGCAGGCCGGTGCGCTTGCCCCGCAGCGACTCGCCGCACATCACGCAGACGTCGGAGCCGGCCCTGACGTCGTAGTGGTAGCCGCAGCCGTCGCACCGCCTCGCCTCCGCCGTCGCCAGGTCGCCCGAGGCGTCCGGCGGCAGCTGGACCCGCGTGACCTGGTAGCGGGCGCCCTCGTGGTAGATGAGCGCGCCGGGGCCGAACTCGCGGATCGCCAGGAACCGGGGCCGCTGGAGGTAGTCCCCGTCGGCGTTGCGGCGGTTGCCCGAACGCGGGATGTACGCGGCCAGCGGCAGCCGCGGGAAGCTGTAGCCGGGCAGGAAGCCCTCGGACGCCAGGTAGCGGTACGGATTGAAGTCGCTCATCACCGACTTGCTGTCGGCGGAGCGGTTCAGCAGCAGGTTCGTCTGCGTCTCCGCCTCCCGGCGGCGGGTGCGCGCCCGGCTCTGCTCGCCGGGGGACAGGGTGTGGTCGACGACCCGCTTGTTCTGCTCGTACTGGTCGATCACGGCCGCCCGGAACAGCTGGCGCCACCGCTCGAAGGCGGCGTCGAACTCCCGCGGGGCCCGCTCGATCCGGTCCTCGATCCACTCGTCGTACCACCAGGTGGTCGACGCGAAGTCCGCGACCAGCGGCGCGAGGACCCTGCGGGCGGCGGCGGCCGCGCGCCGGCGGGCGTCCTCGTCCAGCGACAGGTCGCGCACGTCCGGCAGGAGCGGCAGCGGCATGTGCGGGTCGGGCCGGTCGCCGCCGTCGGGGTCGTAGGCGACGTCCACGACGTCCGGGATCGCGGTGCCGAGCCGCATGCCGGTCTCCGCCAGCCAGATGCCCTGGAGGTGGGAGCGGACCAGGTCCTCGTTGGCGAGGTCCAGGCGCGGCGGGGCCACCTGCCCCGCCACCATGTCCTGGGAACGGCGGAAGTAGTACTGGTCGTGGCTGTTGCCGGTCGCGCAGTACGTCGTCACCAGCGCGGGCTGCCCCGAGCGGCCCGCCCGGCCCGAGCGCTGCGCGTAGTTCGCCGGCGTCGGCGGCACGTTGCGCATCATCACCGCGTTGAGCGAGGAGATGTCCACGCCCAGCTCCATCGTCGGCGAGCAGTACAGCAGGGGCAGTTCGGCGGCGCGGAACTGCCGCTCGCGCTCCAGCCGGTCCTCCGGCGTGACCTGCGCGGTGTGCTCCCGCGCGAACATGCCCGCCAGCTCGGCGGCCGCGGTGCGGTACAGGTCGCGGAAGAACGGGTTGACGCGCGGGCCCTCGCCGCTGCTGTAGGTGCGCGCCAGCGGGTCGACCGCGCCCCGCTCGCCGTCGCCGGCCCGCCAGACCAGCGAGGCGGCCGCCACCCGGTAGCCGGTGCGCTGCTGCGCCGCGCGGCGCCGGAAGGCCGGACCCGAGTGCTCGGGGACCGCCTCCACCTCGCGCACCAGCTCCGCCTCCTTCAGCACCTCCAGCAGGTCCTCGATGACCTTCTGGACGTCGTCCAGCGACATCTCCGGTGCGCGCAGCTCGGGCATGTTCCGCTTCAGGTACTTGCCGAACTTGCCGCGCGCCGACAGGAACAGCGCGGAGCGCTCCATGCCGGGGCGTGAGGCGTAGGGGTAGGCGGTCCCCACGGCCGGCCGGTCGCTCTCGCTCAGCACCCACGGCCCGGTGAGCCGCTCCTCACTGGCCCGCAGGAGCGTGTCGAAGTCGTCGCGGAAGTACTGCACGTCGACGGCCAGGGCCCGCCGCATGTGGTCGAGCAGCGTATGGGTGATCTCCTTGCGCAACGCCGGATCGGCGTCGCGTAGCACGGCGTGGGTGGACTCCCAGTACGCGGTGTCGGCGGCGATCCAGTCCAGGTCCTCGTAGTCGATCCGCAGCAGCCCCGTCTGCTCCAGGTTCGGCATCGTGATGCGCCAGCCGCGCTCCAGGTCGCGGTAGAGGCGGTACCCGACCACGTCCCGGAAGGCCTTCGCCGCCCGCCGCTCCATCGACGGAGCCAGGCGCGCTCCGGTCGCGTACTCGCGGGGCGCCAGGCCCATCACCTCGGTGACGGCCTCGGCGAGGTCGTCGTGGCGCAGCCCCTCCTCGCCCGCCCGCAGCGCCGCCTGGTACAGGGCGCCGCGCAACTGGGTCACCTGGGCGAAGTCGTTGAAGTGCCCGGCCTGGAGCGAGGCGTCCTGCCGGTTGTCGACGAAGGTCAGGAGCTTGCGCGCCTCCTTGCCGAGGCTCTCCTCCGGCACCGCCCGCAGCGACTTCACGATCGACGCGGAGATCAGCGAGGTCGCCGAGGAACGCCCCTCCTGGTCCAGCGTGGCCAGCTTGGCGAAGTCCCGGCCGCGGGTCTGCTCGTAGGAGACCTGGCAGTGCACGCAGAACAGGAACGGCGCGGGCACGAACGCCGCCACCAGGCCCTCGTCCGACTCGGCGCCGTGGGCGTCCACGACGACGCGCCTGGGCACGCGGGGCCGGTAGGACTTCCTGACGGCCATCACGCCCTGCGCGTCGGGCTCCAGCCACGACTCCGGCAGCCGCCGGTCGTCCACCGCCTTCCGCGGATCGGCCGGCCACTCGTAGTCCTGCCCGGGCATGCCCAGGTACAGGTAGCCCTCGCCCTCGCGGCCCCCGGAGGCGGAGGTGTCCCGGCGCGGCTCGTACCGGAACGCGCCGCCCTCCTCCGTCCGCCACACGGTCAGGTACTCCTGGCCGCACTCGCGGCAGAACGCCAGCGGGAACAGCGGCTTGCCGCCGCTGTCGGGCTGCTCCAGCTGGTAGGTGCGCGTCAGCGGCCGGGTGAGCGGGTCCTCCAGCGTCGTGTAGACGGTGTCGCCCTTGGAGAGGAACTGGTGCAGCCTAAACGCGAACAGCGGCCGCTCCGTCACCGGGTGCTTGGCCTGCGCGCCCGCCTCCAGGGTCGCCCGGATCGCCTCGCGCACGCTGTCCTCCGCCACCCCGGAGGCGGCGGCCAGCTCGGCCGCCGCCTCCTCGACGGTGTCCGGGGGGCAGCGGCGCAGCCGCCCGGTGCCCTCCTCGCGCTCCAGACCGAACCGCGACTCCACCCAGCGCGCCAGCGGGTCCTTCGTCAGCGCGTCGTACGAGCGGGGCGCCGCCGGCACCCGCAGCCGCTCGGCGGACACGGTCTCCGGCGCCTCGTCGGTCGCCCGGACCAGGGTCTCGCCGATGACCCGCTTCGGCAGCACCGTCGTACCGAACAGCCGCCCGGCGACCCGGGCCACCTCGCGCCGCTGGTCCTCCCAGGAGCCCTCGGTGGACATGGTCGCCGAGGTGCCGATGCACTGCAGGGTCGCCGACGCCCGGCAGGCCTCGCGGACCCGGCGGATCAGGAACGCCACGTCCGCGCCCTGCCGGCCCCGGTAGGTGTGCAGCTCGTCGAAGACGAGGAACTGCAGCCCCTCGGCCATGCGGATCAGGCTGGTCCGGTCGTCCGGCCGGGTCAGCATCAGCTCCAGCATCACGTAGTTGGTCAGCAG
Source organism: Streptomyces sp. NPDC014882 (assembly GCF_043081325.1). Taxonomy (NCBI): domain Bacteria; kingdom Bacillati; phylum Actinomycetota; class Actinomycetes; order Kitasatosporales; family Streptomycetaceae; genus Streptomyces; species Streptomyces sp. NPDC014882. The sequence continues at coordinate 212,436 of NZ_JBIBWL010000012.1, forward strand.
GATGTCCGGGGGGTTCCTGCGCAGCTCGCGGCGCTCCTCGGTGGACTCCTGACCGGTGTAGCGGGCGAAGGTGACCGGCTCGCGGCCCTTGCCGAAACCGTGCCGCAGGTACTTCTCCAGCTCGCCGAGCTGCGAGTTGGCCAGCGCGTTCATCGGGTAGACGACGATCGCCCGCACCCGGCCCCCGGCGTCCGGCCCCGCCGCCTGGCGCTCCTTCAGCACCCGGTCGACGATCGGCACGATGTACGCCAGCGACTTGCCGGAACCGGTGCCGGTGGTGAGGACGTAGGAGTCGCCCGCCTGCGCGGCCTCGATCGCCTGCCGCTGGTGCAGGTGGAAGGTCAGCGGCCGGCCGTCCGGGCGCGGCGAGGCCTCCTTCTTGCCGGCCTGGAAGATCTCCGCGCACCTCGGGTGCAGCACGCCGTCCCGCACGAGGTCGGTGACCTGCCCGCCGTCGGCGAAGAACGGGTTCAGCGACAGCCACGGGTCCGGCCACTGCGACTTCGCCGCCAGGTCATCCGCGACAAAACCCTCGATCCGGGCGTCCCGGATCACCGTCGCGCTCCGGGTGAAGCTCTCGTACTCGCCGATCAGGTCGGCGTGGATGCCGAAGACGTCCATCGACTCGGGCAGGCGCGGCTCCCGGCGCGGCACGGGCACCGGCGCGGCCGGGGTGCGCTCGGGGAGCAGGGCGCGCAGCCGCGCCACCGGGTCCGTCACCCGCCAGTGCGGGGACAGCAGGGCGGCCGTGTCGTCCGGGGCGAGCGCGAGCGGGATCAGGACCTCGCGGACCATCGCGGCGTTCTCGGGCCGCAGTTCGGCGTCCTTCTCCAGGAGCCGGTCCACCAGCCGCACCAGCCCGGCGGGCAGGTCCGGGCGCACCAGGGTCAGCTGCGGCGGCCGCTCGTGCTGGTGCTGCTCGGAGAGCTCGAAGGGGGTGCGGGCGGAGAACGGCGGCCGGCCCATCAGCAGCTCGTACAGGATGCAGCCGAGCGCGTACAGGTCGGCGGAGGCGGAGACCCGTTCGGCGCGGAACTGCTCGGGCGCCATGTAGCGGGCCGTGCCGACGCTGACGCCGGTGCTGGTCAGCCGCGTCTGGCCGGGGTCGTCGACGATCGAACCCATGCCGAAGTCGAGAATCCTGACGGTGCCGTCGCCGGTCAGCATCACGTTGGCCGGCTTCAGGTCGCGGTGGACGACCCCGGCGGTGTGCGCGGCGGTGAGTCCGGCGGCGATCTGCGCCCCGATCGCGGCGGCCCAGGACACCGGGAGCTGGGGCTCCTCGTCGATGAGGTCCGCGAGCGGATGGCCGTCCAGCAGCTCCATGGCCAGGTAGGGCAGGCCGCTGCCGCCCGGGGCGTCGTCCACGCCGCCGTCGATCAGCAGGGTGAGGTTCGGGTGGCCCTGGGAGAGCATGCGCATGATCCGCACCTCGCGGCGGAAGCGGTCGGTCTCCTTGCCGGCCCCCGAGGTGTCGATGGCGACCCCGGTCCGGCCGCGCAGCAGGGTCTTGACCGCGACCTCCCGGTGCGGGGAGTCCGGGGCGGCCCGGAGGTCCTCGGCCCGGTGGACCTCCCCCATGTTCCCGCGACCCACGATCCCCGTGATCCGGAACCGCCCGCCGACCGTCTCCAGGCCCAAGGCCCCTCCCGTTTCACCCGTCGCACACGGCTGGACACATCCAGCAGCGAGCGTATCCCGTCCCCTGTGACGAGAACGATAGCCCAACCATGCGTTGACGTCGTCAACTGGCTGTGAACTCGCTGCCGGGGATCGGTCCGGTGGCGGCGGTGAACCCTCCGGGCGGACGGGCCGGGGCTCCGGGCGGGCGCACCGAGCCTCCGGCGGGGGATGGGCCGGGTCTTCGGGCGGGCCGGGTCTTCGGCCGGGCCGGGTCTTCGGCCGGGCCGGGTCTCCGGCCGGGCCGAGTTCCTGGCCCGGCCGGAGACGACGCTCGCCGGACTCCGGGAGACCTGTCCCGTGCTGCGGGTCAGGACACCGGCCCGAGCGCGCGGCGACGACCGGCCCGAGCGCGCGGCGACGTCCGTGCCGGGACCACGAGGGGTACGGGGCCGGGCCACCCCGGCCGCGCGGCCACCCGTCCCGTGGGGTCAGCGCCCTGGGCTCACCCGTCCCGCGCGGTCACCCGTCCCGCGCGGTCACCCGTTCCGCGCGGTCACCCGTTCCGCGCGGTCACCCGTTCCGCGGGGTCTCGACCCCGTGGCGGGCGATGACGTTCGCGTACCAGCCCGCGCTCTCCTTGAGCGTGCGCCGCTGGGTGGCGAAGTCGACGTGCACGATGCCGAACCTCTTGCTGTAGCCGTGGGCCCACTCGAAGTTGTCCAGCAGCGACCACAGGAAGTAGCCCCGCACGTCGGCGCCGTCCTCGATCGCCCGGTGCACGGCGGCGAGGTGGCCGTGCAGGTAGGCGACCCGCTCCGGATCGTGGACCCGGCCCGACGGGTCCGCGTAGTCGTCGTACGCCGCGCCGTTCTCCGTGACCATCACCGGCAGGCCCGGCAGGTCGTCGCGCAGGCGGATCAGCAGCTCGTGCAGTCCGTCGGCGTCCACGGGCCAGTCCATGGCGGTCCGGGGCCCCGGCGCGGGCAGGAACCGGACGTGCCGCTCCGCACCGGCCCAGGGCGAGGGCGACTCCGACCGGCCCGCGGCGACGACCGTGGGGGAGTAGTAGTTGATGCCGAGCGAGTCGATCGGCGCCGAAGCGGCCGCGAGGTCTCCGTCCCTCACGAACGACCAGTCGGTGATCGCCGCCGTGTCGCGGACCAGGTCCTCCGGAAGGCGCCCGTGGAAGACGGGGTCGAGGAAGATCCGGTTGCCGACGGCGTCGATCCGGCGGACGGCGTCCAGGTCGGCGGCCGACCGCGTGAGCGGACGCAGGGCGTGGAGGTTGAGCGTCAGGGACACCTCCGCGGCGGGCGGAAGGGCGTCGCGCAGCGCGCGGACCGCGAGGCCGTGGGCGAGGTTGAAGTGGTGGGCCGCGCGCAGGCTGTCGAGGGGGCTGGTGCGGCCCGGGGCGTGCACGCCGTTGCCGTACCCGAGGAAGGCGGCGCACCACGGCTCGTTGAGGGTCGTCCAGGTCCCGACCCGGTCGCCGAGGGCGCCGGCCATGACGGCGGCGTACTCGGCGAAGCGCTGGGCGGTCTCCCGCTCGGGCCAGCCGCCCGCGTCCTCCAGCTCCTGGGGCAGGTCCCAGTGGTAGAGGGTGGCGACCGGCCGGATGCCGGCGTCGAGGAGCTCGTCGACGAGCCGCCGGTAGAAGTCGAGGCCCTTCCGGACGGCGGGGCCGCGTCCGGTGGGCTGCACGCGGGGCCAGGCGACGGAGAAGCGGTAGTCGGTCACCCCGAGGCGGCGCATGAGGGCGACGTCCTCGCTCACGCGGTGGTAGTGGTCGGCGGCTATGTCGCCGGTGTCGCCGTTGCGGACCTTGCCCGGAGTACGGCTGAAGGTGTCCCAGATGGAGGGCGTGCGGCCGTCCTCGGCGGCGGCGCCCTCGATCTGGTAGGCGGCGGTGGCGGTGCCCCACCGGAAACCGTTCGGGAACCGGAGGACGGTCGTGTCGCCGGTGAGTGTGGCTGGTGCGGTCATGGGCTGATGGCTCCGAGGACGAAGGTGAGGGGTGGGGGAGGAGCGGGGAGGCGGCGCTGAGGGGGGCGGGGCCCGGATCCGGACCTGGACCTGGGCCCGGACCTGGGCCCGGAGCCGGACCCGGGCTCAGCCCTTGACGGCTCCCTGCATGATGCCGCCGACGATCTGCCGGCCCAGCAGGCCGAAGACCAGCAGCACCGGAAGGGTGCCGAGGAGCGTGCCCGCCATGATCACGGACTGGTCGTGGACGTAACCGCCGCCCAGTTGGCGAAGCGCCACCTGCACGGTCGGCTCGGACGAGGACAGGGCGATGATCGGCCAGAAGAAGTCGTTCCACGCGGCCATGAAGGTCAGCAGGCCCAGCACGGCCATGCCGGGCCGGGCGATCGGCACCACGATGGACCAGAAGATCCTGGCGGTGGACGCGCCGTCGACCCGGGCCGCCTCGATCAGCTCGTCCGGCAGCGACTGCACCAGGTACTGGCGCATGAAGAACACGCCGAACGCGGAGACCAGGCCGGGCAGGATCACCGCCTGGAGCTGGTTCACCCACTGCAGTTCGGCGATCAGCATGAACAGCGGGATGACGCCCAGCTGCGGCGGGATCATCATCGTGCCCACCGTGATCGCGAGCAGCGCGCCGCGGCCGCGGAAGCGCAGCTTGGCGAAGGCGAACCCGGCGAGCGTGCAGCACAGCACGGTGCCGACGGTGATGGAACCGGACACGATGAACGAGTTCAGCAGCGCCTTGCCGATGTCCGCCTCCTCCAGCACCGCCTCGAAGTTGCGCAGCAGGTGGGGGCCGGGCAGGAGCGACGGCGGGACCTGAGCGAGGTCGGCGTTGGAGCGGCTGGCCGCCACGACGGTCCAGTAGAACGGGAACGCGGAGACCAGGACGGCGACGATCAGGATCGTGTAGGTGAGCCATCCGGCGTGGTGGGTCCGCCCGGCGCGGGACTCGCGGCCCCGGCGGCGCGGCGGCCGCCCGTGACGGGCCGGCGACGTGACCGGCGGGTCGGCGAGTGCGGTCATCGTCCGGCCTCCTTGCGGGAACGACGGTGCGCGAGCAGGGCGTTGACCCCGACGACCACCAGGATGAGCAGGAACATGACCCAGGCGATGGCCGCGGCCCGGCCCAGGTGGAAGAAGCCCCAGCCCTGCTCGTACATGTAGAGGCCGAGGGTCTGGTACTGGTGCGAGATGCCGCCCGAGATCGATCCCTCGAACAGCAGCGGCTCACCGAAGAGCTGCGTCGCCCCGATCGTGGAGACGATCACGGTGAACACGATCGTCGGACGCAGTCCGGGCAGGGTGACGTGGAAGAACTGGCGCCACTTCGACGCCCCGTCCATCTCGGCGGCCTCGTACAGCTCCTGGGGGATGGACTGCATGCCCGCCAGGTAGATCAGGGCGTTGTAGCCGGTCCAGCGCCAGACGACGATGCTGGAGACGGCGATCTGGGAGGCCACGGTCCCGGTCTGCCAGTCGACCGGGCCGATGCCGACGAGTCCGGCCGCGTAGTTGACGAGGCCGAAGTCCCGGCCGAAGAGCTGCGCGAAGACCAGCGTGGCCGCGGCCACGGATGTCGCGTACGGCAGCAGCATCGCCGTGCGCAGGAAGGTCCGCCCGCGGAGCCGGTAGTTGAGCAGGTGCGCGAGGCCGAGGGCCATGGCCAGCTGCGGCACCGTGGACAGGACGCCGATGGTGAACGTGTTGCGCAGCGAGGTCCAGAAGAACTCGTCCGTGAACAGGGCGGTGTAGTTGTCCAGGCCCCGCCACTCCATGGTGCCGGGTGTCTGGAGTTCGACCCGGTAGAGGGACACGAACGCCGTGTAGATCAGCGGGAAGAGGCCGAAGGCGGCGAACAGGGTGAAGAACGGCGCGATGTAGGCGTACGGCGACAGTTTCTGCCAGGCGCGCCGTGCGGGGCCTGGCCGTGCGGGCGGGGAAGCCGGCTTCGACGGAGCCGGGGTCTCGATCGCGGAGAGGGTCACAGGGGCGGCCTTCGGAAGGGAACGGCGGGAGGGGAACGGCGGAGGGAGAACCGCGGAAGGAGAACCGCGGAAGGGGAACGGCGGAGGGAGGACAGCGGAAACGGAAGGGGGACGGCGGCCGTTGGGTCCTCCGCCGCCGCGAGCGAGGCGGACAGCGGCGGCGGAGGAGAAGGGGAGGGCGGGAGACGGGGAGTGTGGAGGAGGGGAAGGCGGAGGAGAGGGGGGAAGGCGGAGGAGGCGGGAGCCCGTGCGCGGGGCGCGGCGGGCTGCCGGGGCGCGGCCCCGGCCGGCCTCAGCCGAGGGTGTTGGCGATGCCCTTCTCGGCGTTCGCCCAGGCGTCCTCGGGGTCGGTGCCCTTGCGCTCCACCTCGCTCAGCGCGTTGGTGATCTGCTGGGCGATGCTCTGGTCGTGCAGACCCAGGACCTGCACGGGCGCCGCCTTGGCCGCGTCACCGAACAGCTTGCCGATCGGGGCGCCGGAGAAGTACGCGTCCGTGGCGTCGGCGACCTGGTCGATGGCACCGGTGCTGGAGGGGAAGTTGCCCTGCTTGCGGAAGAGCTTCACCTGCTGCTCGGGCGCGGTGAGCCACTTGATCAGCTCGTACGCCTCCTTCTTGTGCTCGGCGGCGCGGGGGACGGCGAGGTAGGAGCCGCCCCAGTTGCCGGCGCCGCCGGGCAGCTTGGCGATGTCCCACTTGCCCTTGCCCGCGTCACCGGCCTGGCCCTTGATGTAGCCGAGCATCCAGGCGGGGCAGGGGATGGTGGCGAAGGAGCCGGCGGCGAAGGCCTGGTTCCACTGCGGCGACCACTGGTCGAGTTCGGCGCTCAGCCCGTTCTTCGCCGCTCCCACGGAGCGGTCCCAGGCCTCCCGCAAGGCGGGGTTCTTGTCCCAGATCAGCTCTCCGGACGCGCTGTAGTAGCGCTCCTTCTGCTGCCCGATCATGATCGAGTAGAGACTGCCGATGCTGTCGATCCAGGCGCTCTTGCCGGATGCCTTCGCCTTGTACTTCTTGCCGAGTTCCAGGTAGCCGTCCCAGCTGGACCAGCGCTGTGCGAGCTCCTCGCGGTCGGTGGGCAGGCCGGCCTTCTCGAACAGGTCGGTGCGGTAGCACATGGCCTCGGGTCCCACGTCGGTGCCGAGGCCGAGGACCTCGCCGCTCTTCCCGGTGGCGGCGGCCCACTTGGCCTCGGCGAACTGCCCCTTGAGGGACTCCGCGCCGTACTTCTTCAGGTCCTCGAACTTGTCGGTCTGCTGCTGGGTGACGGTGGCGATCCGGCCCACCTCGATGCCCTGCACGTCCGCGAGGCCGCCGCCGCCGGCGAGGCGGGTCTGGAGCGACTTCCAGTAGTCGGCCTCGTCCTCGGTGTCCGTCTGCTTGATCGTGACGTTCGGGTGCAGCTTCTCGTACTCGGCGTACAGCCCGGCCTCCTTGTAGCCGAAGGAGCCGAAGAGGTCCACGGTGAGAGTGATCCTGCCGTCGGCGGCGTCGGCGGAGTCGGTGTCCGACGAACTGCCGCAGGCGGCGAGCAGAGCCCCGGTCAGGACCACCGCCCCCAGACGGGCGGCGACTTTTCTGGCGGCTCGGGCTGTGGGCATGGGTGGGCTCCTCGACTCGTGGTGCGCTGAGAGCGCTCTTGAGAGCGCTCTCAGCAGTGCGAGTGGAGATTGCCCGGCCGACACGGGCCGCGTCAAGGCTCCGGGCGTGATCGGATCGGTGCTCCGGTCGCCGTGTCCGCCGCCGAACGGGCTCCGACGGGCGTCTTCCCAGGCGTCTTCGGCGGTTCGCGTGGTGCCGGCGACCGGGAAAACCCCTCGTGGAAGGCACCGCGATCGGAAGAACGCCTCGCGGGTGGCACGCGGGGCAGGCCGCACCGGATTGTTCCGGAGGGCGGCGGGTCACGGCGTGATCAGGCCTGGACCGTTCTCGGGGACTTGGACGAGGGCGAGTTCGGATCTGAGCTGTTCCCAAGCCTTTGGGGGGTGGCGAGTTCGGGTTCGGAGCGCTCTCAGGCCTTCGAAGGGAGGCGAGTTCGGGTTCGGACCGTTCTTGGCCATGGGGCGGCGGTGGACTCGGACCTTGATCGTCCTCGGGCCGTCGGGCGGAGGACGGTACGAGCCCGGAGCGTTCCCGGGCGACGGAGACTGCGGGCAGCGGGCAGCGGGCAGCGGGCAGCGGGCAGCGGGCGGCGGGCAGCAGGCGGCGGGCGGCAAGCGGCAAGTGGCAAGTGGCGGTGTGACCAGGCGTCTTGGAATGCCCGGATTCCGTTGGGCGGTGCGACGAGCCCCGGCACCCGCGTGGCGGACGCCGGCGGTCCGCGACTCCCGGCTCCCGGCCGCCCGGGCGGGACCGCGGTGTCACGCTCCCGGGTGCGACCGGGAGGCGGCGCTCACGCCGAGGCGCGCCGGACGAGGGTCGTAGGCGTGATCACGGACGTGGGGACGTGGCCGGCCGGCCGGTTCAGCAGCTTCATCAGCAGCTTGACCATCAGCCTCCCCAGGCCTTCGACGTCCTGGCGCACCGTGGTGAGCGCCGGGACGCTGTCGCGCACCACCGCCTCCATGTCGTCGAACCCGACCACGGCCACGTCCTGCGGCACCCGCAGACCCCGTTCGCGCAGCACGCGCAGCGCACCCAGGGCCATGAGGTCGTTGGCCACGAAGACGCCGTCGACGTCGGGCCGCCGGTCGAGCAGGTCGGCCATGGCCCGGGCGCCGCTCTCCGCGGTGAACTCACCCTCGCGCAGCAGCTCCGGATCGGGATCGATCAGCACGTCGTGATAGCCGGCGATCCGGTCCAGCGCGGACGTCTGGTCCCGTGGGCCGGCGATGTGCGCGATGGTGTGGCGGCCCAGGGAGACCAGGTGGCGCACGGCCTCGCGCGCGCCGCCCCGGTTGTCGCAGTCGACGTACGGGACGGACAGCCCGGAGCCCGCCCCCGGACGGCCGCCGAAGACCGTCGGCACCTTGCTCTGGGTGATCAGCGAGGGGAACGGGTCGTCGCTGTGCAGGGAGAAGGCGAGCGCTCCGTCGACGTGCCCCCCGGCCAGGTAGCGCGCGATCCGCTCGTGATCGGACTCGCCCTCCACCCACAGCAGCACCAGCTGGATGTCGTGGGCGGTCAGTTCCCGGCTGATGCCGCGGATCTGCTGCTCGAAGAACGGGTCGGAGAACACCCGGAACTCCGGCTCCGCGATGATCACGGCGACCGCACCGTGCCGGCGGGTGACCAGTGAGCGGGCCGCGTGGTTCGGGACGTAACCCAGCTCGTCGACCGCCTCGCGCACCTTGTCGACCAGCTTCTGGCGGACCCCGGCGCCCCCGTTGACCACGCGCGACGCCGTGGCCCGCGACACGCCCGCATGCGCAGCGACAGCCTCCAGGGTCGGGCGGTTTACTGCTGTCTGCTCGGGCAACGCAACTCCTGGTCTGCTCCCGCGGCGCCTGCTCGCCCGCCGCTCCTCCGGGTGAACAGGATAAACGCCCCCGGACCGGGATGAGAGCGCTTTCAAGCCGGGGTCGACGGGTGCGCCCGGACCCGCGGTCGGCCGACGTCGAGCGGCCATGGCAGGTTTCCCGCAGGCCCGGGCGGGACCGCGGGTTCGGCCGGCCTTGCCTGCCGGCCGGCCGGCAGGCCGTGCGGTCTGCGAGGTGGGTGGCGATCATCTGGGCGTCCGGTCGCCTGGGCGCCCGGACGCATTCCTGGCATGGTCACGGCTGCGTGCGCCTCCGTGGTGCACGCCCCCGTGCGGCGAGACCTGACGTGCCGAAACCTGACGTGCCGAAACCCGATGCGACGGGACCTGACATGCCAAAACCTGACGCACCACAACCCGGCGCAATGAAACTCAACGTCCTTCACCCGCAGCGGAGTTACGCCCGCCGAGGCACGCGCGCCGTCACCCCGCCCCGCCCCGCGGCCGCCCGCCCGGCCGTCGGCCTCCGCTCGCGTCGCCGGAACCAATTCATGTTCGAAGTATTGACCGTTCTTTGCCAGGTGCCTAGGTTGACGCCGTCTTGAGAGCGCTCTCAGAAAGGTTGCGCATGAGATTCCGCAGACACCTGGCGCTGCTGTCGACGGCCTCCCTGGCCGCCGCGGGCCTGGTGGTCACCGTGGGCGGCGGCGTGGCCTCCGCCGCCACCGTCGAGGTGGGCAAGGGCAGTTACAGCGACGTCCGTCCCGCCGGGAGGCAGGGACCGTCCGACAACGGCGGCCAGGCGGTGAAACCGAAGGTCACGGCCGCCATGGCGGACAAGCCCGTGCCGACCAACGACTGGTGGTCCTCGCTGGTCTTCCAGCGGTTCGCGAGCAATCCGTGGTCGGAGAACATGTACGGCCACCCCCTCACCTACAAGGCGGTCTCCGGCGGTCTGGAGGTCGGCTACCCGACCGGTCACCAGATCGTGGGCGGCGGCCGCCAGTACGAGTTCCCCCACAAGGCCGACCTGACCCTGGGCCTGGCGGGCCTCAACTCCCCGGACGCCAAGGCGGACGGGTGGAGCGACTGGACCGTCACCCCCTCCTGGAAGGACGGCGCGCGCACCCTGCGGGCGACCGTCGGCCACGGCCTGCCGTACGTGTACGCCGAGGGCACCGGCGGCGCGGCGCAGATCACGGCGGCCGCCCCGCCCACCGTCTTCGCCGACCAGGGCAACGTCCTGGGCGTCACCATCGCCGGCCACGACTACGCGCTGTTCGCCCCGAGCAGCAGCGACTGGACCGTCTCCGGCAACGACATCCGCGCCGACCTCGGCACCAAGGACTACTTCTCCCTGGCGGTCCTGCCCAGCAAGGGCGCGCTCGCCGACTACAAGAAGTACGCCTTCAGCTTCGTGACCGGCTCCACGGTGGACTGGGAGTACCGCGAGGGCGCCGGCGAGGTCGCGGCGACCTACTCGCTGACCACGAAGGCGAAGGAGGGCACCGAGACCGGCACCCTCCAGGCGCTCTACCGCCACCAGTGGCTGCACACCTCCGACCCGCTGACCGACTACACCTACGTCTCCTCGCGCGGCCTGATGAAGGTCCGCGAGGGCAGGTCGTTCACCACGACGCAGAAGGTGAACGGCGTGCTGCCGGGGCTGCCCAGCGCCGCCGGCGTGGACAAGGCGAAGCTGAAGACGTACATCAACGACGTGCTGACGCAGGGCGATCCGCTGAGCGGCGCCATCGACACCTACTGGACCGGCAAGGCCCTCGGCAAGCTCGCCCAGCTCGTGCCGATCGCCGACCAGATCGGCGACACCGCCGCCCGCGACAAGCTCCTCGCCCTGATCAAGGGACGCATGGAGGAGTGGTTCACCGTCGGCGGCCCCTCCGAGTTCTCCTACGACAAGGACTGGCGCACCCTCATCGGCTACCCGGCCTCCTACGGCAGCGACCAGGAACTGAACGACCACCACTTCCACTACTCGTACTACGTGATGGCCGCCGCGATCGTGGCGCAGTACGACCCGCAGTGGGCCGCCGACTCCGAATGGGGCGGCATGGTGAAGGAACTCATCAAGGACGCCGCCAACCCGGCGAGGAACGACACCAAGTACCCGTTCCTGCGCGGCTTCGACGCCTACGCCGGCCACAGCTGGGCCGCCGGCCACGAGGCCTTCGCCGCCGGCAACAACCAGGAGTCGTCCTCGGAGTCGATCAACCTCAGCGCCGGCCTGATCATGTGGGGCTCGGCCACCGGTGACAAGGCGCTGCGCGACCAGGGCGTCTACATGATGATGACCGAGTCGGAGTCCATCGCGCAGTACTGGTTCGACGCCGACCAGCAGGTCTACCCCGAGGACTTCACCCACGACGTCGTCGGCATGGTCTGGAGCAGCGGCGGCGCCTACGCCACCTGGTGGACCGCCAACCCCGAGGAGATCCACGGCATCAACTTCCTCCCCATGACCGGAGGTTCGCTGCACCTGGCCCGCGAGAAGGCCATGCTCCGCCGCAGCGTCACCGAGATGGAGAAGGAGAACGGCGGTCCGGCCGTCGAGTGGAAGGACATCTTCTGGCAGGTCCAGGCGATGTACGACCCGGCCGGCGCCCTGCAGTACTGGAACCAGTGGAACGGCGGCTACGTTCCCGAGGCCGGCGAGACCAAGGCCCACACCTACCACTGGGTCGCCACGATGAACGCCGTCGGCGCACCGGACATGACCGTCACCGCCAACACCCCGACGGCCGTCGCCTTCGACAAGAGCGGCACCAAGACGTACACCGCGCACAACTACACCGCCGAGGCGTGCTCGGTCCTCTTCTCCGACGGCGGCGTGCTGAACGTCCCGGCGAGGTCGACCGCCTCCGGAACGGGCGGCGACACCCAGCTCGGCACCCTGTGCGGCGCCCCCGGCGACGACAGGCCCGGCGCGCCCGGCACCCCGGTCGCCGGTGACGTCACCGACGACTCCGTCAAGCTCACGTGGACCGCCGCGACCGACGACAAGGGCATCAAGGACTACGACGTCTTCCGCGGCACCGCCAAGGTCGCCACCGTGACCGGCACGACGTACACGGACACCGGCCTGACCTCCGGCACCGAGTACACCTACAGCGTCAAGGCCCGCGACACCTCGAACCAGGTCGGCCCGGCCAGCGGCACCGTCACCGTCACCACCACCGGCACCCCGCCGCCGCGCGACGAGGCTCCGGGCGCGCCCGGCACCCCGGTCGCCGGCGACGTCACGAGCAGCTCGGTGAAGCTGACGTGGGCCGCGGCGACCGACGACAGGGGCGTCAAGGACTACGACGTCTTCCGCGGCGCCGCCAAGGTCGCCACCGTGACCGGCACGACGTACACGGACACCGGTCTGACGGCCGGCACCGAGTACACCTACAGCGTCAAGGCCCGCGACACCGCCGACCAGGTCGGCCCGGCGAGCGGCACCGTGACCGTCACCACCGCCGGCCCCCCGCCGGTCACCGGCGACACCTTCTACCCGCGCGCCGGCGGCGAACTCGGCACCACGGCGGCCGCGACGGGCTCCTCCGACACCATCCCCTCCGCGGGCGGCACCAACAACGACGGAACGCCGAAGAACCCGCTCGTCTACGAGGTCAAGAACGTCAGGGGCACCCTGAAGACCGGCTCCGCGACGGCCTTCACCTTCAAGGTCGACGCGGGCACCAACGTCGGCTACGCCCAGCAGGCCCGGGTCTCCTACGACCTGACCGGCGACGGCACCTTCGACCGCGTCGAGACGTTCCGCTACTTCGCCACCGACCCCGTCACCGGCTGGGAGGACTACTCCTCCGCCCGCCAGGGAGTGCACTCCGCCTCCGGCACCCTGGGCGACCTGAACGGCGGCACCGTCCGCGTCGAGGTCTGGAACGCGCTGGGCAACGGCCCCTCCACCCTCCAGGTGGGCACCGGCTCCGTCCTCACGATCCCCTTCGCCTGACCGGGCGTCCGGCCCGGCCGGTGGGCACGTCCCACCGGCCGGGCCGGGGCGCCGAAAGCCGGCGGCGACCGCCACCCCGTGCCGCCCTGCGCCCCCTCGTGTCATCCCGCGGCACCTCGTGCCACCCGGCGCCGCTCCGCAGTACCCCACGCCGCCCTGGTGCGCCCCTCCCTCCCCGTGCGTCAAGCACACGTTCGTCAGGAGATCCTCATGAGGAGACCCCCATGCCTATGACAGCGAAGGGCCGGATCTCTCCCGGTCCCCGGTTCCTCGCCCCGGTGGCCGCGGCGGCGGTGCTGGCCACCGCCGTCCTCGTCGCCGCCGGTCCGGTGTCCCGCGCCGAGGCGGCGGTGCCGGACACCATCGCCCTGACCCTGACCAACAACTCCGGCACCGGCCGGCAGATCCACCTCTACAACCTGGGCACCGAACTGGCCACGGGACGCCAGGGCTGGGCCGGCGCCGACGGAGTCTTCCACCCCTGGCCGGGCGGCGCCGTTCCGCCCGTGCCCGCGCCCGACGCCTCCTTCGCCGGTCCGGCCGAGGGCGAGTCCATGACGATCCGGCTGCCCAAGTTCTCCGGCAGGCTCTACTTCTCCTACGGCGAGAAACTCGACTTCAAGCTGGCCACCGGCGGCCTGGTGCAGCCCGCCGTGCAGAACCCGACCGACCCCAACCGCGACATCCTCTTCAACTGGTCCGAGTACACGCTGAACGACTCGGGCCTGTGGCTGAACAGCACGCAGGTCGACATGTTCTCCGCCCCGTACGCCGTGGGAGTGCAACGGCCCGACGGCTCGGTCGCCACCACCGGCCACCTCGAACCCGGTGGGTACGCGGGCTTCTTCGACGCGCTGGAGAAACGGGGCGGGGGCTGGGAGAAGCTGATCCAGAGGCGCCCCGACGGCACCGTCCTGCGCGCCCTCGCCCCGAGCCACGGCATCGAGGCGGGCGCCCCGCTGCAGAACTCGCTGGACGACCAGATCGACCGCGTCTGGCGGAAGTACTCCACCGAGACGCTCACGGTGACACCGTTCTCCCACCGGCCCGACCTCAAGTACCACGGCCGGGTCTCGGGCGACAGGATGAACTTCACCGACGGCTCCGGGGCGCTCGCCACGTCCTTCGCCAAGCCGGACTCCGACAGCGTCTACGGCTGCTACAAGCTGCTGGACGCCCCCAACGACATGGTGCGCGGCCCGCTCTCCCGCACGCTGTGCGCGGCCCTGAACCGGTCGACCCTGCTGGACAACCCCCAGCAGCCGGACGCGTCGTCGGCCGGTTTCTACCAGGACGAGGTCACCAACCACTACGCGCGCGAGATCCACGAGCGGATGGCCGACGGCAAGGCGTACGCCTTCGCCTTCGACGACGTCGGCGCCCACGAGTCGCTGGTCCACGACGGCGATCCGCAGCACGCGTACATGACGCTCGACCCGCTGTCGGGCGACTCCGGCCCGACGGCCACTCCGACCGCGACCCCGACTCCCAGCCCCACCGACGGGCCGTCGCCGTCCCCGAGCGACACCGGGACCGGGGGACCGACCTCGTCGCCGACGCCGAGCCCCACCCCGACCGTCACGTCGCCGCCCCCTCCCACGGGCGACACCTTCTTCCTGCGCTCGGGCGGACAACTGAGCACCCGGGCCGCGGCGGCCGCGAGCGCCGACACCGTCCCCTCCGCCGACGGGACCAACCACGACGGAACACCGTACGAGCCGCTCGTCTACGAGGCACGCGACGTGTTCGGCGCCCACGACCCCGCGCGCACGACGGACTTCACCCTCCGTACGGACGCGGGGACGCGCGTCGGTCTCGGCCAGCAGGCCCGGGTCTCGTACGACCTGACCGGTGACGGCACGTTCGAACGGGTGGAGACCTTCCGGTACTTCGCGACCGACCCGGTCCCGGGCTACGAGGTGTACCAGGGGGCGCGCGCCGGGCTGCACTCCGCGAGCGGCACGCTCGGTGACATGTCCGGGGGGACGATCCGGGTCGAGGTGTGGAACGCCGTCGGCGACGGCACGGCCTCCCTCGAGGTGGACTCGGGCTCGGTCCTGACCATCCCGTTCTAGACCTCACCACCATCGCCGACACCAACGCCGGCCGACCGGCCCGGCACCTCCTCCGGCCCCGCCGGGCGACCCGGCCGGCGGGGTCGCCCCGCCTCCGCCTCCGCGCGGTGTGGAGGAGGTGTGTGCGGCGTGCGAGGTGTGATCTTCGTACATCCGGCGGGTGTTAGCCTGCCCGCGGTCACGATCGCACGCACACGGGGGAGGCGCGGTGGGCTCGGACGGCTACCAGGTCAGGTCGGGTATGACCGGGCAGGCCCGGCAACTCGACGACGCCGGGACGGACATGGACGGCGTCAGCTCGGCCGTCAAGTCCCGCACGAGCTACTCGTACGGCGACGTCGGCGGCCACGACGCCGCGTCGGCGCTGAACGCGTTCGTCAAGGCCTGGGAGGCGGAGGCCAGGACACTGGCGTCGGCGTTGCACGAGCTCGGTGGCAAGGTGCAGTTGGCCAAGAAGACCTACCGCGGCACCGACGGTCTGGTGGGGACGAGCGTGGACGGCGTCAGCGTCGGCGGCACCGGCAGCCTCACCGCCACATCGGCACAGGGCGGACGCACCTCGGCCCTGTCGAGTTACTGAGGGACGGGCCGGTGTCGTTCCTCTCCTCTCCCTTCGACTCCCCTTCCTTCCGCCTCGCGTGGCTCGCCGGACTGTCCAAGAAAATACTCGGTGCCGGAAGCAAGAACGAGCTCCTCGACCTGATCGACGACGCCCTCTCGGTGCCCGAACCGGGCGGCGACCAGGCCCTGCTGGAGGGCCTGGCACAGCTCTACCGCGGCCAGGTCGACCAGGTCGGCGGCGTCTTCGACCAGGTCGACCGGGTGGCTCGCAAGGGTCTTCCCGAGGTGTGGGTCGGCGACACGAGCGTCCTCGCCTCCGACGTGGTGAACGCCGCCGGGCGGTCCGTGACCCAGATGGGCGAGGCGTTCCAGGGCGGCGCGTCGGTGCTGCTGACGCTGGCCGACGCGATCGGCGCCGCGCAGCGCAAGGACGAACAGGGCCGCGGACAACTGCTGGAGCAGAAGAGGATGCTCGGCGGCAGGGACGGTTTCTTCGACGACCTGCACGAGAGCGACGAGGAGGAGTGGGACCGCAAGAACGCCGCCCACCTCGGCTCCTACGCGGTCGACCTGATGCACGACGCCGTCTCCGAGGCGCAGGAGGCCACCCGCGTCGCGGCCCGCGACCTGAACAAGTGGGCCGCCGAGGCGCGGGCCGGGAAGATGGAGACCAGCGAACTCACCGCCGTCGACAAGCTGATGCTCGCCGACACCGGCGTCGCGGGCGCCGACACCGAGCTGAACGAGATCCTCACGGCGGGCGACCTGGCGCGCGCCTCGACGCGCATGGACCTGCTGAGCCTCGACGACGAGACGGCCATGGAGCGGATGCTGGCGAGGTCGGACAGCCCGCAGGAGCGGGCCTACCTGATGAAGGCCCTGGCCGCCGGCCACAGCGTCGCCGAGATCGGGGAGTTCCAGGACAAGATCCACGGCAAGGACCCCGACTGGCTGCGCCGGCACCTCACTCCGGTGGTCACCGCCGCGGACAGCATGGACGACGAGGGCCTGGCGCCGGACGGGGCGAACAACAACAGGGACTACGTCACGTTCAACGGCCAGCGGTGGGTCCAGGGCGGCGACGGCTCCGAGGGCACCTGCGTGGCCTCGTCCACCGTCACGTCCCGCGCCATGGTCGATCCCCTCTACGCGCTCGACCTCACCGGCGGCCCCGACGGCCGGCAGGACGACCCCGACGCCTTCAGGCAGCGCCTGGTCGCCGAACAGCACCGGCTGCACACCGAGGGCGACGGCGGCGAGAACTGGGGCGGCATGGGCCCCGAGGGGCAGGAGCGCATCAACGACACCGCCGTCGGCAGCGCCACCGGCACCGACTACGAGCGCCAGGACCTGGACAGCGCCGCCGACCGCAGGGCCGTCCTCACCGAGGTCGAGAAGTCGGTGGCGCAGGGGCGGCCGGTGCCGGTCGACGTCTCGGGCGAGAAGGGCGCCCACGCCATGACCATCATCGCCCAGGAGGGTGACATGCTCCAGATCTACAACCCCTGGGGCTCCACCACCTGGGTCAGCGAGGACGACTTCATCAACGGCCACATGGGCAAGGCTTCCAACAATGATCTCCCCAACACGTACAGCGTCTATCTTCCGCGGTAGCGGAGGCCGTACCGCGGTCGCGGCGGCCGCGCTCCTCGCCCTCGCCACGGGCTGCGGCCCGGACGCCGGCGAACCGGACGGCGGCTCCACGGGCACCGCGAGCCACCCCACGGGCACCACGGGCCGCACGACGAGTCACCCGGTGGGGGACACCAGCATCACCGCCGAGCCGGGCGAGCGCTTCACGCTCACCGTCGACGAGAACGCCTCCACCCGCGAGCACTGGTACCTGGTCGACCCCGAGCCCGACAGCTCGGTGCTGGTCAGCCGCGGCCAGGACCACGCGTCGGACTCCGGCGGCGAACCGGCGGCCGGTGCCGGCGGCCGGCTCACCTTCACCTTCGAGGCCACGGGCGAGGGGACCACCCGGTTCACGCTGCTGCACTGCACGTTCACCACCTGCCAGGGCAACACCTCCACCCTGCCCCCCGCGACGACCGGCCCCGCCGCCACCCCGACCACGGGGGCGGCCACCCCCGCCCCGGCCCCCGAGCGCATCACCTACACCGTCACCGTCGGCTGAGCCGCGGCGCACCGGTCAGATGAGACGAGACACCCGAGGCCCCGCCATGAACGACGACGTCCCGCACCCGCCGGACCGCACGGACGACGAGCTGGCCCGGCTCGACATCACCGTCCTGCTGCGGTACGGCCTCACCGCCGGGCCCGGCACCCGGCGCACCGCCCTGTTCGGCGACGGCGCCGCGGCCGCGGCCGTCGTCCTCGACCGCCTCGGCACCGAGCCGCGCTCGGTCGCCTTCCTCGCCGACACCGTGCGCGCCGGCGGACTCGCCCGCGCCGCGGAACTGCCCGAGCCCCTGCCCCGCCGGGAGGCGGCCGCCCTCGTACGGGAGTGGCTGCGGGCCGGCGCCGAGCTCGCGGGCGGGATCGCCGTCGACGACACCGCGGCCACCTGGCTGCACGCCGTCGCGACCGTCGTCGAACGGAAGCAGCTGAACCGGGCGCGGGCCGGAGCGCCTGATCCGAAGGCCTGATCCGAACGCCTGATCCGAACGCCTGATCCGAGCACGTGATCCGAGGAGCCGTTCCGAGCTCGTCGGCCCGGGGCGAGGAACGACACGGTGACGGCCTTGCCCGGCGTCGTCCGGTCGTGCCCCGCCGTGGGCCGAACCACGTGCCCCTCCACTCGAAGACCCTCCGGATGGCCCAGGTGCGGTGGTGGTCCGCGGTGGGCGAGGCACATGGTCGACAGGGCGGCCTCCTCCCGAGCCCTCGCGGCGCGCAACGACGACGTGGACGTCGAGATGCCCGGTCCCGCGCGGTCCGCCCCGTTCGTCGTCCACGACGACGTCCAGGAGTACGCCTGCGCCGACCGCGCACAGCAGGACCGCGCGACCGGCCGAGAGGTCCGGCCGGACGACGGCCGGCGCGAAGAACGACCGGAAGACCGTTCCGACGGAACGACCCGACGAGGAGGAACGCGATGCCCCGAGTGAGCGACGCCGCCAGCCCCGGCACGTCGGCCGAGGCCCTGGCCTCGATCAGCATGCCGGACCGGCTGGAGACGGTCTTCGGCGCGATGGACTTCTTCGACGGCCTGCCCCTGCCCGGCACGGTCACCCGCAGCTACGACACCCTGGACCTGCTGCGCGGGATCGAGGCCTTCCTCAACTGCGTGCCAGGAGCCTCGATGGTGGCCATGCGGCGCGGACTGCGCAGCCTCGGCATCGACTCCCACACCATCGGCTACACGGCTCCGCGATGCACCTCGGCACCGCTGATCCTCACGGCGAACACCGAGACGACGTACGGGATGGCCTATCTGGCGCTCGACCAGGACGGACCCACCGTGATCGAGTCACCGCCGGACTCGCTGTGCTTCGTCAACGACCTGTGGCAGCGCTACGTCACCGACATGGGCATCGCCGGACGCGACAAGGGAGAAGGCGGCAAGTACCTCTTCCTGCCCCCGGGCTTCGACGGCGACGTCCCCGACGGATACCTCGTCACACGGCCGGCGACCTTCTCCTCCTGGGTGCTGATGCGTGCGCTGGGCGGCGCGGAGGGTCTGTTCCGGACACGGATCTACCCCCTCTCGGCCGCGGGCGACCCGCCCGAGCAGCGCTTCGTCAACTTCGCCGAGTCGGACTTCAACGCCGTCCACGCCAACGACTTCTCGTTCTTCGAGGAGATCGACACCCTCGTCCAGGCGGAGCCGCCCGAGGCGCTCGATCCCGAGCGGGCCGGGCAGCTCGCCGCAATCGGCATCGTGCACGGCAAGCCGTTCCGGCCGGACGACCGCATGCGCTCGGTCCTCGACACCGCCGCCAGGATCGCCTCGGGCATCGTACGGACGCTGGCCTTCAAGCCGCGCGACCCCGACTTCTACCTCTACCCCGGCAGCTCGTGGAAGACCCCGTGGCCCTCGCGCAGCCACGCGTTCCTGTCCCCGGAGGGCGCCCGGCTGCTGGACGCCCGGGCGGTGTTCCACTACGTGGGGGCGGGCACCTCGCCGGCGATGGCGGTGGCGGCCGTCGGGGCCGGCTCGCAGTACGCCTACACGGCGGAGGACTCCACCGGCGCCTGGCTCGACGGCGGGCGCGCCTACACGCTCAGACTGCCGCGCGGCATCCCGGCGAAGGACTTCTGGGCGGTCAACGTCTACGACCCCCAGACCCGGTCACTGCTGCGCACCGACCATCCGTACCCGAGCATGAACAGCCTCTCGGAGGCCGTGCGGACCGAGGACGACGGCGACACGGTCGTCCACTTCGGGCCGGCCGCGCCGGAGGGCAGGGAGGGCAACTGGATCCGGACCGTCCCCGGCAAGGGCTGGTTCATGCTCCTCCGCCTCTACGGTCCGCTCGAAAGCTGGTTCGACCAGAGCTGGCGGCCGGGTGAGATCGAACCGGCGTGAGCGGGCAGCCGTGGGCGTGACGGCCGGCCGGGTTCCGTCCCGCGGCGTCGTGGTGGCGCCGGGTCCGGTCCCGATCACCGGTGTGCGCCGATGCGCGCGCCCCGGATGGCCGCACTGAATTGTGTGCCCTTGTGCACGGTGCGACGGTGTAGCCGGAGAGGCGACACCGGTGGCCTGGCGACAACGGCCCCGCGGGCGCCGGCACCGTGTGTCGATCCGTGGCCGGATCCCGTCCCGCCCCTCGGTGGCTGCTGACTCCCGATCCGGTGAGCGCACGGCACGCGACGGCCCCCTATCCCCGTTCTCGTGGAGGACAGCATGGAGAAAGCCGGCATAGACGAGGAGAGGACCGGCGCGGCCCGCCGGTGCGGCCCGCCACCGCGACGGCGCCGCGGCCGGCGGCCGGCGACACGCCGCCGTACCCGGCTGGTCCTGCCCCTCGTGGGCGCGCTCCTCCTCTCCCTCACCAGCTGCGGGTCCGCGCCGCACGCACCGACCCCGGCCGCCGCGGGCGGACCCGCGACGCTGCACGTGGTCCTCGACGGGAACTCCCTGACCCTCGAGCAGATGTTCGCCGTCCTCGACGCCCCCGCGCTCTCCGTGCGCCTGGCGCCGCGGGCCCGGGAGCGGATGCGGCAGAACCGCGAGGAGGCGATCGGCGCCCTGAACTCCGGCCAGCGCGTCTACGGATGGAACCAGGCACTGGGGCCCTTGAAGGACCACGCGCTCACCCCCGCCGAGCAACGCCGGTTCCAGCGCAACATCCTGCTGTCCAACGCGGCGGGCGTCGGACCCGTCTTCCCGCCGTCGGTGGCCAGGCTCGCGCTGGTCATCCGCGCGAACCAGATGGCCCGGGCCCGGATGGGAGTGCGTCCGCAACTCGCCGAGAGGATGCTCGACCTGGTGAACGCCGGCGTCACCCCCGAGATGCCGCAGATCGGGTCGCTCGGCATCGGCGACCTCCAGCCGATGGCGGAGGCCGGCCTGGTCGCCCTGGGCGAGGCCGCCCCGGCCCGGTTCAACGGCAAGGTGGCCCCGGCCTCTCAACTGCTGCCCCTGGCAGGCCTGGCGCCCTCCTTCACGCTCGAACAGGGAGAGGCCCTGCCGGTCATCAGCGGCAGCGCGGTCGTCGCCGCCTCCTTCGTCCACGCGCTCGAGCGCGCGGAGCGACTGGCGGACCTCTCCGAGGGCGGCCTCGCCCTCTTCATGGACGCCACCCGCGCCGAGACGCAGGCCCTGGACGCCCGCACCCACCAGGAGCGCCGGGTTCCCGGCGAGATCGACGTGGCGGCCCGGCTGCGCGCGCTCGTCGCGGGCAGCGGATGGATGACCGACGCGGGGCGC
This sequence comes from Streptomyces sp. NPDC014882, assembly GCF_043081325.1. NCBI lineage: Bacteria > Bacillati > Actinomycetota > Actinomycetes > Kitasatosporales > Streptomycetaceae > Streptomyces > Streptomyces sp. NPDC014882. The sequence continues at coordinate 233,898 of NZ_JBIBWL010000012.1, forward strand.
CGCCGGCTCGGGGAGACCCACGACCGCGTGCAGGACGCCGTCTCGGTGCGTGCCGCGCCGCACATCCTCGGCGCGCTGCGCGAGACGCTCGGCGACCAGCGCGAGGTCCTCGAACGCGAGGTGAACTCCTCCACGAGCAACCCCCTGGTGTTCCCGCGGCCCGGTGGCGGCGACGAGTTCGTCATGGGCGGGAACTACGACGCCGACCTGATGGCGCACGAGATCGACAGGCTGAACGGCAACATCGCCGACGTGGGCGTCCTGTTCGAGCAGCTGTCGGCCCGGCTCATGTCGCCGGCCTGGAGCTACGGCCTGCCCGCCAACCTCGCCGGGGGCCGCGTGGGCCTGAACTCCGGCATGGTGCAGGTGCAGACCGTCGCCACCGCCCTCGTACCGGAGATGCAGGTGCGGGCCCACCCGCCGAGCGTGCTGTCGCGGCCGGCGAAGGCCGGGCAGGAGGACCACAACACCATGGCCATGGCCTCCGCCCGCGGCCTCCACGAGAACCTCGACCGCATGGACGTCGTCCTCGCGGTGCAGATGATGATGTCCGCGCAGGGCATCGACCTGATCCGCGCCCCCATGCACGGACTTCCCCTGGGATGCGGCACGTCGCTCGTCCAGCGGGAGATCCGCCGCCACATCCCACCCCTCGGGGACGACCGCTGGATGTCCCCCGACCTGAACGAGATGATCGGGCTGGTGAAGGGGGACGCGCTTCTCCGCACCGTCCGCACCGTCCGCGGGGCCGAACCGGAAGCACTGTGCCGGGCGGCCTGAGCCCCCGCGATCACGGCCGGCGACGAGCGGACCGGGCCGCGGCCGGGTGCGTGCCCGGGGAGAGGACCCGCGGTCCCGCCCGTGCGCGCACCCGGCCCGCGCCGTGGAACGCCCGCGGCGGGCCCCCCGCGCCGCGGGCCGGCCGAGGAGCCCCCGACCGGCGGAAGACGGCACCACCGGTCCGCCCGGACGGTGCCGCCCTCCGCCGCGCCCCGGCCCCCACGTGAACGAACGCCCCGGCCCGCCGCCGTGAACGTCCGTCACGGCGAGGGCGGGTGCGGGGGCCCGGGCCGTCCCGATGGCGGTGTGGCGGGCCCGGCGTCGCGCCGCGCCCGCCACACCGGCTCCCCCTCGGAGCAGGACCTCGTCGCGCTGTCAGCGCTGCAGGGTCAGCAGACCCGGACGGTAGGGCAGGAGGCCGTAGTCACCTCCGGAGCTGGGGCTGCGGCCCTGGTAGAGCAGCTGCAGGTTGCAGGGGTCGACGGTCATGGTCTGGTCGGCGTTGGCGCGGATCAGTTCGCCGTGGCTGATGTCGTTGGTCCAGGTGGCGCCGCTGTTGGCCTTGCCGGCGAAGGGATTGCCCTCGGTCGCGGCCTGGGGCGTCCAGGAGCCGTTCAGACTGGTGGCCGTGAACGAGCGGAAGTACCGGCCCTGTGAACCGATCGCCTCGACGATCATGAGGTAGCGGTTCTGGCCCTGCAGCTTGTAGACCTGCGGGGCTTCGAACAGGTTGTTCGTCGTGTCGCTCATGACCACGGTCGAGGTCGAGCCGAAGCTGCCCGGGAAGTTCCCGATCGGCATGCTGGCCCGGTAGATCTTGCCGTTGTCGCCGGCGAAGAACAGGTACATGTTCGTGCCGTCACCGATGAGGGTCTGGTCGATGGGGCCCGTTCCGGAGCCGGAGATGCTGCCGGAGAAGAGCGTCTGCTGGGACGACCAGCCGTTCGGGTTGGTGGGGTCGGTCGACGTCCGGTAGGAGAAGGCGGTCCCGCCCCACTGGTAGGCGAGCACCCAGATGTTCTTCGGCGCGAAGTAGAAGAGCGTGGGGGCGACGGCCGAGTTGGACATCGCGTTCTGGCCGGCCGAGGCCATCTCCGACCAGTTGGTGAACAGGCCGAAGTTCATCGACCCCCACCTCGTCCCGGTGTCGTGCGTGGTCGCGTAGACGAGCTGCCTGCCGTTGTAGGGGGCGACGGTGAAGTCCTTGAGCGAGACCCACCCCTGCTTGGGCTGCGCCAGCGCGCCCGTCGACGCCCAGCGGTAGCTCGACGGAAGCTCGCACGAGCCGGGGGTGTCGGCGCCGACCTTGACGAGCCGCCACTGCTGGTTGGCTCCGCTCCAGTCGTCGTACTGGACGATGTTCGCGCTGTCGGCGGTGGAGGCGCCCTGCACCTCCAGGGCCTTGTTGCTGTGGCGCGAGATGAGCCGCACGTAGCCGTCCGAGCTGTCGGCCAGCCGCCACTGCTGGTTGGTGGCGTTCAGGTCGGACCACTGGACGATCGCGCCGCCGTTCGCGGTGGACCAGTTGTGGACGTCCAGCACCTTGCCCGAGTGGCGGGACTTGACGCGGTAGTAGCCGTCCCCGGAATCGACGAACTGCCACTGCTGCTGGTTCTGGTCGTTCCTGGTCCACTGGGTGATGCGGGCGCCGTCGTCGGTCGCCATGTTGTAGACGTCCAGGGCTTTGCCGCTGTTGCGGTTGACCAGCACGTACGAGGCGTTGGGGTCCACGGTCGCGGCCTCGGCGGGCTGGGCACCGAGGAAGGTGGCCAGCAGCAGCAGGGGCGCGAGGACGCCGAGTAAGCGTCTTGGACGGACCGGGGACGCGGGGCGAAGCCACATCGGAGGGCCTCCTTGAGGTGGGGACGAGGTGACGCCGATGAACGGCGGAGCGGCAGCTGCGCCGGGGCGGGACGGGATCGAATGTTTCGAAGAGATCCCGGCTCCGTGACGCCACAAGCTAGGAAGGCGGGGCCCTCCGGTCAAGGTCTGTCGCCGATCTGACCACAAACAAGCCCCGCTTCCGGGCGCGACGGGCCCTTGTGCCGACCGGAATTCGCAGGTGGCGTGCGGTGTGGCCGGTCGGCTCGGAAATTCGATCGCTGTTTCGCGGCATCGAAAGTTTCGAATCGGAAGCGGAAAGTTTTTCTGTCGTGAGAGTTGACGAGCTTCTGTCAACCCCGCACCATCCTGTTTGGCGAACCGACCTCAGTGCGAAATGCCGAACACCACTCGTCCTGTGTGGACGGTGCCGCACCACGGAGCCACGCACAGATGCACGACGGATTCACGCACCACAGCACTCGCGTCGACCGGCGGCCGGCCGGGTTCGACCGTGCCGGCCGGGTTCGTCCGTGCCGGCCGGGTTCGTCCGTGCCGGCCGGGTTCGTCCGTGCCGGTCGGGATCCTTCCGGGTCTCCGTGGCCACGGTGTCCGGTGAGTCCGTCATTCCTACCTTGGAGGCACATCCATGGGCTCTCAGGCCCTTCCCGGAGCCGCCGTCCGGCGGAAGATCCGCGTTCTGCTGCCGACGCTGCTCGTCGGCGCCCTCGGTATGGTCGGCGCACTGGCCGCGCCGCCGCCCGCTCAGGCCGCCGAGAACACGCTCGGCGCCGCGGCGGCGCAGAGCGGCCGCTACTTCGGCGTCGCCATCGCCTCCGGCAGGCTCGGCGACTCGGCGTACACGACGATCGCGAACCGTGAGTTCAACTCGGTGACCGCCGAGAACGAGATGAAGATCGACGCCACCGAACCGCAGCGGGGCCAGTTCAACTTCAGCTCCGGCGACCGCGTCTACAACTGGGCGGTGCAGAACGGCAAGCAGGTGCGCGGCCACACCCTGGCCTGGCACTCCCAGCAGCCCGGCTGGATGCAGAGCCTCAGCGGCAGCGCGCTGCGCCAGGCGATGATCGACCACATCAACGGCGTGATGGCCCACTACAAGGGCAAGATCGCCCAGTGGGACGTCGTCAACGAGGCCTTCGCCGACGGCAGTTCGGGAGCCCGGCGCGACTCCAACCTGCAGCGCACCGGCAACGACTGGATCGAGGTCGCCTTCCGCACCGCGCGCGCCGCCGACCCGTCCGCCAAGCTCTGCTACAACGACTACAACGTCGAGAACTGGACCTGGGCCAAGACCCAGGCCATGTACAACATGGTGCGGGACTTCAAGCAGCGCGGCGTGCCGATCGACTGCGTCGGCTTCCAGTCGCACTTCAACAGCGGCAGCCCGTACAACAGCAACTTCCGCACCACCCTGCAGAGCTTCGCCGCCCTCGGCGTCGACGTGGCCGTCACCGAGCTGGACATCCAGGGCGCCCCGTCCTCGACCTACGCCAGCGTGACCAACGACTGCCTGGCCGTCCCGCGCTGCCTCGGCATCACCGTCTGGGGGGTGCGCGACAGCGACTCCTGGCGATCGCAGGACACGCCGCTGCTGTTCAACAACGACGGCAGCAAGAAGGCCGCCTACACCGCGGTCCTCAACGCGCTCAACGGCGGCACCACCACACCGCCGCCGGCGGACGGCAACACGATCAAGGGCGTCGCCTCGGGCCGCTGCCTGGACGTGCCCAGCAGCAGCACCACCGACGGCACCCAGGTCCAGCTGTGGGACTGCCACAACGGCACCAACCAGCAGTGGACGTCCACCGACGCCGGTGAGCTCAAGGTCTACGGCAACAAGTGCCTGGACGCCGCCGGGACCGGCAACGGCGCCAAGGTCCAGATCTACAGCTGCTGGGGCGGCGACAACCAGAAGTGGCGCCTCAACTCCGACGGATCCATCGTCGGCGTCCAGTCCGGCCTCTGCCTCGACGCCACCGGGAGCGGCACCGCCAACGGCACCCTGATCCAGCTCTACTCCTGCTCGGGCGGCAGCAACCAGCGCTGGACCCGCGCCTGACGGGACCTGTCACGAGGAGATCGCCGACGCTCGCGAGGGTCGCCGCCGTGGTGGCGGCGGCCCTCGCCGTGGGCACGGCTCCGCCGGGCGGCGTCACCGCGGTGGGGAATTCCCGGCATCATCGGCTCGTCGCTCGTCGCTCGTCGCTCGTCGCTCGTCGCCCGGTGCGCGGTGCGCGGTGGGATCAGGCGTCCGCGGACGCGGGCAGGGCGAGCCAGGCACCGTAGCCGCCGAGCAGGTCGGAGACGCCGGTGCGGCCCTTGTGGCGCAGCAGACTGGCGGCGATGGAGGAGCGGTGGCCGCCCGCGCAGTGCACCACCAGGGGCCGGTCGGCCGGGATCTCGTCGAGGCGGCGGACCAGTTCGGCCAGCGGGATGTGCAGCGAGCCCTCGACGAAGCCCTCCTCGCGCTCGGCGGTGTTGCGCACGTCGAGCACCAGCGGGGGTTCGTCGCCGTCCAGCAGCCCGCGCAGTTCGACGGCGGTCAGACGGCCGGCCTGCTCCATCTCGTCGGCCAGGGCGGGGAAGGCGCCCTCGGGTTCGCGCAGGTAGCCGCCGACCTTGTCGAAGCCGATCCGGGCGAGCCGGGTGACGACCTCCTCCTCACGGTCCTGCGGCGCGACGACGACGACGTCCTGCTCGGGGGCGACGACCATGCCCGCCTGCTCGGCGAAGCGCCCGTCGGCGGGCACGTTGACCGAGCCCCGCAGATGCCCGGTCGCGAAATCCTGCGGCGAACGGGCGTCGACCACGACCGCCCCGGCCGCGCGCCGCTCCACGAACTCCTCCACCGACAGCGGCCGGGGCGCGGCGGTCGCGTCGAACAGGCCGTGCCTCTTGCGGTTGAGGACGGCGTCGTAGACGAAGTACGCGGGTGCGGACGGCTGCCCGGCCGTCACCAGCTCCACGAACCGCTCCTCGCTCATCGGCCGGCAGGCGTAGTTGGTGGCACGCTGCTCGCCGATGGTGGACCGGCGCCGGGTGGAGAGGTTCTTGCCGCAGGCGGATCCGGCGCCGTGCGCCGGGAAGACCCGCACGGCGTCCGGGAGGTCCATCAGCTTGTGCTGGATCGTGCGGTAGAGCATCCTGCCGAGTTCGTCCGCGGTCACACCGACCGACGCGAGCAGGTCGGGACGGCCCACGTCGCCGATGAACAGCGCGTCACCCGTGAGGACGCCGTAGGGGACGGCGTCCCGCGCGTGCTCGTACACCAGGACGCTGATCGACTCCGGTGTGTGGCCCGGGGTTTCGAGGATCTGGAGCTGGACCTCGCCGAGGCTGATCCGCTCTCCGTCGGCCAGTTCGCGGATCGGGTACTCGGCCTCGGCGCGCTGCCCGTAACCGATCCAGGCGCCGGTGCGGTCGGCCAGCTCCAGGTGGCCGGCGAGGAAGTCGGCGTGGAAGTGGGTGTTGACGACGGCCTCGATGGTGAACCCGTGCGCCTCGGCGTCGGTGAGGTACTCGGTGACGTCGCGGCGGGGGTCGACGACGACGGCCTTGCCGGTGGTCTCGTCGGCGATCATGTACGACGCCTGGGAGAGGCAGTCGAGGTAGTACTGGGCGAAGAACACGGTCGGGTGACCTCCACGTCGAAGGGGACTGAACACGCGCGGGGGATGTGCGGAAGGGTCCGGTCCGCCCCTGCCGGAGGGCGGGGGCGGGGTGGCCGGCCCGGGCCGGGGGACGCCCGGGCCGGCCGGTCAGAGGCGGCCGGCGAGCATGCCGTGCCAGTACACCGGCGGCAGGCCGTACCGCTTGAACAGCCACATCGAGCGGTGCTCCCCGAACGGGTCGAGCAGCGGGAAGGTGGGGGTGGGGTTCAGGTCGTAGTCGAACTCGGCGAGCATCATCCGATCGCGGGCCGTCACCAGCGGACAGGACGTGTAACCGTCGTACCGGTGCGAGGGGGAACGGCCGTTCATGACGTCGAGCAGGTTGCCGGCCACCACCGGGGCCTGCTTGCGCACCGCGGCGCCGGTCTTGGAGGTGGGCAGGTTCGCCACGTCGCCGAGCGCGAAGACGTTGTCGTAGGACGGGTGTTGCAGGGTGTGCTTGTCGGCGGCGACGAACCCCTGCGGGCTCGCCGGGTCGGCGAGCGGGCTCGTCCCGACCCAGTCGGGGGCGCTCTGCGGCGGCACGGCGTGCAGGAGGTCGTAGCCGACGGTCTCCTTCGCGCCGCTCGCGTGGTCGGTGAGGGTGACCTCGCGGGCGTCACCGTCGACGGCGGTCATCTCGGAGCGCAGCCGCACCTCGATGCCGTACCGGGCGGCCACCTTCTCCAGGGCCCGTGACCAGGCGGGCACCTTGAACATCGCCGGGTCGGGGAGGACCAGGACGATCCGGATGTCGTCGAGCACCTTCCGCCGGCGCCAGTGGTCGGCGGCCAGGTAGGCGATCTTCTGCGGGGCGCCGCCGCACTTCAGCGGGCTCGCCGGATGGGTGAAGACGGCCGTGCCGGAGCGCATGCCCCTGATCAGCTCCCAGGTGCGCGGGGCGTACTCGGGCGCGTAGTTGCTGCTCACCCGGTCGTGCCCCACGGCCTCGCCGAGGCCGGGGACGCCGCCCCAGTCCAACTGGAGACCCGGTGCCATCACCAGGTGTTCGTAGGTGAGTCCGGCGCCGTCGGACAGCGTCACCGTGCGGGTGCCGGGGTCGACGGCCAGGGCGCGGCGGCGGATCCACCGCACGCCGTCCGGGACGACCGACCCCTCGGGGCGTCGGCTGGCGCGCAGGGGCGCCTGGCCACCGCCGACCAGGGTCCACAGCGGCTGGTACCAGTGGGTGTCGGAGGGTTCGATCAGGGTGATGTCGCTGACGCCGGCGCGGCGCAGGCGGGCGGCGACGCTGATGCCGGCGCTGCCGCCGCCGATGACGACGACGCGGTGACGGCCGGAGATCGGGGTGTCGGTGGGGGAGGGTGTGGCGGCCAAAGCGGTGCTCCTTTCCGGCTGGCCGGTGTGCGGGGGCCGGGCGGGGTCAGGCGGCGGACTCGTCCGCCGCCCGTACGTCGACCACGAGCGTCCCGGCGGCCCAGGCGGCCGAGAACGCCTCCTGTGTCATTTCACGAGACATTTGGTTGCCTCCTCAATTACCCCCGGGGGTATCTCTGCTGCGAGGTTAAGACGGCCCGGGAGGGGCGTCAAATACCCGCGGGGGTATTTGTCCGAGAGGCAACCCGTGGCTCCGCGACGGCGTCGTGAACGAGCCACGGCCCGTCGGCCACGGCCCGTCGGCCACGGCCCGCCGGCCACGGCCCCGGCCGGCCGGAGGACCGGAGGGCCGTTCACGTTTCGCCGCCCGCTCCCGCGCCGCCGCACCCGCCCCGCGGCCGCGGCCCCGCCCCGGGGCCCGGCGGCCGCAATCTCAGAGTCCTCTGATCCGGGCCCGTTAGCGTCCGCCCCATGGTGCGCGACTACCTCATCATCGGGGCCGGACCGGCCGGACTTCAGCTCGCCGCTCTGCTGGAACGCGAGGGACGCGACTACGTCGTCCTGGAGCGCGGGAGCGGGCCCGGAACGTTCTTCACCCGCTTCCCCCGGCATCGACAGCTCATATCGATCAACAAGGTCAACACCGGTGGCACCGACCCGGAACTCGACCTCCGGATGGACTGGAACTCGCTGCTGGCCGACGATCCCGAACTGCGGTTCACCCGGTACAGCGAGCGCTACTTCCCGGCCGCCGACGACCTGGTGCGCTACCTGGGCGACTTCGCCCGGCGCAGCGGCGTCCGCGTCGAGTACGGCGTCCGGGCCGCCCGCATCTCCCGCGACGGCGACGGCTTCCTGGTGCGCGACGACACGGACCGGACCTGGAAGGCCCGGCGCCTCGTCGTCGCCACCGGCGTCTCCCTCCCCAACATCCCGGACATCCCCGGCATCGAAAGCGCCGAACGCTACGCCGACTTCGACACCGACCCAGCCTCCTTCACCAACCAGCGGGTGCTCGTCCTCGGCAAGGGGAACTCCGCGTTCGAGACCGCGGACTCCCTCATGGAGAAGGCCGCCGTCATCCACGTCGCCGGACCGCACTCGCTGAGAATGGCCTGGCAGACCCACTTCGTGGGCCATCTGCGCGCGGTGAACAACAACTTCCTCGACAGCTACCAGCTCAAGTCGCAGAACGCCGTCCTGGACGGCACCGTCGAGCGGATCGAACAACGGGCCGACGGCGGCTACCGGGTGGAGTTCCGGTACGCCCGGACCACCGAACGGCTCCGCGAACTCCACTACGACCGCATCGTGGTCTGCACCGGATTCCGCTTCGACGCCTCGCCCTTCGACGCAGGCTGCCGGCCGGACCTCGCCGTCGACGACCGGTTCCCCGCCCAGACCTCCGCCTACGAGTCGGTGAACGTCCCCGGCCTGTACTTCGCCGGCACGCTCACGCAGCAGCGCGACTTCAAACGGTTCACGAACGGCTTCATCCACGGCTTCCGCTACGGCACGCGCGCCCTGCACCGCATCCTCGGCGCCCGTCACCACGCGACGCCCTGGCCGGCCCGCACCCTGCCCGCCGCACCGGAGGCCGTCGCCGACGCCCTCGTGGAGCGCGTCAACCGCTCCTCCGGCCTGTGGCAGCAGTTCGGCTTCCTGGGCGACGTGGTCACCGTCCACGACGACCACGCCCTCTACCAGGAGGAGGTCCCGCTCGACTACGTCGCCGACGGCGGACTCGGTCCCGCCGCACACCGGTTCGTCGTCGACCTGGAGTACGGGCCCGACCACGACCAGGCCGACCCGTTCGACGTCACCGTGCCCCGCGTCCGCGAGAACGACCCCGAACACGCCATGGACTCCACCTACCTCCACCCCGTGGTGCGCCACTACCGCGACGGCGACCTCGCCGGCACCCACCACCTGGCGGAGAACCTGGAGAACGACTGGGACATCCCGGCCGTCCACCGGCAGCCGCTCGCCGCGTTCGTGAAGTCCTGCCTTGGCTGAGCAGTTCCCCGGCGCCGTCCTCGACCTCCTCGACGCGGCGGGCGACCGCCCCGTCTTCGAGCACGGCGACCGGGTCGTCACCGGATCCCGACTCCTCGCCCTGGTGCGGCGGGTGACGAACGGCCTGCGCGCCCGGGGCGTCCGCCCCGGAGACGGCGTCGCCCTGCTGCTCGGCGTCGGGCCCGAGGCGTTCGCCGCCGTCCTCGCCGCCCACGCCGCGGGCGCCCGCGTCGTCGGCGTACCACCGGGACTCACGGCACCCCAGCGGCGCCACCTGCTCGCCGGCACCGCCTTCCGCGTCACGGACCGTCCGGACGGCACGGCCGACGGCCCGCACGGCACCGTCCTCGCGCTGGACGGCCTGCTCGCCGCCGAGGACGACGGCGGCCGCCCCCGGATCTCGGCCCGCCCGCGGGACGTCGCCCGGCTCCTCCACACCAGCGGCAGCACCGGCGTCCCCAAGGCGTGCGCCCAGACCTACGCCGCGATGACCGCGGCCTGGGCGGCGCACCCCGACCGCTGGCCCCCCGCCATCCGCGAACTCGCCTCGCGCCTGGAGCGGTTCCTCGTCTTCGGCACCCTGGCCAGCCAGGTCATGATGGAGTACGGGCTGCTCGCCCTCGCCGCCGGCGGCACCCTCGTCACCGCGGACGCCCCGGCCTTCCCCGACAGCCTGGTGCGCCACCGGGCCACCGGCAGCGTCATCACCGTGGCCCGCCTGACGAAGCTCGTCGCGAGCGTCCGGGCCCGGCCCGTGGACCTCGGCGCGCTGCGCGCCCTGATGGTCTCCGGCTCACCCGTCGACGCCGGCCGGCTGCGCGAGGCCGCCGACGTGCTGGGACCCGTCGTCTTCCACGGATACGGCCAGACGGAGACCGGCATGATCTCCATGGCCACCCCGTACGACGAACCGGGCTCGCTGGGCGTCCCCCCGGTCGAACTGGAGGTGAGGGACGCCGACGGACGGCCCCTGCCACCCGGCACGGACGGCGAACTCTTCGTCCGCACCCCCGCCCAGGGATGCGGCTACTGGGGCGAACCCGCCCTGAGCGCCGAGGTGTTCACCGACGGCTGGGTCCGCACCCGCGACATCGGCCACCTCGACCGCGAGGGCCGGCTCCGGCTGACCGGGCGCGCCCGCGACGTGATCATCGTCAACGCCCACGTGCACTACGCCGGACCCGTCGAGCGGGTGCTCGCCACCCACCCGGCGGTGGCGGAGGCGTACGCCGTCGCCGTCCCCGACGACAGCACCGGCGAGGCCGTCCACGCCTTCGTGGTGCCCGCCCCGGGCCGGGTCCCCCGCCTCGGGGAACTGCGCGCCCTGGTGGCGGCCGAGCTGGGCGAGGCCACCGCCCCGACCCGGCTCACCCTGATCGACGAGGTGCCGCTCACCCCTGCCGGGAAGCCCGACAAACGGGCCCTGGCGGCCGGGGGTTAGCGCCCTCGTCGGCTTCGTCGCACCGGCTCGGCGGGGCCGGGGACGGCACCCCCCGCCGGGCGGGACGGGCCGCCGTCCCGGGCCCGCTCCCGCCGGTCGATCCACGTCAGCAGGGGTGTCGCCATCACGGTGGTGACGACGGCGACCACCACCAGCGCGCTGAACAGCGCCTGCGTCACGATGCCCGCCGCCAGGCCCAGGTTGAGCGCGATGAGCTGCATCAGCCCCCGCGCGTTCATCAGCGCCCCCACCCGCAGCGCCACCGCCCCCGGCTCCCCGGCCAGCCGCGCCGCGAGCCAGCACGCGCCGAACTTCCCCGCCACCGCCACCAGGACGCACCCCAGGGTGAGCAGCAGCACCGGCCCGGAGGACAGCAGCGCGAAGTCCGTGTTCAGCCCCGAGTAGGTGAAGAACAGCGGCAGGAACACCGTGCCCACCGGCTTCAGCGTCTCCACCGTGTGGTCCAGCCGCTCCGACCGCGGGAAGACCAGCCCGAGGCTGAACGCGCCGAACACCGCGTACAGCCCGATCTCGTCGGTGTACCAGGCCACCAGGAACAGCGCGCCGACCAGCACCGGCAGCAGGCTCTCCGGCGCCGCCCGCTCCGTGAGCCGCACGGTGCGGCCGTGCAGGCGCGTCACCACCGCCAGCACCACGACGAGCCCGAGGCCGCCGGCGACGGCCAGCGACACCAGCCCCGCGCTGCCCCCGGAGATGCTGAAGACCCCCGCGAGCAGCACCCACGCGACCGCGTCGTCCACGGCACCCGCTCCGAGCGCCAGCGACCCGAACCGGGTCTCCGTCAGGCCCCGTTCGGAGATGATGCGCGCGAGCATCGGAAACGCCGTCACCGCCAGCGTCACTCCCACGAACAGCGCCGACACCACCAGCGGCACCCCCGGCGCCAGGGTGCCGGTCCGCTCGCCGACGGCGGCGATCAGCGCCGACCCGAGCACCACCGGCACCAGCACCCCGGCCACGGAGACCAGCCCGGCCGGCCGGGCGACACCGCGCAGCCGGTCCACCCGGAAGTCCCAGCCGACGTGGAACATGAACGCGACGAGGCCGATCTGCCCCACCACGTACAGGACCGGCCGCAACTCCTGGGGAAAGAGGCCCGCTTCGACACCCGGGAGGAGGGCGCCCAGCACCGAGGGGCCCAGCACCACACCCGCGAGCATCTCCCCGACCACGGGCGGCTGCCCCACCCGTCGCAGCAGCGCCCCGACGAGCCGGCACACGGCCAGGATCACCACGACGGCGAGGAAGAACGCGGGGGCGAGTTCCGAGGGCGTCATGTGCTGTCTCCTGTGGAGTGGACGACGGGGCACCGGTCGGGCGGAAACCGTTCGAAGTACCGTGCGGCCGGTCGCTGACGGCGGGCGTGCAGCACCATCACCGTGCCGAGCACGAGCTGGCGCACGCCCCGGGTGACGTCCTCCACGCCGTCGCGCACCCGCAGGAAGCCCCGCAGCGGCGCCAGGCGCGACCCGGGTTCCAGCCCGCGCGGGATCAGCAGACACGGTGCGCGGTGCGGGATGGACCGGGTGTGCGAGACCGACGAGTCCAGACGGAAGCGGCGCAGTACCTCCCGCACGGCGGCACGCAGTACCAGCGGCGACAACCGCCACGCCGGGCACGGGCGGTTGGCCGCCACACCGAACGGGACGTGGTGGGCGTTCCTGGCGGACGGCGACGCCCAGCGGTCCGGATCGAAGACGTCCGGCCGCTCGTAGCCCGTGGCGTGGTAGTCCGGGTAGCTGAAGCACACCACCGAGCCGGCCGGCAGCGTGGTGCGGTCGTCGAGCGGGATCTTGTCCGTGGTGACGCGGTGCGCGATGCCGAACAGCGGATACAGCCGCATCGTCTCGTCGAGCACGTGCGTCAGGTACCGGTCGTCCCCCGGGTCGTCCGCGAGTCGCCGCTGCACCCGCGGGTGGCGGGCCAGGGCCAGCAGCAGGTGCGCGGTCGCCTCCGAGAGCTGCACGACGGCCGTGTTGAAGAACGTGCCCTGGAGGTAGAGGACCTGCTCCTCCGGCGACAGCGAGGCCGGCAGCCGGTGCGGCACGTCACCGGCCGCCAGCCGCTCGCGCAGGTAGGCCGTCAGCCGCGCCCTGCGCCGCGTATGGCGCAGCCCCGTGCACTTCAGGGCGCTGATCACGTCCTCGGCGTGCGCGGTGATCAGCTTCCGGGCGTGCGGCGGGCACGGCTCGCGGAACACCAGCCCGTAGCAGAAATCCGCCCAGGCGGGCATCACCAGGTCACGCAGCCGCACCAGGCTGATCCGGTCCGCGGGCAGCGCGTCCAGGACGCCGGCGACCGCGCGGCCGGCCGCCGCCGCCAGGTCCGCCGAGCCGCCGGCGAGGATGCGCCGGGTCGCCCGGGCCACGTCCTCGTAGCGCGGGCCGGGTTCCAGATGCTCCTGGTGCACCTCGGGCCCCGGCGCCAGCCAGTACCAGAACAGGTCGGACAGCCCCGCCCCGGCACTGCGGCCGTTCGCGGCCGGATGGGCGTACACCCGCTCGAACACCTCCGGCCCGTACGCCGCGTTGGGCAGCGTCACCGCCCGGTCGCCGTTCACCTTCTCGAAGATGCGCGCCCGCAGCGCCACCACACCGCGCGGCAGCCACCACGTGTCCGGTTTCCGTCCGCCGCTCACCGCGTCCTCCGTCCGCCGCTCACCGCGTCCTCCGTCCGCCGCTCACGGCGTACCGCCTCTCCGGACCACCATGTCCCGCGTCAGATCGGCGTTGCGGCGGCCCCCGCACAGCGCCAGCGTGTGGTCGTAGTCGTCGCGCAGCTCCGCGAGGACCCGCCGCACCCCCGCCTCGCCGTCGGCGGCCAGCCCCCACAGCACCGGACGGCCCACCCCGACCGCCGCCGCGCCCAGCGCGAGCGCGACGGCCACGTCCCCGCCCCGGCGCACCCCGCCGTCGAGCAGCACCGGCACCCGGCCGCCGACCGCCCCGGCGACCGCCGGCAGGCAGTCCACGGCGGCCGGCACGGTGTCGCACTGGCGTCCGCCGTGGTTGGAGACGACGAGCCCGGCCGCCCCGTGCGCGACGGCCAGCAGCGCGTCCGCCGGATGCAGGACCCCCTTCACCAGCACGGGCAGCGCCGTCACGGCCCGCAGCGCGTCGAAGTCCCGCCAGGACAGGGCCGGGGACATGGGGATGTCGGTGAGGCCACCCGGCGGGGCGCCGGGCAGGTCCCGCATGTTCTCGGCGGCGTAGCCGGGCGGCAGGTCCGTGAACCCGTTGCGCAGGTCCCGGGGGCGCCGGCCGAACACCGGCGCGTCGACGGTGACCACCAGCGCCGTGCAGCCCGCCTCCTCCGCCCGCCGCACCAGCGCCTCGGTGACCTCGCGGCGCGGGTGCAGGGAGAGCTGGAACCACACGGCCGCGCCGGCCGCCGCCTCCCGGGCCGCCGCGACCACCTCGCCGGCCGCGACGGTCGCGGCCGTGCCCGTCACCAGGACGGCGCCCTCCGCCGCCGCGGCCCGGGCCGTGGCCCGCTCGCCGTCCGGGTGCATCAGCCGGTGGAAGGCGGTCGGCGCGACCAGCACCGGACCCGCCCGGCGGGCGCCCGGCAGATCGACGGACGTGTCCCGCCGCTCGCTGCCGCGCAGCACCCGCGGCAGCAGCGCGTACCTGTCGAACGCACGCTCGTTGTCGGCCAGGACGCGCTCCTCGCCCGCGCCGCCCGCGGCATAGTCGTAGTGCACCGGGTCCAGGACCCGGCGGGCCCTCTCGTGCAGCGCGCGCAGCGTCACGGCGCCACCGGTGCGGCCGGGCCGCGCCGGGCGGCGAGGAACGCGCGCAGCGGGGCCCGGTGCACGTCCTCGCTGTCCCACTCGTTCTCCAGGTTCTCCGCCAGGTGGTGCTCGGCGACGTCCTCCCCGTCGCGGTACCAGCGCAGCACCGGATGCAGATAGCGGCCGTCCAGCCCCGACGCGTCCCGCTGCGAGGGGCGGCCCGCCGACACGTCGAACGGGTCCACCTTGTCGTGGTCGGCCCCGTACTCCAGGGTGATCACCGCGTGGGCGGCCACCTCCCCGAAGTCACCGGCGCGCACCGCCCCCGGCACGTGCCCGACCGGGACCTCCTCTGCGTAGCGCATCGTGCCGTCCGGGGCGAGCAGCAGCAGGTCGCCGAGGACACCGAACTGCTGCCACAGCGCGGAGGACCGGTTGACCCGCTCGACGATCCGGCCGACGGCCGTCTCGGTGTCCCCGCCCAGCTCCGCCACCGGCCAGGGCTCGCCGTGGTGGCGCCGGCGCAGCTCCCGGTACAGGGCGCGGACCGAGTAGCGGAAGCCGTGCACGAAACCGGTGGTGGACTTCTTGAAGTCGCGGCCCTGCGTCAGCGTCCCGGCGAAGTACAGCTCCGGCACGTTCACCGACTCGCCGACGGCGGTCACGGCGGGGAACCGGCCGTCGACCACCGTCTCGGGCGCGCAACCGCCGTCGAACACCGACGCGTCGAAACGGAACCCGGTCGCCACGATCACCCGGTCGTAGCGCAGGTCCTTCACCACCTCGTCGGCCCGTTCGAAGGCCACCGGCACGCGGAAGCCGTCCCCGTCCCGCCGGATCTCCAGCACCCGCCCGTCCAGCAGGGCGTTCTGGGACTTGAGCTGGTAGCTGTCCAGGAAGTTGTTGTTCACCGCCCGCAGATGACCCACGTAGTGCGACTGCCAGGCCAGGCGCAGCGAACCGGAGCCGACCAGGTGGATGACGGCCGCGGTCTCCATCAGGGCGTCGGCCGTCTCGAAGGCGGAGTTGCCCCGCCCGATCACCAGCACCCGCAGGCCGGTGAAGGCCTCCGGGTCGGGGTCGAACGTGTCGTAGCGTTCGGCCAGTTCGATGCCGGGAATCCGCGGCAGGTTCGGCAGCGGCACCCCGGTGGCCACCACCACGCGCCGCGCCCGCCAGGTCCCCCCGGCGGCGTCGGTCACGGTGAACCCGCCGGCGTCGCGGGAGACCCGCTCCACGGCGGTGTCGTACCGCACCCGGACGCCGGTGCGTTCCGCGAAGTCCGCCAGATAGCGGACCATGTCGTCGGCCGCCGGGAAGTAGCGTCGGCTGTACCGGGTGAACAGCAGCTCGGGATCGTCGCTCAGCAGGGAGTTCCAGTCCATCCGCAGCCGCAGCTCCGGATCCTCGTATCCGGTGTGCACCTTGTTGATCGAGATGAGTGTGCGGTGCCGGGGGAACCGTGTGAAGAACGTGCCCGGACCGCTGCCGCGCTCCAGAACCACGTAATCCGCACCGTCGCGCTCCAGGGAGGCGGCGAGCTGAAGCCCCGCCGGCCCCGCTCCGATGATCAGGTAGTCGTGCGCCATGGCCCGGAAGCTATCCAGCGGATTTCAGAGCGCTCTGAGATTCCCCGCCTACCGTCGCGGACGTGCTGACCACCACGGACACCGTCTCGCTCACCGGACCCCTCGATCCCGCCGTCCTGCGCCGCGCGGCCGAGCCGCTGACCGTCACCGTGGACGACGCGGCCCGCGCCCGGCTGGACCGCGGGCGCCGCCTCTTCCGCGCCCTGCGCGACGGCGACGGCGGCACCGGGGGACGGCCGATCTACGGCGCCACCACCGGCTTCGGCGCCCTCGTCGGCTTCGCCGGGCGGGCCGACGAGGCCGACCAGTGCGACAACACCCTCGCCCACCTCGGCGCCGGCCAGGGACCCGACCTGCCGCACGGCATCGTCCGCGCCGCCCTGCTGGTGCGCACCCGGTCCCTGGCCCAGGGCCTGTCCGGGGTGTCCGCCGAGGTCGTCGAACGGCTGGCGGAGATGTTCGCCACGACGTTCTCGCCCGCCGTGCCGCGCTACGGCTCCGTCGGCGCCAGCGGCGACCTCATCCCGCTCGCCTACGCAGCCCAGGCACTCCGCGGCCGGGGGCACGCCTACGTGGACGGACACCGCGTGCCCGCCGCCGAGGCGCTCACCGCCACCGGACTGCGCCCCCTCGCCCTGGACGGCCGCGACGCCCTCGCCCTCGTCAATGGCACCTCCGTCACCACCGCGGCCCTGGCCCTGGCCCACGACGCCGTCCGCGCCGCCCACCGCGCGCTCGCCGCCCTGACCTGCCTGCTGGCCGACCTGCTCGGCTGCGACCCCGGCTTCCTCGACGCCGACCTGCTGGACGCCTACGGCCACCCCGGCGCGGCCGACACCGGCGCCCGCATGCGGCGCCACCTGGCCGGCACCGTGCCGTCCGGCGGACGCCCGCTGCAGGAGCCGTACAGCATCCGCTGCTCCCCGCAGTTGCTCGGCGCCGCAGAGGACGCGCTGCGGTACGTCGACGCGGTGGTCGCCGCGGACCTGGCCGGGGTCAGCGACAACCCGCTGTTCTTCCCCGGAGCGGAAGACGCCGTGGACCCGGACGCGGACCCGGGGGAGGGGAGGGCGGTGCACGGCGGGAACTTCTTCGGGCAGCCCGCGGCGTTCGCCGCCGACCTGCTCGCCTCCGTCACCGCGCAGCTCGGCAACCTCGCCGAACGCCAGCTCGACCTGCTGGTGGACCCGGCCCGCAACGGCGGCCTCCCTCCCATGCTCGCCACCGAACCCGGCGCCCAGCACGGCCTCCAGGGCGTGCAACTGGCGACCACCGCCTTCGTCGCGGAGATCCGCCGCTGCGCGACCCCCGCCGCCATGCAGAGCCTGCCGACGAACCTCCACAACCAGGACATCGTCCCGTTCGGCACCCAGGCCGCCCTGCGCGCCCACGACATGGCCGAACTGCTCGGCCTGCTGTGCGGCTCCCTCGCCCTCGGCCTGCGCCAGGCCGTCCACGTCGGCGCCAGGCGGCCCACCGCGTCCCGGTGCGCCGCCCTCCTCGACGCCCTCAGCGCCGCGATCGACCCGGTCGACCCGGACCGGCCGCTGGACGCGGACGTCCGGGCAGCGGCACGGGTGCTCGCCACCCACGCCATGTCCTGACCGCGCGCTCCGCGACCGCCGGGGGCGACGACGCGCTCTGCGGCAGCCGGAGGGTGAACCGCGCGCCGCGCCCCGGCCGGCCCGCCGCCACGACCGTGCCGCCGTGGCTCGTGACGACCTCCCGCAGCAGGGCCAGCCCCAGCCCGTACCGGCCGCCGCCGCCCCGGTGGAACCGACGGAACAGCCGCTCGGCCTCACCGGCGTCGAAGCCGGCCCCGGTGTCCGTGACCGCCAGCACCACCGTCGTGCCCGAACGGGACAGCGCCACCTCGATCCGGCCGCCCGGCGGGGTGTGGGCGATGGCGTTGGCCAGCAGTTCCCCGACCGCCCGGCGCAGGGCGGACGCGACCCCGTCGACCCACAGCGGATGCGGCGGCCCGGTCACGCGGACGGTCAGCCCGCGTTCCCGGACGCGTTCCGCCTCCTCCGCGGCCGCCGAACGGGCCAGGGCCACCAGATCCACCCGCCGCCGCGCCGCCCGCCGTGCCGGCCCCGCCGCGAGGACCGCGGACGACAGCAGATCGTCCAGCACCTCGCCGAGCCGGCCGAGGGAGGCGACCAGCAGGGCCAGACCGTCCCGGTGCGCCACCGGCAGCCCTTCGGCCGCCGCCCGGCGCGCCAGCACCTGCGCCCGCGTGTGCACGCGGGTGATCGGCGTGCGCAGCTCGTGGCTGGCGTCCGCGACGAACCGCCGCTGCCGGGCCAGTGCCTCGGCCAGCGGCGCCACCGCCCGGCGCCCGAGGACCCCGCCGGTGACGGCCGCGGCGGCCAGCCCCACCGCCTCGGCCACGCCCAGCGCGAACCACAGGTTGTCGCGGTCGGCGAGCTGGAAACGCAGGTCGAGCACGGCCTGCACCACGTCGCCGTCGTCCCGGACCTGCGTCCGCACCAGATAGGCGGTGCCCTCGCGCCGCACCGTGTGCTCGACCGGCGTGCGGGTCAGCCGCACCCGGTCCAGATCGGCACGCAGCGGGAACCCGGCCGGCGCGTTCGGCAACGTTGTCGCACCCGGCCCGTACAGCCACATGCATCCGGGAGGGCGTGACAGGTCGCCGTGCGCCGCGCCGTAGCGCACTTCACGGCGCACCCGGTCGTCCTGCGCCTGCGTCATCAGGGTGTACGCGACCCCGCTGACGAGGGTGATCAGCAGGGTGATGATGGCACCGGTGGTCCAGGCGATCCGCCGCCGGGCCCGGCGCACCGCCCCCTCCCCGGCCTGCTCCGGCTCCCTCACAACGCCCCCAGCCGGTAGCCGAGTCCGCGGACCGTGCGCACCGCCCCGCGGCCGAGCTTGCGGCGCAGGTAGTACACGTAGGTGTCGACGATGGACGGCGCGTGCGCCTCCTCGAAGACGATCCGGCGCAGTTCCGCCCGCGAGTACACCGCGTCGGGGCGGGTGGCCAGCGCCCACAGCAGCGCGAACTCCCGTGCGGCCAGGGCGATCCGCTCGCCGTCCGCCAGCACCACCTCCCGGCGTCCGACGTGCAGATGGCCGGAGCCGATCCGCAGCACATCGGTCGCGTCCAGCGAGCGGCGGCACAACGCCCGCAGACGGGCGGTGAGTTCGTCCAGGTCGAAGGGTTTGACCAGATAGTCGTCGGCGCCGGCGTCCAGACCGTCCACCCGGTCGTGCACGCTGCCCATCCCGGTCAGCAGCAGCACCGGCGAACGCACCGGACGGGACCGCAGCCGGCGCAGCAGGTCGAGGCCGTCCAGCACCGGCAGCCGCCGGTCGATGACGAGCACGTCGTACCTGCGGGTGAGACCGAGGTGCAGGCCCCGCTGCCCGTCGGCCGCGACGTCCACCGCGTACCCCTCGTCCCGCAGCACCCCGGTGAGCAGCTCGACCAGCTCCCGGTCGTCCTCGACCAGCAGCAGCCGCCAGGGATCCCGCGTGTGCTCCTGAGCCACTGTGCCCTCCCTCGCCGCAGTCTCGCCAGTCAACGCCTGTGTGACGTACGTGAGTTCCGGGCCCGAGTCCCTGGGGAGAAGAGTGCCGCCGCGGCGGCCGCCGACCGACGGGATCACGCCACCGCACATCCGTCCGCAAACCCCCGCAAGGCGGACCCACCTGGGGAAACGAGCGGCACGGCCCGCACCGCGGGCCACCTCTTCTGCGACGAGAACGCCTGGGGCGAGGGCGAGGGTGCGGGTGCGGGTGCGGAAACAGGAACGGTCCGGGTCAGCGGGTGTTGCTCCAGCCGCCTGCGCCGGCGGAGTACGCGTCGAGCAGGTCCACCACGAAGACCAGGGTCGAGCCCGCCGGGATCAGCGGCGAGGGAGACCGGTCGCCGTAGCCGAGACGCGGGGGAACGACGATCTCGCGCCGGCCGCCGACCTTCATCCCCTTCAGCCCCCGGTCCCAGCCCTTGATGACCCTGCCGCCGCCCAGGGCGAACTTGAAGGGCTGGTCACGGTCCCAGGAGGAGTCGAACTCCTTCCCGGTCTCGAAGGTCACCCCGACGTAGTGGACCCTGACCACCGTGCCCGGTCTCACCTCGGCCCCGTCCCCGACGACCAGGTCCCGGACGGTCAGCTCGGCGGGCGCGGCACCCGCCGGGACGTCGACCTCGGGCTTCGTCGGTCCACTCATCGCCGTTCCGTCTCTCTCCGTCGCAGACCCTCGTGCGGGCCGACCCGGCCCATGGACACTGCCGTGCGGCAGAGGATCACGTTAACGCGCGTGCCGGTTTCCGGAACGCACCGGATCAGTGACCGCGCACGGCGGTCCGCCGCACGACCGGCGCACGAGCCCCCGCGCACCCGGCCGGGACGTGACCGTCGCGCCGGGGGAGACCCGCACCCTCGTGGTGCCGACGATCCGAGGGTCACGTCGCTGTCATCCGCCCGCCCCCCGACCGGCCGCCTCGTGCACGGTGTCGGACACGCGTACCGCGGTGACCTTGTACTCGGGGCAGGACGTGACGGTGTCGGCGTGCTCGGAGGTGAGGCGGTTCACGCCGCTCGCGGGAAAGTGGAAGGAACCGAACACCTGCCCGGGCGAGGTCTGTTCGCTGACGCGGGCGATGAGCCGGGCCCGGCCGTGCCGACTCTCCACGGTGAGCTGTGCGCCGTCGCGCACGCCGTACCGGGCGGCGTCGTCGGGGTGGAGGTCGAGGTGGTCGACGGGATCGAGTGCGAGGTTGCCACCACGACGGGTCATGCTGCCCGAGTTGTAGTGCGCCCAGCGCCGCCCGGTGACCAGAAGCAGCGGGTAGTCGTCGTCGGGCTGCTCGCCGGGCGGGAGGTAGGGCGCCGCGCAGAGGTGGGCCCGCCCGTCCGGTGTGGCGAACCGCTCCTCGTACAGTTTGGCCTCCCCCGGGCGCCCGGGGTCAGGGCACGGCCACGGCACGGCGCCCTCCCGGTCCAGCCGTTCATGGGAGAGACCGGTGAAGACGGGCGCGACCCGCCCGCATTCGGCCAGGGCGTGGGCCGGAGTGGGGCAGCCCAGGTCGGCCCCCAGCGCGGCGGCGAGGGCGTGGACGATGGCGAAGTCGCTCCGTGCCTCACCCGGCGCGGGCACGGCGGGGCGGACCCGCTGGAACCGTCGGTCGAAGTTGACGAAGGTGCCGTCCTTCTCCAGCCAGGACGTGGCCGGCAGGACGACGTCGGCATGGCGGGCGGTCTCGGACAGGAAGAGTTCGTTGCACACCACGAGCGGGCACGCCCGAAGAGCTTCGGTCACCCGGTCGCTGTCGGGGTCGGTCGCGCAGACGTCCTCGCCGATGACCCACAGCGCCCCCAGCTCCCCGGCTCGCGCGGCGGCGAACATGTCCGGGATCCGCAGGCCCGGGCGCTCCGGGATCCGTACACCCCAGACCGCTTCGGCCCTGGACCGTGCGCCGGGGTCGGTCACCTTCCCGTAGCCGGGCAGCAGGTCGGGCAGCGCGCCCATGTCCGAGGCGCCCTGGACGTTGTTCTGGCCGCGCAGCGGGTTGACACCGTACCCGCGGTCGGTGCCGACGGCGCCGCGCAGGATCGCCAGGTTGGCCAGCGAGCGCACACCGTCGGTGCCGTGCAGGTGTTCGGTGACGCCGAGGCCGTAGACGACGGCCGGCCGCTCGGCCCCGCCGTACAGCCGCGCGGCGGCGAACAGGTCCGCGGCGGGTACCCCGGTGATCTCCGCGACCCGGTCGGGCGGGTAGTCCTCCAGCAGCCCGGTGAGTTCCGGCAGACCGGTGGCCCGCTCGCGCAGGAACTCCTCGTCGGCCAGTCCTTCGGTGAGCAGGACGTGCGCGAGCCCGTGGAAGAGCGCCACGTTGGTGCCGGGCCGGGGCCGCAGATGCACGTCGGCGTGCAGGGCGAGTCCCACCGCGCGGGGGTCGGCGACGATCAGCCCGGCCCCGTGCAGCACGCGCCGCAGCAGCCGCGCTCCGACCACCGGGTGGGCCTCGACGGGGTTGGCGCCGACCACGAGCAGACAGTCGGACCGTTCCACGTCGTCGAAGCTGTCCGTGCCGCCGGAGAGACCGAAGGAGGCGGTGAGGCCGGCGGCGGAGGGGGAGTGGCACAGGCGGGAGCAGTTGTCGACGTTGTTGGTGCCGATGACGGTCCGCATGAACTTCTGGACGAGGTAGTTCTCCTCGTTGGTGGCGCGGGCCGAGGAGATCGCTGCCACGGCGTCCGCGCCGCCGTCCGCGACGGCCGTGCGCAATCCCCGGGCGACGTGCCCGAGCGCTTCCTCCCAGCTCACCGGCTCCAGGCGGCCGTCGCGCCGCAGCAGGGGCCGGACGATTCTTTCGGGAGAGGTGAGATACCCGTGCGCGAAGCGCCCTTTGACGCAGGCGTGCCCCCGGTTGACCGGCCCGTCCCGGGCGGGGAGGACCGCCGTGACCTCGCCGCCGGAGGTGACGACGTCCAGGGCGCAGCCGACACCGCAGTATCCGCACGTCGTACGCGTCGCGGCCGGCCGGTGGGCGGAGGTGAGCCCGCGCCCCGGTCCCGGTTCGGTGATCGCGCCGGTGGGGCAGGTGTCCACGCATCCGCCGCAGGCCACGCAGTCCGACTCGGCCCAGGGCCCGCCGTTTCCGGGAGCGACCACGGTGTCGGCGCCCCGGCCGGTCAGGGTCAGGGCGAAGGTGCCCTGCACCTCGGCGCACATGCGCACGCACCGCCCGCAGGCGATGCAGAGGTCCCGGTCCAGGTGGACGTAAGGGTGGGAGTCGTCCCCGCCGCGGCCCCCGGCGGCCCGTGCCGTGTCGGGACCGATACCCGACGACCGGCAGACGTCGGCCAGTTCGCTGGGGTTGTCCCCCGCGAGAGCGCGGGGCGGCAAGGCGGAGACGATGAGCTTCGTCGCGTCCCGGCGCAGTTGCCGGAGATCGTCCGCGGCGGCCTCGACACGGGCCCCTGACGCGGCCGGTGTCACGCAGGCCGCCACGATCGAACCGTCGGCCCGTACGAGACAGGTACGGCATGATCCGGCCGGGCTGAGCCGGTCGTCGGAGCAGAGTGCGGGCAGCTCGACACCGGCCGCCCGTACCGCGGCGAGCAGCGCGGCTCCCTCGGGAACGGTGACGCCCGTACCGTCGACTGCGACTTCGATCTCGCTTCCGGTCATGACTCCCATCCCGGCGGTCGCCCTCCGTAGGCGCGGGCGAGGCTGCGCACCGCGGGCGGGATACGCCGCCCGAAGGCGCACAGGCTGGCCTCGGCCAGAACACGCCCGAGTCGTTCCCACTCAGGGCCGGGCGGGATGTCCGCGGACGCCAGTTCCAGGCCACGACGCGAGCCCACGCGGCACGGGGAACAGGCACCACAGCTCTCCGCCGCCGCGAACTCCCAGACGTGCCGCAGCGCCTCCTGCGGGGTCACCCGCCCGTCGAAGGCGACCAGCCCCGCATGGCCGAGCGCCGCGCCCCGCGACGCGAGGCCGGCGGTGGTCAGCGGTACATCCAGCGCGTCCGGGCCGAGGAAACCGCCCAGCGGTCCGCCGACCTGCAACGCGGTGAGCCCGGTGCCGTCCTTCAGACCGCCGCCCAGCTCGGTGACGATCCGCAGCAACGGGGTGCCCAGCTCGACCTCGTACGCCCCCGGCCGGGCGAACCGCTCCGACAGGCAGACCAGCTTCGTCCCGGTCTCGTCGAGGGTCCCCCGCCGCGCGTACGCCGCTCCGCCCCGCGAGACGATCCAAGGGACGGAGGCGAGGGTCTCGACGTTGTTCACCACCGTCGGCGCGCCCCACAGACCACTCCGGGTGGGGTAGGGCGGACGCGGCCGGGCACAGCCCCGGTCCCCCTCCAGGCTCGCGATCAGGGCGGTCTC
Organism: Streptomyces sp. NPDC014882; assembly: GCF_043081325.1. NCBI lineage: Bacteria > Bacillati > Actinomycetota > Actinomycetes > Kitasatosporales > Streptomycetaceae > Streptomyces > Streptomyces sp. NPDC014882. The sequence continues at coordinate 258,179 of NZ_JBIBWL010000012.1, forward strand.
CTCGCCCGCGACGTAGGATCCGGCGCCCTGCACCACCTCGATGTCCAGGGTCGTGTCCGTGCCGTGCACGGACGGGCCGAAGTGCCCGTCGTCGTACGCCTGCCCGACCGCCTCCCGCAGCCGCGCCAGGGCAAGCGGATACTCCGAGCGCACCAGGACCACACCCCGGCCCGCCCCGCACGCGAAGCACGCCAGGGCCAGGCCCTCCAGCACCCGCTCCGGCTCCGCCTCCATCAACAGCCGGTCGGCGTAGGAGCCGGGGTCCCCCTCGTCCCCGTTGGCCAGGACGACGGTGCCGGGAGCCCGGTCGGCCGCCTCCCACTTCGAGGCCACCCGGAATCCCGCGCCACCGCGTCCGCGCAGCCCGGACGCGGCCACCTCCAGCCGGACCTCCTCCGGAGTGCCGGCCGTGACCACCTGCGGCCACACCTGCCACGCGGGCTCCCCGGCGACCACCCCTCCCAGCAGTACGGGGTCACCGGTGTCGTCGGCCGCCGGGATCGCCGGTGCCCGCGGGGGCTCGCGTCCGGCGAGCTGCCCGGCCAGCGCCGGGCCGGCGCGGGGTGTGTCACCGTCGAGCGCGGCAGGACCCGCGTAGCAGTACCCCAGACAGCGGACGGCCTGCAGGGAGGTCTCGCCGTCCGGTGAGACCGTGCCCACGGTGACGCCCAGCTCGTGCTCGACCTCCGTGAGGTGCCGTCCGGCCTGTGCGGCGAAGCACGCCGTCGCCGCACAGACGCGGACATGACGGCGGCCGTGCGGTGCGGCGAGGTCCGCGTAATATCCGGCCGGTCCGAGCGCGGCGGCAGCGGGAAGGCCCATGCCGACGGCGACGGACGGAGCCCAGGTTTCCGGGCTGTCCGCCGTTCCCGCGCCGGCCTCTGCCAGCGATTCGAGCAGTCGGCGCCCTGGCCGGCCGCGCCGGTCGGCCAGGGCCCGAAACGCGTCGAAACGGTCCGCGGGGCCCACGGGAAGCATGACCTCATCGTGTGGCCGGTGGGCAGGGACCGCAAATCCGGGCGACGGTGCCGTCCGGTTCCCCCCCGGACCACACCAGCCCCACCCCCACCCCCAGCCCCGCGAGCTGCGGAATCAGGACGAAACGATCCCACCGGTCGTTCGCGGTGTTCGCCGTACCTATCCAGTACCTGAGCGGCGAGCGTCGTCCAGGACGTCACGCAGTGCCCAGTAGGCGGGTTTCACCTCGTACGCCGCGTCCCAGGGAAGAGCGTTTCCCGGACTCGGGGGATAGTGCCGCAGGTCAGCCGTGGAGCCGTACCTGTCGGTGAAACCCCAGGTCGAGAACGAGGTGCAGTTGGGTTCTTCGCCGCAGACTGCGAGTTTCCCCGCCAACTGGCGGGCCTGGATGTCCTCTTCGCCCTCGTCGACGAGGACGTCCGCCTCCGAGACCCGGGCCTTCAGGCCGAGTTCGGCCAGAGCCCGGACCTTGCGTCGGAAGACCTCGGGGTCGGTACGGTCGCCGACGTCGTATTCGTGGTCCTGGAAACCGACGCCATCGATCGGAACGCCCCGCTCCTTCAACCGGATCAGCAGCGCGTAGAGGGCGTCCCAGCGTGGACCGTCCTCCTCCACCCCGTACTCGTTGAGGTACAGCACCGCGTGCGGGTCGGCCTCGCGGGCAGCGTGGAAGGCGATGTCGATGTACTGCTCACCCATCGCTTCGAACCACAACTGCGGCCGCACGCCCCGGTTGCCGTTGGAGTAGTCCTCGTCCTCGTCGGACATGGGCTCGTTCACCACGTCCCATTCCGCCACCTTGCCCCGGAAGTGGCCCGCCACCGCGCGTATGTGCTCCACCATGACGCGCCTGCGTTGCCCGTGCGTCATCTCGGCGCGCATCCATGCGGGCAGGGCTTCGAACCAGACGAGCGTGTGGGCGTGCACCTTCATCCTGTTGGCCTCGGCGAAGTCCACCAAGGTGTCGCCTTCCGCGAACGCGAACACGCCGCGTCGAGGCTGGACGAACTGCGGCTTGAAGTCGTTCTCCGGCGTCAGCATGGAGAACTCCTCACCCGCCGTCCGGCGGTAGGCGCTGTCCGTCAGCAAGGGGCCCGCGGCCAGGGCGGTTCCCATACGGATCGGGCGGGGGAGAACCGCCGCCAGATCACGCATCGCATCGCTGGACCGGGGCACTCGCAGGCCAGGCGCGTCCACGACGGACATCCGGCCCCGTCCCAGTGACCGCGCGTGGAGATCGCTGAGGGTCCAGCCCTTCCCGCGGGCTCCCGCGTCCGCGCCGAACCAGATGCGGCCACTGCCGAAGACGTCCCGCGCGGGAACGGTTCCCACGACCCTGCCGTCGGCCTCCAGCACAAGCCTGTTCGCGCGGACTTCGACGGCGAGGCGGACTTCGAGCCCCAGGCCGCTCCCGAAGGTCCGGGTCATCGCAGGTCCGTCGGAGTCCCCGTCCCAGCGGTCGATCCGGAGCCTCCCGCCGACCACGCCGATGCGCACGCCGCGCCGTTCGTGGCGCCATTCGTCGTAGATGACCGGCGTCTCACCGTACAGATGCAGGTAGGCACCCGTGTCGTCCGTGCGCCGCAGGCCGGCTTCGATCCGGACATCCCCCCGGAACACCAGGTGGGGACCGCGCAGGTTCACCGGTGGGTTCGGCTGTCCGCCGGTACCGTCCTGGCGTGTGATGCGCCGGTCGAGGGGGGTGACCCGTACCCCCGCGTGCGTGGGCTTCCCGCCGGCGAAGTGAGCCCAGTCCCTGCCGTTCAGGAGGTCCTCCACGGGTCCCCCCGCGGGCGCGGAGGTGCCGGCACGGTCCCCCGAGACACCAGCGGCCAAGGCACACACCACCGCGATGACAGCGCTCTTCCGAAACCGCATGAACAGCAGCACTCCGTATCCTCAGCCCGTCTTCCGACGGCATCGCCGCCCTCGGTCACACCGTCGCCGAGCACCGTCCTCCCCAGCTGCGGGAAGAACGGTGCGCAACCGATCGCGCCGCCCCGCTGTGACTGATCGCCATTGTTCCAGGTGCGAGTGAGGGACCGTCGGCCGAGGACCGTTCGGGAACGACGGCCGGAGGGCGGTCGGTACGGCCGGCGCCCGCACCCGTACACGATTCGGTTCCGGGGCGCTCTCGGCGACCGACGCGGAAGAGGGCGGGTGGTACGACATGCGGTGCGACGCGATCGCGTGCCTGGCCTGGGGCTGTGCCCTACGCCATTGGCAACGGAAGTCCGCCGGGAACTCGTTCTGCAGACGGTCCTCCGGTGACGCGAAGCAGTTGGCGGCCCCGGCGGCGGAGGACGACGGATTCCTCCACGGGCCGAGATGCGGACGATTCCATCGAAGTGCCCGCTCCAAGGTGTGTGAGGGCCTCGGACGGATCGGGCAGCGGCGAGGTGGGCAGGGGGGAGGGAGCAGGCGTCATGGAGCGCTCCTTGCCGTGCCGCCGGGGCTTCGGGCACGGCAAGGAGCGTCTGCCGGGGAGCTACCGCCGCTCCGGACCGGTCCGGTCGCGCGGTGTCCTTCGGGTCAGGTGCCGCAGGCGTGTCCGTCGAGGGTGAAGGCGGCCGGCGCGGGGCCGTCCTGGGCGCGGCTGCCGTTGAAGCCGATGGTGGTGGAGGCGCCCGCTGCGAGTTTCGCGTTCCAGCTCAGGTTCTGCGCGGTGACCGTCGTGCCCTGCTGCCTCCACTGCGCGGACCAGCCCTGGTCGACGCGCTGTCCACCCGCGAAGTCCCAGCTCAGCTGCCAGCCGTCGATCGGCTTGTCACCGGTGTTGGTGATCTTCACGTTGGCCGTGAAGCCGCCGGGCCACTGGTTGGCCACGGTGTAGTCGACCCTGCACTGCTGTGCGAGGTCTGCCGCTGTGCGCACGGTGACGCCGGGCGAGGCCGGTGAGACGTTGCCTGCCGCGTCCCGGGCCTTGACGGTGAAGGTGTACGCGGTGTCGGGCCGCAGGGAGATGACGGTGTGTGAGGTGCCGGTGGTGCCGGCGACCTTGACGGGGGTGTCGCCGTCGAGCCGGTACACGTCGTAACCGGTGACGCCGGTGTCGTCGGTGGCGGCCGGCCAGGTGAGGGTGACGGCGTCGGCCGTGATGCCCGAGGCGGTGGGCTTGCCCGGTGCGGTGGGTGCCTCGGTGTCCTCGCCGCCGCTTCCGCCGGCGGGCAGGACGAGGTGGGTGACGGAGTCGGCGGGGAAGTCGGCCGTGAACGCGCCGGCCGTGACGGCCTGGTCGTTCTCGCGGACGATGCCGTCCAGGTGCCCGGCGCCGTAGCGGTGGACCTCGGCCGTGCCGGTGCCCGCGCCCTTGATCCTGACGGGGCTCGTGAGGTCGGTTCCGCTCTTGTTGACCACCACCACGGTCAGGGCGCCGTCGGAGGCGCGCCGGGCCGCGTAGACGGCGAGCTTGCCCTGGTCCTCGCTGACCGCGGGGAGGGAGGTCTCTCCGAACGCGCCGCCCTCGCCGTCGTAGTTGCGGTAGATGCGGAAGGCGTGCGCGACAGGTTCGTCGCTCTTGGGCGCGGTCCACAGGGAGGCCATGTCCATGCCCTCACGGCCGAAGATGCCCAGGACGTCGGCCTGGGCCAGGGCGCCGTTGATGTGCCCGTGGGCGCCCCAGCTGTACTCGGTCATGGCGAGCTTGGTGCCGGGGTAGTGGTCGTCGACCAGCTTGCGCATCCGGGGGATCATCTGGACCGGGCGGTCGATCCAGCTCTCGTCGACGTAGGTGGGGTCCCACAGCTGCCGCGTGGAGCGCAGGCGGCGTTCCTGGGTGGCGGCGTCGCCGGCCTCCTGGCCGTGCACTCCCGTCTGCTGCGGGTACAGGTGGATGTCGAAGTAGTCCAGGATGCGGGTGCCGTGCTCCCTCTCGTAGGCGCGCATCTGGTCCAGGTACCACGGGCCGAGGTCCTGTCCGCCGTGCGCGGCCCGGTCGGGCGGGTCGCTCCAGCAGCCCGTCCGGCCGCAGACGTCCTGGTCGAGTCCCGAGTAGAAGATGGAGTTCAGTCCCCAGCCGACCGGTCCCAGTGTCTTGGCGCCGGGATCGGCCGCCTTGACGGCGGCCGCGTACCGGTAGGTGAGATCGCGCAGTTCGTCGTACCCCAGCCCCTCGCGGCGGACGTCGCGGTGCGTGGAGTGCCACAGGTCGGGCTCGTTGTCCAGGTTGTAGAACCGCACTCCGTCACCGGCCGCGCCGCCGTAGCGGCTCTTGAGGTGGTTGATCCAGTCGGTGACGTACTGCGGACCGATCTCGACGCTGGTGTCGGCGGGGTCGTTGCCGGTGATGGGGGTGCCGTCCGGCTTCCTGCCGTTGCCGCAGTCCGGCGCCCAGGGGTCGGTGGACTGCTGCGGCCCGTACTTCTGCACGCTGAAGGCGCATGACCTGGACCGGTCCTTGGCGACCTGGCCGAGCAGGGGGACGGTCAGGATCGTCTGGGTGCCCGTCGCCCGGTTCTGCTCGACGAAGCGGTCCGTCTCCGACCCGTTCGGCAGACTGCCGGGGTCGGGGTTGTCGTTGGGGATGTTCTCGAAGTACCAGTCCGAGGCGCGGTTGGTGGTGTCGTTGCGGAAGTTGTAGCGGGTGGTGTGGTTGCCGCCCCAGCGGTGGACCGGCAGGCGCAGGTCGGCCGCCAGGGCCTTGTCGGCGAAGTTCATGCCGTAGACGTACGGGCTGATGGCATGCCCGGCCGCGGTCGCGTCGACGGTCAGGGCCGGCCCGACCGCGGCGGCCGCCGTCGCGGGCAGGGAGACGCCGGTCGCGATGACGCCGGCGATCGCGACCGGTACTAAGGCGGTTCTGAGGCGCATCAGGTTCCTCTCGCTTCTCTCCGTAAACATGGGAGCGCTCCCACTGGCGAACGTCCATCGAACTGTCACGGCCCTGTCACTTACTGTCAAGGGATCTCGCAACCGCTTTCTAAAAGGTGGGACCTGCTCCTGCGGAGGCCCGCCGGAGGAACTCCTGCGCCGACGTGGGGACTTCGTCTCCCGCGCCACCCGCACCGCCCGCACCCGCACCGCCCGCACCCGCACCGGCCCGCCCGCGCCACCTGCCCGCCTGCGCGGCCTCGACGGGGTGCGCCGGTGACGGGGAGGCGGGTGCCGGCGGAACCACGGGGAGAGAGCGGGGCGCCGGACTTTCACGAGGATCCGGGCGGACGCACCGATGAGTTCTTCCGCTACACCCTGACCCGCACCCTGGACGCGCCCGTGGAGCAGGTGTGGCGTGCGTGGACCCCTCCCGAGCGGTACGCCCGGTGGGCGGGCGCCGCGGCCGGTTCCGTCGAGATGGACGTGCGGCCGGGCGGAGCGTGGAAGGCCACGGTGCTCACCCCTGACGGCGGGCGGTTCCCGCTGACCGGTTCCTACCTCGAGCTCACCGAGAACCGGCGCCTGGTGGTCGGCATGGACGTGCCCGGCAGGCCCGAGCCCGCCACCATGGCCGTGGACCTCGACGAGCAGGACGGCCGACGCACGCGGATCGTGCTCCACCAGAGCTGCGACACCGCCGCGGAACGCGACATGGCCGAACAGGGCAGCACCATGCTCCTCGACGGCCTCAGCGCCTTCCTCACCGCGCAGGCGGGCAGTTGAACGCGTAGGCGGCGGTCAGGGGTGCACGCGCGGGCGCGGGGCACCAGGCGGCCGACCGCACCGCTGCCCGCGCCCGTCGGGCGGGCGGCGGAACATCCCCGGGACGGCACCCGGACGAACTTCGTCCGTGGGTTCACGGCAGGACCGGCGACCGGTCACCCGCCCTCGTCACCCCGTGCCCCCGTCGACTCCACAGGGGCACCATCCTCCGGAAGGGCACCCGCATCCTCACCGGACGCGTCACCGGAACGAGGAACACCGCGTCCGCCGGCGCGCACATCCCCGCAGACCGGGTGGACGTGCTCCGCCGACCTGCTGAGAGTCTCTTCGAGGCAAGGCACCCGCCACGGGTGTGAGGCCCGGTGCGCCGCCGCCCGCGTGAGGCGGGGGCGCACCGGGCCGATGCGGCTTCACCGGCCGTGGCCCGGCGGGTACGTGATCCGCGGCGGGAGGCCGCTCAGGTGCAGTGGACGCCGTTGAGGGTGAAGCCGGTGGGGGAGGCGCCGGGTGTGCCGGAGCCCTGGAAACCGAAGGCGGCCGAACCGCCCGGGGCGATCGCCTTGTTGTGACCGGCGTCGGTGGCGGTCACGGCCGCGCCGGACTGGGTGACGGTCGCGTTCCAGGCGCCGGTCACCTTCTCGGGGCCGGAGAAGTTCCAGCCGAGGCGCCAGCCGTCCACGGCGGTGGTACCGGTGTTGCGGACGGTGACGTCGGTGGTGAAGCCGCCGTCCCAGGAGGAGCCGACCTTGTAGGTGACGGCGCAGGCGGCACCCGGGGCGGGCGTCGGGGTTGGCGTGGGTGTCGGGGTCGGGGTCGGCGTGGGCGTGGGCGTGGGCGTGGGCGTGGGTGTCGGGGTCGGCGTGGGCGTGGGCGTCGGGGTCGGGGTCGGGGTCGGCGTGGGCGTCGGGTCGGATCCGTCCGGCAGCGCGCCCCACTGCCGGTCGCTCCCGTCCAGCAGCACCAGGTTCGGGGCGTCCGCCGGGGTGGAGCCCGGCGCGGTGGGCAGGCCCGCCGCGGACCAGTCGTCGGAGGGGTCCCAGGCGCCCGAGGAGGTGAGGCGGAACTGGACCTCCTTGCGGTAGGCCGACTGACCGGCCGGCGCGATCACGGTGTTCGAGCAGTCCACGCTGACGTAGTACACGTCGCCCGCGTGGTGTGTCGGGCCGCTGGCCGTGCCGCACTGGTTGTAGTTGGTGGTGACCTTGACGCCGGTCGGCGGGACTCCCGGCTCCAGCGTGAAGTAGTACCGCAGCGACGCCTCGGTCAGCGCTCGCGCCGGCCAGGCCGACTTGTTCACCAGGTACGCCTTGATCTCGGTGAAGTTCGTCCCGGAGGCGTTCACGGACGCCTGGACGAGCACCTGCGGCCCGTCCGGCTCCTCGACCGGCGGGAAGGCGGCCAGGGGGGCGCCGCCGTACTCGGCGTACAGGCGGGCGAGCGCGCCGGTGAAGGCCGCGTTGTAGTCGGTGGCGACCTCGTTGTCGACGTAGTTCTGCCGGTCGTCGGTGTAGGCGTCGTCGGGTGCGCTCGGCCCGCCGACCAGGGCGCCGTACAGGGTGTGGCGGCTTTCGGCGGGACTGGTGATCTGGTCGGTCCACGAGCCGTGCGCGGTGCGGTGGTGCGGCTTGGTGGGCGGGTTGGTGCCGAAGCCCACGACGTAGCTCGCCCTGCGCGGGTTGTCGCCCAGCGCGTAGTTGATCTGGCGCACGGCGAAGTCGTGGTAGCGCGCCTTGCGGACCGGGTCGTCGGTCAGCCAGTCGCTGTAGGAGAGCGCGGCGAACGCGGTGTTGGCCGCGTACCGCAGCGAACCCCACGAGTCCAGGACCGCCTCGCCGCCGGGGGAGTAGCGCACCTTCTGACCGTTCACTCCCGAGGTCCACCAGTCCAGCCACCGGTTGGCGTCGTCGATGTACCGCTGCTTGCCGGTGAGCTCGGCGAGCAGGACGTAGGAGCCGTAGGAGGTGTCGTCCCAGGAGAGGGTCCACCGGTAGGAGCGGGTGGTGGACTGCGGCTCGGTGGAGAGACCGTCGTAGTAGGCCTCGGCCTTGGCCAGGTAGGCGGCGTCACCGGTGGCCCGGTGGAGCCAGATCGCGCCCCACACCAGCTCGTCCCGGTAACCGCTCCAGGAGTTGTAGTAGGACTTCGCGTCGGTGATGCAGTCGCTGTACTTGCCGCGGTGGTCGTCGGCGAACGCGTACAACTGCTTGGCGTGGGTGAGCAGCATCGCCGCGTACGCCGGGTCGTCGGTGAACAGCATCGAGGAGGCGGCCATCGCGGCGGCGGTCTGCCCGGCGAGGTCCGACCCGGGGCAGGAGGCGTCGATCCGGTACGCGGGCCGGGCCATCGGCATGACCTCGGCCGGGCCCCACCACTTGTGGTCGTCGGCGCCGTTGCCCACCTGCCCGTACAGCACGGTGGGGGAGGGGTGCGCCCTGACGAAGTAGTCGTTGACGAAGCGCAGGCTGTCCTTGAGGTGCTTCAGCTGTCCGGAGGCGGTGTACGCGGCCTTCTGTTCGATGCCGCCCCAGGCCAGCACGGTGGCGCTGTACGCCATGGGCAGGCCGAACTTCACGTGGTCGCCCGCGTCGTACCAGCCGCCGGTCAGGTCGACGCCGACGTCCTTGCCGTCGTCCAGGCCCGAGTCGCCGCGCCAGGAGACGCGGTGGTCGGCGGACAGGCGGCCGGAGCGCTGGGCGTCGTAGAAGAACAGCGACTTCTGCAGCGCCTCGCCATAGGCGAACGCCGGCGCGGCCGAGGCCGGGGCCGCGGTGAGCGGCGTGAGGACTCCGGCCAGCAACGTGGCCGCAGCGGCGAGGGCAGCGCCCCAACGGGGGCGGCTACGGCGGCCGGGCGGAAACGGGGAAGGGCGGGGAGCGGGCTCGCGGGACGGGCGGCGGAACAGGCGCAACGGATCGTCCTTCCGTGGGAGGGCGGCAGCGGTGCGGCTTACCGGACGTGCGGATGCACCCCGGAGCCGGCGGGTGGGGAGGTGGCACCGGCAGGCGGGACTGGGGTGCGCGGCTCGTGCGGAGGTGCCGGGCGGTGCGGTGGTGCGCGTGCGCGGTGCGGAGGTGCCGGGCGGTGCGGTGGTGCGTGTGCACGTGCGCGGTGCGGAGGTGCCGGGCGGTGCGGTGGTGCGCGTGCGCGGTGCGGACGTACTGGGCGGCGCGGTAGCGCGCGGAGCGCCCCGGCCGGGGACCGGACGGGGGCTGGGGTTCCCGTCCGGTGAACGAGGGCCCGCGGCCGTGTCCGTGACGTCGTGGGAGCGCTTCCACGGACGTGCTTATGAAGCCAGCGTCGGCATGCCCTGTCAACGGGTCGCGTGCGGTACGGACGGCGTGGGTGCCCGTCAGCTCCTGGACGGATCCCCTTCACGGACGGCCGGCGCCGGAAGGGCGACAGGCCTGCGGCGGCGCACACCGAGCACCTGAATCCCCCCGTACGAGCGCACGCGAAGCCGGCGACCACCTCCTCTCCGGCGTCACATCGCGGATGGAGGCGAAGCCCGCTCCCGGGGAGCAGGGAAGCTCGCCGAGGGCCGGCACGACCTCGTACCCGGGCAGGGGAGCGAAGGGGCGCCATCAGGCACGCGAGTTCCGCATGGAGCCTCCGCCCGCCTGGATCAGCAGGTCAAAGAGCTGGTGTGATCAGTCGGGGCAGACTCACGCTGGTCATCCGTGCGAGTCTGCGGGGTAGATCGTCGGACTGAGGTGGACGGTTCCTCCGTTCCTGCTCGATCGGGTCGGGCGGCCATCTGCGATCCGGTTCATGGATCCTGAGCTGCCGGAACGGACCACCGCGCGGCGCGCGGAATGGGACGAGCTCGAGGAACAGCCGGAAGGAGTCACGACCGCCGGCCAGGGCTTGGGTGTACTTGAGTGCGCCCCAGTGTTCGGCCAGCCCCCGGCCCGCACCACGCCACGACAGGGCAGTGCCCCGGGCGAGGGTGTGGAGCACGTCCCAGAGGGTCACTTCGAACTGCCGGGGCGACTCCGTCGGCGGGATCGGGACGAGGGCCTACCCGAGTCCACCGAGACGGAGGGCATCCTCGATCTCGCCGAGTTTCGGGGAGGGCAGGGCGCCGGCCCGCTCGATCAGGTCGTCCCGGGACACGGTGGTCAGCCATGTGCACGGGGTGAAGCCTGGACGCGGGAACGCGACGACCTGTGCGACCACGTGGTGGAGCATCTGCACGACGACCAGGCAGTCCTGGTGGTCGACGAGACCGGGTGGCACCGACGCGAGAGCCGGGAGAACACGGTGGCGCCGGCGAAGCGGGCGCTGAGGTCACCACCGTGCCGCATATCGGTCCTCCACCTGTCCGACCCCGGACGGGGGCCACGCGCTTGCGGGATCGTCGGTGATCCCGCCGGGCTTTCACCCGGAGCACCCCACCGCGCGGGAGGGTTGCCGGTCAGCGAGCCAGGGCTTGACGCTGACACTCAATGCCGATCGTGACCGTACGAAGAGATCCTGTCGCCGGACGACGGCCGGGCGGGGCTCAGGAACCGCCGCGCTCCCGGGGGATCTTCTGCCCGGCCTCGATCGCCACCGGCAGCCGGTTCTCGGCCGGGGGCAGCGGGCAGGTGGCCAGGTCGGTGTACGCGCACGGCAGGTTCGAGGCCCGGTTGAAGTCCAGGACGACCGTGCCGTCGGCGGCTGGCGGCTCCACGGTCAGGGCCCGGTTGGCCGCGTACGTGGTGACGCCGGAGGTCGCGTCGGTGAACAGCACCAGCAGCCGGCCCCCACCAGGGCCCGGGAACGCCGTCAGCGACAACTGGCACCCGTTCAGATCGAACTCGATCCTGCCCGGGGCGTCGTAGACGTGCTCCAGGCCCTCGACCGCGGCGCCCACGGTGGTCGGCCGCGGTGTGGCGAAGGGGACGTAGCGGCCGGTCACCGCCCAGCGAGGGTCGGGGGCATAGGCCGGGGTTCCGGTGAAGGCCGTGCGCAGCGGTGCGTCCGGATGCCGGGGGCGCACGATGTCCTGCCCGCCGCGCCGGGCGACCTCGATCACGGCGTCTCCCCACACGGCGTCGACGCCGCCGCGCTCGGGGATCACACCGAAGCGGTGCTCACCGTGCACCGGGCTTCCGTCGACGACCAGTTCCTCGCCGTCGTCCAGGGCCACGACGACCCCCTCGGGGCCGGTGTGCCAGGCGCCGGGCGCGTCCGGGAACCGCTGCGGCCGGTCGTCGAGCCAGTGCAGGCCGGTGACCGCCAGGAACCCGTGCGGGTCGGCGAGGCGGGCCTCCTGAGCGCGATACCACTCCAGCCATGTCTCGGTGAAGACATGGAGGTCCGTGGTGGTGGCCTCGGTGGTCATGGGTGATCTCCTTCATGCCGGGCTGTTTCATGTCGGGCTGTGCTTCGGTGCAGGGGGCGTCAGGCGTGTCGGGTTGCCTTCGGTGAGAGGGCTGTCGGGTTCGCGGGGCCCGACACACTTGTTCAGTGGGCCAGTTCGCCCAGGAGCCGCCAGGTGCGTCGGCGGTCCGCATCTCCGGCGATCTCGGTGGACGAGAACACGACCTCCGTGGCGCCGGCGTCGCGGTAGCGCCGTACCTCGGCCTCGACCGTCCTCTCGTCGCCGATCACCGCCAGGTCGGCGGCCCGCCGCCCGCCCGACAGCTCGATGACGCGGGCGTAGGACGGGATCTGCTCGTAGAACGCGAGGTTCTCGGTGGCCCTGGCCCGCACCGCGTCCAGGTCGGCCGTGACGACACCGGGCACCAGTGCCACGACCCTGGGTGTCGGGCGGCCCGCGGCCTCGGCGGCCGCGTGCAGGGCGGGCACGATGTGGTCCGCCAGGGCGCGCGGTCCCGCCAGGTAAGGCAGGATCCCGTCCGCCAGTTCGCCGCTGACCCGCAGCGCCTGCGGCCCCATCGCGGCGACCAGCAGGGGCACGCCGCCCTCCGCGCCCGGTACCCGTGCCGGGACCGGTGTGGTGGCCGTCAGCAGCTCGCCGTGGAAGTCGGCCGTGCCGGTCTCGGTCAACTGCCTCAGGGCAGTGAGGAATTCACGCAGTCGGGCGATGGGCCGTTCGAAGGGCAGGCCGAAGCCGGTCTCCGTCAGCAGCTTCGTGCCCAGGGCAAGCCCGAGGTGGTAGCGGCCGCGGGTCGCGGCCTGGGCGGTCTGGGCCTGGCTGGAGACCAGCAGCGGGTGCCGGCCGAAGACGGGGATCGCCGACGTGCCGACCTGCAGCCCGGGCACTTCGCGTCCGACGATCGCCGCGAGCTGGGGTGAGTCCGCGCCGAAGGTCTGCCCGAACCAGGCCGACGTGAGTCCGGACTCCGCCGCCTCCCGGGCCAGTTGCACGGTGGCGTCGATCTGGTTGGGCGCGTCGGCCGCGTTGAGCGCTACTCCAACAGTCATGTCAGTCCAGAACGGGTGCCGGACGCAGCTGCATTCCGGTCCGTGTGTGACAGCTTCTTGTCGACCATGTGTCGTGGTCCCGTGCCGAGGGGTGCGGCGCCGGGCGGCAGCGCGCCGTCGTCCGAGGTGATCAGGGTGAACCCGGCGTTTTCGGCGACAGCGGAGACCTGGGCCACGCGGCGCGGGGTGAGCGGCTGGTCGGGGGAGTGGGCGGCGCGGCGCCAGCCCGCGGGACGGGCGCCGTCATCGTCCATCCCGACGGCGAGGCGCGGTGCGGGGCCGGACAACGGGGTTCCTTCCGGGAAACGCACGAGGACTCGCGGCGACAGGGGCACGAGGGGACCCGTCCGCGTACGCCGGCGTCGCGTTCATCCCGGCGAGGCCGAAACGGGAGGGTTCACAGAGCCGGTCCTACCTCATCATCGACCTTGCGGTCCGCGAATTCAGGACTACCCGGTCGAAGCTCACATCTCGCTGAGCGAGTGGCAGACATGGAGAAGCTAGAATGCCCCGTGACAATGCGGAACTGCAGACACCCTGGTTGCGTGATCAATTGATCGACTGGCTTCTGCAAATTGCGGACAGGGATCGGCTGCAGGAGATTTTGGCTTCCTCTGGAGGGGCGGCCATGGACCGCATGCTGGACTTCTTCGACGATACCGGGGTATTGGACGAACCTGTCGGCAGGGTCGGTTTCATTCTCCGTGACGAAGGAGAAGTGGAAGTCATGCGGAAGCTCGACTCTGCAATCGATCAAGCCATCCGGGAAAGCTCTGGGAGTGATGTCGGAATGATTCACTCGCGATCTTGGGAATCAATGATGACCGCTGCTCGGGAAGCCCTGAGGGTAATGGTGGTGGATGGTGCGCGAAACGGCTGATTCGCGAAGCGGATCGCGTCGCGGCGGGGTCCGAGCCGGAACGGGTCACTCGGCTCGGACCCCTGATCCCTTCCATGGCGTTGAGTCTTCCCTGGAAGTTCGGCAGGAGGGAGGTGGCGTCGATTCCGTGCGCCGGGACGTCGATCGATCTGGGTCCATCCCTGGGCCTTCATGGGAATGGATACGCGCGGGAGTACGGCGTGCTCGGTACCAGTTCACTGCGCGACTTCTAGCCGATGGGGAACAGGGCAACATGAAGATTCGGCCTCACGGGCGCAGACTGGCCTTCGGGTTCGTTCTGCCCGGTCTCGTCGCACTCTCCTGCTGGGGGTGCGGTGCCGCAAGTGTGGAGGCGAGTGCCGGGCCCACGGAGCGGAACGGCGCACGGATGTACGACGGTTGCACCGGCGGGCGAAGCCTTGAGGAAATTCAGCGGGTCTACGGCTTCACCGTCCCTGCCGCAGCAGAGAACTTGCGCCACTGCGAACAGGAGAGTTGGTCGGGCAGTGAGGGGGAGTTGCAGTTCGACACGTCCAGAGACGGACTGCAGGAGTTCCTCGCGGGGTCCGGGCAGGCGGACCTCAGGCTCGTCAAGGGCGAGGCGGCCGACACGGGGAGGGACTGGCAGAAGATCCCGCCGGGAGTGCAGCTCGAAAGCGGCACCTACGTGAGCAGGATCGGCGGATGCGACAACACTGTCATGCTTGACGTCCAGGAACCGCGTGCCGGTGAGGTACGGGTCTATCTCACCGTGATCTGCGCCTCGTGACCGGCTTGGTGCACAGGAACCGTACGGGGTGATCGCTCGGTACTGGTGTCGGGAAGTGAGGGCCCACCGGTGCCATCGACGGGTCCTCACTCCGGTTCGGCGCCCCCTTCGGTTGGTCGGGCGGCTGTGTTCACCGGGAGTTCGCGCACGGGAGCCTCACCTCATGAGAACCGGAAGGATACATACCGTGCCTGATGGCAGGCGGTGGAAGCCCGGTCGCGTCTCGGTCGTTGCCGTGGGTCTGCTGATCCTGGGGCTCGGTGTCGGCGCCTGCTCGCCGGCACCCGAGTCGATCGTCGCGGTCGAGGCGGCAGGGGAAGGCGGGGTACGCATACTGGCCATGACGTGCGCGGAGTTCCCGCTGGCTGATGTGCGCGACAGGGGTGCGGGAAGAGACCGTTCAACACGAGGCGGAGCGACCCTGCGACTTTCCACGGCGCGGGGCCCCGGCACCGATGAGCCTCGCATCCGGTGCCGGTTCGGCCAGTGCGAAGGGCAAATTGTGTACAAAGTCGAGAACCACGTAGCCTGCCGTCCCTCAACATCTGGGCCAATCGCTGCTGCCCGCGCGGAGACGTCACCGTTGCCCTGCGCAGCAACCAGTCCGGCGCGGAGAAAACCACCTGCCTCGCCGGCGACCGGCACGACACCGGCACAGTGCCGACCACCTCCGACATCCATGCGCGGCCAAGCGCTACCTCGCCCGTCGTGGAGGAGCCCTGGCCCAACTCAGAGATTCAGCAGACACGCCCCGCGCAGATCAAAAGCCTTTTCCGCCCGCCCGACCGGCGTCAATGAGGCACTGACGGCCCTGGACCGCGTCCACCAGGAGCGCGACTGACCGGGGTTGCTCCGGAGCGTATGAACGGCACGGTCAGAACCCGAACCACGTCACCGAAGCGCCGCATCGGCGAAGGGGATCGCCACGGTCAGTGGCGGCGCATGCCGTCGCAGTGAGCGTGACCGTGACGCTCATGTGAGGCCCCGGGGCCGCGAGCCGTGTGTTCACACCCTGGCCCGCCTCTGAGGTGCCCCTCACGAATCCTGACGCATCGTCAGTGAAGTCGGCATCCGGTCAGCACCAGTCCCCGAAGACTCCGAGACGGCTACACGGGCAAGCGCCTGGTCCGCGGCGTCCCCACAGCCTGGCCCGCACAGAAGCCCAGGCGGGAAGCCTGCTCGGTGCGGTGCGCGATGTTCTGCAGGGTCTTCGATCGGAAGGCGCACCGGTGTACGGTGAAGGTCGCCCTTGACCTGCACAAAGCAGGCAGGGAGCCGTCTTCCAGGAGTCCAACATGCTGCGCACCATGTTCAAGTCCAAGATCTACTATCTGGACATTTGTGCAGGTCAGAGGCATGATGAGACCGCTCAGGTCAGCAAATGGTCAGCATTGGACGCGGGAGCGTCCTGACTTGCTGACCTGACGGCCGTCGTGGCGGGGCCTGGGCGCGAATGTCCGGTTTTCGTTTGGAGGTTGCGTCTCTTGGCTCGTCAGCTCGCCCGGGGAATGGGGTCGTTCTTCAAGGACTGCGGCTGTGCCCGGCCGTCTCGGTGTCAGCATCCGTACACGATCCGTTTCCGGAACGGGCTGGGAAAGCAGTCCGAGGAGAGCGGTTTCGGCACGCAGGACGATGCGATCGAGCGCCTGACGCAGATCTACACGGAGAAAAAGCGTACGGCGCCATCTGTGGCAGAGGCGCGTCGCGAGCTGGGGCAGAAGACGGTGACGGAATATGCGAAGGAGTGGCGGTCCCGGCAGCGAAAGATGACCGAGTACTCCACGGGCGAGCACGTTGACAGCTCCCTCAACGTGCATATTTTTCCGCGCCTGGGTTCCCGGAAGCTGAATACCGTCACGCCGCTTGTGGTGGAGCGTTTCCTGGAAACCTTGGAGGCGGACGGTGTCGGCCGAGGGAACCAGGTCAACATATTTCGCATCCTGAAGACGATTCTGCGGGACGCCTTTGACAAGGGGGCGATGGCGGACGACCCGGTGAAGGGGGTACAGGAGCCGGAGTACGTTCGGGAGAAGGTGGTCATTCCGTCCCTGGAGTATGTGAAGCAGGCGCTGGCGGTCGCGGGTGACGATCTCGCCATGGAGATCGTCATGATGGCGGGGTGCGGGCTGCGCAATGGTGAGGCCCGGGCGGTAAACATCAACAACGTGGTGGCCGACGATGTGTACCGGGTGCACGAGCAGATCCACTCCAACACGCACCGGCCGGCCAAGCTCAAGCACCGCAAGGTAGGGGACTTCCGGGAGGTTCCGCTGCCCCGCTCGGTACGGGAGGCGATCGAACGATACAAGGAGAAGCACGGCACTACGCGGGAAGGCTATCTGCTGCGAGGGCCGAGCGGATACTACACAGAACCGATGGAACGCCGACGCGTTCACGCGCTCTTCGACAAACTGCCGGAGATAGACAGGATGGGGATGTACGGCTTCCGGCACTACTTCGCGTCCAACGCACTCGGCAACGGCATACCGATCACGGACGTGGCGGAGTGGATGGGGCACAAGTCGATCGAGGAGACGTACCGCACCTACCGGCACCTGATGCCGGGCAGTATCACCAAGGCCGCGCGCATCCTTGACGCCGGTCTGTGGGAAACGGCGTGACAGTCGCTGGCGCAGTGGGCCCCATCCGGTTGTTCCGGAACTGGATCTGCCGGTCTCAGGAGGAGATCGTACAGGCCCGCCGGGACTGGATGGAAGGCACGCGGTTCGGGGAGGTGAAGGGGTACGACGGCGCTCCGCTGCCCGCTCCGGAGCTCCCGCCGGTCCCGCTGAAAACCCGGAGAAGGGTGCGCTGACCTGCGGAAACATCTGAGCGTCGGCAGCCGGCGGATGGGGGACGGTTGGGTGCTGCCTCCCGCTTTTCGATCACTCGTGGAGGGACGGCTGAGTGAGTTGCGGACCTGAGGGGGGGCGGGCGATTCCAAGGTCTGGCCGTCTGTGAGCAGCTGTGGCAGTGCTTTTGCTGACCTAATGCTGACTTTGCTGACACGCAGTCAGATGCGGTTGGAGCGCTCTTTTCGCAGCTCTGTCGCACGCGGCGGTCTTTGCAGGCTGGGTAGCGGCCGGACGAGTGCTGACCTGGCCAACGGTTGCGCCGCCCGCCGACGCGTGAACGTGGCGCTCACCGTGCCCTGTTGTGGAGAGTCAACGAGTTTTGAGAGGGCGTTACTGTAGGTCAGCCTCGTCCGCCGGGTCGGCAACCGGCTCTACGTCTCGGGACACATCCGGCCCTCCCGGGCCGCCCATCCAGTTCCGCGCGCTGTGTAGCTCCAGTTCGGCCTCGATCTCGACCGGGAGGTTCCAGGGAAGCATGGCTTCTTGTCTTCAGCGGCTTCCAAGGAGTGGCCGTCCGGGTCTCCGGGGTGCCCTGGCTACTGATTTCGGCCGACGGCATGCTGTACGGAGCGAGGAGGGCGGCGACTACGGGATCAGCGGCTCGTCGGTCGGCAGCACCTCGCACCACCCACCCACGACCTGGTCGTTGGACTTCCTCTCGCGTGGTGGCATGCGGTGGTCGCCTCCTTTCGTGACCGATTGTTCATGACCGAGGTTCGAGATGTCTCATGAGCGCTGTAACGTACCGGCGAACCTAGTGTTTTCTGATTGTCCTGAACCGGGGGCGGGCGGAGATGTCGACGATTGGTCTGGCCACGGCCATCGAAGAGCTGCGGCAGGAGCTGTACGAGGCGCAGCGGCTTGGTGTCAACCAGCAGTTCGCCTTCGGCGTCGAAGAGGCGGAGCTGGAGCTGCGGCTTGAACTGCGCAAGTCCGTTAAGGGAGACGGCAAGCTCTCCTTCGGTGTGGTTGCCGTCGGCGCGGGCGGTGAGCATTCCACCGTCAGTACCCACAAACTGACGCTGAGACTGTCGGTCAAGGACCGGGCCATCGGTGGCGCGCGCCCCGAGGTCGGCGACGACGAGTTCGGGGCGCTGGACGAGGACTGACGTGGATCCGCACAGACTGGCGCAGATCCGAAGCGGGGGTGGCGGCGAGGGACGCCTCACCGTCGGCTCCGGCTATTTGATCGCCCCACGGTTGGTGTTGACCGCCCGTCACGTGTTGGTTGACCAGGCCACCGAAAAGTTCTGGCCGAAGATCACCGTACGCGTCGGACACGACCGCTACGGCGAGACGACAAGGGCGACCGCAGAGCTGCTCTGGGAGCACCCGGACGGCCTTGACGTCGCGCTGCTGTCCGTCGACCGGGAGATCGACCTTCCTGGCGCCGTTCGCTGGGGCCGCCCTACGGGCATACGGCCGCTGAAGTACGAGGGGCTCGGCTTCCCATGGGCCTCCAAGGCGGAGGGCCGGGAGCCGGAGCACCTGCGAGGTGACCTGTCGGTCCTCTCCGGCGGCAAGGACCGCTACGTCCTGGACCAAGGCCCGGCGCCGGTTCCCCGTACCGGCGGCGGGAACGCCTGGGGTGGGGCCTCGGGGGCTGCGATCTTCTGCTGTGGCTATCTGGTTGGGGTAGTGACCGAGGAAGACGCGGCCTACGGAGCCCGCCGACTGCTTGCCCTACCAGTGTCTTCCTTCGCCGAGGACGGCGGCTTTGTATCCCATCTCGAGAAGCACACCGGCGGGCGTCCCGGACTGAGCGCGATCGGCGCGTCCCTCCCCAAGGCGGGGCTTGCCTCGGAACGTACGTTCGCCGAGCGCGAATTGGAGAAGCTACTCACGCCGTTGTTCCCGGACCCGGATGTGCGCACCGGTCACGCGCGAGCCTTGGTGCACGAACTGGGTTACGACGCCGACGACTACGAGCCGGCCATCGCCGACCTCGTGGCGCTCGTCATGGAGCATCGCCGCGCGCTCGCGTCGCTCGGTGAAGTCGTCGCCCGGACCGCGGAGGGCACGGTGCGCGGAGCTCTCACCCATCTCTTCTCACGTGCCAGGGCACTCGAATGCGGGTCGCTGCTCTCGGTGAACGAGTACGAGGACCTGCTCTGCCTGCTGCGTTGCGTCTGCGATGAGTATCCGACCCTCCTGCCCCGGGCTGCCCGTGAAGCGTTGCCGTACGTCGTGCTGCCCGAGCCTCTCACTCGACTGCGGCTCGATGAGGATCGCCTTGCCAACGCAATCGAGTGTCTGGAGGACCTACCCGACGGCGAGAGCGTCCCCGACCACACTCCACCGGTGCCAGCGCTTCTGCGGCTCGTCGAGTATGTGGCGGCGTCCGCTGGCGACGAGCTGGCTGACGGCCTGCGCGCGTGGTCGGGGACGGTCGCCGACCGGCTCGGCGTCCATCCCGGGGCCTTGAGCGAGCGGCGTGCGGACGCCGCCCGGTGGGCGAAGCGCCCCGCCTCGCCGGTGTCGCGGGTAGTGATGGAGCTGGAACACGATGATGCCGTGGGGGACGACCGGTACCGGTGTCGAATCCTGCTCGTCCGCGACGACGGCTCATACCGGGTACTCAAGGAGGCAGAGTCGGGGTCCAAGACCCCGCAGGAGGTGGCGAGCAGCCTGAGTGAGGCGGTCTTCGCCGTCCGCCAGGAACCCGGGCAGCGAGACCATGTGCCGTGGGTGACCGTCGTGGTCGACCCGGAGGGGCTCCACCTGGCCGTCGACGAATGGGTGCCGGCAGTGCCCAACGACATCCTTCCGGCGTGGCCGATTGGAGCCGAGTACCGCGTCTCTCTGAGCTGCCCCGAGCTGAGCGACCTGATACCGGAACGCCAAGGTGATCAGGAACGCCGGTGGAAGATCGGACGAGGGACGACACTGGTCCTCAGCCAGACGTGCGACAGCAGGCATCAGCTCGTGGACCTGCTGAAGACCGAGCATCGCGACACCGCGCGAGTGGTCCTCCACAGTCCCGCCGACGAGCGGAAGCGCTGGCTGCTGGCCACTCTCGCCTTGGGCGTCCCCGTCGTTCTCTGGGACCGCGATCCCGTCGGCCATAACGACGCCGGGGGACTGGAGAGCTTGGCTCCCTCCAGCGACCTGGAGGGGCTCCCCGAGCGGGTCCGGTGCTTTCGGAGCCGCTCGGCGGCCTGCTCGACGGAGCGGCGTCCACGGCCCTCCCTTGTGTGGGAGCCAGAAGGTCATCACTCGAGGATCGAGTCGCTACAACTGACGGACCCCCGGAGAGGAACGCAAACGTCATGACCACCTCCCATCCCCTGTCCGGTGCGTCTCCGCAGCGTCCGTCCTCCGATGGCGGAAGCGAAGTCTGGCGGCTCTTCCGCGGTGACGGCGAACGCCGTGAGACCCCGTTCCCTGCCGCTCCGCCGTGGCGTCGCTTCGGGCTGGAGTCCGTGACCGATGCCAGCGTTTCCTACCCACGGCCCTACCTAATCGGCCCCGACGAGGCCGACGTCGTGAATGCGGCGCTCCACCTGCGCCGGCCTCTCCTGGTGACCGGGCAACCTGGCACGGGCAAGTCCTCGCTGGCTCACGCCGTTGCCCACGAACTCGCGCTTGGCCGCGTCCTGCAGTGGCCGGTCAACAGCCGCTCCACCCTGCAGGACGCTCTCTACCAGTACGACGCGGTCGGCCGGCTGCGCGAGGCCACCTTGCGTCGTGACGCGGAAGGCACGGAACCGGACATCGGCCAGTACATCCGGCTTGGCGCCCTGGGTAACGCCCTCCTGCCCCGGGAACGTCCTAGAGTGCTGCTCATCGACGAGCTGGACAAGGGCGACATCGACCTACCCAACGACCTGCTGACCGTCTTTGAGGAGGGTGAGTTCGCCATTCCTGAACTCACCCGGCTACCCGACGACCACGCGCCGGTGCATGTCCAGACCGACGACCCGGACGAATTTGCCCCAGTTACGCGCGGCCGCGTCCGGTGCAGTGAGTTCCCGGTCGTAATCATCACCAGCAATGGCGAACGTGACTTCCCACCCGCCTTTCTGCGGCGCTGCGTCCGCCTCGATCTTCCCGAGCCCGATGAACGTCGCCTGCGTGAGATCATCGCCGCCCACCTCGGTCCCGACGCTCTGAACCACACGGACGACTTGCTCCGCGAGTTTCTGGGGCGCCGCGCTGCGGGTGAACTCGCCACAGACCAGCTACTTAACGCTGTCTTCCTCCGGAAGGGCGGGGTGAACCTTGACGCGGGCTCCCTTCTCGAGGCCGTCCTGCACCGCCTTGGTGAAGTTGTGTGACGCCGTGATCTCGCGCGTGACGAAGGTCCTGGCCGAGAGTGGGGCAGAGATCTCCTATGAGGAACTCCTCGACGTTCTATGGCTCGCCAGAAGGCTGCCCCGAGGGGTTGCACCCGTGGCGCGTGCCGTTGGCGAACCTGCGACGCTCTCGGAGCAGCATGGCTCCCTCCACCACAACGGATCGGCGACACCCGTGTCGGAGGCTGCGGGGCACGACACGCCGACTGCCGAGCCGACGACTGCGGAGTCAACAGACCCAGCGTCCGCGAACCCCGTCCAAGCCACAGCGCGGCCCCGTGCCCATGACGACCCGGAGGTGTCCGCAGGGGCGATCCCGTCCCGGGCGGTCGCTGTCCGTGCTCCGGAAAGCCGCCTGATTGGGGCCAGGCAGCTCCGACTTGGCAAGTCCCTCCGACCGCTGCGGCAGCGCTTCCCCGACCGGCGTCGCTATGAACTCGATATCGCGCGAACCGTCGCGGCCATGGCCGACACAGGCGTGCCCGAGCCTGTCACCCGCCAGGCGCGCACCCGCTGGCTGTCCCTGGCTCTTGTGGTCGATGACGGCATCTCCATGGTTCTCTGGCAACGCCTTGCCGCCGACATCCGAGCGCTGATGGAACGCGCCGGGGCGTTCCGCGATGTACGTGTGTACGGACTCGACACGCGCGGCGCCATCCCGTCCTTGCGGGCCAGCCCGTATCGCCACCGCAGCCGTCTTCTTTCGCCAAAAACTCTGTGTGACCCGAGCGGGAACACCCTCGTCCTCATTGTCAGTGACGGCGTGGGCGCAGCCTGGCGGAACGGCGGGATGAGGCAGGTGACGGGACGTTGGGGAAGGTGCGGGCCCACGGCGATCGTCCACGCGCTGCCAACCCGGCTCTGGGCGGGCACTGGGATCGGCGCACGGCGCTGGCAGGTCACCACCCGACGGCGTGGCGGCCCGACCCGCGCCTGGCATGTCACTGATCCGGACCTGCCGCCGGACCTCGTCCGCTTCGACTCCGTACCCGTCCCCGTCCTCACGCCGACCCCCGAGGCCGTTGCCGACTGGGCGCTACTCATCGCCTCGCCCGGGGGCACCGCTCTCCTCCCGCTGTGGGATGGCGGCCAGCGAAGCTGTGGTCGGCCCGCCGCCGACACTCGGGGAATTGACGCCGCCGAAGCGGTGCTCCGCTTCAGGGAGGCCGCGTCCGCCGAGGCGTACCGGCTGGCGGCCCACGTCGCAGCGGTCGCGCCTGTAACGCCTCCCGTGATGCGTCTGGTGCAGGCCGCCATCGGGCCTCCGACGGACCCCGGACATCTAATGGAGGTGTTTCTGGGCGGACTGATGCACGAGGCGGATGCCGCCGAGCCGGAACGGCTGCCGCACCACCGACGGTTTGACTTCGCGAGCGACGCCCGCCGAATTCTGCTCAGCGCCGTCTCCCCGAAGGAATTGCTGCATACCACCGATGCCATCACGCGCCACATCGAAGCAGCCGTCGGCCGTGCCCCGGTCTTCCCGGCCTGGGTCGGCCACCCGGAGGGCTTCTCCGTGATCGACGACATCGGACGCCCCTTCGGTTGGCTGCGGGAGCAGCTGCTGACGCGTCTCGGTATCCCGTCCGCAGATTCCATCCCGATGACATCCGTACCGGACCGCACTGTGGTGCCCAGACCAGTGACTGAAGGCTCCCTGAGGTATGGGGCGGCCCGGATCGGGGACTCTGAACCGAGTAGGCAGGGTGCGCCGCCGTACGACGACGGGTCTGGCAAGAGCCTGCGGGCGGGGGTGACCGATCTGGTTGAGAATCTCGCCACGGACGCGCCGCCGGAGGTTCGCGCACGCGCCGCGGCTCAGACCAACACGCTGGTCGCCAAGCTCTGGAACTACTGCAACGTCCTGCGGGACAACGGCCTGTCCACCATCGAGTACATCGAACAACTGTCCTACTTGCTATTCTTGAAGATGGTCGACGAGCTTGCCGAGGAGGCTTGGGAGGACGACGACATTGCCCAGGTCGTCCCCGAGGGCTACGACTGGAAGTCCCTGGCTAGCAAGCGTGGGGTGGAGTTGGAGAAGCACTACCGCGCCATCCTCGACGAGCTGGGCCGCCGCCCCGGAACCACTATCGGCACGATCTTCGCCGGGGCGCAGAACCGCATCACCAAGCCCGCGCTCTTGGAGAAGCTCGTTGTCGACCTGATCGGCCGCGAACAGTGGACCATCAAGGGGGCGGACCTCAAGGGCGACGCGTACGAAGGGCTTCTCAACAAGGGCGCCTCCGACACTAAGACAGGTGCTGGCCAATACTTCACCCCTCGCGCCCTCATCGACGCGATCGTCGAGGTCTCGAGGCCGACACCGGACGACATCATCGCCGACCCGGCCTGCGGCACTGGCGGCTTCCTCATCGCCGCCCACACGTACCTGCGTAAGCACCACATGCAGGGCCTGCCCGGGGAGAAGCGCGAAGCCCTCCAGCGAGGCGACCACATCCGCGGCAACGAGCTCGTCACGAGCACTGCCCGACTCGCGGCGATGAACATGCTGCTGCATGGCATCGGCACCAGCGACGGCCCCAGCCTCGTCTCGGTCGGAGACGCCCTGGCCGAGAAGCCATTCGGCAAGCGCGCGACGCTCGTCCTCGCGAACCCGCCCTTCGGCCGCAAGTCCGCCATCAGCATCATTGGTCAGGACGGACAGGTCGAAAAGGAAGACGTTGAGTACGACCGCGACGACCTCACCGTCACCACGACGAACAAGCAGCTCAACTTCCTGCAGCACATCATGTCGCTCACCTCGATCGACGGCCGCGCGGCTGTCGTCCTCCCGGACAACGTGTTGTTCGAGGGCGGTGCCGGCGAAAAGATCCGTAGGCGGCTGCTGAACGAGTTCAACCTGCACACCATCCTGCGGTTGCCCACGGGCATCTTCTACGCCGGCGGCGTCAAGGCCAACGTCCTCTTCTTCGAGAAGAAGGCGCCCCGCGCCGACGGCAAGCCCCACACCGAGCGTACCTGGGTGTACGACTTCCGCACCGGCCAGCACTTCACCCTCAAGCAGCGTCCTCTTACCCGCGCTCACCTCCAGGACTTCGTCGACGCCTACAAGGCCGATGACAGCGAGAGCCGCGTCCCCTCCGAGACCCCGGAGGGTCCGTGGCGGGTCTTCGAGTATGACGACCTGATTAAGCGCGACAAGGTCAACTTCGACATCACCTGGATGAAGGACCCGGCCCTCGAGGACGAGGAACAACGACCTACCGCCCGAGGTTATCGCGCAGGAGATCGTCCAGGACCTCCTGGCCGCTCTCGATGAGTTCAAGGCGATCGCCGAGGCTTTCTGGGCGGCGAGGTCACCGACGACGAGTGAATTGTGGCCCCGGCTGGTTGGAGAGCCGTACGACGACATCGAACACCACGGCACCGGCACCTTCGGAGCGGACTGTCCCGCTACCTGCTGGCCCAGCACGTCCAGGTGTACGAAGTGAACCGGCCCGACCGCACGGCCCGCCGGCTGCTCGGTAAGTCGAACCCGCTCGATGCGCAGGCCGCCGCGCGGGCCGTGCTCAGCGGCCGCGCCCGGGCCCGGGCCAAAACCGGCGACGGTCCGATGCACAGCGCCCGGATGTTCAAGCTCGCCAAGGACTCCGCGGTCAAGGCCCGCACTCAGGCGATCAACCAGCTCAAGGCCGTCCTGGTCATAGCTGACCCCGCCCTGCGGGAAGGACTGTCCAACCCGGGCAACCGCAAGTTGTTCCGCACCTGCGCGCGCTTCGGCCTGCACGACGGCGGGGGCGACGAGGGCGCGGTGGCCCAGGCCACCTGCATCACCCTGAGCCTGCTGGCCCAGCACCGACGGAGCTCGCGTCGGCTCAACCATGGCGACGACCGGCAGGCCAACGCCGCCCTGCACCGCATCGTGTTCACCCGCCTGCGCCACGACCCACGCACCCAGGAGGGCAAGACCCGACGTGAGATCATCCGATGCCTCAAACGATATGCCGCCCGAGAGGTCTTCAATCTGGTCAGAACGGTACCCAGCGCCCCCTCGTTGTAGGGGCGTCGGTGAGAGGAAGCGGCTCCACGAGAGCACTTCGGTGAGGCCGCTTCCTCTCACAGATCACCCCACGCGGTCACCACTACGACCGCGCGGAGAGGGCGTTCTGGCGCACCGGATCACCCCTCTCGCGGGGACCACCAGTTCGTCCTCTCCCGTACCGTGGAGCAGCTCATCAAGACGAACGGGATGACGGTGCTCTCACCGGCTGTGCCCCGCATCACCTGGGCGTCCTTGCGTCTCCTCGCTCTACAGCACGTCCAGCAAGGCGTTGTCCTCTCACTGGTCAACCGTTTCCAGCCGATGAAGCGAGCGCCGAGGTTGTAGCCAACGACCCAATCGGGGTTGTCGAACCACGTTGGCGCTGAGACGACCACCACTTCGGCCTCTATGACCTCGGATACTGAGCGATCGGGTGAGGTAGGTCAGAACTCCACGCGGGGTCGTTCGCTGATATCCCGACTGAGCAGGTTTCGAACGTCGGCTTCCGGAAAACCGGAACGATTGATGAAATCGGCGAAGGAGATACCCGTTGTTTCCATGAGTTCTAGTGCGCGCTGCAGGAGTACGGGAGCCTCTGGATTTCCCAGGGTGCCAGGCTCTGCTTTTCTCCACCCTCGGACGGACAACGCTTTCCAGCCCTGGGCGTAGGTGTGTTCGCTCATGACGCCGAGCGTTTTTGCCCTGACCAGTAGGGCGGCTAGTGAGACATGCCATTTTGCCTTCAAGCGGAGAAATGCGGGCCAGTCGAGCCGCTCCGGGAGTTCGGATCTGATGTCGTCGGCCGGCATGAGGAACGCGGCAGCGAACTCATGGGCTTGACTTTCAGTGACCTTGTCGCCAATTTTTCCAGTATAGCCATGCAAGACCAGATGGCCTAGTTCGTGGGCCGCGTCGAAGCGGGAGCGGTCGCGCAGGCCCTTGTCGGCCCCCAGGGCAATAACGGGCCTGTCGGGGAAGTCGACACAGAATGCATCAACTTTTTCGATACCGACACGGAAGCGGACGACTACAATGCCGTTCATTTCCAGTAGTCGCACGACATCTTGAACTGGACCGCGTGGGACGTTCCAGTGGTTACGGATTTGGGCTGCCGCTTGTTCGATATCGGGGGACCGAAGGGGCTGTCCTTCGTCGGATGGGACGCGCGGCAGGTTGAGTTCGGGCAATGCGACGTGCTTTTCGAGCTCAAGCGTGATTTCTCGTGCGAGGTGCACGTAGGCGAGAGCTTGTTGGCGATCTCGGGGGGAGGTGGAGCGAAGGCTGCGGAAGAACCCGTTGACCTGATCCTGCGCAGGGGGGCGGGCCGGAGCGGCGAAGAACGAGGGCGGCACCCGCAACGCGACCGCGAGCCGGCGAAGCGTCGATGTGGCGGGCTTGGTGTGTCCGTTCTCGAACTGACTGATCGAAGCCGCAGTGACGGCGCCGACCTCGCGGGCTAGCTGCACCTGGGTGAGCCCACGTAGTTCGCGTGCCATGCGCAGTCTGGCGCGATCGAACAGGGCTGCGATGTCGCCAGGGTCCAGTTGCGGGTCGTTCACGTCGCTCGTCTCCGGGCCAGTCGATGTCCACCGATCAGCGGACGATTCTCGATCTTGAATGTTCCGCTCGCATCTTAGGCATGCCTTCATTACCGGACGGTCAAAATCACACGGCCTCCAGCAGACACGCCCGAGTGAAGTGTGTCGAGTTGCATCTCCGCCACATGGTGTACTCTCCCTGA
Organism: Streptomyces sp. NPDC014882; assembly: GCF_043081325.1. Taxonomy (NCBI): domain Bacteria; kingdom Bacillati; phylum Actinomycetota; class Actinomycetes; order Kitasatosporales; family Streptomycetaceae; genus Streptomyces; species Streptomyces sp. NPDC014882. The sequence goes on from NZ_JBIBWL010000012.1 coordinate 285,670, forward strand.
AACGCGGAAGATCATGTTCAGATCTGAGGTAACCCACTAGGCGTGGGGGGACGGAGTTGAGGGGATGAGGGTTCAGGAGTGCGTGCTGGCGGATGAGGTGATCACCGCCGACTCGGCGGAGACCGCGCTGTGGGACGCCATCGTGGTGCCGGAAGAGATCAAGGAGCGGCTGCGCAACCAGACAGTGTTGTCGCTGCTCGTGCGATCTGACCTGCCGTTCGCGGTGACGGCGTTGCACGGCTTGTGCACGCTCTACGGCCCTCCCGGCACCGGCAAGACCACCCTGGCACGGGGCCTGCCGGCACAAGTCGCCCGCTATGTCCCTGGAGGCGCGGTCAGGCGGATCGAGATCAACCCGCACGGGCTGATGAGCGCCGAACACGGGCAGTCGCAGCAGCGGGTCAGCGAGCTGCTCGGCGAGTACGTGCCGGGGCTCGCGTCGGACGGCGTGCCGACCGTGGTGATCCTCGACGAGGTCGAATCGATGGCGGTCGCCCGCTCAGCGGCTTCACTGGCCGCCAACCCGGCTGATGTCCACCGCGCCACCGACGCCGTGCTCACTGCCTTGGATCTCAACGCCGCCGAGCACCCGCACCTGTTCTTCGTCGCGACCAGCAACTTCACCACCGCCCTGGACGAGGCGTTCCTCTCCCGCTCCGACGCCGCCATCCTCGTCCCGCTTCCCGAACCGGAGGCACTGCGTAGGATCCTGGCCTCCACGCTGTTGACGCTGGCCGACAAGTACCCGGCCTTGGGCACGCTGGCGCGCTCCCCTGCGATGGACCGCATCGCCGAAGCGGCTCACGGGCTGGACGGTCGCCGTACGCGCAAGGTGGTCTTCGAAGCTCTGGCTCAGCGGCTGGACACGGTGCTTGACCCAGGCAGCCTCACCGAAGACGGCCTGGCCGCCGCAGTGCGCAACGCGGTCGCGGAGACGGACGAGCCGGAGGTGTCCCGTGCGGCGCACTAGGCAGGTGGCGGCCTCACCCGTGCGCAGTGCCAGCGGAACCTGGACGGTGATCATGGACCTCGTGGCGGATACCGTGGCGCAGTCCTCCGCGCTGTCCCGCGACGAGGCAGTGCAGGCAATGTCGGCCGCCGAGGCGGTCGGGCGGATGCTGATCGCGGCAGACCACCTTCAGGGTCACCCGATCACCCTGGTCGCAGGCAAGGTGCACTGCGAGATAACGACCGTGTCCGGCATTGCGGCGCTGACGCTGGAGGAGAACCTCACCCCTGTCCCCGGCGCGACGGGCGCAGACGACTTTATGATCTACCTGCCATCCCCGGCCCCGCTCCAGGAGCAGGTGAAGGCAGCCGCTGACGGTCACGCCCGGTTGTCCGACGCTGTCCCACCCGCTCCAGAGACGAAGGCTGCCCACTCCGGTCCGCTGATCGATCGTGAGGCTCTGCGACGGGCGGTGACTCAGCGATGACCTCCACCTACACCTACAGCTACACCCGTGCACACACCGCCACGCACCTGACCGACGTCATTCTCGGCACCATCACCGGCATCCTCGCCGACCTGAAGATCAGCATGGACCCGCTGAGCCGCAACTGGGTGCAGAACGAGAACGCGATCAAGGCGTGGATCGAGGAAGGTAGCCTCGACGCGGTTGTCCTGGAGTGCCACCAGCCCTCAGGCGCCGTAGCACCGGTGATCGAGTTCCCGGTGTCCTACACCACCCCCGGCGATGGCAACGCCGAGTTCACCGCCTCCCGTGCCCGAGCCGCCCGGTTCCGGGCCAAGCTCGACCGGGTGCCCACGGGCACCACCTACCGGCTGTTCTGCACCTTCAATGGGCCCCGCACTCCACAACCAGGTTGGGGCCCCGGCCAGCGGGCGAGCATCGACGGCTTGAGCGGCATTACCTTCGGCACCCTTGGCTCCGCCCCGCACGCCTCGACCGGTATGCGGTACTACCACAGCTGAGACGACGAGGAGGAGCACACCGCCATGGGATACATCGACGACGCTTTCGCCAACCTCAAGCACAACCTGGAAATCACCCCGACCGAGCAGAAGTTGGCGAAGGCACGGCACGAGTCCATCCGCGACTTCGTCCGGTCGCACTGGGACCTCGCCGACGACTTCCTCACCGGCAGCTATCGGCGCGACACCAAGACGAAAAAGCTTAAGGACATCGACATCTTCGTGGTCCTCGACGCCGACGGCTCCCAGGCCGGCTTCCGCGATCAGGCCCCCATCCAAGTGATCAACGCGCTGGAGAACCTGCTCCGTCAGAAGTGGAGCGACGCAGCCCGCGACGGCATGGCCATCGTGATCCCCTACGGTCCCGACGACGAGGTCATGTCGATCGACGTAGTCCCCGCCTTCAAGAGAGACGACGGCGGCTACTACATTCCCAATCCCTCGGCAGGTGACTGGATCGCGACCAATCCCAAGCGCCATCACGAGCTGAGCATCGCCAAGAACGCCGACTGCGACGGCAAGTACGTCCCCTTCGTCAAGATGGTCAAGGGCATCAACCGCGAACTCGGCGAGCCCGTGTCGCCCTCCTTCCTGCTGGAGGTCATGGCTCAGACGCTGGTGAAGCCGCCGATCGGGAGCTACCAGGACGAGATCGTGACCTTCCTGGCCACCGCTGCCGAACGCATCGGCGACGAGTGGCCCGACCCCGCCGACCTGGGCGGCAACGTCAACGCCGTCATGAACGCGACCCAGAAGCTCGCCGCGGCCAACGCGCTCAACCAGGCCCGCGCCATCGCGGAACGAGCGGTTGACCTGGAGGATGACGGCCAGGAACGCGCCGCCTACGACGAGTGGAAGAAGCTGTTCGGGAACCGGATGACCAGGCCATGAACCTTTCCACCGACCCCGGCGGCATCCACGGGATCCCGCCTCGAGCCATCCACGAGCGGCAGCTCGACGACGACATGCTGCTCCTTCAGCGCGCTGCGTCGGCAAGCCACCAACGCGGCCAGCTCCTTGAAGCCGTGCGCGTTACCGCCGCCGTCGTGCTCGCCGCCGCCGGTGTCCTGATCACGGTGCTCGGTCACGGTCGGACAGCTGTCTCGATCGTCGGGTTCCTTTGGTTCGTCGTCTCCGCGTTCCTGCTCAAGGGCCTCGCCGGAAACACCGCCCGCCAGGGGGCCCTGCTCCAAGAGATGTTCGACATCGCCCTGTTCCACTTGCCGTGGCGCGCCACCGTTGCAGGCGACCCCATCCCCGAACCCGACGTCCGCCGTCTCGCGCGTAAGCTGCCCCGAGGCAGTGCGAAGGACAAGCGCATCACCCACGGCTGGTACGACCCCACCAACGGCGTCCACCATCCCTACGACGTGTTCATCGCGCAGGAACAGAACCTCGCCTGGGACGCCCGTCTCCGCCGCCGTTATAGCTACCTCATTGCTGCCACCGCGATCCTGTGGGCCACCATCGGCCTTGTCGCCGGCCTGGTGGTTGCGGATGTGTCTCTGGGCGACACGCTTCTCAGCTTCTTTGTGCCGTCCTTGGCGGCTTATCAGATCGCTTATGAGATCTGGTCCGGCCAACACAAGGTGGCCGACGAACGCGACCGACTCACCAAGGTCGTCAACACCGAACTACACAACGGACGCCCCGGCCACATCCCCGACGACGAACGTCACCGCCTACGGAACGTCGCACGGGACGTGCAGGACGGCATACTCCGCACCCGTCTGGACACCACCCGAGTACCCGAGTGGTTCTACAAACGCTTCCGCGACGACGACGAACGCGACTTCGGCGACACCGCAGAAGGCCACCGTCTCCGCCTCGCCCAAAGTACCCCGCCACCGACATAGTGTGCGGAAATAACTCCACGCACCACGATCAAGGGTCAAGGCCCCCGTACGGCTCCACCGTCGCCTACGTCGAAGCCCACTAGGGGCTGTGTGATGTCGTGATCACACGGTGTACTTGAGCGAGTCGTCGATCCAGATTATGGAGGCTCGGAGGTGGAGGCCGGCAAGGTAGC
>NZ_JBIBWL010000013.1:0-279157 GCF_043081325.1 Streptomyces sp. NPDC014882
GCCCGTGTACTGGGTGTACTCGGGTGATCCGACAACGCGGCGAGGTGCCGTGCCAGGCGTCGCGCGCCCGGCGGGAATTGTCAGACACGCCCTAGTCCGGCCGACGCCGCACCAACGAACCGACGCCGTGGTCCAGTTCCCGCGAACCCGAGGGAACTGGACCACGGCGTCGTCGCTTTGGCACCGCCCGCAGGACACCACCCCGACCCCCGACCCCCCTGTTCCCCACACTGTGACGTGTGGCACGATGCAGCCCATCCCACCGGCACAACCCCCACCGGCACAGCCCTCACAGGAGACGCTCCTCGTGCAGCAACCCGCCGTCCCGGAACTGGCACACACCCACACCCGGCCGATCCACTGGCTCGCGACCGCCACCGCCGTCGCCGGCGTCGTGGCCCTGTCCTCGGTGCTCCAGCCCGGCCCCGCGACCGCCGCCCAGGCGAGCGGCCCCGGCACGGCCCCCGCACCCGTCACCGCGACCGCCCCGGCCACCACGGGCGTCGACTTCCCCCTGGAATGCGGCCCGGTGAAGGCACTGGTGATGAAGAAGGCCACCGGAGACCTGGACGGCGACGGCAGGCCGGAAACAGTCGCCGCGGTCCACTGCGACGCCCCCATGGGCACCCCGCCCGACGGCCTCTACGTCCTCACCCAGGCCGCCGGCGCGACCAGCCCCCGGGTCGTCGCCACACTCGTCGACCCCAAGGAACGCCGCACCGTCACCGCCCTGACCGTCGGCGACGGCGCCGTACTCGCCGACTACCTCGGCTACTCCTCGCCCGACGTCCCCAGTTGCTGCCCGGACGTCAAGGAGAGCGCCAAGTGGCGCTGGCACGACTACGCGTTCGTCCGCTCCACACCCGCCGCCACCCACAGCGTCTGAACCGGGCCACCGGGGCTGTGAGGAATCAGACAGCCGTCACCACGCGTACGAACACCGTCACTCCGCGTCCGGACCGTAGACCTCGACCCCGTCCGCGACCCTCCGCACATGGATGCAGTCGCCCGGACACTCCCGCGCCGAGTCCACCACGTCCGCCAACAACGGCAGCGGAACCGGCACCGTGGCACCCTTGTCCTGCAGAAGCTCGTCATCGGCGGCCCTGACGTACGCCAGACCGTCGACATCCAGCTCGAACACCTCCGGCGCATACTGCGCACAGATACCGTCGCCGGTACAGAGATCCTGGTCGATCCAGACCTCCAGAGCCTCGCCGCCGACACCGGCCTCCTGCTGCACGCCCATATCTCCTGCCGAATGTTTGCCGAGCCGTACGGGAACGATGCAGGCTCTGACGGGTGTTGAACACTTCGACCCTACCCCCGGCAGCTTTCCAACCACGTTCGGTGGGTATTCCCCTGGCGTGAGGGAGAGCGCAAGGGTGAAGATCGGACACACCCCGACAGTCTTTTGATCTAGGGGTTTCAATCGACACCCACCCAGGTAGGGTCTGGAAGCGTCCAGCTCCCCTTGGAGGAGGTGAGGACCGTGGCAGCCCACGACGACGACATGAACCGCGGCATCCGCCCGGGACGAGGGTCCGACGACCCCGACGGGCAGATTGCCTACCTTGAGCAGGAGATCGCCGTCCTGCGACGCAAGCTCGCCGACTCTCCGCGACACACGAGGATTCTCGAAGAGCGGATCGTCGAGCTGCAGACCAATCTGGCCGGCGTGTCCGCCCAGAACGAAAGACTGGCCAGCACACTCCGCGAGGCCCGCGACCAGATCGTGGCCCTCAAGGAAGAAGTCGACCGGCTCGCACAGCCGCCCGCCGGCTTCGGTGTCTTCCTCCAGGCGAACGAGGACGGCACCGCCGACATCTTCACCGGGGGCCGCAAGCTCCGGGTGAACGTCAGCCCCGGCGTCGAGCTCGACGAGCTCCGACGCGGCCAGGAACTGATGCTCAACGAAGCACTCAACGTGGTCGAGGCCATGGAGTACGAGAGCGTCGGCGACATCGTCACCCTCAAGGAGATCCTCGAGGACGGCCAGCGCGCCCTGGTCGTCGGACACACCGACGAAGAACGGGTGGTCAGGCTCGCCGAGCCCCTGCTGGACGTCGTCATCCGGCCCGGCGACGCCCTGCTGCTCGAACCCCGCTCCGGCTACGTCTACGAGGTCGTCCCCAAGAGCGAGGTCGAAGAACTCGTCCTCGAAGAGGTCCCGGACATCGGGTACGAGCAGATCGGCGGCCTCGGCGGCCAGATCGAAGCCATCCGCGACGCGGTCGAGCTGCCCTACCTCTACCCCGACCTCTTCCGCGAGCACGAGCTGCGCCCCCCCAAGGGCGTCCTGCTCTACGGCCCCCCCGGATGCGGCAAGACGCTCATCGCCAAGGCCGTCGCCAACTCGCTGGCCAAGAAGGTCGCCGAGGTCACCGGCCAGGCCGCCGGCAAGAGCTTCTTCCTCAACATCAAGGGCCCCGAGCTCCTCAACAAGTACGTCGGCGAGACCGAGCGGCAGATCCGCCTGGTCTTCCAGCGCGCCCGTGAGAAGGCCAGCGAGGGCACCCCCGTCATCGTCTTCTTCGACGAGATGGAATCCCTCTTCCGCACCCGCGGCTCCGGTGTCAGCTCGGACGTGGAGAACACCATCGTCCCCCAGCTCCTCGCCGAGATCGACGGCGTGGAAGGCCTGCAGAACGTGGTCGTGATCGGCGCCTCCAACCGCGAGGACATGATCGACCCGGCCATCCTGCGCCCCGGCCGGCTCGACGTGAAGATCAAGATCGAACGTCCGGACGCCGAAGCGGCCAAGGACATCTTCGGCAAGTACCTCACCGAACGCCTCCCGCTCCACTCCGACGACCTCGGCGAACACTCCGGCGACCGCACCACCACCGTCGACAGCATGATCCAGACGGCAGTGGAACACATGTACGCCGAATCCGAGGAGAACCGCTTCCTGGAAGTCACCTACGCCAACGGCGACAAGGAAGTCCTCTACTTCAAGGACTTCAACTCCGGCGCCATGATCGAGAACATCGTGGGCCGCGCCAAGAAAATGGCGATCAAGGACTTCCTCGAGAAGAACCAGAAGGGCCTCCGCGTCTCCCACCTCCTCCAGGCCTGCGTGGACGAGTTCAAGGAGAACGAGGACCTCCCCAACACCACCAACCCCGACGACTGGGCCCGCATCTCCGGAAAGAAGGGCGAGCGGATCGTCTACATCCGCACCCTCATCACCGGAAAGCAGGGCTCCGACACCGGACGCTCCATCGACACGGTGGCGAACACCGGACAGTACCTGTAGAACCAGGGCGGCTGCGGGTGCCCCCACCGGGCACCCGCAGCCGACTGCTTTTCGGGCCACGGCTGGAGCAGGCAATGACGCAAATGATCTCCCCACCAGCGCAGAGGCGTTCTAGGCTCATCCGTACCGCCGGGCACAGTGCGGGCACGGGCACCGCACACGCACCGGAACACCCGCGGTACTTGAGCGGCGCCCACGACCGAGGACGCCGCCGGGCAAGGAGGGCCGCATGACCGTACGGCGAGTAATGGGCATCGAGACGGAATACGGGATCTCCGTCCCCGGTCACCCGAACGCCAATGCCATGCTCACCTCGTCCCAGATCGTCAACGCCTACGCGGCGGCGATGCACCGGGCCCGCCGGGCCCGCTGGGACTTCGAGGAGGAGAACCCCCTGCGGGACGCCCGAGGCTTCGACCTCGCCCGCGAAGCCGCCGACTCCACCCAGCTCACCGACGAGGACATCGGCCTCGCCAACGTCATCCTCACCAACGGCGCCCGCCTCTACGTCGACCACGCCCACCCCGAATACAGCTCGCCCGAGGTCACCAACCCGCGCGACGCCGTCCTCTGGGACAAAGCCGGCGAACGCATCATGGCCGAAGCCGCCGAACGAGCCGCCGCGCTCCCCGGCGCCCAGCCGATCCACCTCTACAAGAACAACACCGACAACAAGGGCGCCTCCTACGGCACGCACGAGAACTACCTGATGAAGCGCGAGACCGCCTTCTCCGACATCGTGCGCCACCTCACGCCCTTCTTCGTCTCCCGCCAGGTCTTCGCCGGAGCCGGCCGCGTCGGCATCGGCCAGGACGGACACGAACACGGCTTCCAGCTCAGCCAGCGCGCCGACTACTTCGAGGTCGAGGTCGGCCTCGAGACCACCCTCAAGCGCCCCATCATCAACACCCGCGACGAGCCGCACGCCGACGCCGAGAAGTACCGCCGCCTCCACGTGATCATCGGGGACGCCAACCTCTCCGAGATCTCCACCTACCTCAAGCTCGGCACCACCGCCCTGGTCCTGTCCATGATCGAGGACGGCTTCATCGCCGTCGACCTCGCCGTCGACCAACCCGTCCGCACCCTCCACCAGGTCTCCCACGACCCCACCCTCGAGCACCTCGTCACCCTCCGCAGCGGCCGCACACTCACCGCGGTCCAACTGCAGATGGAGTACTTCGAGCTGTCACGCAAGTACGTGGAGGAGCGCTACGGGGCGGACGCCGACGACCAGACCAAGGACGTCCTGGCGCGCTGGGAGGACACCCTCACGCGCCTGGAGAACGACCCCATGAGCCTGGCCGGCGAACTGGACTGGGTGGCCAAACGCGAACTGATGGAGGGCTACCGCCGCCGCGACGCCCTCGACTGGGACGCCGCCCGCCTCCACCTCGTCGACCTCCAGTACGCCGACGTACGGGCCGAGAAAGGCCTCTACAACCGCCTCGTGGCCCGCGGACGCGTCAAGCGGCTCCTGGACGAGACGGAGGTCCAGCGGGCCGTCGGCAAGCCTCCCGAGGACACCCGCGCCTACTTCCGCGGCCGCTGCCTGGAGCAGTACGCCGACGACGTGGCGGCCGCCTCCTGGGACTCGGTCATCTTCGACCTGCCGGGCCGCGACAGCCTCCAGCGGGTTCCAACCCTGGAACCGCTTCGCGGAACGCGAAATCACGTCAAGGCGCTCCTCGACCGCTGCCGCACCGCGGAAGACCTGGTCAAGGTCTTGTCCGGGCACTGAACGGGTACCCGGCCGGACCCGGGCGCGAGGGTGGAAACCCCCGCGCCCGGGAATCATCGAGATGGACCCCGCACGTTGTGGCAACTGCGGGGCCGATGTCGGACCCGGCTTGTAGGGTCTGATCACCACCGATCGGCAGGAATGCCGACCTGTCGACCATGTCGGGCGAACTGAGCGGGGTGAGGGTTATGGCGACCAAGGACACCGGCGGCGGCCAGCAGAAGGCGACGCGCTCCACCGAGGAGACCGAGGAGCAGGCGGCGGAGACGCAGGCCTCGGACGACCTCAAGGAGCGTCAGGAGAAGCTGAGCGACGACGTGGACTCGGTTCTTGACGAGATTGACGATGTACTCGAGGAGAACGCCGAGGATTTCGTGAGGTCCTTCGTTCAGAAAGGTGGCCAGTAGGTCACTTTCGCCTTCGATTTGAAGGTGTAGCGGGGTGGACGGGTGGTCGATCAATTGAATGGGAAGCGCTGCGCGTGGTGTGGTGAGATCCGGCCGCGCGCAGCCTTCGCAACGAAGCGGTCAAACCTCGATGGCCTGCAGCATCGCTGCCGGGACTGTGCTGCCGAGTCGGACCGGAGGCGCCAGGAGGCCATGGGGCGAACGCCTCCGCCTCGTCAAGGGATCCGGGAGGGCCACAAGCACTGTCAGGCGTGTGGCGAGCTCAAGCCGCACTCGGAGTGGCACAAGAAGGAATCAGCCCCGGACGGCTTGGCGTCGCGGTGTCGATCTTGCCGTGCTGTCGATAACCGCCGAGGCCACCTGATGCGCAAGTATGGTCTTACGCCAGCTGAGTTGGACGCGCTGATCGCGGAGCAGCACGGCGTCTGCTGTATATGTCTTGCCGCCCCGGCCGAGCATGTGGATCACTGCCACAAGACGGGTAGGGTCCGAGGCGTACTGTGCTTCAGCTGCAACGCCGCACTGGGGCAGTTCAAGGATCGGCCCGATGCCATAAGGCGGGCTGCTGCTTACGTGGAAGGAAACGCGTGGAAGCCAACACTCGTAGCACCGGGCGTCTACCAGCTGCCTTCCTGACGCCTGGGTCCTCGTCCTTCATGGACTTCCTCTCCGAGCACCAGCCGGAGCTGCTGCCCGGCAACCGGCAACTCCCCGCGATGCAGGGGGTGATCGAGGCGCCGCACGGCACGACGATCGTGGCGGTGACCTTCCCCGGCGGTGTGGTGCTCGCCGGTGACCGTCGCGCGACGATGGGCAACGTGATCGCGCAGCGCGACATCGAGAAGGTGTTCCCGGCGGACGAGTACTCGGCCGTCGGTATCGCGGGCACCGCCGGTCTGGCCGTGGAGATGGTCAAGCTCTTCCAGCTGGAGCTGGAGCACTTCGAGAAGGTCGAGGGTGCTCAGCTGTCGCTGGAGGGCAAGGCGAACCGGCTGTCGACGATGATCCGTTCCAACCTGGGCATGGCGATGCAGGGTCTGGCCGTGGTGCCGCTGTTCGCCGGGTTCGACGTGGACCGCGGCAGGGGCCGGATCTTCTCCTACGACGTCACCGGGGGCCGTTCCGAGGAGCACCACTTCGCGGCGACCGGTTCGGGTTCGGTCTTCGCGCGCGGTGCCATGAAGAAGCTGTACCGCCATGACCTGAGCGAGGAGGAGACCACGACGCTCGTGGTCCAGGCGCTCTACGACGCGGCTGACGACGACTCGGCGACCGGTGGTCCCGATGTCGCCCGCCGGATCTACCCCATCGTCACCGTGATCACCGACGACGGTTTCCGCCGGCTCTCGGACGACGAGTCCTCCGAGATCGCCCGTTCGGTGCTGGCCCGTCGTCTCGAGCAGCCGGACGGTCCCCGGGCCGCGTTGCTGTAGCGGGCCGGGTTCCTGGCAAGGTGATCGTGTGACTTCCACAGAAAGGGACGGATAACCGGTGTCGACGCCGTTCTATGTCTCACCCCAGCAGGCGATGGCGGACCGTGCGGAGTACGCGCGCAAGGGCATCGCCCGTGGTCGGAGCCTGGCCGTGCTCCAGTACGCCGACGGCATCGTGTTCGTCGGTGAGAACCCGTCCCGTGCGCTGCACAAGTTCAGCGAGATCTACGACCGGATCGGTTTCGCGGCCGCCGGCAAGTACAACGAGTACGAGAACCTCCGGATCGGCGGGGTGCGCTACGCGGATCTGCGGGGTTACACCTACGACCGGGACGACGTGACCGCTCGCGGTCTGGCGAACGTCTACGCGCAGACGCTGGGCACCATCTTCTCCTCGGCCGGTGAGAAGCCGTACGAGGTGGAGCTGGTGGTGGCGGAGGTCGGGGAGACGCCGGACGGTGATCAGATCTACCGGTTGCCGCACGACGGGTCGATCGTGGACGAGCACGGTTCGGTCGCGGTCGGCGGCAATGCGGAACAGATCGGCAGCTACCTGGACCAGCGTCACCGGGACGGGATGAGTCTCGCGGAGGCCCTGAAGCTGGCGGTGCAGGCCCTGTCGCGTGACACCAACGGCACGGAGCGGGAGATTCCCGCCGAGCGTCTGGAGGTGGCGGTCCTGGACCGTACGCGTCCGCAGTCGCGCAAGTTCAAGCGGATCGTGGGGCGGCAGCTGGGGAGGCTGCTGGAGGCCGGCGGGGCGTCGACGGAGGCGGAGAGCGCCGAGGAGTCGGACGAGAAGTAGCCCGGCCCGTTCTCGCTGTGCCCCGGCCGTTCTCCGGTCGGGGCACAGGTGTTTTCCCGGAGGGGGTCTGTCAGGGCCTGGGTGGGGCCGTGGAGGCCCGGACGACCAGGTGGACGGGGATCCGTGCGGTTTCGGGTGTGCGGCCGTCCAGGACGGCCAGCAGGGCTCGCATGCCGTGTTCTCCGAAGAGTTCGGCGTCCAGGCGGACGGTCGTCAGTTCCGGGTCGAGGGCGGCGGCGAGGGCGATGTCGTCCACGCCGGTGACGGAGATGTCGTCGGGGATGCGCAGTCCGTGTCGTCGTGCGGCCTTGTAGACGCCGGCGGCGAGTTTGTCGTCGTCGCAGACGACGGCGGTGGGCCGGGGGCCGGGGGAGTCCAGGGCGGCTTCCGCGGCCGTGCGGGCGCCGTCGATGGTCATGGGGGTGGGGGCGGTGCGCAGGGTGGTGCCGGGCACGGCGCGCACGCGTGCGGCCAGCTCGCGGGCGCGTACCTCGAACGTCCAGGAGGGGACGTCGGAGGCCAGGTGCAGGAAGTGGCGGTGGCCGAGGTGCAGGAGGTGTTCGGCGACCTGGCGGGCGCCGTCGGCGATGTCGAGGTTGACGGTGGCGGCTCCGAGGCTGCCGTGGGGGTCGCTGTCGAGCATGACGAGGGGGAGTTGGTCGCCGCGGATGGTGGTGAGGGCGTCGGCGGCCATGGAGGAGGCCAGGACGCCGTCGAGGGCGGTGGGGGCGGAGGCGAAGGGGTCGGGGGCGGGGCCGATGCCTTCGGGGGAGGGGTAGAGGACGACGCCGAAGCCGTGGGTGGCGGCGAGGCGGGCTGCGCCGGTGTAGACGCCGGCGAAGAATTCGGTGGTCAGTTCCGGGACGACGAGCAGGATGGTGCGGGTGCGGCCCAGGCGCAGGTTGCGGGCGGCCAGGTTGGGGCGGTAGCCGAGGTCGCGGGCGGCCTGGCGTACGCGTTCCGCGGTGGTCTCGGAGACGCGGCCGCGCCATTTGTCGCCGAGGACGAGGGAGACGGCGGCCTGGGAGACGCCTGCGGCCCGGGCGACGTCGCGGCTCGTCGGGCGGGTGCTGGCTCGTGCCACCGTGGGCCTGCTCTTTCGTCTGGACGGGTGAACAGCGCACATGGTACGTATGACCGGGACGCGTTATACGTAAAACCTTGGCGGGGTCGACCGCCTCGGGGGAGCCGACGGAGGCGGGACATGGCCGCGGGGTATCTGGAGATCCTCAGGGCGCGGCACGCGGCCCGGCTCCTCGCCGGCACCCTGGTGGGGCGACTGCCCAACGCCACGGCCGCCATCGCGATCGTGCTGTTCGTGCGTGCCGAGGGCGGCGGCTACACCCTCGCGGGCGTCCTGGCGGCCGTGTACGGCGTCGCCAACGCCGTCGGCCAGCCGCTGCTCGGCCGTCTGGTCGACCTGCACGGCCAGCCGCGTGTGCAGCTGTCCGCCGCGCTCGCCGCGGCCTTCGCCATGGGCGGCTTCGCCTTCGCCGGCATCGCCCCGCTGCCGCTCGCCCTCGTCCTCGTCGCGGCGGCCGGGCTGTTCACCCCGCCGCTGGAGGGCGGCCTGCGGGCGCTGTGGCCGTCGGTGCTGCGCCGGGAGGAGCAGGTGCACACCGCGTACGCGATGGACGCGGTGGCCCAGGAGGTGATGTTCACCGTCGGGCCGCTGCTGGTGACCCTGTGCACCTCGCTGTGGTCGGCGCAGGCCGCCCTGCTGGTCCTGAACGGGCTCGGGGTGCTCGGGGCGCTGACCGTGGTCGTCTCGCCGCCCTCGCGGGGGTGGCGCTCCGCCCCGCGCGAGGCGCACTGGCTGGGCGCCCTGCGGTCGCCCGGTCTGCTCGTGCTGCTGGGTGCCTTCCTGTTCGTCGGCATCGCGCTGGGGTCCATCACGGTGGCCTCCGTGCCGTACGCAGACGACCACGGGGGTGACGTGGTGTACGGCTGGCTGATGGCCGCCCTCGGCCTCGGCGCGCTCGTCGGCGGGGTGGCCTACGGGGCGCGGCGGTGGGTGGGGGCGCCGGAGCGGCGACTGCGGGTGCTGGTGGCGTTCCTGGCGGTGTGTTACCTGCCGCTGACGCTGATGCCGGGCGCGGTCGCCATGGTGGCGCTCACCGCGCTGGCGGGCGTGTTCCTCGCGCCCGCCATCGCCTGCGCGTTCGTGCTGGTCGACCGGCACGCGCCGCGCGGCACCGTCACGGAGGCGTTCTCCTGGCTGGTGACCACCTTCACGGTCGGTCACTCGCTCGGAACGGCCGTGGCGGGCCCGGTCGTCGAGGCGGGTGGCGCCCGGTGGGGTTTCGCCGTGCCGGGTGCGGCGGGTGCCGTGGCATTGCTGGTTTTGCTGGCCACGGGGCGGGTACTCGCCGTTCCCGCCGGAAGCGGGGTGGTTGCGGCTTCATCGGAAAATGATCCGAACCGTGCCGTCGAACCCCGTTTCAGTTCAGGGGATCGGGCGTAATGTTCAGTCATGGACCGCCGCATTTTCGGGCTGGAGAACGAGTACGGCGTCACGTGCACGTTCAGGGGACAGCGCCGCCTGTCGCCTGACGAGGTGGCGCGGTACCTCTTCCGCCGTGTCGTGTCATGGGGCCGAAGCAGCAATGTCTTTCTGCGGAACGGCGCCCGCCTCTATCTCGACGTGGGATCGCATCCGGAATACGCGACACCCGAATGTGACAACGTGACCGAACTGGTCACCCACGACAAGGCCGGCGAGCGCATTCTCGAGGGACTCCTGGTGGACGCGGAACGACGCCTGCACGAGGAAGGAATCGCGGGCGACGTCTACCTCTTCAAGAACAACACCGACTCGGCGGGCAACTCCTACGGTTGCCACGAGAACTACCTGGTGGCCCGGCACGGGGAGTTCTCCCGGCTCGCGGACATCCTCATCCCCTTCCTGGTGACCCGGCAGCTGCTGTGCGGTGCCGGGAAGGTGCTCCAGACGCCCCGCGGGGCCGTCTACTGCGTGAGCCAGCGGGCCGAGCACATCTGGGAGGGCGTCTCCTCGGCGACGACCCGGTCCCGGCCCATCATCAACACCCGCGACGAACCGCACGCCGACGCCGAGCGCTACCGTCGCCTGCACGTCATCGTGGGCGACTCGAACATGTCCGAGACGACCATGCTGCTCAAGGTCGGCGCCACCGACCTGGTGCTGCGCATGATCGAGGCGGGCACCGTGATGCGCGACCTGACCCTGGAGAACCCGATCCGGGCGATCCGCGAGGTCAGCCACGACATCACCGGCCGGCGCAAGGTGCGCCTGGCCAGCGGCCGTGAGGCCTCCGCCCTCGAGGTGCAGCGCGAGTACTACGAGAAGGCCGTGGACTTCGTCGAGCGCCGCGGCATCCGTACCGGCACCGTCGACCAGGTCCTGGAGCTGTGGGGCCGCACGCTCGACGCGATCGAGGCCGAGGACCTCGACCGGATCGGCACCGAGATCGACTGGGTGATGAAGTACAAGCTCATCGAGCGGTACCGGGCCAAGCACAACATGACCATGTCGCACCCGCGCGTGGCGCAGATAGACCTCGCCTACCACGACATCCACCGTCGTCGTGGCCTGTACTACCTGCTGGAGCGCAAGGGGCAGGCCGCCCGGATCTGCAACGACCTGAAGATCTTCGAGGGCAAGTCGGTTCCCCCGCAGACCACTCGGGCGCGGTTGCGCGGTGACTTCATCCGCCGGGCCCAGGAGCAGCGGCGGGACTTCACCGTCGACTGGGTGCACCTCAAGCTCAACGACCAGGCGCAGCGCACGGTGTTGTGCAAGGACCCGTTCCGTTCGGTGGACGACCGGGTGGAGAAGCTGATCGCCGGAATGTGACCGGGTGCCGCGTTCCGCGGCAATGCCGGAACGCGACGAGGGCGCCGTGCGTTTCCCGTACGGCGCCCTTCTCGCGTCGGCGGTGCCGTCCCGGGGACAACTCCCGGGGCACCTGCCGAAACGGAACCGGGCCGAAACCTGAATCGGCGCGGAATCGTCAGTAAGGTAGCGCGCACGCCATCAGCAAGATCAACCGATTACGAGGCCCCCACCGTGCGCCGACGCTCACTCATTCTCGCCGCCGTACCCGCAGGACTGGTCACGCTCGCCGGGTGCGGGGACGACTCGTCCGACTCGTCGGGCAAGGTGGACAGCAGCGCGTCGCCCTCCGCCTCGGCCCCCTCCGCCGCGCCCGCCCCCAAGATCGTCGACGGTCCGCTGCCGGCCATCACCGCGGGCACGAAGTTCGGGGAGAAGCCGACGGTCGCCAAGGGCAGCGGCGCGCCCTCCGACCAGCTCGCCGTGAAGACGGTCATCGCGGGCGGCGGCCGGACCGTCGCGGAGGGCGACTACATCCAGGCCCAGTACCTCGGCCAGATCTGGGACACCGGCAAGGTCCTCGACAACTCCTACGACCGCGGGGCGCCGCTGCTCACCCAGCTCGCGCAGGGCAGCACCATGGAGGGCTGGCGCTACGCCCTGACCGGCAAGAAGGCCGGCAGCCGGGTGCAGTTCGCCGTCCCGCCGACCTGGGGCTTCGGCAAGGAGGGCAACGCGGAGGCGGGCGTCAAGGGCACCGACACGCTGGTGTTCGTGTTCGACGTCCAGGACACCTTCAACGCCAGGAGCTCGGCCGAGGGCAAGAAGGTCCCCCAGGACGACGCCGCCGTGCCGAAGGTCGGCACCAACACCGACGGCAAGGCGCCCTCCGTCGAGATCCCCAAGGCCGATCCGCCGAAGAAGCTCGTGTCGGGCTACGTCATCGAGGGCGACGGGGAGGCCGTCGCGGCCGACGACACGGTCCTCGTGCAGTACAAGGGCGTCGTCTGGGACACCGGCAAGGAGTTCGACTCGACGTACCAGCGGTCCGCGCTGACCTCGTTCTCGCTCCAGCAGGTCGTCAAGGGCTGGGCGCAGGGCCTGACCGGCAAGAAGACCGGCAGCCGCGTCGTGATCGTGATCCCGCCCGACCTGGGGTACGGCGACCGGCCGCCGGCCGGCAGCGGCATCGAGAAGGACTCCACGATGGTCTTCACGGTGGACCTCCTCGCGAAGATGTGACGCCGCCGTGATGTAAGACTGTGCTGTTGCCTTTCCGCGAACAAGCAGGAGCGTAAGACGTGAGCATCGAGAAGCCCGAGATCGACTTCCCGGGCGGCGAGCCCCCGGCGGACCTCGAGATCAAGGACATCTGGGAGGGCGACGGTGAGGTGGCGCAGGCGGGCCAGACCGTCTCCGTGCACTACGTCGGTGTCGCCTTCAGCACCGGTGAGGAGTTCGACGCGAGCTGGAACCGCGGTACCCCGTTCCGCTTCCCGCTGGGCGGCGGCCGGGTCATCAAGGGCTGGGACCAGGGCGTGCAGGGCATGAAGGTCGGCGGCCGTCGCCAGCTGACCATCCCGGCGCACCTCGCCTACGGCAACCAGAGCCCGACCCCGGCGATCAAGCCGGGCGAGACGCTGATCTTCGTGGTCGACCTGCTCGGGGTCTGATCGTCGCGGGACCGGTCTCGACCAGCCGGGGTCCATGCCCGTCCGGGCATGGGCCCTCGGCTTTTGCCCGGGCGCCGCGGAGCGGTACGGTCGTCCGTCGGAAGCACCACAGGAGAGGCGAAGGGCGTCGATGGCCATTGCCAAGGCGGAGCGGCTGATGAACCTGGCGCTGTGTCTGCTCGGGACACGGCGGCCGCTCAGCAAGCGCGAGCTGCGTGACTCCATCGAGGCCTACGTCGAGGCGTTCGGTCCGGGCAGGGGCGGGGCCGGGTCGGACGACTCCTTCAACCGGATGTTCGAGCGGGACAAGGACGACCTGCGCGAGCTGGGCCTGGTCATCGAGACCGTCGAGAGCCTGGACGGCGAGATCGGCTACCTCGCCCGCCGTGACAGCAACCGGCTGCCGGCCATCACCCTCGACGCCGAGGAGGCCGCCGCCCTGGGCCTGGCCGCCAAGGTGTGGCAGCAGGCCAGGCTCGCCGGCGCGGCCAGCGGCGCCCTGCAGAAACTGCGCGCGGCGGGCCTGCCCGAGGACGTCGACCCCTACGAGCCGCACAGTGCCCTGGAACCGCGCATCCCCGTCCACGAGGCCGCGTTCGAGCCGCTGATGCTGGCCTGCCGCGACCGCCGTCCCGTCGTCTTCGACTACCGCAAGGCCACCGCCGCCCGTCCCGAGCCCCGGCACGTCGAGCCGTGGGCGCTGGAGTGCTGGCGCGGCCACTGGTACCTCGCGGGCTGGGACCGCGACCGGGGGGCCGAGCGGGTCTTCCGGCTGTCCCGCATCACCGGCAAGGTGCGCTCGCGCGGGACGGCGTTCAGCGCGCCCGTGCCCGACGTCGTCACCGTCCGCGAGACGGTGGCCGGCTGGGCGGGGGAGACCGCCGACCGCAGCGCGCTGATCCGGCTGCGCGCCGGCTGCGGGTACCCCTTGCGGGCGAGGGCCACGGCGGTGCGGGAACTCGGCGACGGCTGGGACGAGTTGGAGATTCCGTACGGGCACGGCCTGGACGCCTGGCTGGTGGAGTTCGGCCCGGACGTGGTGGTGCTGGAGCCCGCGGAGCTGCGGGCCGACGTGGTGGACCGGCTGCGCGCCGTGGCCAAGGGCTGAGGGGGAGCGAGCAACACAGTGGCAGGCAAACCGGTCAGGCCGGCGAACGCGATCGACCAGACCCGGCGGATGCTCTCCCTGGTGAC
The DNA here is from genome assembly GCF_043081325.1 of Streptomyces sp. NPDC014882. Classification (NCBI taxonomy): domain Bacteria; kingdom Bacillati; phylum Actinomycetota; class Actinomycetes; order Kitasatosporales; family Streptomycetaceae; genus Streptomyces; species Streptomyces sp. NPDC014882. Next base: position 14,327 of record NZ_JBIBWL010000013.1, read on the forward strand.
GTACCTGCGGGAGCGCCCGGGAGCGCGCATCGAGGACGTCGCCCGTGCCTTCGGGATCACCGAGGACGAGCTGGTCTCCGACCTCGACGTGCTGCCCATGTGCGGCACCAGCTTCCGCGGCGGCGACCTGCTCGACATCGACACCGACGGCGAGCGGATCTGGTGGCACAACCCGGCCGCCCTCGGCGCGGACGCCGCCGAACCGCTGCGGCTGGCCGCCGACGAGGCGACCGCCCTGCTGGTGGCCGCCCGCGCGGTGGCGACCCTGCCCGGCCTGCGCGAGAGCGACCGCCAGGCACTGCTGCGGGCCACCGCCAAGGTGGAGACAGCGGCCGGGGAGGCGGCGGGCGCCAGCTCCCGCCTGTCGGTGACCTTCGAGTCCGAGGGCGGGGTCTTCGCCGACGTCGACCGGGCGATCTCCGAGCGCCGCCGGCTGTGGATCCGCTACTACTCGCCCGCCCGCGACGAGGTCACCGAGCGCGAGATCGACCCGATCCGCCTGGTCAGCGTCGGGCACACGTACGTGGAGGCCTGGTGCCGCCGCTCCGAGGCGCGGCGCACCTTCCGCCTCGACCGGGTCGCCGAGATCAGGATCCTCGACGAGCCCGCCGCGCCGCCGGAGGTCGAGCTGCGCGACCTGTCGGAGGGGCTGGTCCAGCCCGCCGCCGAGGACCCGGAGGTCGTCGTCGAGGTGGGGCCCGGCGGGCGCTGGGTCGCCGAGTACTACCCGCACGACAGCGCCGAGGAGCTCGCGGACGGCGGCCTGCGCATCACCCTGCGCACGCCCGAGCCGGCCTCGCTGCGGCGGCTGGCGCTGCGGCTCGGCCGCGACGGCCGCATCGTGGCGCCGCAGGACCTCGCCGACAGCGCCCGCCGCGCGGCCCGCGAGGCGCTGGCGGCGTACGACGGGGTGGAGGCCGCGGGGCACGGCGGGACCGCCGGTCCCGGCGGCGGGCCGGGCGGCACGGAGCGGGCCGGGCGGGCGCGGATCGAGGGTCGGGAGCGGCAGCGGTGAGCGAGTCGGTGACGACGTCCGGCGCGCGGGGCGTCTCGGTGGCCTCGGCGTTCTCGGGCATGACCGGCGTGGCCCCGGTGGTCTTCAGGGCGGGCTGCCCGGACTGCCGCGGCCGTTTCGAACTCGCCGCCGGTGCGCTGCGCCTGGTCGTCGGCGCCTCCAGCCGCACCACCTTCTACTCCTTCACCTGTCCCGACTGCGGCGCCGCCGTGCGCAAGCCGGCCGGGGAGCGGGTGGTCGAGCTGCTCACCGGGGGCGGGGTCAGGACCCTGCGGCTGCACACCCCGTAGGAAGGTCTAGGCTCGGCGTCATGTTCTGGCCGATGTTCGCGGTAGCCGTGGGTTTTCTGGGTCTCGCCGTCCTCGCGGTGTTCGCCGTCCGGGTCTTCGTGGAGGCGCGGCGCCTGGGCCGCCAGGTGTCGGACTCCGCGCAGCGCATCAGCCGGGCCGCGGAGGAGCTGGAGCGGGCGTCCCTGAGCGCGGCCCGGGCCGTGGACACCCTGTGAGTGCCGCCGTGGCCCTCGTGTGAGTCCCGCGAGGAATACGTTTTGGGACACTTCGCCCTCCCGTCGCGGCGGTCCGGACAGGTACGCTGCTGATCGCGGTCCGCAGAACGAGGCCCGGATCGCGGACCGGGAGTACGCACGGGGATTGCCTCACGTTCACCCCTGAGCGTTACGATCGCTGCCAGCACGATCGTTCGGACAACTGTCCGACCGATCGGACAGCAATCCCACCCAGCCGCCTCGGTGAGAAGGTAAAGACTTATGTTCGGAAGGCTCGGCGCCCCCGAGATCATTCTCATCCTCGTCGTCATCATCCTGCTGTTCGGCGCGAAGAAGCTTCCGGACATGGCCCGCTCGCTCGGCAAGTCCGCTCGCATCCTCAAGAGCGAGGCCAAGGCGATGAAGGACGACGGCAGCAGCACGGCCACCCCGGCCGGACCGCCCAACGACGGCGAGCAGCCCCCGGCTCAGCGCACCATCCAGGCCTCCCCCGGTGACGTGACCAGCTCGCGCCCGGTCAGCGAGCCGACGGATTCGACCAAGCGCTGACGCAGGGCCGGTGACCTCCGGCCCGCCGCACGAGATGGGAACGTGGGTTGCTCAAGTCCGCCCGCAAGAAGGAGAAGGACCCGGAGGGGCGGATGCCCCTCGCGGAACACCTCCGTGAGTTGCGCAACCGGCTCGCGAAGGCGCTGCTGGCCATCGTGGTCGTCACGATCGTCGCCGCCTTCTTCTACAAGGACATCATCGAGTTCTTCACGAACCCGATCCTGACCGCGGTGGGGTGCGACTCGACCTTCGCGGAGCTGGCGCAGCAGAGGAGCGGCACCTGCGCCCGCATCGTCCTGAACGGTCTGCTCACCCCGTTCACGCTCGCCCTGAAGGTCTCCCTGATGGCGGGCGTGATCTTCGCGTCGCCTGTCTGGCTCCACCAGCTGTGGGGCTTCGTCGCACCGGGCCTGCACCAGCACGAGCGCAAGTACGCCTACGCGTTCGTCGGCACGGGCGTCCCGCTGTTCCTCGGCGGCGCCTTCTTCGCGTACAAGACGCTGCCGACGATGGCGAAGGTGCTCCTCGAGTTCTCACCGGCGGACCTGGACAACCAGCTGCCGCTCGACGAGCTGCTCGACCTCATCGTGCGCATGGTGCTCGTCTTCGGCCTCTCCTTCGAGCTGCCGCTGCTGCTGGTCATGCTCAACCTCACCGGGGCGCTGACCGGCCGGCGCATGGTGAGCTGGTGGCGCGGCATGATCATCGGCATCACGGTCTTCGCCGCCGTGGCCACGCCCAGCACCGACCCGCTGACGATGCTGGCGCTCGCCGGACCGATCTGGATCCTCTACTTCTTCGCCACCGGCTTCTCCCTGCTGAACGACCGCCGCAGGCGCCGCCGGGACGCCCTGGGCCCCGCCGACGACGAGGCCTCCGAGCTGGACCTCACCCCCGAGGACATCGGCCGGGTCGAGGCGGTCGCCCCGAGCCGGACACTGCCCGCACAGACGAGCGCGGAACGGGTCAACGGCTACGACGACGTGACCTGAGCACCGGCACGCAGCCTCCCCGCGGCCGGGGCGCCCGCACGGCGCCCCGGCCGCGCCGTGTGTCCGGGCGGCGACCCGCCGTGAGGCCCCGGACCTCCCGGACGCGGGCCCCGGACGGCGGATCCGGATAATGATCGTCCTGTTGTCAGTGCGGCCCGGTACGGTGGAAAGCACGATGACAGAGGACCTCTCACCGGCCGAGCGGTACGCGGCAGCCCGTAAGCGTGCTGTCGAGCAGGCCACCGCGCTCGCCTCCTTCCGCGAGATGTACGACTTCGGTCTCGACCCCTTCCAGATCGAGGCCTGCCAGGCGCTCGAGTCGGGCAAAGGCGTCCTGGTCGCCGCCCCGACCGGCTCGGGCAAGACGATCGTCGGCGAGTTCGCCGTCCACCTCGCCCTCCGGCAGGGCAAGAAGTGCTTCTACACGACACCCATCAAGGCGCTGTCCAACCAGAAGTACTCCGACCTGTGCCGTCGCCACGGCGCCGACAAGGTCGGTCTGCTGACCGGCGACAACAGCGTCAACTCCGACGCCCCGGTGATCGTGATGACCACCGAGGTCCTGCGGAACATGCTGTACGCCGGTTCGCAGACCCTCCTCGGCCTCGGGTACGTCGTGATGGACGAGGTGCACTACCTCTCCGACCGCTTCCGGGGCGCCGTGTGGGAGGAGGTGATCATCCACCTCCCCGAGTCGGTGACCCTGGTCTCCCTGTCGGCGACCGTGTCCAACGCCGAGGAGTTCGGCGACTGGCTCGACACCGTGCGCGGCGACACCGAGGTGATCGTCTCCGAGCACCGGCCCGTGCCGCTGTTCCAGCACGTGCTCGCCGGACGGCGGATGTACGACCTCTTCGAGGAGGGCGAGGGCCACCGCAGGGCCGTCAACCCCGACCTCGCGCGGCTGGCCCGCATGGAGGCGAGCCGCCCGTCGTACCAGGACCGCAGGCGCGGCCGGAACATGCGCGAGGCCGACCGCGAGCGCGAGCGCAGACAGCGGTCGCGGGTGTGGACGCCCGGACGCCCCGAGGTCATCGAGCGGCTCGACGCCGAGGGCCTGCTGCCCGCGATCACCTTCATCTTCAGCCGTGCCGCCTGCGAGGCCGCCGTCCAGCAGTGCCTGTACGCCGGGCTGCGGCTCAACGACGACGACGCGCGCGAACGGGTCCGCGCCCTGGTGGAGGAGCGCACCGCCGCCATCCCCCACGAGGACCTGCACGTCCTCGGCTACTACGAGTGGCTGGAGGGCCTGGAGCGGGGCATAGCCGCCCACCACGCGGGCATGCTGCCGACCTTCAAGGAGGTCGTCGAGGAGCTGTTCGTCCGCGGTCTGGTCAAGGCCGTCTTCGCCACCGAGACCCTCGCCCTCGGCATCAACATGCCCGCCCGCTCGGTCGTGCTGGAGAAGCTCGTCAAGTGGAACGGCGAACAGCACGCCGACATCACCCCCGGCGAGTACACGCAGCTCACCGGCCGTGCGGGGCGCCGCGGCATCGATGTCGAGGGACACGCCGTCGTGCTGTGGCAGCGGGGCATGAACCCCGACCACCTGGCCGGTCTGGCGGGCACCCGCACCTACCCGCTGCGCTCCAGCTTCAAGCCGTCGTACAACATGGCGGTCAACCTGGTCCAGCAGTTCGGGCGGCACCGCTCGCGCGAGCTGCTGGAGACCTCCTTCGCGCAGTTCCAGGCCGACCGGTCGGTCGTCGGGATCTCCCGGCAGGTGCAGCGCAACGAGGAGGGCCTGGAGGGCTACAAGGCCTCCATGACCTGCCACCTCGGCGACTTCGAGGAGTACGCGCGGCTGCGTCGCGAACTCAAGGACCGCGAGACGGAGCTGGCCAAGCAGGGCGCGGCCCAGCGGCGGGCCGAGGCGGCGGTGGCGCTGGAGAAGCTGAAGCCGGGTGACATCATCCACGTGCCCACCGGCAAGTACGCCGGACTGGCCCTCGTCCTGGATCCGGGCCTGTCCGCCGGCCGGGCCGACGGCCACCGCGGCTTCGACCACCACGACGGGCCGCGCCCGCTCGTGCTGACCGCCGAGCGGCAGGTCAAGCGGCTCGCCGCGATGGACTTCCCGGTGCCCGTCGAGGCGCTGGAGCGGATGCGCATCCCGAAGACGTTCAACCCGCGTTCCCCGCAGTCCCGGCGGGACCTCGCCTCCGCCCTGCGCACCAAGGCCGGGCACATCACGCCCGAGCGTGCCCGCAGGGGCCGGTCCCAGGCGGCCGACGACCGCGAGATCGCCCGCCTGCGCACCGCGCTGCGCGCCCACCCCTGCCACGGCTGCTCCGAGCGCGAGGACCACGCCCGCTGGGCCGAGCGCTATCACCGGCTGCTGCGCGACACCTCGCAGCTGGAGCGCCGGATCGAGGGCCGGACGAACACCATCGCCCGCACCTTCGACCGGATCGTGGCCCTGCTGACCGAACTGGACTACCTGCGCGGCAACGAGGTCACCGAGCACGGCAGGCGGCTGGCCCGGCTGTACGGCGAGCTGGACCTGCTGGCGAGCGAATGCCTGCGGGCCGGCGTCTGGGAGGGCCTGGCGCCGGCCGAACTCGCCGCCTGCGTCTCGGCGCTGGTGTTCGAGGCCCGGTCCGGCGACGACGCGATGGCGCCGAAGCTGCCCGCGGGCAACGCCAAGGCCGCGCTCGGCGAGATGGTGCGGATCTGGGGCCGGCTGGACGCGCTGGAGGAGGACTTCCGGATCAGCCAGACCGAGGGCGTCGGCCAGCGCGAGCCCGATCTCGGCTTCGCCTGGGCCGCCCACATGTGGGCCTCGGGCAAGGGCCTCGACGAGGTCCTGCGGGAGGTCGAGATGCCGGCCGGCGACTTCGTGCGCTGGTGCAAGCAGGTCATCGACGTCCTCGGGCAGATCGCGGCGGCCGCGCCCGCGGAGAGTTCGTCCGTGGCGAAGAACGCCCGCAAGGCGGTCGACGCACTGCTGCGGGGCGTCGTGGCGTACTCGTCGGTGGGCTGAGCACACGCGGGCGGGAACCCCGGCCGCGGCGGTGGCTTCGGCCGGGGCACGACGGGCACCGCCGCCCGGGCGGAGACGCCGGGGCGGCGGGACCGGGACCGGTGGCTGTCCGAGGGGCGCCGGGCCCGTGAGGAAGTGTGCCGCCGGCCGGGGATGACGCCGGGGCGGTGAGATGTGCCGTTGCCCGAGGGGGGACATCGGGCCTGTGAGGTGTGCCGCGGTCCGGGCGGAGACGCCGGGGCGGTGAGGTGTGCCGTTGCCCGAGCAGAGGCGTCGGGTCTGTGAGGTGTGCCGCCGCCCGGGGGAGGGGCCAGGCGGTGAGGTGGGCGGCTGCCTGAGCGGGGACGCCGGGCCTGTGAGGTGTGTGCTGCCGTCCGGGCGGAGCGGCCGGGGCGGTGACAGGGCTCTGCTGACGGTTCGTCAGTGGGTCGGCGGCGCGGAGGGCTGCCGGTTCCGGTGAGTGCCTTCCCGGACGCCGGCTGCGTGCGGAGCCGCCGCCCTGGCCCGTCACCGGGAGGCGTGACACCCGCGCCCCGGCCGAGCCGCCGCACTCGCCCGCGAGGACGAGCTTCGGCGAGGTGGCCGCCAAGGCCCCGAGGGCGGGTCGGGCTCCCGTGCTCCGGCCTGCTCTCCGCCCCGCCCTGCGTTCCGCCCCGTGGCACTCGCGAAGCGGGCCTGCGCGTGACGGCCGTCCGACGGCCGCCCCCGCCTCCGCATCACCTGTCCCGGTGAAGGATTTCGCACGTCCGTACGGCATTACGCAGCGTGTGCGAACGAATTCCGAGCGTGCGAAACGCCCGAGGTTACTCCAGGTGCGGGTGTGGTTTCAGGCGGTTGTCGAACATGACGCGGCGGTGATCCGGCCGGACTAGGCTCGCCCGCGGCGCACCGAGTTGAGGCGTATTCGTGCGCTTGTTCCCGGACATCCCGATGATGCCGACAGATCCCCTACAGAGGGTGCCCACATGGTGAGTGTTCAGTCCCCACCCGGTCGCCGTGAACCGGCCCACATCCGTATGGTGCTGCTGCCGGCGACGGTGATGGCCGCGGCGACCGGAGCGGCCGTCGCCCTGGTGGCGACCCCGGCCCGGACGGCCGTCGGCGTCTGCGGAGCCGTCGCCACCCTCCTGGTGGCCCTCGCCGGCACCGAGGCGGTGCGCCGCGGCCGTCAACTGAAGGAACTGCGCGCGGAGAAGGAACGCCGGATCGGGAATCTGGAACGCCGGGTCTCCGCCCACGAGGAGCAGAACCTCCGGCTCGCCGACTTCTTCGTCCCCCAGGCGGTGGCCTGGCTGCGCGCCGGCAACTCGCCCCGGGAGGTGATGCTCCACTTCGCCGAGGTGGACGCCGGCTACCGCGACCTCGGCGAGGGACAGCGCAAGGTGGTCAAGACGATCCTCGAGATCGTCGACCACGAGGAGGCCCTGCGCGACTCCGCCCAGCGCTCGTTCGTCAGCGTCGCCCGGCGCGTCCAGGCCATCGTGCACCAACAGGCCGCGGAACTCAGGGAGATGGAGGAGGACCACGGCCGCAACCCCGAGGTCTTCGACGACCTCCTGCGCATCGACCACGGCACCGCCCTGATCGGCCGTCTCGCCGACTCCATCGGCGTGCTCGGCGGCGGCCGCCCCGGCCGCAACTGGCCCCAGCCCGTGCCGCTCTACAGCGTGCTGCGCGGCGCCATGTCCCGCATCCTGGAGTACCGCCGCATCCAGCTCGACTCCATCGCCAAGGTCAACATCCGCGGCCTGTCCGTCGAACCGCTGATCCACGCGCTCGCCGAACTCCTCGACAACTCCACCCGCTACTCGCCGCCCACCAGCAAGGTGCACGTCAACGCCGTCGAGGTGCAGACCGGCATCGCGATCGAGATCGAGGACGCCGGCGTCAGCCTCAGCGAGGAGGCCCGCGCCAAGGCCGAGCGCATGCTCGAACAGGCCATGGCCGGGGTCGACATCCAGGACGTCGGGGGCACCCCGCGCCTCGGGCTCGCGGTCGTCGGCCGGCTCTGCACGGCGTTCAACATGCAGATCTCCCTGCGCACTTCCGCCTACGGCGGTGTCCGCGCCGTACTGATCGCGCCGAGCGAGATGGTCACCTCCGACCCCGCGCCCGGCTTCGCCCACGGCATCGGCGCCACCGCCGTACCGCAGATCGACCTGGGCGACATCGAGGGCCCGAAGCGGCCTCCGAAGAAGCGCCGCCCCACCAACCCGAGGATCCCGGCGGATGTCTCCCTGGACGACGACGAGGTGCCCGAGGTCACCGAGTGGACCGACAAGGGCCTGCCGCAGCGCCGCAGCAAGACCACCGTCCCGATCAGCCAGCGCTACCGCGAGGCGTACGCCGCCCAGGCGGCCGAACGCGCCGGTGAGCCCGACCCGTTCGCGCTGCCCGCACCGGAACCCCGGCCCGGCGTGGAGCGGCAGGAGCCCGGCGTCGCCTTCGAGGCGTTCTGGGAGGGACTGAAGAAGGAGGCCCCGCCCGGACACCACCCGACGGACTTCACCCGCAATCCCACCGCATACCTGCATCTGCTCAAGGACAAGGCCGAGTTCGAGGCCGACGATGAAGGGGACCGCACGTGATCCAGCAGCGCCAAAACTTCGACTGGCTGCTCAAGGAACTGTACGACGGGGTTCCGGGCATCGAGATGATCGTCGTGCTCTCGGCCGACGGACTGCGCATCGCCCGCTACGCCGGTGATCCCGACGCCGCCGACCGGATCGCGGCGGCCTGCGCCGGCCTCCAGAGCCTGGCCAACGCCGTCGCCCAGGAGATCCACTCCAGCGACGGCGAGATGAACCTCGTCATGATCGAGCTGAACGGCGGCTACTTCTACATGATGTCCGCCGGTGCCAACGCCTACCTCGCCGTGCTCGCCGACGTCCGCTGCGAGGCCGGCCGGATGAGCGCCATGATGCGCGACCTCGTGGTGCGGATCGGCGCCCATCTGACCAGCCCGCCCCGGCGGAACGGGCAGAGCGTATGACGCCTCCGCAACGCCGACGGCGCGACCCCGCCCCGGAACCGCCCCCGCAGCCGTCGAAGGAGGGGGAGGGCAAGAACCCCGAACGGCTGTACATCATCACCGGACCGGACGGCGAACGCGCCCCGCTCGACCTCGTCACCCTGATCGTGGCGCGTGCCGAACCCCCCTCCTCCGCGCCCCCGGAGCAGTCGGCGGTGCTGCGGATGTGCCGGGCTCCGCTGTCGGTGGCCGAGGTGTCGGCCTACCTCGGCCTGCCGTTCAGCGTGGTGACGGTGCTGCTCACCGAGATGCTGGCGGCCGAACTCGTCCAGGCGCGCGCCCCGATCGTCCGGCAGCACCTCCCCGACCGTTCCCTCCTCGAAGCGGTGATCCATGGACTTCAACGGCTCTGACACCGTCCCCGGCCCACGCGCCGAGGACCACCTGCCGCAGACCACCACGGCGGCGGCCAAGATCGTCATCGTGGGCGGCTTCGGTGTCGGCAAGACGACCATGGTCGGGTCGGTCAGCGAGATCAAGCCGCTGACCACCGAGGAGACCATGACGCAGGCCGGTATCGGCGTCGACGACAACTACGGCTCCGACACCAAGACCGCCACCACCGTCGCCATGGACTTCGGCCGCATCCGCATCACGGACCAGGTCGTGCTCTACCTCTTCGGCACCCCCGGCCAGGAGCGGTTCTGGTTCCTGTGGAACGGCCTGTTCGAGGGCGCGCTCGGCGCGGTCGTCCTGGTCGACACCCGCCGCCTGGAGGTCAGCTTCGAGGTCATGGGCCGCCTGGAGGAACGCGGCGTGCCCTTCGTGGTCGCCGTCAACACCTTCCCCGACGGGCCCCGTTACCCGCTGGAGGACCTGCGGAGCGCCCTCGACCTGCCGCCCGAGATCCCGATCGTGGAGTGCGACGTGCGCCGCCGGGCCTCCAGCCGCGACGTGCTGATGACGCTGACGCGCTTCCTGCACGACCTCGTGCGGACCGGCAGCCTGACCTGACACGCGTCCCCCTGACGCCCGCCCACTCCCTGACACCCGCCCCCTCCTGCCTTCCGCCCCCTCCTGCCTTCCGCCCCCTCCTGCCTTCCGTCCACCTCTGCCTTCCGCCCCCCGCCTCCCGGCCCCTCCCGGACCCCTTTCGGAGCGACCCAGTGACGCCTGACCACCCCATGACGACCGGTCCCCACGACCTGGCCCTCGACCCGCCGCCCGGCTGCCCCGCGCACGGCCGTGGCCCCGGCGGACTGCGCCGGCTCTACGGGCCCGGCGCCGAGGACCTGGACGACCTCTACGAGCAACTGCGCGAGCAGCACGGCCCGGTGGCGCCCGTCCTGCTCCACGACGACGTGCCGATGTGGGTGGTCCTCGGCCACGCCGAGAACATGCACATGGTCCGCACGCCCTCCCAGTACAGCCGCGACAGCCGCATCTGGACGCCGCTGGTGGACGGCGCGGTCAAGCCCGACCACCCGCTCATGCCGCACATCGCCTGGCAGCCCATCTGCTCCCACGCCGAGGGCGACGAGCACAAGCGGCTGCGCGGCGCGGTCACCGCCGCCATGGCGACCATCGACGACCGCAGCCTGCGCCGGTACATCTACCGGTCCACCCAGCGCCTGGTCAACCGCTTCTGCGAGCGGGGCCGGGCCGAGCTGGTCGGCCAGTTCGCCGAGCACCTCCCGATGGCCGTGATGTGCCACGTGCTCGGCATGCCCGAGGAGTACGACGACCGCATGGTCCACGCCGCCCGGGACGCGCTCAAGGGCACCGGGACCGCGATCGCCAGCCACAACCACGTCATGGAGGCGCTGAGCCGGCTCACCGCCCGCCGCCGCGCCCGGCCCCAGGACGACTTCACCAGCCATCTCGTGCTGGACCCGGCGGAACTGACCGACGACGAGGTCCGGGAGCACCTGCGCCTGGTGCTCTTCGCCGCCTACGAGGCCACGGTCAACCTGCTCTCCAACGCCCTGCGGATGGTCCTCACCGACCCGCGGTTCCTCGCCCAGCTCAACGGCGGGCAGATGACGGTGCCGGAGGCGGTCGAGCAGTCCCTGTGGGACGAGCCGCCGTTCAGCACGGTCTTCGCCTACTTCGCCAAGCAGGACACCGAGCTGGGCGGACAGCGCATCCGCCGGGGCGACGGCCTCCTCTTCGCGCCCGCGCCCGGCAACGTGGACCCGCGGGTCCGTCCCGACCTGTCCGCCGGCATGCAGGGCAACCGCGCCCACCTCGCCTTCGGCGGCGGTCCGCACGAGTGCCCCGGCCAGGACATCGGGCGCGCCATCGCCGACGTCGGCGTCGACGCCCTGCTCACGCGCCTGCCCGACGTGCAGCTCGCCTGCGCGGAGGAGGACCTGCGCTGGACGACGTCGATCGCCTCCCGGCACCTCATGGAGCTGCCGGTCCGCTTCGAGCCCAAGCCCCAGCAGGACGTCATGGTCAGGCCCGCCCACGGTGCGCTCCCGCCGCCGCGTCCGGTCCTCCCGGTGACCCCCGGCACCACGCCGGCGCCCGGTACCGTACCCGCCGCTCCGCCGGCCACCCTCCTGCCACCGCCCGCCGAGCCCCGGCCGGCGACCGTCCCGCGCCCCCGGCCCGAGCACCAGCCCCAGCCTCAGCAGCAGCCCCGGCCCGAGCCCGCGGCGGCCCGCGCCGCGGAACCGGCCCGTCGGCCCAGCGGCTGGCGGCGCCTCCTCGACTGGTGGCGCGGCTACTGATCCCCGGCGCGCCCGCCGCCCCGGCCGTCGTGCGACGACCGGGCGGCCAGCGTCCGACGGCTCCGCAACCGGTGCTCCACCCCCGTCACCGGATCGGTGAACTCCAGCTCCCGCGCCAGCAGTTGCAGCGGGCGCCGGAAGTCGCCGGCCGGTCCGGGGGCGGTCACCTCGGGGTACAGGGGGTCGCCGAGGATGGGCACGCCCAGCGCGGTCATGTGCACCCGCAGCTGATGGGTCTGCCCGGTCCGCGGGATCAGCCGGTAGCGGGCGAGTCCGTCCGCGAGGTGCTCGGCCAGTTCGACGCGGCTGACCGCGTTGGGCTCGCCCGGCACCTCACGGGCGGTCAGCGTCCCGCGTTCCTTCACGATCCGGCTGCGCACGGTCACCGGCAGCGCCAGCCCCGGATCGTACGGCGCGACAGCCTCGTACACCTTGCGGACCAGGCGGTCGCGGAACAGGGTCTGGTAGGCACCCCGCTCCTCGGGACGCACGGTGAACAGCACCAGGCCCGCGGTGAGCCGGTCCAGTCGGTGGGCGGCGCCCAGCGCGGGCAGCTCCAGCTCCCGCCGCAGCCGGGCCAGCGCGGTCTCGGTGACGTGGCTGCCGCGCGGTGTGGTGGCGAGGAAGTGGGGCTTGTCGGCCACGACGACGTGCTCGTCGCGGTACACGACCTCCACCGGGAACGGCACCGGCTCCTCGGCGGGCAGGTCCCGGTGGAACCAGACGAACATCCCCGGCACGTACGCCGCGTCCGCCGCCACCGCCCGCCCGTCGGCCCCGACGATCCGCCCCGCCGCGAACAGCGCGTCCACGGCCCCGGCCCGCTCCGGCCCGAACCGCTGCGCCAGGTGCTCCCGCACGGTCGCCCAGGAGCCCCCGCCCGGCAGCCGCACCCGTACCGGGTCGACCCCGTCACGCTGCGGGAGGGGGGACAGCGGGGGAGCGGTGCGGCGTCTCATCGGAATCCACCCTACGGCCGCCGCGAAAACCCGTTGGCACGCTCCCGGCCGGTGGGCATGCTTCCCGGCATGCCCTTCCTGACCGGTCCCGTCCTCCCCGCCGGCGCCCTCGCCACGTCCCCGCAACCGCTCCTGTCCACCGGCGACGGCCTTCTCCTGCGGCCCTGGCGGGCCACGGACGCGCCCGCCGTCCATGCCGCCTTCCAGGACCCGCTGCTGCATCGGTGGCACGTCCGGGCCGCCGACTCCGTCGCCGAGGTCACCGGCTGGATCGAGGAGTGGCTGGCCGAGTGGACCGGGGAGCGGACCGCCCAGTGGGCCGTCGTCGACGCGGCCACCGACGCGCTGCGCGGACGCGTGGCGCTGCGCGGCATCGAACTCGGCGACGGCGTGGCCGAGGTGGCCTACTGGACCACGGCGGCCGCCCGGGGCCGGCGGGTGGCCGCCCGCGCCACGAGCGCCCTGTCGCGGTGGGCCCTCGACGAGGTCGGCTTCCACCGCCTGGAACTGCTGCACGCCACGGCCAACGAGGCCTCCTGCCGCGTGGCCGCCAGGGCCGGCTTCCTCCTGGAGGGCACCAAACGCAGCGCGGGCCTGCACCAGGACGGCTGGCACGACATGCACCTGCACGCCCGGGTGCGGGGCGACTGACCGGGGCCGGGGCCGGGGCTCGGGGCCCCGCCCGCCTCGGCCGCCCGCCTCGGCCGCCCGTCCCGGCGTCAGGCGGCCGGTGTGGTGTTCTCCTGCTCGGCCTCCACGCGCGCGTTCCACTCCCGCTTGGCGGCCTGCCAGCCGTCCTCGTCGTGGCCGAGCCGCCAGTAGCCGGAGACCGACAGGTCCTCGCGGGGGATCCGCAGTTCGACCCGCAGCAGCCTGCGCAGTTCCTTCACGAAGGCGGCCTCGCCGTGGACGAAGGCGTGCAGCCGGCCCTCGGGGAACTCCAGCGCGCGGACCGCCGCCAGGAGCCGCTCGCCGACCGGACGCCCGCCGCGGTGCAGCCAGACGACCTCCACGTCGGAGTCGATCTTCTGCTCCTCCTCGGGGCCGGAGACCTCGACGAGGGCGTGCGCCACGGCGCCGGCGGGCAGCGACTCCAGCGCCGCCGCGATGGCGGGCAGCGCGCTCTCGTCACCGGCCAGCAGGTGCCAGTCGGCGGCCGGGTCGGGGGCGTAGGCGCCACCGGGGCCCAGGAAGCGGACGGTCTCGCCCGGCCGGACACGGGCCGCCCACGGCCCGGCGATACCCTCGTCGCCGTGCAGGACGAAGTCCAGGGTCAGCTCGCGGTGCTCGGCGTCCCAGCGGCGCACGGTGTACGTCCGCGTCACGGGCCACTGCTCGCGGGGGAACTCCGCGCGGATGCGCTCCAGGTCGAAGGGCTCCGGGTAGGTCACGCCCTCGGGTCCGAACAGCAGCTTCACGTAGTGGTCGGTGCAGGTGCCGGCGGGGAACCCGGCCAGCTCCTCCCCGCCGAGGACGACGCGCTGCATGTGGGGGGTGAGCCGTTCGGTGCGGACGACCCGCGCGGAACGGGGCTTCCGGGGCTTCCGTGCCGGACGTTCTGCCATGACGGCCTCCCGAGCCTTCATTGGTTAGGTTTGCCTAAGTTAGCATCTCGTGCCGCCGCGGCACCCCACCGCGCGGTCCCGCTCGCGGGGCCGACGTCTACGCGCCGAGCGTGGTCAGCAGCCGCTGCAGCGACCCGCCGAGCCCCCAGCGCTCCGCCAGCCCTGCCAGTTCCGCGGGTTCCCGCGCGGCACGCGGGAGCCGCGTCGTCACCGCCGGCAGCGGCACGTCGTCGGCGACCCTGACCACCTTCGGCGCGACGGCGAGGTAGGGGCCGGCCTCGCCGAGCCGCTTGCGCTGCGTGGGCGTGAGCCGGGCCCCGGGGTCGTCGACCGCGGCCAGGATCCCGGCCAGGTCGCCGAACTCGGCCAGCAGCTTGGCCGCCGTCTTCTCGCCGATGCCCGGCACGCCGGGCAGGCCGTCGCTCGGATCGCCGCGCAGCAGCGCCAGATCCGCGTACCCGCGCCCGTCGACGCCATACTTCTCGCGCAGCCACGCCTCGTCCGTGGTCTGCAGCGTGCCGACGCCCTTCAGCGGGTACAGCACCCGCACCCCGCGCGCGTCGTCCACCAGCTGGTACAGGTCGCGGTCGCCGGTGACGATGTCGACCGGGCCCTTCGCGCGCGCGGTGAAGGTGCCGATCACGTCGTCCGCCTCGTACCCGGCGACACCGACGCGGGCGATGCCCAGCGCGTCCAGGACCGCCTCGATCACCGGCACCTGCGGGGAGAGCGTGTCCGGCACCTCCTCCTCGTCCGGCCCCGCCTCGTGCTCCTCGGCGACCCGGTGCGCCTTGTAGGAGGGGATGAGGTCGACCCGCCACCGCGGCCGCCAGTCGGCGTCCATGCAGGCGACCAGCTCGTCGGGCCGGTGGTCCCTGACCAGGCGGTCGATGAAGTCCAGCAGCCCGCGCACGGCGTTCACCGGCGTGCCGTCCGGGGCCCTCACGGAGTCGGGGACACCGAAGTAGGCACGGAAATACAGGGAGGCGGTGTCGAGGAGCATCAGTCGTCCGGTCACGCCACGCATCATGCCGCACCGGCCCGGCGGGCGGCCGCCGCGATTCACTCCCGTGGCAGGTGTGAAGGGTCTGTGAACTGTCCCACGGGCGTGTTTGCCCTTGCCGGTCGGGGGCAGGTGCCGCGTCGGAGCGGTGCCGGTTGCACATTCAACTGCTGTGAACGCCCGGCGGGCCGCACCCGGCCCCGCCGCCGCTCCCGTCCCTGCCCCCGACCAGAGAAGGTACGTGTGTCCTCCAGGCTGGAAGCCGACCACCTGTACAAGGTGTTCGGCAGACGACAGGACGAGGCGGTCGAGCGGCTGCGCCGCGGCGCCGACCGGGACGAGCTGCGCGGCGACGGCACCACCGCCGCCGTCATCGACGCCTCCTTCACCGTGGACCCCGGCCAGATCTTCGTCGTCATGGGCCTGTCCGGCTCCGGGAAGTCCACCCTGCTGCGCATGCTCAACGGACTGCTGGAGCCCACCGCGGGACGCGTCCTCTTCGACGGCGAGGACCTGACCGCGCTCGGCGACCGCGAACTGCGCGAGGTCCGCGCCAGGAAGATCAGCATGGTCTTCCAGCACTTCGCGCTCTTCCCGCACCGCAGCGTCCTCGACAACGCCGGCTACGGCCTCGCCGTGCAGGGCGTCCCGCGCGCCGAACGCGAGGAGCGCGCCGGCGAGGCCCTGCGGCTGTGCGGACTGGCCGGCTGGGAGAAGTCCTGGCCGGACGAGCTGTCCGGCGGCATGCAGCAGCGGGTGGGACTCGCCCGCGCCCTCGCCACCGACGCCGACCTGCTCCTGATGGACGAGTCCTTCAGCGCGCTGGACCCGCTGATCCGCCGCGACATGCAGGACCAGCTGCTCACGCTCCAGAAGACCCTGAAGAAGACGATCGTCTTCATCACCCACGACCTCAACGAGGCCATGCGCCTGGGCGACCGCATCGCCGTCATGCGCGACGGCCGCATCGTGCAGAACGGCACCGCCGAGGACATCCTCGTCCGCCCGGCCGACGACTACGTCGCCTCCTTCATCCAGGACGTCGACCGCTCCCGCGTACTGACCGCGTCCGCGGTCATGGACACCGCCGTCCGCGGCGACGAGGCCGACTGCGGCTGCGCCACCGCGGACCCCGACACCCCCTTCACCGAGCTGTGCGCGCTCAGCGCCCGCACGACGCACCCGGTCGCCGTCGTGAACGCGCGGCGCGAACTCGTCGGAGTGGTCCCGCGCCGGCGCCTCGTCGGCTTCCTCGGCGACGAACACGGGGAGCCCACCGCCTGTGCCGACCCGCGCGACGGGGGGAAGGTGACCGCCCGTGCCTAGGCTGCACCTCGGTGACTGGGTCGACTCCGGCGTGGACTGGCTCGTCACCCACATGTCCTGGCTGTTCGACGCCGTCAAGGCGGTCGTCGAAGGCATGTACGACGGCATCGACACCGTCCTCACCGCCCCCGAGCCCCTGCTGCTCGCCGGCATCCTCGCCGTCCTCGCCTGGTGGCTGCGCGGCCTGGTCGCGGGCGTCCTCGGCTTCGCCGGGTTCGCGCTCGTCGACTCCCTCGACCTGTGGGAGGAGGCGATGTCCACGCTGTCGCTGGTGCTCGTCGCCACGGTGATCGCCCTGGTGATCTCGGTGCCGCTGGGCATCCGGGCGGCCCGCTCCCCGGCCGTCAGCGCCGCCCTGCGACCGGTCCTGGACCTGCTCCAGACCATGCCGTCGATGGTCCTGCTGATCCCCGCGATCCTCTTCTTCGGCATGGGCGTGCCCGCCGGCGTGATCGCCACCCTGATCTTCGCGCTCGCCCCCGGCGTGCGCATGACCGAACTCGGCATCCGCCAGGTCGACGCCGAACTCGTCGAGGCTGCGGAGGCCTTCGGCACGACGCCCCGCGACACCCTCTGGCGGGTCCAGCTACCGCTCGCCCTGCCGACGATCATGGCGGGCGTCAACCAGGTCATCATGCTCGGCCTGTCGATGGTCGTCATCGCCGGCATGGTCGGCACCGGCGGCCTCGGCGGCTCCGTCAACGAGGCCATCGGCCGGCTCGACATCGGCCTCGGCTTCGAGGCCGGCCTCGGCATCGTCGTGCTCGCCATCTACCTGGACCGCATGACCGGCGCCCTCGGCACCCGCCTCTCCCCGCTCGGCCGCCGCGCCACCGCCAAGGCCCGCCCCACCGTGTGGAGCCACCGCCCCCGCCCGGCCGTGGCCGTGGTCGGCGTGCTCGTCCTGGCGCTCGTCGCCGGCGGCATGGGCGTCTTCGGCTCGAACTCCGGCACCGCCGAGGCCTCCGCCGCGGACGTCGGCAAGGGCGAGGAGATCACCATCGGCTACATCCCCTGGGACGAGGGCATCGCCTCCACCTACCTGTGGAAGGAGCTGCTGGAGGAGCGCGGCTTCGAGGTGAAGACCACCCAGTACGCCGCCGCCCCCCTCTACACCGGCCTCGCTACCGGTCAGGTCGACTTCCAGACCGACTCCTGGCTGCCCACCACGCACGCCGAGTACTGGAAGAAGTACGGCGACCAGCTCGACGACCTCGGCACCTGGTACGGCCCCACGTCCCTTGAGCTGAGCGTCCCGGCGTACATGAAGGACGTGAACACCCTCGCCGACCTGAAGGCGAAGTCGGCCGAGTTCGGCGGCCGGATCACCGGCATCGAACCCAGCGCCGGAATGATGGGCCTGCTCAAGGACAAGGTCGTCGAGGAGTACAGCCTCGACGGCTACCGGGTCGTCGACGGGTCGACCCCGGCGATGCTCGCCGAGCTGAAGCGGGCCTACGCCAGGAAGGACCCGATCGTCGTCACGCTCTGGTCGCCGCACTGGGCCTACAGCGAG
This sequence comes from Streptomyces sp. NPDC014882, assembly GCF_043081325.1. Lineage (NCBI taxonomy): Bacteria > Bacillati > Actinomycetota > Actinomycetes > Kitasatosporales > Streptomycetaceae > Streptomyces > Streptomyces sp. NPDC014882. The sequence goes on from NZ_JBIBWL010000013.1 coordinate 32,446, forward strand.
TACGACCTGAAGAAGCTGAAGGACCCCCGGGGCGCCTGGGGCGAGGGCGACGGCGTGCACACCCTGTCCCGCGAGGGCTTCGCCGCCGACCACCCCGAGGTCGGCGCCTGGCTGAAGGACTTCTCCATGACCGAGGAGCAGCTCACCGGTCTGGAGGCGCGCATCCAGAAGGCCGGCAAGGGCAAGGAGCAGGAAGCCGTCCGCGCCTGGCTGAAGGAGAACCCCGGCCTGCTCGACCGGTGGGCACCGGTCGGCGGAGTGGGGGAGCGGAGCAGGGCGGCCGGGTGACCTGACAGCACCCGGGCCGTCCCGCGCGGGGCGGGCGCCGGCGCACCTCCACAGGACGTGCGCCGGGGCCCGCCCCGCGCCGCCGTTCGCACGGCACGGATCCGGCCGAACGCACAGCGCCACGTCCGGGCCCGGACGGCCGTCGGCACCGGCCGCCCGACCAGCCGGATCACGCCGCGCGAACGGCGGCGCGAACGCCGCGGGAACGCCCCGGGAACACCGGGAGGCCGCCGGGCATTGAACCGGAGGACGAGGGGGAAACGCCCCCGCCCGCGGACGATCGGCCGGCGCGAATCGTGACGTCCCGTGTGACGCCGGACGTCCTCGATGTGACGGGCCCGTGAAACGGTTTGCCGAACATGCGTAGGGTGCAAGAGAACTCCATCAGACGCCGTGCGCCCGCGACGGGGCACCCGGCATGCGGACCGACGAGCGGAGGAGGGAGCCGAAGCGATGGGCGACCACAAAGAACAGCCGCTCCGGGTGGGCGCGGCCGTCCGGCGGCGGCGCCGGTCCCTGGACCTCACGCTCGCCGTCGTGGCCGAGCGCAGCGGGTTGTCGGTCCCGTTCCTGAGCCAGATCGAGAACGACCGGGCGCGGCCCAGCACCGGTTCCCTGGAGAAGGTCGCCGACGCCCTGCGCACCACGGCCGTCGAACTCCTCGCCGCCGCCGACCCGGCGTGCAGCGTCGACGTCGTGCGCGCCGAGACCACCGGACCCGAACCCGGTCCGCGCTCCCGGTCGCTGGTCCGTGGCCACCACCAGATGCACGCCTCGGAGTTCACCGGCGACCACGAGGCCGGCCGCGAGTTCCAGTACCGCAACGACCAGTTGATGTACGTCGCCGACGGCGCGGTGGAGATCGAGGCCGAGGGCCGGGCCTACCGTCTCGGCCGCGGCGACACCCTGTACCTCACCGGCGGGGTCCGGCACCGCTGGCGCGCGACCGTGCCGGACACCCGGGTCGTGGTCGTCGCCGTGGCGGAGCACATCGAGGCGGTCCGGGACCGCAAGCGGTAGTGCGGGCCGTCTCCCTGGTGCCCTCGCTCACGGAGGCGGTGGCCGTCACCCTGCCCGGCGTCCTGGCCGGTGCCACCGACTGGTGCACCCACCCGGCGGGCCTCGACGTCGTCCGGGTGGGCGGCACCAAGAACCCCGCGACCGACCGGATCGCCGCGCTCGCGCCCGATCTCGTGATCGCCAACGAGGAGGAGAACCGCGAGCCGGACCTCGCCGCCCTCCGGGACGCCGGCATCGAGGTCCTGGTCACCGAGGTCCGCAACGTGCCGCAGGCCTTCCGCGAGCTGGCCCGCGTGCTGGCGGCCTGCGGGGCCCGCTCGCGCCCCCGCTGGCTGGACGAGGCCGAGGAGGCCTGGAGCGCTCCGCGACCGCCCGGCCGGCGCCGCACGGCCGTCGTGCCCGTCTGGCGGCGGCCGTGGATGGTCCTGGGCCGCGACACCTTCGCCGGGGACGTCCTCGCCCGCCTCGGGGTGGACCACCTGTACACGGCCCACCCGGACCGCTATCCGAAGGTCACGGCCCGGGAACTGCGGGCGGCCGCCCCGGACCTGGTCGTCCTCCCCGACGAGCCCTACCGCTTCACCGCCGGCGACGGCCCGGAGGCGTTCCCCGGCCTGCCGTGCGCCCTCGTCAGCGGACGGCACCTGACGTGGTACGGCCCGTCGCTCGCCGAGGCCCCCCGCGTGCTGGCCGGGGCGCTGCGAGCAGCCGGCCGCTGACCAGCCCCCGCACGGTGTGCGCGGTGACGACGACCCAGGCGGTCACGAGCACGGCGTACAGACCGGCGGCCAGCGCCCCGTACGCGACCAGCCCGGTGTGCCGGGCCAGCGCCGCGGCGCCGGTCACACAGGTGCCGACCGGGAAGGTGAACGCCCACCACGTCATCGCGAAGCCCATTCCGCGCCGGCGGGCCCGCACCACGAGGGCGCCGGCCAGGCACAGCCACAGCAGTGCGAACCCCATGACGGGCACCCCGTACAGGACGGCGAGGACCGCGAGAGCCCGGCCGTCCGCGGCCGGGGCCACCGAGGGCGCGGCCTCCGCGAACGCCCCGACGGCCGTCGTCGACTGCCCGAGCGGCCCCAGGACCAGGAACAGGGTCGGCGTCAGGGCGAGCGGCAGCGGCCCGCCCGTGACCAGCCGGGCGAAGACCAGCGGCAGCATCACCAGCGTGGCGAGCAGACTCAGCCCGAACAGCGCGAAGCACGCGAACAGCAGCGTCTCGCGGGCCTGCCCGGCCGGCAGGTACGGCACCAGGCGCGGCCCCGTCGCCGCCGGCACCATCGGCGCGACGAGCGGCAGCAGCCACACCGGGGTGGCCTGCTCCGGCCCGACCCGATGGCGCACGGCCATCAGGTACGGCACGGCGACGGCCGCCGCGAGCCCCACCGCCGTACCGGCGCCTGACAGCACGGCGCCGAGGGCCACGGCCGCGCCGGTGCCGATCCAGTCCCGGCCGACGGAGAGCGTCCCGCCGCCGACCGCGACCAGCGCCATCGCCAGGCAGCCGTAGAACGGGACCGTCGCCGGGTCCAGGACATGGGCGCGGGCCTGGTCGCGGTGGTGACGCCAGTGCAGGGCCCGGGCGGTGAGCAGGGCCGGCAGCAGGACCAGGGAGAGCGCCCAGACGGCCGCGCAGGCGGGGCGCAGTCCCGGCGGGCGGGCGGGCAGCGCGGCGCCCGCCGTCGCCACCACGGCGGTGCCCATGACCGTGGCGTACCAGTGGGGGCCGAGATGGCGGACGGCGGCGGCACGCGGGCGCGGCCGGGGGCCCGCGACGGGGGCGGAGGAGGGCAGGGAGGAGGGGGCGGGCTGGACTGCGGTGACCATGATCCCACCGTCCCGTCCCGACGCCCCCGCGACCAGGGACGATGACTCTATGGGGGCATAAGCTGGCTTTATGAGTGGCGACGAGACGACGCACGAACCCGCGCCCGAACCCTTGGGGGAGCGGCCCGACGGATCGATCGCGCACCGGGTCCCCGACCTCGGCGCCCTGGAGCTGCTGCTGGCCGTGGCCCGGCTCGGCAGCCTCGGGGCGGCCGCCCGCGAACTGGGCATCACCCAGCCGGCCGCGAGCAGCCGCGTCCGCACGATGGAACGCCAGCTCGGGGTGGCCCTCGTGGACCGCTCCCCGCGCGGTTCCCGGCTCACCGACGCCGGGGCGCTCGTCACCGACTGGGCGCGGCGGATCGTCGAGGCGGCGGCCGCCTTCGACGCGGGCGCGCAGGCGCTGCGCGACCGGCGCGACTCGCGGCTGCGGGTCGCGGCGAGCATGACCATCGCCGAGTACCTGCTGCCCGGCTGGCTCCTCGCGCTGCGCGCGCAGCGCCCGGACACGGCGGTGTCGCTGCTCGCGGGCAACTCGACGGCGGTGGCGGAACGCCTGCTGTCCGGCGAGGCCGACCTCGGTTTCGTCGAGGGGCTCAGCGTGCCGGCGGGCCTGGACTCGACGGTCATCGCCCACGACCGGCTGATCGTCGTCGTCGCGCCGGCGCATCCGTGGGCGCGGCGCCGGCGGGCGGTGTCCGCGCCGGAACTGGCCTCGACGCCGCTGATCCTGCGGGAGGAGGGCTCCGGTACGCGGCAGGTCCTGGACGCGGCCCTCGGCGGACTGGCCCGCCCCCTGATCGAGCTGTCCTCGACGACGGCGGTGAAGGCGGCCGCGGTCGGCGGCGCGGGCCCGGCGGTCCTGAGCGAGCTGGTGGTGGGGGAGGAGCTGGGCCTGCGGCGCCTGGTGTCCGTCCCGGTGGACGGCGTCCGCCTGGCCCGGGACCTCCGGGCGGTCTGGCCCACGGGCCACCGCCCCACGGGCCCGGCCCGGGACCTGCTGTCGCTGACGCGGGGGTAGCGGTCGGTCAGGGCCGCGGGCGGACGGGGACCGGTCCGCCCGGTCCGCCCGGTCCGCCCGCGGTCGGGATGGGGCCCGCCCAGGGGCGACACGGGGGTAGTCGGTGATCAGGGCCGCGGCCGGGTGGGGACCGGCGCGTCCGGCCCGTCCGGCGGTCGGGACGGGGCCCGCCCAGGGGTGAGGCGGGGCTCGGGGCGCAACCCCCGGGGGCGGACCGGGAGGGGGCGGCGGGGCGGAGACCTGCCTGGACCCGCCGTACTCGTCGCACCCGCCGTGCGGTTCCGCCTCGCGGGCCCGCGAGGCCGCCTCACCCCGCGGGTCCGCCGCGCGGCTCGGCTTCGCGGGTCTGCCGCGCGGCCGCACCCGGCTGTCCCGCCTCGCCGCCTCACCCCGCCGTCATCAGCCCCCGCCGCACCCCGCCGCCGTCACCAGCCCCCGCATCACCCGCACATCGTCCCCCGCCTCCGGATGCCACTGCACCCCCAGCACCCACCGCCCGCCCGCGGACGGGAGTTCGACGGCCTCCACCGTCCCGTCCTCCGCGTACGCGGACGCCACCAGTCCCGTCCCCAGCCGCTCCACCGCCTGGTGGTGGAAGGTGGGCACCGACGTCTCCTCCGGCACCAGCCCGGCGTACCGGGTGCCCGGCACGGGCTTGACCGCGTGCCGCCCGAACACCCCGGGCGCCTCCGCGTGCCCGGGCAGGTGCTGCACGAGCGACCCCCCGAGCGCCACGTTCAGCAACTGCATCCCCCGGCAGATCCCCAGCAGCGGCACCCCCGCCCCCAGCGCCGCCCCGATCAACGCCAGCTCCCAGGCGTCCCGCTCCCGCGCCGGCGGACCCGTCCGGGGATCGCGCTCGGCGCCGTAGCGCGCGGGCTCCACGTCGGGCCCGCCCGCGATCACCAGCCCGTCCAGCCGGGCCACGGCGGACGCCGCGTGCTCGGGGGCGTCCGGCGGCAGCATCACCGCCAGCGCGCCCGCCCGCTGCACGAGCCGCGGATACCCGGCCGGCAGCAGCACCGCCTCCAGCTCCCACACCCCCCACCGCGTACCGGTCTCCAGATAGGTGCTGACGCCGATCAGCGGTCTGTCCGTCCCGTTCGCCACGCCCCGCCCTCCGTCCCGCCGTCGGCCACCGCCTCCGCACGGCCGTTGCCTCCGCACGGTCGCTGTCCCCGTGCGGACCGAATGGACCATAAGTGAACCATTGAACACGCCCGTGGGTCAGGCGTGGAAGCCCCGCAGCAGCGCGGCCGTCCCGGCGCAGTGCTCGCGCATGATCTCCCGGGCCCCGTCCGCGTCGCCGTCGAGCACCGCCCCCACCAGCGCCGTGTGCTGGCGCTGGGAGTGCTCCAGGTTGCGCACCAGCAGCGGGATGCAGTCCAGCAGGTCGTTGAGCGTGGCCCGGACCGCCGCGTACTGCGCCGCCAGCGACGGGGAGCCGCACAGCTCGGCGAGGGTGAGGTGCAGCATCGTGTCGTGGCGGCGGTACTCGGCGAGCGGCGCGTCCCTGGTGCGCGCCAGCGCCGTCCGCAACCGTCCGGCCCGCCCCGCCGTCAGCCCGTGCGCCGCGCACAGGCCCGCCGCGCCGACCTCCAGCACCTCCCGGAACCGGAGCACGTCCTCCAGGCCGGCCTGGGTGATCCGCCGCCGCAGCTCGTCCTCGCCGACCGCGTCCGTGCGCGGCAGCACGAACGTCCCGCCGTACCTGCCGCGGCGGGACTCCACGAGCCCCTGGTCCTGGAGCACCTTCAGCACCTCGCGCAGCGTCACCCGGCTGATCCCGAGCCGCTCCGCCAGGTCCCGTTCGGCCGGGAGCCGTTCCCCGGCGGGCACCAGACCCAGCCGTACCACCTGGAGGACCTGCTGCAGGGCCTCCTCGAAACCGTTCCCGGCCCGCACCGGCCGGAGCACCGGCGTCAGCCGGTCCGCCGGTCCTTCCCCGCCGTCCGCCGGCATCCCGTCGCGCCCCCTTCCCAAGTAAAGGTTCCCGGCAATACCTTATGGCTCCCGGTCGTCCGACACAGCCCCCAGCAGCAGCCCCAGCAGCGCCCCGCAGCCGTGACAACAGCCCCCGCAGCCGCAGCCGCAGCAGCAGTCGTAACAGCCGAGGAAGCCTGAGGAGGCCCTCCCGTGGCAGACCGCACACCCCCGCTCGGCGTCGAGGAACTGCACGCCCTCGTCGCCGGCGGTGAGATCGACACCGTCGTCCTCGCCTTCCCCGACATGCAGGGGCGTCTCCAGGGCAAGCGGTTCGCCGCCCGCTTCTTCCTCGACGAGGTCCTCGAACACGGCACCGAGGGCTGCAACTACCTCCTCGCCGTCGACGCCGAGATGAACACGGTCGGCGGTTACGAGATGTCCTCGTGGGAACGGGGCTACGGCGACTTCGCCATGCGTCCCGACCCGAGCACCCTGCGCCGCCTGCCCTGGCACCCCGGTACGGCGATGCTCCTCGCCGACCTCGCCTGGGAGGACGGCTCGCCCGTGGCCGCCGCCCCCCGGCAGATCCTGCGCCGCCAGCTCGAACGCCTCGCCGACCTGGGCTACACCGCCCGGGTCGGCACCGAGCTGGAGTTCATCGTCTTCAAGGACACCTACGAGCAGGCCTGGGACGCCCGTTACCGGGGACTCACCCCGGCCAACCGGTACAACGTCGACTACTCGATCCTCGGCACCGGCCGCGTCGAGCCCCTGCTGCGCCGCCTGCGCAACGACATGGCCGGCGCCGGTCTCACCGTCGAGTCCGCCAAGGGCGAGTGCAACCCCGGCCAGCACGAGATCGTCTTCCGCTACGACGAGGCCCTGGTCACCTGCGACCAGCACGCCCTCTACAAGACCGGCGCCAAGGAGATCGCCTCCCAGGAGGGCGTCTCCCTCACCTTCATGGCCAAGTACGACGAGCGCGAGGGCAACTCCTGCCACATCCACCTCTCCCTCGCGGACGCCGACGGCACCAACGCGATGGCCGGGCCGGACGGGATGTCCGACGTCATGCGCCACTTCCTCGCCGGACAGCTCGCCGCGCTGCGCGACTTCTCCCTCCTGTACGCCCCGCACATCAACTCCTACAAGCGGTTCCAGCCGGGCTCCTTCGCCCCGACCGCCGTCGCCTGGGGACACGACAACCGCACCTGCGCCCTGCGCGTCGTCGGCCACGGCCGCTCCCTGCGCTTCGAGAACCGGCTGCCCGGCGGCGACGTCAACCCGCACCTCGCCGTCGCCGCACTGGTGGCCGCCGGCCTCCACGGTGTCGAGCGGAAGCTGGAACCGCCCGAGCCCTGTACGGGCAACGCCTACACCGCCGACTACGCGCACGTCCCCACCACCCTGCGCGAGGCCGCCGAGCTGTGGGAGAACAGCGCCATCGCCCGGGCGGCCTTCGGCGACGAGGTCGTCGCGCACTACCGCAACATGGCCCGTGTCGAGGTGGAGGCCTTCGACGCGGCGGTCACCGACTGGGAGCTGCGCCGCTCCTTCGAACGCATGTGAGGCCCTCCTTGCCCGACCAGCCCTCTTCCGACCGGCCCTCTTCCGACCAGCCCTCTTCCGACCGGTCCGCTTCCGGCCGGCCCACCTCGGACCGGCCCACCTCCGACCGGCTCCCGGCCGGCGACCTCCCTCCGGACCTGCTACGGGTGATCGATCCGGCCACCGAGGAGGTCGTCGCCACCGTCCCCGCCGCCACCGGGGACGACGTCCACGCGGCCGTCGTGCGCGGCACCCGGGCCCAGTCCCGCTGGGCCGCCCTCGCACCCGGCGACCGCGCCCGCCTGCTGCGCCGGTTCGCCGCGCGGGTCGACGAGCACCTCGAGGAACTCGCGCAACTGGAGGTCCGCGAGGCCGGACACACCGTCGGCAACGCCCGCTGGGAGGCGGGCAACGTCCGTGATCTGCTCGACTACGCGGCCGGCGGGGTGGAACGGCTCACGGGACGTCAGATCCCGGTCGCGGGCGGCCTCGACGTCACGATCCTCGAACCGCTGGGCGTCGTCGGCGTCATCGCGCCGTGGAACTTCCCGATGCCGATCGCGGCCTGGGGCGCCGCCCCCGCGCTAGCCGCGGGCAACGCGGTGCTCCTCAAGCCCGCCGAGACGACCCCGCTGACCGCCCTGCGGCTGGCCGAACTCGCCCTGGAGGCCGGCCTGCCGGAGGGCCTCCTCCAGGTGCTGCCCGGCCGCGGCCCCGTCGCGGGCAACGCCCTGGTCGAGCATCCCGGCGTGGCGAAGATCGTCTTCACCGGGTCCACGGCCGTGGGCAGACGGGTGTGGGCGAAGGGCGCCGAGCGGCTCAAGCGCGTCACCCTGGAACTCGGTGGCAAGAGCCCCAACATCGTCTTCGCCGACGCCGACGTCGAGGCCGCCGCCGCGGCGGCTCCCATGGCCTTCCTCGACAACGCCGGACAGGACTGCTGCGCCCGCACCCGCATCCTCGTCCAGCGCGCCGTCCACGACCGCTTCCTGGACCTCCTCGCCCCCGCGATCGAGTCGGTCGTGGTCGGCGACCCGGCCGACGAGACCACGGACATGGGCCCGCTGATCTCCCGCGCCCAGCTGGACCGCGTCCGTTCGTACGTACCGGACGGCCTGCCCGGCATCCGCGGCAAGGCCCCCGACGGCCCCGGTTTCTGGTTCCCGCCCACCGTCCTGACCGGCCTCGACCCCCGTGCGCGCGTCGCCGTCGAGGAGGTCTTCGGCCCGGTCGCCGTCGTCCTCCCCTTCGAGGACGAGGCGGAGGCGGTCGAACTCGCCAACGCCACCGACTACGGCCTCTCCGGCTCCGTCTGGACCCGCGACGTCGGCCGCGCCCTGCGCGTCTCGCGAGCCGTGCGCGCCGGGAACCTGTCCGTCAACTCGCACTCCAGCGTCCGCTACTGGACGCCGTTCGGCGGCTTCAAGCAGTCCGGCATCGGCCGCGAACTCGGCCCGGACGCCCTGACCGCCTTCACCGAGACCAAGAACGTCTTCATCAGCACGGAGGGCCCCGCACAGTGACCAGAGAGATCATCTGCCGCCGGCTCGTCGGCCGCACCGCCGTCATCACCGGGGCAGGCAGCGGGATCGGCCTCGCCGCCGCGCGCCGCCTCGCCTCCGAGGGGGCCCACGTCGTCTGCGGCGACGTCGACGAGACCCGCGGCGAAGCCGCCGCCGAGGAGGCCGGAGGCCTCTTCGTGAAGGTCGACGTCACCGACCCCGACCAGGTGGAGGCCCTGTTCAAGGCGGCGTACGACACCTACGGCAGCGTCGACGTCGCCTTCAACAACGCCGGGATCTCACCCCCCGACGACGACTCGATCCTCGACACCGGGCTGGAGGCCTGGAAACGCGTCCAGGAGGTCAACCTCACCTCCGTCTACCTGTGCTGCAAGGCCGCCATCCCCTACATGCGGCGCCAGGGCAGGGGCTCCATCATCAACACGGCGTCCTTCGTGGCGAGGATGGGCGCCGCCACCTCCCAGATCTCGTACACGGCCTCCAAGGGCGGCGTCCTCGCCATGTCCCGGGAACTGGGCGTGCAGTTCGCGCGGGAGGGCATCCGCGTGAACGCCCTCTGCCCCGGTCCGGTCGACACCCCGCTGCTCCGGGAACTGTTCGCCAAGGACCCCGAGCGGGCGGCCCGCCGGCTCGTCCACATCCCGGCCGGGCGGTTCGCCGAGGCCGACGAGATCGCCGCCGCCGTCGCCTTCCTGGCCAGCGACGACTCCTCCTTCGTCAACGCCAGCGACTTCCTGGTCGACGGCGGCATCTCCGGGGCGTACGTCACCCCGCTGTAGGCCGCTCCCCGCGGTGCCGGGACGAACACGACGCCCCGCCCGGCCGGTACGGCGTTCCCGGCCGCTCCCCACCGGGAGCGCCGGCGGACGGCGCCCCGGACCGGCCACCGGCACACCCCGGAGCCCTCGCCGCACCGGCGGCGGAGGGCTCCCGACCGGCGACCCCTCGAGCCCACCGGCCGGCATCCCCCGGACCGGCGCGGCGAACCGGAACCGCACGACCTGCTCCGTCCGCGCGGCTCAGAGGAACGTCCGGCCCTCGCCCCGGTACGTCGGCACGGTCGCCGTCACCCGGTCGCCCTCGATCAGATGCAGGGTGTCGAACCGCTCGCACAGCTCACCCGCCTTGGCGTGCCGGAACCACACCTTGTCGCCGATCAGCAGATCGTCGGCGGGGGAGCCGAGCAGCGGGGTCTGCACCTCGCCGGGTCCCTCCTGCGGGTCGTAGCGCAGCCCTTCCGGCAGGTACGGCACCGGCAGCCGGTCGCCGCCGGCGACACCGGAGGCGGGGTAGCCGCCGCCGAGGACGGTGACGACGCCGACCCCCGGCCGCCGTACGACGGGCTGGGCGAACAGGGCGGCCGGACGGCCGCTGAACGACGTGTAGTTGTCGAACAGACGCGGCACGTACAGTCCCGAACCCGCCGCGATCTCGGTGACCGCGTCCTCCGCGGCCGTGTGCTGCACACTGCCCGTGCCGCCGCCGTTGACGAACTCCAGGTCCGGCGCCACGGCCCGCACCGCACGCACCACCGCGGCGCGCCGCTCGACGAGTTCACGGCGGGCGGCGGCCTGCATCAGCCGCACCGCCCGTGACCGGAAGGGCCGCCCGGCCACCGAGTCGCCCACGCCCGCGATGTGTCCCTCGTACGCCATGATCCCCACCAGCCGGAACCCCGGCCGTCGGGCCACCGCCCGTGCCACGTCGGCCACTTGGGCCGGGGAGTGCAGCGGGGAGCGCAGCGCGCCGACCCGCACCCGGCCGCCCAGCAGCTTCAGTGAGGTGTCCAACTCCAGGCAGACCCGGACCACTTCGCCTCCCCCGTCGCGCGCGGAGTCGATGAGGTCGAGCTGGGCGACGTCGTCGACCATCACCGTGACGGCGGCGGCGAGCTTGGGGTCGCCGGCGAGTTCCGCGAAGCCGGAGCGGTCGGCGGAGGGGTAGGCGAGCAGGACGTCGTCGAAGCCCGACCGGGCCAGCCACAGGGATTCGGCCAGGGTGAAGGACATGACGCCCGCGAAACCGTCCTTCGCCAGGACGCGTTCCAGCAGGGCCCGGCAGCGGACGGACTTGCTGGCGACCCGGACCGGCTTCCCGCCCGCCCGGCGCACCAGGTCGTCCGCGTTGGCGTCGAACGCCTCCAGGTCGACGACGGCGAGAGGGGCGTCGAGAGAGGCGGTGGCCCGGTCGTACCGGACCCGGTCGGCGGCGCGCGCAGTCATGGACGCAGCCTGCCAGAACCGGTTACCGCAGGGTAGGGGACGTTCCGGGCAGATGCCCCCGGGGGCGCGGACCGGTTCCCGTTCGCGCGGGAACAAGCCGTAGAGTGACGCGCACGCACGGAGGAGGGCTCCGGCCGGTCACCCGTGCCGGGATGCCGGTCCTCCCGTGCGGGTATGCGTGCCCAGGAAGGACCGTCGGGTCCGCACCGGGGCCGCCTGGCCGAGGAGACCGGCCCGCGCAGGCGACGACGGCGCGGGCACGAGGAAACGGGGGGTGCATGAGCACGGAGGCACGCCGCGCCTCGGTCCCCCCGCGCCCCGCGACGCCCCCGCCCCCGGCGGCTCCGCCCCGCCCGCCCCACCCACCGGCGTCCACGGACCCGGACCACGACCACGACGCGGACTCCCGGGCACCCGGACCGCCGCCCGCGGGGTCCCCGTCGTTCCGTACGGCCCCGGCCCCGAAGCCGCCGTCCGTCGCGCCGGGCCTCCCGCACCTGCCGCCCCCGCACCCGGACCACATGCCCCCGCCCCCCGCGTCGGCCCGCTTCCCGGACGGTCCGCCCCGGAGCGGTGGGACCGGCAGGAGTGACGAGGGCCCGTCCCGGACCGGAGCGCACGGGCCGGAGGACGGTCCCCGGTCCGCGGCCCCCGACGGCGGCCGCCGCGCGGTCCCCATACCCCCGCGCCCGGCGGGACCGGCGGAACGGCAGGTCACGCCCCCGGCCCGCTGGGGCGGTTCCCGTCCGGCAGCCGGTGCGGACGGTGCCGGCGGCGCGGGATCGGCCGGTGCCGACCCGGCACGTCCCGCCGTCCCCCGCCCCGCCCGCCCGGACGGCACCCGCTCCCCGCACCCGGCACCCACCCGCGCCACCGGTCCGGAGACCCCTCGCGCCACCGGCCCGGAGGTTTCCCGCCCCACCGGTCCGGAGACCTCCCGCCCGGCAGCCCCGGCAGCCCCGGCAGCCCCGGCAGCCCCGGCAGCCCCGGCAGCCCCGGCAGCCCGTCGCCCCGTACGACTGGACGCCGTCCGGCCCCCGCGTCCGGACGCCGCGCCGGCGAACGGCTCCCGCCCGGCCGCCCCGCAGGCCGCCGGCCAGGACCGCTCCGCCACCCCCCGGGCCACCCCCCGGCCCGGCCCGCGGGACGGCGCGGCCGGCGCCGCAGCTCCGGACCGGACCTCCGCCCCGGCCCCCGCACCCGCCCCCGGCGCGGAAGCCGCACCGCCCGGCTTCTCCCGCCGGGAGACCCGCGACGCGCAAGGCGCCCCCGCCGCACCCCGCGAGCCCGTCCCCGACCACCCCGGCCCTCCCGCCCCCGGCACCGCCTGGAGCCCCCTCCCGCGTTCCTGGGCGCCCGCCCCCGGACAGCACCGGGACGCGCTGTCGACCGCCCTCCCCGGGCGGCACCCCGAAGCGGACGCGCCGCCCGCCTGGAGTCCCGCGACGCCGCTGCGCCACCCCGGCTTCGACGCCCCGTCCCCGGCCGCCGGGGCCGGACCCGACCCGGCCTTGTCGTGGAGCGCTCCGGCGGCGCCGGGCGGAGCACCCGGCTCCGCGCGGCCCGTCGTGAGGTTCGCCGCCCCGGAGGGGTACGGCGACGCCCCGCGCGCGGAGCGTCGCGGGCTGCGCGGGCACACCGTCGCGGCCGCGGCCTGCGTGGTCCTCGGGCTCGGCCTCATCGGCGGTGCCGTCACCGGCAGCTGGCTCGTCGGCGCCCCCGCGGACGCGGGGGAGCGGAGCGTCTACGCCACCGCGGGCGACCTGTGGCACAACGTGCCCGTCGACCTGCTGTTCCCCCCGGCCGTGGACGGACAGGGCGCCGGCCCCGGCGGCGCCGACCGCACCTGGACGCGGATCGCCGTCGCCCCGGACAGCGGCTGCGCCGGCGCCTTCGACCCGTTGCTCGGAAAGGCCCTCGCCCCGGTCGGCTGCACCCGCCTGCTGCGCGCGACCTACACCGACGCCACCCGCAGCTTCGTCACCACCGTGGGCCTGCTGTTCACCACGGCGGACGCGGCCGGCATGCGCGCCCTCGACGCCAGGTTCGACAAGGAGGGACTGGCCGGCCGGACCGACCTCATGCCCCGCCCGTACGCCGCGAAGGGCACGCTCGCCGCCGCCTTCGGCGACGCGCAGCGCGCCTCGTGGACGGTGTCCGTCCTCACCGACGCCCCCGTCGTCGTCTACGCCGTCTCCGGCTGGGCGGACGGCCGTACGGTCGCCGCCGCGCAGTCCGCCGTCGAGGCCACCGCCTCCGGCGCCACCACCGCCGTGGCCCAGGCGGGCCTGGGCCACGAGGCGAAGGGGCTCGCCGACCGCATCGAGCGCGGCCTGCGCAAGACCGCCGTATCGCCCTCGGAGCCGCCGTCATGAGCGGGCGCGGTGCCCGCCGGGCCGGTGTGCTGGGCTGCCTGCTGGCCGCCGCGGTCGCCCTGGTGCCGCCCACCGCCGCGTACGCGGACGGCATCCGAGCCAAGCAGTGGGCACTGGAGGCCCTGCGCACCGAGGAGGTCTGGCGGACCACCAAGGGCGGGGGCATCACCGTCGCGGTCCTGGACACCGGCGTCGAGGCCGACCACCCGGACCTCGACGGCAACGTCCTGACCGGCAGGGACATGGTCGGCTTCGGAGCCGGGCCCGGCGACCGCGCCTGGGCCCGCCACGGCACCGCGATGGCCGGCATCATCGCCGGTCACGGGCACGGCTACGGCAACGGCGACGGCGTCATGGGCATCGCCCCGGAGGCGAAGATCCTGCCCGTCCGGGTGATCCTGGAGGACGGCGACCCGTCCCGCGCCAAAGCCCGCACCACCCGCGGCAACGCCCTCGCCGAAGGCATCCGCTGGGCCGCCGACCAGGGCGCCGACGTCATCAACCTCTCCCTCGGCGACGACTCCGCGTCGGCCCACCCCGAACCCGCCGAGGACGAGGCCGTCCAGTACGCGCTGAAGAAGGGCTCGGTCGTCGTCGCCTCGGCCGGCAACGGCGGCGAGAAGGGCGACCACATCTCCTACCCGGCGGCCTACCCGGGCGTCATCGCCGCGACCGCCGTCGACCGCTACGGCACCCGCGCCTCCTTCTCCACCCGCCGCTGGTACGCCACGGTGAGCGCCCCCGGCGTCGACGTCGTCATCGCCGACCCCGACCACAAGTACTACGAGGGCTGGGGAACCTCCGCCGCGGCGGCCTTCGTCTCCGGCGCGGCCGCCCTCGTCAAGGCCGCCCACCCCGACCTGACCCCGGCGCAGATCAAGAAGCTGCTGGAGGACACCGCCCGCAACTCCCCCACCGGCGGCCGCGACGACTCCCGCGGCTTCGGCTTCGTCGACCCGGCCGCCGCGATCGAGGCCGCCACCGGCCTCGAACCCGAGGGCCTGCGGGCGGCGGCGTACGGCGAGGAGTACTTCGGCCCCGGCCCGGACGAGCGGAAGGCCGAGGACGCCGCCTCCGGCTGGGCCGGCCCGCTCGCGGGCGGCACCGGGGGAGTGCTGCTGGTGGCCGCGGTGATCCTGTGGCGGGGCCGCCGCGCCCGCGACCGCGAGGACGGTCAGCAGCAGTACGACGTCCTGTAGACGCCGCTCTCCGGCCGGCCCCGGCCCCCGGACGACGCCGGCCGGGACCGCTCGGCCCCCGGGCGCGCCCATCTGGCCCGCCCGGCCCCGGGCGTCGCCCATCCGGCCGGCCCCGGCCCCCCCGGACAACGCCCGCCCGGTCACCGGGCCGGCCCGCTCGCGTCAGGCGTCCGTGAAGGCGGACAGCGCCGCCCCGGCCGCCGCTTCCACCAGCGCGATCCCCTCGGCCCGCGTCCGGTTGCCGTCCGACAGCACGGCCACCAGGTAGTCGCGCCCGCCGGACGTCACCCGCCCGATGCTGTTGACGTCCCACAGCCCCGTCGCCGTACGCGGCAACCAGCCGTTCTTCAGCGCCCACGCCGACCCGTCGGCGACGGCCGAGACCCCCCAGCTCTGGTCCGCCGCGATCTGCCCCATCAACGACCGGAGGTACGCCCGCGAGGCCTCGTCCAGCGCCGACGCGGTGCCGAAGACCTGCCGCAGCAGCGTCAGCTGGTCGGCCGCGGTGGTCCGGGTCAGCCCCCACAGCGCGCCGTCACCGCCCCGGGTGCCGGTGAGTCCGAACCGCAGGTTCGCCGCGTCGAGCCCCGCCGCGCCGCCGATGGAGTTCCACAGCGCGGTCGCCGAGGCGTTGTCGCTGTGCTCGATCATCGCGGTCGCGTACGCCTCCTCCCGGGCCGTGAGGCGCCGGCCGGCGTCCTGCGCCCGGAGCAGCAGCGCCGCCAGGATGTCCACCTTGACGATGCTCGCCGTGTCGAAGGCACCGGTGCCGTGGACGGCGCTCCGCCCGGATTCCACGTCGAGCACGGCCACCGAGACCGCGGCGGCGTCCGGCACGGTCACCGAGGCCATCGCCTCCGCCAGCAGGACGTCGCGGTCGACCACGGACCCGGACCCGGCCCCGGAACCCGACGTGGACCCGGGCGTGGACCCGGACCGGATCACGGACTCCACCGATGCCTCCCCGCTCGTCGCCGACGGCACCGACGCCGAGGGCGACGGTGCCGTCGACGATACGGCGCCGGGACCCGGGTGCGCCCGCGCCTTCACGTACACCGTCCCGGCCGCCGAGGCGCCGAGCACGGCCACGGAGGCGAGCGCGCAGGAGAGGAGGGGACGGCGCCCGGACGGACGAGCGCGGCTGCCGCGGCGTGCCCCGCGCTCTCTGGGTTCTCTGGAGGACTGCATGCCCGTGATGCTGGAGGCGCCGGCTGTGCGCCCCGTCAGACCCGGATCAAAGGTGTGTCAGGGTTTTCTGAGAAACCCGTGAAAGCGGTCACCGCCGTGTTCCCGGCCCCCCGCAAGGCCGGCGGTTTCCCCCCGATAGGGTCGGTGACCGTGGCGAACAAGAACATTCCCGACCCCGGTTTCTCCGACGACGACGGCTCCGCCGACCCCGTGCTGAGCGCGGCGCTCGCCGCCTGGGCCGAGGACCGCACCGCCGTGGGACCCGTACTGGAGGCGCTCGAGGGCGCCCGGCTGCTCGTCCCCGTCGTCGCCGTGCTCGGGGAGGTGGAGGAGGACGAGAACGGGCTGCGCCGCGAGAAGACCAGCGACATGGCCGTACCGACCCTGAAGGCGGGGGACCGCACGGCGCTGCCGGCCTTCACCTCCACCGCGTCCCTCGCCCGCTGGGACCCGAAGGCGCGCCCCGTCGCCGTGCCCCTGCACCAGGCCCTGCGGGCGGCCGCGCACGAGAAGGCCGACACGGTCGTCCTCGACATGGCCGGGCCGGTCGCCTTCGAACTGACGGGGCCCGCGCTGCTGGCGCTCGCCGAGGGCCGCACCACGACGGACCCGCTGGCCGACCCGGCGGTCGTCGACGCGGTACGGGCCGCGGTGGCCGCCGAACCGGCCGTCCTGCGCGCCCACCTGGTGCCCGGCCGGTCCGACGGCACCCTCGGCACCCTCGGCACCCTCGGCACCCTCGGCACCCTCGCCCTCGTTCTGGCCCCCGACGCCGCTCCCGCCGAGGCCGCGCGGGCCGTGGCGGAGCGCATCGCCGCCGACGAGACACTGAGGGCCCGCCTGGTGCGCGGCCTCGACCTGGCACTCCTGCCGGCCGGAACCACCCCTCCGGGCGAGCCCTTCTACCTGCGCGACTGACGAACCTCAGCCGTAGACCGGCCCGGTGTACTTCTCGCCAGGGCCCTGGCCCGGCTCGTCCGGGACGATCGAGGCCTCGCGGAAGGCGAGCTGGAGCGACTTCAGACCGTCGCGCAGCGGTGCCGCGTGGAAGGAGCTGATCTCGGTCGTGCTCGCGTCCAGCAGGCCGGCGAGGGCGGTGATCAGCTTGCGGGCCTCGTCCAGGTCCTTGTACTTGTCGCCCTCCTCGGTGAGGCCGAGCTTCACGGCGGACGCGCTCATCAGGTTGACGGCGACCGTCACGATCACCTCGACCGCCGGGACCTCGGCGATGTCGCGGGTCATCTCGTCGAAACCGGCGGTGCCGGAGGGCTCGGGGCTGTCCGAGGGGGAGGTCTCACTCATGCCCCACACGATAGGGCCCGCCGCACGCCCCCTTGACAGCAGGAGGCCGCGGACACCGGATTCGCGCACGCGTGAACGAGCTGCTAACCTCGTGTAACGACCGGTCGGACACGCGTGCCCCTCAGCAGGCGGATCCGGCCCACAAGTGGAGGCTCCGAACTCCCACCCGACCACCCTCCGGGGCGGCGGGTCACCCCGGTCAGGCGGCCACCATCGTTCCGTACGGACGATGGAGTCGCCCGGTAGTGCGCCCCGCGGTCCTCGCGGCGGTGCTCCGGTAGTGCTTGGAGCCCCGCGTGTGATCGTTCGGGGCATTTTTTGTGCTTCGGCGTGGTTATCAACCAAACGAACACAGACGTTACGCGGCCGTTCGCCAGACTGCCGTGTGGTGCTACCGAGGAGGATCCATCAGCGCCGAGCCCCGTATCAACGACCGGATTCGCGTTCCCGAGGTGCGACTTGTCGGTCCCAGTGGTGAGCAGGTCGGCATCGTGCCGCTCGCGAAGGCACTGGAGCTTGCGCAGGAGTACGACCTGGACCTGGTCGAGGTCGCGGCAACCGCCCGCCCGCCGGTCTGCAAGCTCATGGACTACGGGAAGTTCAAGTACGAGTCGGCCATGAAGGCCCGTGAGGCGCGCAAGAACCAGGCGCACACGGTCATCAAGGAGATGAAGCTCCGGCCGAAGATCGACCCGCACGACTATGACACCAAGAAGGGTCACGTCGTCCGGTTCCTCAAGCAGGGCGACAAGGTCAAGATCACGATCATGTTCCGTGGTCGCGAGCAGTCCCGGCCCGAGCTGGGCTACCGGCTGCTGCAGCGTCTGGCGGAGGACGTCCAGGACCTCGGGTTCATCGAGTCGAACCCGAAGCAGGACGGCCGAAACATGATCATGGTTCTCGGTCCGCACAAGAAGAAGACCGAGGCGATGGCCGAGGCACGTCAGGCCCAGGAGGCCCGCAAGGCCGAGGCGAAGGCCAACCCGGGCCGCTCGCAGAACGCCGCGGATTCCGACGCCGTGAACGCCGAGGGATCCGGGGACGACGCGCGGTCCGAGTCCGCCGAGGCCTCCGCCGAGGCGTGACCCCCCGGGACTTCGGTCCCAGGACGTAACCGATACAAGCGACGCTCCACCTGTGCCCGGTTTCACGACCGGGCACCGGAGCGCCACCGACGAGGAGAGAACGGCGCTATGCCGAAGAACAAGTCGCACAGCGGTGCCAGCAAGCGCTTCAAGGTCACCGGCTCCGGCAAGGTGCTCCGCGAGCGCGCCGGCAAGCGCCACCTGCTCGAGCACAAGTCGTCGCGCCTGACGCGTCGCCTCACCGGCAACGCCGAGATGGCCCCGGGCGACGCCAAGAAGATCAAGAAGCTTCTCGGCAAGTGACGTACGGGCGCCTCGCCGCCGTACGTACGTCTGAACCGGGACCCAATCGTTTCCGGGCCGTGTGAGTCCCACCGCGGCCCCGCTACAAGGAGTTAAAAAGTGGCACGCGTCAAGCGGGCAGTCAACGCCCACAAGAAGCGCCGGGCGATCCTCGAGGCGGCCTCCGGCTACCGCGGTCAGCGTTCGCGCCTGTACCGCAAGGCCAAGGAGCAGGTCACCCACTCGCTGGTCTACAACTACAACGACCGCAAGAAGCGCAAGGGCGACTTCCGCCGGCTGTGGATCCAGCGCATCAACGCCGCTGCCCGCGCCAACGGCATCACGTACAACCGCTTCATCCAGGGTCTGAACGCCGCGAGCATCGAGGTCGACCGCAAGATCCTGGCCGAGCTGGCGGTCAACGACCCGACCGCGTTCGCCGCGCTCGTCGAGGTCGCCCAGAAGGCGCTGCCGTCGGACGTGAACGCGCCGAAGGCTGCGTGACGCCGCGCCGGCTGAGCCGGAAGTGACATGACTCGGACCCGCAGGCCACCCGCCTGCGGGTCCGAGTGCGTCCGCCCCGGACTGCTTCCGCCCCCGCCGCCCCGTCCCGCCCCCCGCCGACCCACCGAAGGTGAACCCCGATGCCCCCCGCCACCCCCGACCTCGTCTCCCCCCGTTCCGCCCGCGTCCTGGCCGCCAGGCGCCTCGCGCGACGCAACTTCCGGGGGAAGGAGCGGCTGTTCCTCGCGGAGGGCCCGCAGGCCGTACGGGAGGCCGCCGCCCACGGCGACACCCTCGTGGAGCTGTTCGCCACCCCCGAGGCCGCGGAGCGCCACGCGGGCATCGTCGGCGAGGCCCGGGACGCCGGCGCCCGCGTGCACCTCGCCGACGAGCGGGTCATCGAGGACATCTCCACCACCGTCACCCCGCAGGGCCTCGTGGGCGTGTGCCGCTTCGTCGACACCCCCTTCGACGACGTCCTCGCCGCCCGCCCCCGCCTCGTCGCCGTCCTCGCGCACGTCCGCGACCCCGGCAACGCCGGCACCGTCCTGCGCTGCGCCGACGCGGCCGGCGCCGACGCCGTCGTCCTCACCGACGCCTCCGTCGACCTGTACAACCCCAAGGCGGTACGGGCCTCGGTCGGATCGCTGTTCCACCTGCCGGTCGCCGTCGGCGTCCCCGTCGAGCGGGCCGTCGCCGGGCTGAGGGACGCCGGGGTGCGCATCCTCGCCGCCGACGGCGCCGGCCGGGACGACCTCGACCACGAACTGGACGAGGGCACCATGGGCGGCCCCACCGCCTGGGTCTTCGGCAACGAGGCCTGGGGGCTGCCCGAGGAGACCCGGGCCCTCGCCGACGCCGTCGTCCGCGTCCCGATCCACGGGAAGGCCGAGAGCCTGAACCTCGCGACCGCCGCGGCCGTATGTCTCTACGCGTCGGCCCGTGCACAGCGCGCCTCCGGAGGGTGCCGCTCCGTCACCGACAGCTAGTAGGGTGACCAGCTCGGGGGGCCTCTTCCGGGAGGACGGGAGGTGAGGTAAGGGGATGGGTGTCGGCACGAGCAGCGCACCGGGAGCCGGGGGACCGGGGCGCCCGCCCGCGGCCCGACCGGCCGGTGACCCCACCGGACTCGGCATCGACCCCGACGACCTGCCCGACGGGCTGGTCGTCGCCGACGAGCACGGGTACGTCGTCTGCTTCAACGCCGCCGCCGAGCGCATCACCGCCGTTCCCGCCGCCGAGGCCCTCGGACAGCGGCTCGACAAGGCCCTGCCGCTGGAGGACCTCGAAGGCCGCCGCTGGTGGCAGCTGACCGACCCCTACAGCGGACTCGCCATCCGGGTGGGCCAGCCCGAACGCAACCTGCTGCTGCCCGGCGGACGTGAGGTCCTCGCCTCCGCCCGGTACGTCCGCGGCGAGCCCACCGGCCCCGTCCGCCGCGTCGTCGTCTCCCTCCGCGACACCGAGGCCCGCCGCCGCACCGAGCGCAGTCACGCCGAACTGATCGCCACCGTCGCCCACGAGCTGCGTTCCCCCCTCACCTCCGTGAAGGGGTTCACCGCCACGCTCCTCGCCAAGTGGACGCGGTTCACCGACGACCAGAAGCGGCTGATGCTGGAGACGGTCGACGCCGACGCCGACCGCGTCACCCGGCTCATCGCCGAACTCCTCGACATCTCCCGGATCGACTCCGGCCGGCTGGAGGTGCGCCGGCAGCCCGTTGACATGGGCGCCGCCGTCGGCCGCCACATCCAGGCCTACGTCGCCGCCGGGCAGCCCGCCGACCGGTTCCTGCTGCGCATCGAACAGCCGCTGCCCCCCCTGTGGGCCGACCCCGACAAGGTCGACCAGGTGCTCAGCAACCTCATCGAAAATGCGGTGCGGCACGGCGAGGGAACCGTCACCATTGACGTCACGCCCGCCCCGTCCCCCCGCGAGGGGGAGGACACCGGCACGTCGGTCATCGTGAGCGACGAGGGCACCGGCATCCCGGAGGAGTCCATGAACCGCGTCTTCACCCGCTTCTGGCGGGGCAGCAAGCGCGGCGGCACGGGCCTCGGGCTGTACATCGTCAAGGGCATCGTCGAGGCCCACGGCGGCGTCATCACGGTCGGCCGCGCCCACGGCGGCGGCGCCGAGTTCCGATTTACGCTGCCCGTGGCGGCCCCGGCCTATCTGGCCTAGCCACCGCGGGCGCATCGGTACGTTCTCACCCCGTTAGACTCGGCCTTTGGCACCTTCGTGTCCCATGGACGGCCCTCCGAGTGAGCCGGTGACGGGGACATTCAGCCTGGGGGCACCTCCCAGCGGTAGCTGGGGGACAATCGGAAGCACGGGAAGAGATGTCGGCACCGAACAAGTCGTACGACCCAGTAGAGGTCGAGGCCCTGAAACCGGAAGAGATCGAGCGCATGCGGGACGAGGCGCTCGCCGCCTTCGCCGCCGCGGACTCCCTCGACGCACTCCAGGAGGCCAAGGTCGCCCACACCGGCGGCGCCTCCCCGCTGGCCCTCGCCAACCGCGAGATCGGCGCACTGCCCCCGCACGCGAAGGCCGCCGCCGGCAAGCTCGTCGGCCAGGCCCGCGGCGCGGTGAACAAGGGCCTCGCCGCCCGGCAGACCGAGCTGGAGGCCGAGCGCGACGCGCGCGTCCTGGTCGAGGAGGCGGTGGACGTCACGCTGCCCCACGACCGGGTCCCGGCCGGCGCCCGCCACCCGCTCACCACGCTCTCCGAGCGCATCGAGGACGTCTTCGTCGCCATGGGCTACGAGGTCGCCGAGGGCCCGCAGGTCGAGGCCGAGTGGTTCAACTTCGACGCCCTCAACATCGGCCCGGACCACCCGGCCCGCGGCGAGGCGGACACGTTCTTCGTGCAGGGACCGCAGGGCGGCACCGAGTCCGGTGTGGTGCTGCGCACCCACACCTCGCCCGTGCAGATCCGCTCGCTGCTCGGCCGCGAGCTGCCGGTGTACGTGATCTGCCCCGGCCGCGTGTACCGCACCGACGAGCTGGACGCCACGCACACCCCCGTCTTCCACCAGGTCGAGCTGCTCGCCGTGGACGAGGGCCTGACCATGGCGGACCTCAAGGGCACCCTGGACCACATGGTCCAGGCGCTGTTCGGCGAGGGCATGAAGACCCGGCTGCGCCCGAACTTCTTCCCCTTCACCGAGCCGTCCGCCGAGATGGACATGGTGTGCTACGTCTGCCGCGGCGAGTCCGTCGGCAACCCCGACCGGCCCTGCCGCACCTGCTCCAGCGAGGGCTGGATCGAACTGGGCGGCTGCGGCATGGTCAACCCCAAGGTGCTCACGGCCTGCGGCGTCGACCCGGAGAAGTACAGCGGGTTCGCCTTCGGGTTCGGCATCGAGCGGATGCTGATGTTCCGCCACAACGTCGAAGACATGCGAGACATGGTCGAGGGTGACGTCCGGTTCACCCGGCCGTTCGGGATGGAGATCTGATGCGGGTCCCGCTTTCCTGGCTGCGGGAGTACGTCGACCTGCCGGCCACCGAGACCGGCCGCGACGTCCAGGCCAGGCTCATCTCGGCCGGCCTCGAGGTCGAGACGGTCGAGCAGCTCGGCCACGACCTCAAGGGCCCCCTCGTCGTCGGCCGGGTGCTGACCATCGAGGAGCTGGAGGGCTTCAAGAAGCCCATCCGCTTCTGCACCGTCGACGTCGGGCAGGCCAACGGCACCGGCGAACCGCAGGAGATCGTCTGCGGCGCCCGCAACTTCGCCGTCGGCGACAAGGTCGTCGTGGTCCTCCCGGGTGCGGTCCTGCCCGGCGGCTTCGCCATCGCCGCGCGCAAGACGTACGGCAAGACCTCCCACGGCATGATCTGCTCCAGCGACGAGCTGGGCATGGGCGACGACGGCACCAAGGGCATCATCGTGCTGCCGCCGGAGACCGAGGTCGGCAGGGACGCCGTCGAACTCCTCGAACTGGTCGACGAGGTCCTGGACATCGCCGTCACCGCCAACCGCGGCGACTGCCTGTCCCTCCGCGGCGTCGCCCGCGAGACCGCCATCGCCTACGGCCTGCCGCTGCGCGACCCCGCCCTGCTCGACGTACCCGGACCCAACGCCTTCGGCTACCCCGTCCAGGTCTCCGACCCGGTCGGCTGCGACCGCTTCACCGCCCGCACCGTCACCGGTCTGAGCCCCGAGGCGCGCTCCCCGATCTGGCTCCAGCGCCGGCTCCAGAAGGTCGGCATGCGCCCGATCTCGCTCGCCGTCGACGTCACGAACTACGTGATGATGGAGCTGGGCCAGCCCCTGCACGCCTACGACCGCACCCTGGTCCAGGGCACCATCGGCGTCCGCCGCGCGGCCGAGGGCGAGAAGCTCGTCACCCTCGACGGCGTCGAGCGCACCCTGCACGCCGAGGACCTGGTCATCACCGACGAGCGCGGCCCCATCGGCCTCGCCGGTGTCATGGGCGGCGCCAACACGGAGATCGCCGACCACGCCGAGTCCGAGGGGACCACCGACGTCGTCATCGAGGCCGCCCACTTCGACGCGGTCTCCGTCGCCCGCACCGCCCGCCGCCACAAGCTGTCCTCCGAGGCGTCCAAGCGCTTCGAGCGCGGCGTCGACCCGCAGGCGTCGTCGGCGGCCGCGCAGCGCACGGTCGACCTGCTGGTGCTGCTCGCCGGCGGCACCGCCGAGGCCGGCGTCACCGAGGTCGTCGCCCCGTCCGCGCCGCACACCGTCGCCGTGCCCGCCGACCACCCGGACAAGGTCGCGGGTGTCGGCTACGGCCGCGAGACCGTCGTACGACGGCTCCAGGAGATCGGCTGCGACGTGTACGGGCAGGACGAGCTGATCGTCACCGTGCCGTCCTGGCGGCCCGACCTCGGCGAGGCCAACGACCTCGCCGAGGAGGTCATCCGGCTGGAGGGCTACGAGAACCTGCCCTCCACGCTGCCCAAGCCCCCGTCGGGGCGCGGCCTCACCCACCGCCAGCGGCTGCACCGCCGGGTCGGCCGCGCGCTGGCCGGTGCCGGTTACGTCGAGGCGCCGAACTACCCGTTCGTCGCCGAGCAGGTCTTCGACCAGCTCGGCCTGGACGCCGACGACCCGGCCCGCCGCGTCGTCCGGCTGACCAACCCGCTCAACGACGAGGAGCCCGCGCTCCGCACGTCGCTGCTGCCGGGCCTGCTCGCCGCGCTGCGGCGCAACGACGGCCGCGGCTCGCACGACCTGGCCCTCTTCGAGACCGGGCTGGTCTTCCTCCCGCGCGAGGAGCAGCGCGTCGCCGGTCACCTGCCGGTCGACCGCCGGCCGACCGGCGAGGAGATCGCGGCGATCGACGCCGTACTGCCCGAGCAGCCGCGCCACGTCGCCGCCGTCCTCGCGGGAGCCCGCGAACAGGCCGGCTGGTGGGGCAGGGGCCGCCCGGCGGACTGGGCCGACGCCGTCGAGGCGGCGCGGACGGTCGCCCGGGAGGCGGGCGCCGAACTGATCGTCCGCAAGGGCCGGTACGGGCCGTGGCACCCGGGCCGGTGCGCCGAGCTGGTGGTCGCCGCCGACGGCGCCGAGCGGGTCGTCGGCCACGCCGGCGAGCTGCACCCGCGCGTGCTGAAGGCCCTCGGCCTGCCCGCGCGCACCTCGGCCATGGAGCTGGACCTGGACGTCCTGGAGCGGGTCGGCGACGACACGCCCCGGGCGCCGAGCATCTCCACGTTCCCCGTCGCCACGCAGGACGTCGCGCTCGTCGTCGACGTCCACGTCCCGCACGCCGACGTCGAGGCCGCGCTGCGCGAGGGCGCCGGTGAACTCCTCGAGGGGATCAGGCTGTTCGACGTCTACGAGAACGCGGAGCAGCTGGGCGACGGGCGGAAGTCGCTCGCCTACGCCCTGCGCTTCCGCGCGGCGGACCGGACGCTGACGGTCGACGAGGCCTCGGCCGCCCGGGACGCGGCGGTCGCCCTCGCGGGCGAGCGGACGGGTGCGGTGCTGCGCGGCTGAGGTGCTGCGTGGCTGACATGCCGTGCGGCTGACGCGCCGTGCGGCCGAGGCGGGTGCGGGGGCAGGAGCCCCGCACCCGCCTCTCATCCGTTCGGGTGAGTTCTCCCGGCGACCGGGCCCGTGGGCCCCGGCGCCGACGGAACCGGACCGGCCTCGCGGGGCACCGGCCTCTCGGGCCCGGTCCGCCGGTGCCGCACGGGGCCGGTCCGTCCGCGCTGTACGAGCCCGGACGGGGAGCGGTCCGCCGCGTCCGGCACCGGACCGGCCCGGCCCGGCAGCGCCTGCCGCGGGCCCCGCGCACGGTCTCCGGCGCACCCCGCGCCGCACGGCGGGCAGGCCGCCGGGCGACGGCGCGCCGCCCGCGCGGCACGACCGGCGACCGCGGCGGCCGGCCCGGCGGACCACGGCCCGGGCCGCGGAGCGAACGGCCGGGCCGCCGCTTGATGAGGGGGGAGCCGACGGCCCGGCCGGCCTCTTTCGAGGCGTTTCAGTCAACCGGACGGCGACCCTGTGCGACAGCGCGCGCACGGTGCGGATGCGCGCACTCGGTTCGCACCCCGTGTGAAGACGCACCCGCTACCGTGAGTGGCGCCGTCGGCACCGAACCACCCGGGGGGCACCTCATGCAGCCCAACACCCTCCTCGACGCGATCCTGGACGAGGCCGGAATCTCGCACGCGGGCCTCGCCGCACACGTCAACCAGGCCGGCCGCGCCCGCGGACTCGCGCTGCGCTACGAACACACCGCCGTCGCCCGGTGGCTCAAGGGCCAGCGCCCGCGCGGACAGGTCCCCGACCTGATCTGCGAGGTGCTCGCCCGCCGGCTGCGGCGGCCCGTCACCCTCGACGACATCGGCCTCGGCGTGCCCGGCGCACCCGCGGCACCGCACGGCACCTCGCTGTCCGGGTTCGTGGAGCGGGCCACCGCCCTGTGGCGCTGCGACGAGCAGCGGCGCCCGCACGTCCTGGGCGCCCCCGCGGTCACCGGCACGCCGGCCGTGATGCCGGTGTGGGAGTGGGAGAACCCGCCCGAGGACACCGACGTCTCCCGCGACGGCCGGCACCGGGTCACCGCCGCCGGCATCGAGACGCTGCGCGCGGCCCGCGCCCACTACGAGCAGATGTACCGCAGGGCCGGCGGCGTGGCGACCCGCGGCCGCGTCGTCGGTTTCCTCAACGCCGAGGCGGCCCCGCTGCTGCGCGGCGGCTGCACCGACGCCACCGGCCGCCGACTGCACCGCGCGACCGGCGCCCTGGTGGCGATCGCCGGCATCTGCGCCTACGACTCCGACGCGCACGGCCTCGCCCAGCGCTACTTCCACCAGGCACTGCGGCTCGCGAAGGCCAGCGGGGACCGGGGACTCGGGGCGTACGCCATCGCGCTGCTGGTCAACCAGTCCCTGTTCATGCGGGAGTTCCGGCAGGCCGTCGCCTTCGCGGAGGCCGCGCTGCGCACGGTCGGCAAGGACGTCACCCCCGCCCTCGCCTCCGACCTGCACGCGATGCAGGCGAAGGCGTACGCCCACCTCGGCGACGGCCGGAGCGCCCTGTCCTGCATCCGGCGGGCCGAGGCCGCCGCCGACCGCATCCGGCGCGGCACCGAGCCGGACGAGACCGGCTACGTCCAGCCGGGGCTGGTCAACGTCCAGGTGGCGGAAGCCCTGTTGAGCCTCGGCGACGTCACCGCCGCCGCGGAGCACGCCGCGGCCGCCGTCGGCACGCCCGCCCACGACCGGGGCCGGGTGCACCGGCTCGCCATGCTCAGCACCGTCGAGCTGCGCCGGGGGAACGCCGACCGGGCGGTGGCCACCGCCGTGCTGATGGCGGAGCAGGCGCGGGGCATGGAGTCCCGGCGGCTGCGCGACAGACTCCGGACGGTACGCGAACACCTGGTGCGCAGCGGCTGCGCGGGCACGGCGGAGGCGGCCGAACTCATCGACGGCGCGCTGCGCGTGCCGTTGTAGCGCCCGCGCCCCCGTTCCCGTTCCCGCGGCCGTTCCTGTTGCGATTCCTGCTGCGATATTGCCCCTTACTCGACGGAAGGTGGCAGAACCGTGCAGTGGACGAAACAGAACGAGCGAACTGTGTATGAAAACCGCTGGTTCCAGGTCAACCTCGCGGACGTCGGCCTGCCGGACGGCCGGCACCTCGACCACTTCCTCATACGGCTGCGGCCCGTCGCGGTGGCCACCGTGGTGAACGCGGCCGACGAGGTCCTCCTGCTGTGGCGGCACCGCTTCATCACCGACAGCTGGGGATGGGAACTCGCCGCGGGCGTCGTCGAGGACGGCGAGGACGTCGCCCGCGCGGCCGCCAGGGAACTGGAGGAGGAGACCGGCTGGCGGCCGGGCCGCCTGCACCACCTGATGAGCGTGGAACCGGCCAACGGCCTCACCGACGCCCGCCACCACGTCTACTGGTCGGACGAGGGCGAGTACGTGGGGCACCCCGTGGACGACTTCGAGTCCGAGCGCCGGGAATGGGTCCCCCTCGCACGCGTGCCCGGCATGGTCGCCCGGGGGGAGGTCCCGGCCGCCGACACGGCGGCCGCCCTCCTGCTCCTGCACCACCTCAGGCTCGGCCGTGACACCGGGCGCTGAGGCCCGGCCGGCCCGGCACGGACGCTCCGCGGCGTGAACGGGCCCGGCACCGGGTGAGGTGCCGGGCCCGCGTGACGCGCCGGGGGTCAGCCGTAGGTGTAGAAGCCCGAGCCGGTCTTGCGGCCCAGGCGGCCGGCGTCGACCATGCGCTGGAGCAGCGGGGGAGCGGCGTACAGGGGCTCCTTGTACTCCTCGTACATCGACTGCGCGACCGAGGCCACCGTGTCGAGGCCGATCAGGTCGGACAGCTTCAGCGGGCCCATCGGGTGGGCGCAGCCCAGCTCCATGCCGTTGTCGATGTCCTCGCGGTTGGCGATGCCCGTCTCGAACATCCGGATCGCGGAGAGCAGGTACGGGATCAGCAGCGCGTTGACCACGAAGCCCGAGCGGTCCTGGGCGCGGATGGCGTGCTTGCCGACCGTCTTCTCGGCGAACAGCTGCGCACGGCTGAGGGTGCCCTCGGAGGTGGTCAGCGCCGGGATCAGCTCGACGAGCTTCTGCACCGGCGCCGGGTTGAAGAAGTGGATGCCGACGACCTGGTCGGGCCGCGAGGTGGCGACCGCCAGCTTCACCAGCGGGATGGAGGAGGTGTTGGAGGCCAGGATGGCGTCCGGGCGGGTCACGACCTGGTCCAGGACCTGGAAGATCTCCGTCTTGACCTGCTCGTTCTCCACGACGGCCTCGATGACCAGGTCGCGGTCGGCGAACTCGCCGAGGTCGGTGGTGAAGCTCAGGCGCGCCTGCGTGGCGTCCCGCTCCTCCTCGCTGATCTTGCCGCGTTCGGCGGCCTTGGCCAGGGAGTTGAAGAGCCGGGTGCGGCCGAACTCCAGGGCCTCGCCGGTGGTCTCGGCGACCTTCACGTCGAGTCCGGCCCGCGCGCAGACCTCGGCGATGCCCGCCCCCATCTGGCCGCAGCCCACCACTCCGACGCGTTCGATGTCGGTCACATCGGTCCCTTTCACTGGCTGACTCCGGTCACTGCGCAGGTCTCCCGGGTCTCGGCAGGCCTGCTCCGATCGTGCACGTTACTAGCAAGTATCGATGATCGATCGCCGGGGTGGGGGCATGCTGGGCGCGGAGTCGATCCGTGACCGAGCGGATCCGCGGTGTATGTGGGGATGTGCGCGATGGGGCGACTGACTCGGCGGGCGTTCGCGCTGGCCGCGCTGTCGGCGTTCACGACGACGGGCGCGGCGGCCCGCCCGGCCGGGAGCCAGGCCGGAGGCCCGTCCGCACATGGCGGGCACGGCGGGCACGGCGGGCACGGGCGGGCGACGGCGGAGATGCGGGGTGTGTGGCTGGCCACCGTCGCCAACCGGGACTGGCCCTCACGCACCGGACTGACGGCGGCCCAGCAGCGTTCCGAACTGCTCGGCTGGCTCGACCTGGCGGTCCACAACCGTCTCAACACGGTGATCCTCCAGGTCCGGCCCACGGCGGACGCCCTGTGGCCCTCGCCGTACGAGCCGTGGTCGCAGGTGCTCACCGGCACCCAGGGCAAGGCGCCCGGCTGGGACCCGCTGTGCACCGCCGTGACGGAGGCGCACGCCCGCGGACTCCAGCTGCACGCCTGGTTCAACCCCTACCGCGTCGCCGTCCACGACGATCCGGCCCGGCTCGTCGCCTCCCACCCCGCGCGCCGGCACCCCGACTGGGTGGTCCCGTACGGCGGGAAGCTCCACTACAACCCCGGGCTGCCCGAGGTCCGGGCGTTCGTGCAGGACGCGATCCTCGACGCGGTGCGCCGCTACCCGGTCGACGCCGTGCACTTCGACGACTACTTCTATCCCTATCCGGTGGCCGGCCAGACCTTCGACGACGACGCGGCCTACGACGCCCACGGCGGCGCCTTCACCGACCGGGCCGCCTGGCGACGCGACAACATCGACCGGCTGGTGCGCGAGACGGCCGCCCGGATCAAGTCGGTGCGGCCCACCGCGCAGTTCGGGATCAGCCCCTTCGGGGTGTGGCGCAACGCCTCCACCGACCCGCGCGGCTCGGACACCCGGGCGCTCCAGTCGTACGACGCCGTCCACGCCGACACCCGCAGGTGGGTGCGGGAGGGCTGGATCGACTACGTCGTGCCGCAGCTGTACTGGAACATCGGGTTCTCCGCCGCCGACTACGCCGCGCTCGTGCCCTGGTGGGCGGAGGTCGCGCGGGGCAGCCGCACCAGGCTCTACCTGGGGGAGGCGCTGTACAAGGCCGGCGATCCGGCGCAGCCCGCGGCCTGGCAGGACCCGGCCGAACTGTCCCGGCACCTCACCCTCGCGGCCGGCCGGCCCGAGGTCCGCGGCCACGTCTTCTTCGCCGCGAAGGAGCTGCGCGCGGACCGCGCCGGCGCGATGGCGCGGGTCGTCGCCGACCACTACGCGCAGCCGGCGACGCCCCCGCGCTGACCTGCCGTCGTGTCCTGCCGTGCTCGGCCGTGCCGGTCGGGCCGTCGTGTCCTGCCGTGCCCGGTCGTGCCGGTCGTGCCGTCGTACCGTGCCGGCCTACCGTCGCTCCTCGCTCTTGTGGCGGATCTCGGTGTCCGGTCCCGGCGAGCACACGCCCTCGTGCCCGTCCGTGAAGCGGACGCGGTAGGGAGGGTTGCCCTCCTGTCCCAGCACTTCGACGATCTCGCCGACCTTGTCGTGTTGGCCCACCACCCTGCCGTGCTGGACAAGCTGGTCGCCCGTGGTCGCACGCATCTGTGAGACCTCCTCACCGTGTGCGGGAGCAGCGGTTCGTGTCCTGGAGTCGTCCCGGGATCCGTACGCGGAGCCGTCCCGGAGTCCTTTTCCCGTCTGTGGCGCGCCCACCGGCCGAACCGGCGCGCGGCGCCCTCGGAGCCTTCCGTCGGAGACCTGACCGCGCGCCCGCTGGGTGACGACGATGCAGACCAGGACGGCCGCGGCCGTCAGCGGAGCGGCGGGCGTGAGGTGCTCGCCCAGCAGCAGCACCGACCACACCAGTGTGAGCAGGGGCTGGGCCAACTGCAACTGGCTGGCCCTGGGGATGCCGATGGCGGCCATGCCCCGGTACCAGACGACGAGGCCGAGGAACTGCGAGCCCACCGCCACCCACAGCAGCCCGGTCACGCCGTGCGCGGTCAGCCGGACCGGTTCGAGGGCGAGGGCGAGGGCGGCGGCGGGCACGGCGAGCGGCAGGCAGAGCACCAGCGCCCAGCCGATGACCTGCCAGCCCGGCATCACCCGCGCCAGCCGGCCGCCCTCGGTGTAGCCGGCCGCGCACACCAGCAGCGCCCCGAACAGGTACAGGTCGGCGGTGGTGAGGGCGCCGCCGCTCTGCCGCACGGTGAAGGCCACCACCGCGCCGGCACCCACCAGCGCCGCCGTCCAGAAGGTCCGGGAGGGCCGGGAGCCGACGCGCAGGGCGGACAGCAGCGCGGTCGTCAGGGGCAGCAGACCCACCACCACGGCCGCGTGCGCGGTGGACGAGGTCCGCAGGGCCAGGGTGCTGAGCAGCGGGAAGCCCACGACGACCCCGGCGGCCACGACGGCGAGACCCGCCCGGTCCCGGCGGGCGGGCAGCGGCACCCGCAGGGCGAGGAGGCAGCCGCCCGCGACGAGCGCGGCCAGCACGCTGCGCACGGCGACCAGCGACCAGGGGCCGAAACCCTCCAGGCCCCAGGCGGTGGCGGGGAAGGTGAGCGAGAAGGCGCCGACGCCGAGAGCGGCCTGAAGGGTACCGGGGCCGTGCGCCCGCGGGGCGGCCACCGCTATCGCGGGAGGGGCAGTAGCGCTACTCTGTGTCTTCATGCATGAGCGTAGCAGTGTCGGTGAACTGGCGGATCGACTCCGAAGGGAGCTCGACCGCTACTCTCCCGGTGGAAAGCTCCCGTCGAGTCGTGCCCTCGTCGAGCGGTTCCGGGTGAGCCCCGTGACGGTGTCGCGGGCCCTCGCGCAACTGGCCGCCGAGGGGCTGGTGGTCACCCGGCCGGGCGCCGGTGCCTTCCGGGCCGGGCTGCGCCCCGCGCCCGCACCGGCCGGCGACACCTCCTGGCAGGAGGTCGCGCTGAGCGCGGAGGGCGCCGACCTCGTGCCCCGCTCGGTGGACGCCTCCGGCGTGACCGTCTCCCTAGCGGCCCCACCGCCCGGCGTCGTCGAGTTCAGCGGCGGCTACCTGCACTCCTCCCTGCAACCGGAGCGCGCCATGTCGGCGGCCCTGGCGCGGGCCGCGCGACGTCCCGGCGCCTGGGGGCGGCCGCCCCTGGAGGGGCTGCCGGAGCTGCGCGAGTGGTTCGCGCGCGCCATCGGCGGCGCGGTCACCGCCGCCGAGGTGCTCGTCAGCGCCGGCGGCCAGACCGCGCTCACCACCGCCCTGCGGGCGCTGGCCCCGCCCGGCGCCCCGGTGCTCGTCGAGTCGCCGACCTATCCGGGCATGCTGGCGATCGCCCGCTCGGCGGGACTGCGCCCGGTGCCGGTGCCCGTGGACCCCGACGGCGTCAGGCCCGAACTGCTCGCCGACGCCTTCCGCGCGACCGGCGCCCGCGTCTTCGTCTGCCAGCCGCTGTTCCAGAACCCGACCGGCGCCGTCCTGGCCCCGGCCCGCCGCGGTGAGGTGCTGCGCATCGCCCGCGAGGCCGGCGCCTTCGTCGTGGAGGACGACTTCGTGCGGCGGCTCGCGCACGAGGACGCCGGGCCGCTGCCGCGCCCGCTCGCCGCCGACGACCCCGACGGCGTCGTCGTCCACGTCGGTTCGCTCACCAAGGCGACCTCGCCGAGCTTCCGGGTCAGCGCCCTGGCCGCCCGCGGTCCGGTCCTGGAGCGCCTGCGCGCCATCCAGGTCGTCGACACCTTCTTCGTGCCCCGCCCCCTCCAGGAGGCGGCGCTCGAACTCGTCGGCTCGCCCGCCTGGCCGCGCCACCTGCGGGCGGTCGCGGCCGAGTTGCGCAGCCGGCGCGACACTCTTACCACCGCCCTCGCCCTGGACCTGCCCGAACTCGCCCTCCCGCACGTCCCGTCCGGCGGCTACCACCTCTGGCTGCGCCTGCCCGACGGCACGCGGGAGCCGGCGTTCACGGCGGCGGCCCTGCGCGCGGGCGTCGCCGTGACCCCCGGCCGCCCCTACTTCAGCGCCGAACCCCCGGCCCCGCACATCCGCCTGAGCTTCGCGGCCGCCGCCGGGGCCGGGGAGATCGCGGAAGGGGTGCGGCGGCTGCGGTCGGCCCGCGACGAGGTGCTCGCGGAAACGGTTCGACACCGGGCATCCCGTCTGTGAGGGTCACCCCCATGACCTCCCGCACCACGCCGCCCCTCGCCGAGGGCTACGAGATCTCCGCCGACACCGACCGGATCGACGTCGGACGGGTGCACCGCTGGCTGTCGACCGACGCCTACTGGGCGCTCGGCCGGGAGCGCGAGAAGCAGGAGCGGGCCGTCGCCGGGTCGCTGAACTTCGGCGTGTACGAGACGGTGTCCGGACAGCAGGTCGCCTACGCGCGCGTGGTGACCGACCTGGCGACCTTCGCCTGGCTGTGCGACGTGTACGTGGACCCGGCGGTGCGGGGGAAGGGCATCGGGACCTCGCTGGTCGCGGCCGTCCGCGACCACCTGCGCCCGCACGGTCTGCGCCGCCTCCTGCTCGCCACCCACGACGCGCACGGCGTCTACGCGAAGATCGGCTTCGAGGCGCTGGAGCGGCCCGACCACTGGATGGCGCTGATCTTCGAGAAGCCTTCACACGGCGGCTCTTGACCCGGCCCCTCGGGCGTCCCACCATCACCGCATGGCACTCCGGGTCACGTTCGTCGCCGCGGCGCGCGGTTCCGCGCCGCTCGCCGAGCGTTTCGAGGACGACCGCCCGCTGGACCAGGCGGGCTGGGACGAGGTGCAGCGGGCGGCCGGCGCTCTCCTGCCGCCGGCGGCGGCCGAGCTGCGCTACTGCTCGCCGACCCCGCGCAGCCGTGCCACCGGTGACGCGCTCGGGTACGCCCCGCTCGCGCAGCTCGCCCTGCGGGACTGCGACATGGGGCGCTGGCGCGGCCTCACGCTGGGGGAGGCGATGGCCCGGGAGCCGGAGGCGGTGGACGCCTGGCTGGCCGACCCGCGGGCCACTCCGCACGGCGGCGAGTCGCTGCCGGCGTTCATCTCCCGGGTGGGCGGCTGGCTCGACACCCGGTCCGTGGAGGACGGCTGCCGGATCGTGGCCGTCGCCGAGCCGAGCGTGATCCGGGCCGCCCTGGTCCACGTGCTCAGGGCGCCGCCGTCGACGTACTGGAACCTCGACGTGCGCTCGCTGTCGACGACCACCGTCGCCGGGCGCGGCGGACGGTGGAACCTGCGCTTCGAGGGGAGCGCGGTTCAGGCCTCGCGCGCGTAGCCATCGGCGGCCTCGCGCACGCAGCCGGCGGCCTCGCGCACGTAGTCGGTGGTGAGGACCAGGTCCTTCGCGGGGCCGCGCACCCGCCAGACCGTCCGCCAGCGGTCGGCGTCCCGGACGGTGAACTCGCCCCGGTAGAGGTCCGCGGCGCACGGGTGGCCGCTCACGTGACGCCCGCTCGTCAGGTCGAGGTCGTGGAAGGGCCGCCCGTCGGCGAACGTGACGTCGGCCGTGCCCGGCGCCCGCCCGGGCAGGAAACGCAGGGTCCGCCCGGCGGGCCGCGGCACGCCCCGCCAGACGAACGTGCCCGACTCCTCGTGCAGCAGGCCGCCGCCGTCCAACGGGCCGAAAACCGTCGTGCCCTCGAAGCGCCCCGCCTCGCCGCTCGCCAGGTCCCGCACCGACCGCTCGGCCCGCCAGCGCCCGGCGAGGAACGCCAGGACGTCCGGCACCGGCCAGAACTCGCCCATCGCGCGCCGACCTCCGTCCCCTCCGTGACCGCGCGACCCGTCGACGCGCTCCGTCCACCTCCCTATCTTGCCGTTCGGAGCGCGGAAGGAGGCGCACGGAGCCGCGGGAGACACCAGGAGCCGGCCGCTGCCCCGCGGGCAGCGGCCGGCCTCTGGAAAGCTGCCTGACATCTCCCGTTTCCCCGCCGGTGCGGGCGCGGGTGCCAGGCTCGCCGGCATGCTCGCCGTACCGCGGTTACCGGCACCGGCCCGGCCGGGGCGGTCCCCGTCCCTGCTCGCCGCCCTCCTGACCGTCACGGCGTTCTGCGCCTCCGACGCCGTCGCCCGCAGCTTTCCCTTCGGCCCGCGCACCCGCAGCGTCAACGACCTGGGCAACCAGTACCTGCCGTTCCACGCGCACCTGTGGGACCTGCTGCACGGCCGGGCCGACGGCGGCGTGCTGTTCAACTGGCAGTCCGGCTACGGGGCGAGCTTCCTGCCCGACCTCGCCACCTACGTCACCAGCCCGTTCGCCCCGCTCGTCGCGGTGTTCCCGCGCGACCGGATCGACCTCGCGGTGTACGCCGTCACCGTCCTGAAGCTCGCCTGCGCCGCCGCCGCGATGGCCCGGCTGCTCCGTGACCTGCGGCCCGGCCGCTGGTGGGCGGCGGGACTCCTCGGCGCGTCCTACGCCCTGTGCGGCTGGAGCGTGTCGAGCGGCACGTACAACCTGATGTGGCTCGACGGCCTCATCGCCCTGCCGCTGCTGTGCCTGGCCGGCGAGTGGGCCCTGGCCGGACGGCGTCTCCTCCCCGGCGTGGGGATCGTGGCCGCGGCCTGGACCGCCAACTTCTACACCGCCTACATGGCCACCCTCGCCGCCGGCCTCGTGTTCCTCCTGCGGCTGTGGCTCCGCGGACTCCCGCGCCGCGAAGGCCTCGCCGCGGCGGGCCGGGCCGCGCTGACCGCCGCCCTCGGCACGGGCCTCGCGGCGCCCCTGGTGGCGGTCGTGTACTTCGGCAGCGCCCACGCCTCGCCGGGCAGGTTCACGGGGTTCACCCCGGTGCCCGCCCAGGACCTCCTGGCCCGCCTGCTGCCGACGACGTACGGCTTCGGCTCGCCCGCACTCTTCGTGGGCACCCCCGCGCTGCTGCTCGCCCTCTCGCTGCCCTTCGCGCGGTCGGCGCCCGTACGGGTGCGCGCCGGCTGGACCGTGCTGGTGACCGTGGTGACGCTGTCGATGCAGTGGGGCCCGACCCAGCTGCTCTGGCACGCCTTCGCCGTCCCGCAGGGCAGCGGGTACCGGCAGACCTTCGTGGTGTGCGCGCTCCTGGTGATCGCGGCCTGGCACGCGCTCTCGTACGGCCCGCCCGACCGGCGCGCGTCGGCCGCGGCGGCCGGGCTGCTCGCGCTGGTCGCCGCCGTCGCGAGCCGCAGCGACCTGGTACGGCCCCTGGCGTGGGCCGTGCTGCTCCCGGCCGTGGCGGGCACGCTGGGCGGCCTGCTGCTGCTCGGCCGTGCGGGCGCCGGGCGTGCGCCCGGCACCGGGCGCCGTACCGTGCCCGCCGTGTGCGCCGTCGCGCTGCTCCTGTGCACGCAGCTCGGCGAGGTCACCGCCACCGCCGCCGCGGCCACCCGCACGCGGCTCGGGCACATGGACGACTACGCGCCCTGGGGGCAGCGGCGGCAGCAGCAGGCGGACGCGGTCGCCGAGGCCGACGGCTGGCCCCGCCACCGCACCGACCCGGGCCGGGAGCAGACCGTGGGCAACGACCCCCTGATGGTCGGCGGCCAGGGCGCCCAGTACTACAGCAGCCACACCTCCGACGTGCTGTTCCGTACGCTCACCGCCCTCGGCGGCGGCTGGACCTCGGGCGGCCGCAGCCTCCAGAGCCTGGACAACGCCGTCACCGACGCCGTCTTCTCCGTCGGCGCCCGGGTGCACTCCCCGCCCGACCCGCACCAGAACTGGTTCCCGCAGGACGGCAGCGGCGTGACCGTGTCCCGGCGGAAGGTGCCGCCCCTGGTGACGGTACGGCCCGCCGCGGCCGGCGCCCCCGCCTTCGGGCCCTCGCCGTACCGCAACCAGGAACTCCTGCTGGGCACCCGCGTCTACACCGTGCCCCGCCTCACCGTGCGGACCGGCGGCGGGACGGCGCCCCGCCGGACCGGGGGCGACCGGCCCGGCGTACGCCTCGACGCCCCCGGCGCGCGGACCGCCGCGGGCCGGCCGACGATCACGGCCGCGTGCCCGGCGGGCAGCGAGGTGTACCTGTGGGCGCCGCGCTTCGCGGGCACCGCGCGGCTCGCCGGCGCCCCCGCCGGCGCTCCGACCGGCCGGTTCCGCTCCGACTCCGTCAGCAAGATCGCCGCCATGCAGCGGCTGGGCACCGTCCCGGCGTCCGGACTCCTGCGCGTCGACCTGTCCCCCGACCGGCCGGGCACCGTCCCGGACGGAGCCGTCGGCTGCCTGGACACCGCCCGGCTGGACGCCGCCGTCGAGCGCCTCACGGCCACCGGCGCCACCGAGGTGAGCGTCTCCGGCGGCACGGTCCGGGCGGAACTCCCCGAGGGCAGTACGGGGACCGCCGTCGTCGCCGCGCCCCGGATCGCCGGATGGCGCTGCGCCACGGGCGACGGCCCCGCCGTGCCC
Source organism: Streptomyces sp. NPDC014882 (assembly GCF_043081325.1). Lineage (NCBI taxonomy): Bacteria > Bacillati > Actinomycetota > Actinomycetes > Kitasatosporales > Streptomycetaceae > Streptomyces > Streptomyces sp. NPDC014882. Next base: position 69,762 of record NZ_JBIBWL010000013.1, read on the forward strand.
GCCGGCGACCACCACGGCCTGATCGCCGTCCCCCTCGACGGCTCCTCGACCCGCCTCACCTGCACCTTCCACCCGCCCGGCCTGCGGCTGGGCACGGCCCTGGGCGGCGCGTCCCTGCTGACCGTGGCGCTGCTCGGCGTCCTCGCCGCCGTCCGGCGGCGGCACGGGGCAGCCGGTCCCTCCGGAGAATGGATTGTATAAACGTGCATAGCGACGTATAGTCATGCCATCCAAGAGGAGGGTGGACATGGCGGTACGTGCGGCGGTGGCCGGAGCGAGCGGGTACGCGGGCGGCGAGGCGCTGCGCCTGCTCCTCGCGCACCCCGAGATCGAGATCGGCGCCCTCACCGGCAACTCCAACGCGGGGCAGCGGCTGGGAGCCCTCCAGCCGCACCTGCTGCCCCTCGCCGACCGCGTGCTCCAGGAGACCACCCCCGAGGTGCTCGCCGGGCACGAGGTCGTCTTCCTCGCCCTCCCGCACGGACAGTCCGCCGCCGTCGCCGAACAGCTCGGCCCGGACGTCCTGGTGATCGACATGGGCGCCGACTTCCGGCTCGCGGACCCGGCCGACTGGGAGCGGTTCTACGGCTCCCCGCACGCCGGCACCTGGCCCTACGGCCTCCCCGAACTGCCGGGCGCCCGCGTCGCGCTGGAGGGGTCCAGGCGCATCGCGGTGCCCGGTTGCTACCCCACGGCCGTCTCCCTCGCCCTGTTCCCGGCGTACGCCGCCGGCCTGGCCGGGGCCCAGGCCGTGATCGTCGCCGCCTCCGGCACCTCCGGCGCCGGCAAGGCGGCCAAGCCGCACCTGCTCGGCAGCGAGGTCATGGGGTCGATGTCCCCGTACGGCGTCGGCGGCGGGCACCGGCACACGCCCGAGATGATCCAGAACCTCAGCGCGGCGGCGGGGGAGCGGATCTCCGTCTCCTTCACGCCGACCCTCGCGCCGATGTCCCGCGGCATCCTCGCCACGTGCAGCGCCGCCGCCAAGGAGGGCGTCACCGCCGAGTCCCTGCGCGCGGCCTACGAGAAGGCCTTCGCCGACGAGCCCTTCGTGCACCTGCTGCCCGAGGGCCGCTGGCCCGCCACGGCGTCCGTCCAGGGTTCCAACGCCGTTCAGGTGCAGGTCGCCCTCGACGAGGAGGCGGGCCGCATCATCGCGATCAGCGCCATCGACAACCTGACCAAGGGCACCGCCGGCGGTGCCGTCCAGAGCATGAACATCGCCCTCGGGTTCCCCGAGGCACTGGGACTTTCCACGATCGGAGTCGCACCGTGAGCGTCACGGCAGCCAAGGGGTTCACGGCGGCGGGCATCGCCGCCGGGATCAAGGAGAACGGCAACCCGGACCTGGCCCTCGTGGTCAACACCGGGCCCCGTCGCGCCGCCGCGGGCGTCTTCACCTCCAACCGCGTCAAGGCCGCGCCGGTGCTGTGGTCCGAGCAGGTCCTCAGGAGCGGCGCCCTGTCCGCCGTGGTCCTCAACTCCGGCGGCGCCAACGCCTGCACGGGACCGAAGGGCTTCCAGGACACGCACGCCACCGCCGAGAAGGCCGCCGCGGTCCTCGGCCTGGGCGCCGGCGAGGTCGCCGTCGCCTCCACCGGACTGATCGGCGTCCTCCTCCCCATGGACAAGCTGCTCCCCGGGGTCGAGAAGGCCGCCGGGGCGCTCAGCGAGCACGGCGGCGAGAAGGCCGCCATCGCCATCAAGACCACCGACACCGTCCACAAGACGTCCGTCGTGACGAAGGACGGCTGGACCGTCGGCGGCATGGCCAAGGGCGCGGGCATGCTCGCCCCCGGCCTGGCCACCATGCTCGTCGTCCTCACCACCGACGCCGACGTCGACAGCGCGACCCTGGACCGGGCGCTGCGCGCCGCCACCCGGGTCACCTTCGACCGCGTCGACTCCGACGGCTGCATGTCGACCAACGACACCGTGCTGCTGCTCGCCTCCGGCTCCGCCGGCGTCACCCCGGAGTACGCCGGGTTCGCCGAGGCCGTCCGCACCGTCTGCGACGACCTGGGGCAGCAGCTCATCCGCGACGCCGAGGGCGCCGGCAAGGACATCAAGGTCGAGGTCGTGGGCGCCGCGAGCGAGGACGACGCCGTCGAGGTGGGCCGCTCCATCGCCCGCAACAACCTCCTCAAGTGCGCCATCCACGGCGAGGACCCCAACTGGGGCCGCGTGCTCTCCGCGATCGGCACCACCGCGGCCGCCTTCGAGCCCGACCGGCTCAACGTCGCCATCAACGGCGTCTGGGTGTGCAAGAACGGCGCCGTCGGCGAGGACCGCGACAAGGTCGACATGCGCTACCGCGAGGTCCACATCGTCGCCGACCTCGCGGCCGGCACCGAGACCGCCACCATCTGGACCAACGACCTCACCGCCGACTACGTCCACGAGAACAGCGCCTACTCGTCATGAGCAACGGACCCACGCGGAAGCACACCGCCCTGCCCAAGGCCCAGATCCTCATCGAAGCGCTGCCCTGGCTGACCCGGCACAACGGCAAGACGGTCGTCATCAAGTTCGGCGGCAACGCCATGATCGACGAGGACCTGAAGGCCGCCTTCGCCCAGGACGTGGTGTTCCTGCACCACGCCGGCATCCGGCCCGTCGTCGTGCACGGCGGCGGCCCGCAGATCAGCGCCGCCCTCGACAAGCACGGCATCGTCAGCGAGTTCAAGGCCGGCCTGCGCGTCACCACCGAGGACGCCATGGACGTCGTACGGATGGTGCTGGCCGGGCAGGTCCAGCGCGAACTGGTCGGGCTGCTCAACCAGCACGGCCCGCTCGCCGTCGGGCTCACCGGTGAGGACGCCCACACCATCACCGCCGTCAAGCACCGGCCCGAGATCGACGGGGAACTGGTCGACATCGGGCGGGTCGGCGAGATCACCGCGATCGACACGGGCGCGATCGAGGCACTGCTCGCCGACGGCCGCATCCCGGTCGTCTCCTCCATCGCCCGCTCCGAGGACGACGGACATGTCTACAACGTCAATGCTGATACGGCGGCTGCGGCACTCGCTGCTGCTCTGGGCGCCGAGACCCTCATGGTCCTCACGGACGTCGAGGGCCTCTACGAGGACTGGCCGAACTCCGACGAGGTGATCAGCCGCCTCACCGCCTCCCAACTGGAGAAACTCCTCCCGGAGTTGTCCTCCGGCATGGTGCCGAAGATGGAGGGCTGCCTGCACGCCGTCCGGGGCGGCGTCACCACCGCCCGCGTCATCGACGGCCGCGTCCAGCACTCGATCCTGCTGGAGATCTTCACCGACGAGGGCATCGGCACGATGGTCGTGGCCGACGAGGAAGCCGTGCCCGGCGAGAAAGAGGGGGAGTCGTCATGAGCGACGCCGTCGTGAGCAACGCCGCCACGGGTGACGCCGTCAGCGGCAACGAGGAACTGACCGCGCGCTGGCAGGGCGCGCTCATGAACAACTACGGCACCCCGCTGCTGCCCCTGGTCCGCGGCGAGGGCACCCGGCTCTGGGACGCCGACGGCAACAGCTACCTCGACTTCGTCGGCGGCATCGCGACCAACGCCCTCGGCCACGCCCACCCGGCCGTCGTCGAGGCCGTGACCCGGCAGATCGGCTCCCTCGGCCACATCTCCAACTTCTTCCTGGCCGAACCGACCGTGGCCCTCGCCGAACGGCTCCTGCGGCACTTCGGCCGGGAGGGCAGGGTCTTCTTCTGCAACTCCGGAGCCGAGGCCAACGAGGCCGCCTTCAAGATCGGCCGGCTGACCGGGCGCACCCACGTCGTGGCCACCGAGGGCGCCTTCCACGGCCGGACGATGGGCGCCCTCGCGCTCACCGGGCAGCCCGGCAAGCGCGACCCCTTCCTGCCGCTGCCCGGCGACGTCACCCACGTCCCCTTCGGCGACGCGCAGGCGCTGGCCGCCGCCGTCACCGAGGAGACCGCGCTCGTCGTCCTCGAGCCGATCCAGGGCGAACTCGGCGTCGTCGTCCCGCCCGCCGGCTACCTCAAGGCCGCCCGCGCCATCACCGCCGCCACCGGCGCCCTCCTCGTCCTCGACGAGGTGCAGACCGGCATCGGCCGGACCGGGCACTGGTTCGAGTACCAGGCCCACGAAGGCGTCCTGCCCGACGTGGTCACCCTCGCCAAGCAGCTCGGCGGCGGACTGCCGCTCGGCGCCACCGTCGCCTTCGGCCGGGCCGCCGAACTGCTGCGGCCCGGCCAGCACGGCACGACGTTCGGCGGCAACCCCGTCGCCTGCGCCGCCGGACTCGCCGTCCTCGACACCATCGAGAACGAGGGCCTGCTGGAGAACGTCAAGCGGCAGAGCGAGCGGCTGCGCAACGGAATCGAGGGTCTCGGCCACCCGTTGATCGATTGTGTCCGGGGCGCGGGTCTCCTCCTGGGTATCGTGCTCACCGAGCCGCTCGCGCCCCAGGTGCGCCAGGCGGCTCAGGAGGCCGGTTTCCTGGTCAACGCGCCCGCCCCCGACGTCGTACGGCTGATGCCACCGCTGAACCTCGGCGACGACGAGGCGGACGCGCTGCTCGCGGCGTTGCCCGGCATCCTCCAGGCAGTGCACGGGGACGGACGATCCGGGGAATGAGACGACGATGAGCCAGGCGCAGGACCACGAGCAGACGGCGGCCAACGGGCCCGCCGTCCCGCAGACCCGCACCGCCCGCCACCGCCGGATCGTCGACATCCTCAACCGGCAGCCCGTGCGCTCCCAGAGCCAGCTGGCGAAACTGCTCGCCGACGACGGGCTGAGCGTCACCCAGGCGACGCTCTCCCGCGATCTGGACGAGCTGAACGCGGTGAAGATCCGCAACAACGACGGCGACCTGATCTACGCGGTGCCCAGCGAGGGCGGATTCCGGACGCCGCGGGTCCCGCTGGGCGGGTCGGCGAAGGAGGAGCGGATGCGGCGGCTGTCGCAGGAACTGCTGATCTCCGCCGAGGCCTCCGCGAACCTCGTGGTCCTGCGCACGCCGCCGGGCGCGGCCCAGTTCCTCGCCTCGGCGATCGACCAGGCGGAACTGCACGACATCCTCGGCACGATCGCCGGCGACGACACGCTGCTGCTCATCAGCCGGGAGCCGACCGGCGGCCAGGCCCTGGCGGACCACCTGCTGAGGCTGGCCCAGAACACCTGAGGCTCCACCGGCCGACCCGGCCGTCGGTCCGGCCGGTCCTTCGGCCGAGGGTGCGCGGGCGCCGGACGCGCCCGCGGGGCGGAGCCGGACACCGGCACCGCCCCGCGCCCCCGGGGGTGCCGCGGTCACCCGTGCCGGCACCGGCCGCCGTCCGCGGGCAGGCGTGCCGCCCGGGCCGGCACGGGGCGGCCCGGGCGGGCGCAGGGGCGGCACGCGCCAGGGGCCGCACACCCCGCGACCCATGCCCCGGCACCGGCCGGCGGCCGGGCCGAACCGCGTCCGGCCCGGCGGGGGTTCAGCCCAGCCGACGCGCCAGACCCCCCGTGCACCGCACCTCGTCCCCGGCCGTGATCAGCAGTGCCTCCACGTCGGGCAGCGACTCCAGCCACCGCAGTCCCTCCCGCGACCCCATCGCGAAGGCGGCGGTGGCCCAGCAGTCCGCCCAGGTCAGCCGGGGCGCCACGACGGTCACGGCGACCAGGTCGGTCACCGCCGACCGCCCCGTGCGCGGGTCGACGATGTGCGCCCCCCGCTCCACCGTCCCCGACGTGGCCACCGCCAGCTCGTCCGCCCCCGCCGCCGAGACCACCGCCGCCAGCCCACCGGGCCGCAGCGGATCCGACACCCCGACCCGCCAGGGCCGGCCGGGGCCGGGCACGCCCAGCACCTGCACGTCGCCGCCGCCGTTGACGCTCACCCCGTTCACCCCCGCCGCGGCGATCGCCCGTGCCGCGCGCTCGGCCGCCCACCCCTTGACGATCCCGGTGGGGTCGAGCCGGCCGTCCCGGTAGCGCATGCTGAACCAGCCCTCACTGGTCCGCTCCGCCTCGGCGCCCAGTTCCAGCACCTCGGCCACCTCGGGGCCGCACTCCCCGACGGTCAGCTCGCCGCGCGCCAGCCGGGAGACCTCGCTGTCCTCCCGGTAGGTGCTGAACACCTCGTTCACCCGGTGCAGGCCGGCGACCGCCTCGTCGAGGGCCGCCCGCACCGCCCCGGGTTCCCCGCCGCGGACGTCGAAGGAGAAGACGGTCCCCATGACCTCCTCCGCGTGCCGCACCACGGCGGGTGCCTGCGACGACCCGGCCACCGTGTCAGTCACCGGCCCGGTCCAGCGCCGACTGCAGGGACTCCCGGTAGCCGTCGCTGGTGTAGGTGGCGCCGGAGACGGCGTCGATGTCGGCACTGCCGGCGGCCACCGCGGCCCGGTTGAGCCTCGGGACGGCGTCGGCGGTGATCTGGTCGCTCCGCCCGCCCTTGGGCGCCTGGACCGTCTCCGCCTTCGTGATCCTGCCGCCGCTGACGGTGATCCGCACCTGCACGGCGCCGTACTGCGTCTGAGCGGCCTCCCCGGTGAAGGTGCCGCCCGCCGGGGCGTTCCCCGAGGCCTCCGGCGCCTTCGAGCCCTCCGGAGCCTTCGGGGCCTCCGGTGCCTCCGAGCCCTGCTGGGCCCCCGAACCCTGCGCCCCCGCGCTCGCGTTGGCCTTGTCGATCGCGGACTGGAGGGACTTCTTGTAGCCGTCGCTGGTGTAGGTGGCGCCGGAGACGGCGTCGATGCCGGGGCTCTGCCGGGCGACGACGGCCTGGTTGAGCTGGGGGACGGCGTCGGCGGTGATCTGGTCGCTCCGCCCGCCCTTGGGCGCCCGGACCGCCTCCGCCTTCGTGATCCGGTTCCTGCTGACGGTGATCCGCACCTGCACGGCCCCGTACTGCGTCTGCGCGGCGTCCCCGTCGAAGGTGCCGGACACCTGGGCGGTGCCCGCCCCCTGGGAGGCCCCCGCGCCCGCCTTCATCCTGTCGATCGCCGACTGGAGGGACTTCTTGTAGCCGGCGCTGGTGAAGGTGGCGCCGGAGACGGCATCGATGTCGGCGCTCTGCGCGGTGACGGCGGCCCGGTTGAGCTGGGGGACGGCGTCGGCGGTGATCCGGTCGCTCTGCCCGCCCTTGGGCGCCTGGACCGCCTCCGCCTCGGTGATCCTGCCGTCGTCGACGGTCAGGCGGACCTGCACGGCGCCGTACTGCGTCTGTGCCGCGTCACCGGTGACCGCCCCGGACGCGGCCGCCGCGGTCCCGCCCTGGGCGGCCTGCTGGGCCGCCGCGCCGGCGGCCGGGGAGGAGCCGGGGTCGGTCGCCGGCTTCAGCGACAGCAGCAGCACGATCCCGGACACGGTGGCCGCGCCCGCGAGGACGACGCGCCGCAGAGGATGCTTCTTCTTCATCGTTCCTGATTCCCGTCGCTTCCGTCGCTTGCCGCGGATCCGTTGATGTCCGTCGCCGGCCGTGTGCCGCCGGGGGGCCGCCGCTCACATCTCGAACGACTCGTGGTGGATGCGGCGGGCGGGCACCCCGGCGCCGCGCAGGGCCTCGTACACGTTCCGGGCGAAACCGGCCGGCCCGCACATGAAGACGTCGTGGTCCTCGATGTCCGGCAGCTTGCGCCGCAGGGACTCCGCCGAGATGTCGGGGCGTTCCCCGTCGGGGCTGTTGACGGCGTACATCAGCCGGGCCCCCCGCTCGTCGGCGATCTTCGCCAGCTCGTCCCACAGCGCCAGGTCCTGGGTGCTGTTGGCCCGGTACAGGAGCGTGATGTCACCGGCCGCGCCGGGCAGCGTCTCGAACAGCGCCCGCATCGGCGTGATGCCGACGCCGCCGGCCACCAGCAGCACCTTGCCCTGGCTGCGCCGGGAGGCCGTCATGGCGCCGTACGGACCCTCGGCCCACACCTTCACCCCGGGCTTCAGACCGCGCAGCGCGGAGCTGTGGTCGCCGATCGCCTTGACGGTGATGCGCAGCAGTTCGGGGCGGGGCGCCGCCGACAGCGAGTACGGGTGCGAGCTGAACCGCATGCCCGGCGCCATGAACCGCCACCGGAAGAACTGTCCGGCCTCCGCGCCCATCCGGTGCAGCCTGCGCCCGCCGATCAGCACCGACACGATGCCGGGCGTCTCCTCGATGACCGCTTCGACGTACATGCGGTGGCGCAGGTTCAGCCGGATCGGGGTGAGGACGCGGTACCAGAGGACCAGCGCGGTGACCGATCCGTACAGCGCGTACCAGACGGTCTTCGCGGCGGGCTCGACGGCGAACTCGTTGCCGGTGGTGATCTGGTGCCAGAACGTCAGGAACACCGCGGCGTACGTCAGGAGGTGGACGTGGTACCAGGTGTCGTACGGCATCCTGCGGCGCACCGGGCCGATCGACGCCAGGCCGACGACCACCAGCAGGGACGTGCCGACGGCGGCCTTGCCCATGTCGGGCAGCTGGTTCACGGAGTCGACCGTCTGCCGCACGATGTCGCCGAGCGTCCTGCCGGACTGGAGCGCGTACCCCCACATGATGAGGAACACGTGCGCGAAGGTGAGGCTCAGCGTGTAGCGGCCGGTCATCGCGTGCCAGCGGGCGACCCGGTCCGAGCCGACCCGCCGTTCCAGCGCGGGCACCCGGGCCATCTGGAGGACGACGAGCGCCATCAGGTAGCCGGCGAGCAGGCCCGTGATCCGGCCGGCGTTGAGGATCCTGCCCTCGGTGCCCGCGACGGACGCGGTGTTGTCCCACCACAGCCACAGCACCCCCGCGGCACCCGCCCAGACGGCGAGCAGCAGCGGGACGGCCGGGGAGCGGCGCGGACGGATGCGGCGCATCGTCTGGCGGCGGGCGGCACGGCCGCCGGCGATCGTCGTGGTCACTGTTCCTCCGTGGTGCGGGCCCTTGACCCACAGATACGGGGCGCGGCCGCACGGTGTTCAGCGCCGCGCTCAGTAGCGGGTGATCGCCGTCGCTCCGCCGTCCGTCCCGATCGCGATGTGCGGCCGTTCCCGCGGGCGGGCCCACGTCAGGATCCGCCGCATCGCGTCCACCGGGACCGACACGCAGCCCGCCGTCGCCCCACGGCCGTCGACGTGGAGGAAGATCCCCGCCCCGCGACCGCGCACCGGCTCGCGGTAGTTGAACCCGATCACCAGGGCGTGCGCGTACTGCGTCCGGAAGCCGATCAGGTGCTCGGACTCGTCGGCGCGGCAGTCGGCCGCCCGCGGTTCGGTCCACCGGTTGTAGGAACGGGACGCGTTGTCCTGGCACCACCAGGAGTCCTCGCGCACACGGCGGTGGGCGTACGTCGTCCCGCGGGGCGGCGCCTGGACGCCGAACGCGAACGGCAGGCCGTACAGTCCGGTCGGTGTCGTGTCGGTGCCCTGCCGGCGTACGGCCCCCTCGACCAGCCCGTTCGCGCCGAACCGGGCCGGCGCGGAACCGGTCCGCACCCACCGGCCGCCCCGCAGGTCCCACCAGGCGAGGGTGCCCGCCGTGGCGCCGGCCCCCGGGGCGACGGCGGTGATCAGCTGGGTGCCGCCGCCCGTGTCCGCCATCCGCGCGGGCAGCGGGGGCGACCCGCCGGTGCCCGGAGCAGCCCCGAGCAGCGGCAGGGACGCACAGACGAGGGCGGCGGCGAGGGCACGAGGGCGCATGGTCAGACGCTAAGCGGCCCCGGCCGCCCCGGCAGGCCGGGTGGGCCGACCGTGCGGGGCCCACCGCCCCGCCGCACCCCGCCCCGTCCGCGGACCGCCGGTCCCGGTACCTGCCGCTGTCCGCCGGTCCCTGCATCCGCCGGTCCCTGCATCCGCCGGTCCCCGCACCGGTCGGTCCCGGTGCCCGCCGGTCCCGGCACCGGGACCGACCGCGTCAGGCCGGACGCGGTGGCAGCGGCAGCGGGAGTCCCGGGAGTCCGTCCATGCTCGTCGCCACGTGTTCCTTCTTCGTGAAGTACGCGCTGAGCGACGCGTCGTCCTCGCGCGCGAACCGCTTCCCGTGCAGGTCCCGGTCCTCGTCGTACGTCATGAAGGGCACGGCGTACCCGCAGGTGTCCCGGACCAGTTCGGCGTGCACGACGATGACCGCACGCAGCCCGTGCGGGACCGGGTCGATCCCGGGGAAGCGGGCGAGGAGGTCCGGGAAGCGGGGGTCGTCGCGGAAGACCGGTTCGCCGCGGCCGTGCACCCGCACGATGTTCGGCGGTCCCTGGAACGCGCACCACATCAGCGTGATCCGGCCGTTCTCCCGCAGGTGCGCGATCGTCTCGGCGTTGGAGCCGGCGAAGTCCAGGTAGGCCACGGTGTGTTCGTCGAGGACGGCGAACGACCCCCTGAGGCCCTTGGGGGAGAGGTTCACGGTGCCGTCGCCGGACAACGGCGCGGTCGCGGTGAAGAAGAGGGGCTGCTCCTCGATGAACGTGCGGAGTCTGCCGTCGATGCGTTCGTAGGTCTTTCCCATGACTGACGATTGTTCGGGAAAGCCTTTCGCACGTCTAAGCGATTTCGTGGCCGGACGCCGCGGCGGCCGCCCCGGCCGGTGTTCCCCGGGGCGGCCGCCGCGCCTGTCAGGTCACTTGTTCAGCGCGCAGGGTGCGAGTGCGTCGAGGCCCTGGGGCTTGGCGGCGGTGCGGCCGATGGCGGTCGCGATGCGGTTGACGGTGGAGACGCGCTTGTCCTTCAGCGGGCCGAGGATGGCGTTCTGGACGAAGTTGGGGCCGCCCTGGCCGACGGTGTCGACGAGGCGCTTGTTGGCCTCGGCGATCTGGGTGTTGAGCAGGGCGAGGTTGCGGTCGACCTCGGCCTGGGCGGTGGCGGGGATCGCGGGGAGCCGCGAGGCCACGTCCGGGCAGCTGATCGTGCCCGCGGCGCCGGCGTTGCCCGTGTTGCCGTTGTTCCCCGCGTTTCCCGCGTTCCCGGCGTTGCCGTTGTTGCCCGCGTTGCCGTTGTTCCCGTTGTTCCCCGCTTGCTGACCGGGCGCCGCGGCGGCGCCGTCGAGGGCGCAGGGTGCGAGTGCGTCGAGGCCCTGGGGCTTGGCGGCGGTGCGGCCGATGGCGGTCGCGATGCGGTTGACGGTGGAGACGCGCTTGTCCTTCAGCGGGCCGAGGATGGCGTTCTGGACGAAGTTGGGGCCGCCCTGGCCGACGGTGTCGACGAGGCGCTTGTTGGCCTCGGCGATCTGGGTGTTGAGCAGGGCGAGGTTGCGGTCCACTTCCGCCTGGGCGGTGGCGGGGATCGCGGGGAGCCGCGAGGCCACGTCCGGGCAGCTGATCGTTCCGGGGGAGGCGAGCGTCCGGGCGTCCGTGCCGCCGTTCTTCGACGTCTCCCCGGCGAGGGCGGAGTTCACGACCACCGCGCCGGTCAGTGCCAGAGCGGCGGCGCCGCCGATGAGCGCCACGCGACGCTTGTTGTACTTCGGAAGAGCCCTGGACATGCGGATGCCTCACTTGGGTCAGGAGCGGGTGGACCGGACGCGGCGCCTGCGTCCAGCGGTGAGTACGGGTAAGCGGTTGCCGTTGTTCAAAGGCGTTGCGAAAACATCCGCGGGACCGGTGGCGGACGCCGGGACCCGCCGCCGACTTGATTGACGAATCATGCATGACACTGCATACTCATGCAGGAGTCAGCTGGTGAAGAGCAACGGTCGGCCTGCGAAGATCTGAGTTCGCCCACACCCTTCTAGGAGCAACCCGAGTGAGCAGCAACAGCGGTGACGTACGGCTCTGGGGCGGCCGGTTCGCCGACGGACCCGCCGAGGCCCTGGCGAAACTGTCCGCGTCCGTCCACTTCGACTGGCGGCTCGCGCCCTACGACATCGCCGGTTCGCGCGCCCACGCGCGCGTGCTCCACAAGGCGGGCCTGCTCACCGACGACGAGCTGACGGCCATGCTCGCGGGCCTGGACCGGCTGGCGGCGGACGTGGCCTCGGGGACCCTGGTCGGCACCGTCGCCGACGAGGACATCCACACCGCCCTGGAGCGGGGCCTGCTGGAGATCCTCGGCCCCGACCTCGGCGGCAAGCTCCGCGCCGGGCGCTCCCGCAACGACCAGGTCGCCACCCTCTTCCGGATGTACCTGCGCGACCACGCCCGGATCATCGGCGGCCTGATCGCCGATCTCCAGGACGCCCTGATCGGCCTGGCGGAGGCCCACCCGGACGTGGCGATGCCCGGCCGCACCCACCTCCAGCACGCCCAGCCGGTCCTCTTCGCCCACCACGTCCTCGCGCACGTGCAGCCCCTGTCCCGGGACGCGGAGCGGCTGCGCCAGTGGGACGAGCGCACGGCCGTCTCGCCGTACGGCTCGGGAGCGCTCGCCGGTTCCTCGCTCGGCCTCGACCCCGAGGCGGTCGCCGCGGACCTCGGCTTCGAGCGCGGCAGCGTCGGCAACTCGATCGACGGCACGGCCTCCCGCGACTTCGTCGCCGAGTTCGCCTTCATCACCGCGATGATCGGCGTGAACCTCTCCCGGATCGCCGAGGAGGTCATCATCTGGAACACGAAGGAGTTCTCCTTCGTGACCCTGCACGACGCGTTCTCCACGGGCTCGTCGATCATGCCGCAGAAGAAGAACCCGGACATCGCCGAGCTGGCGCGCGGCAAGAGCGGCCGTCTGATCGGCAACCTGACCGGTCTCCTGGCCACCCTCAAGGCCCTCCCCCTCGCCTACAACCGCGACCTGCAGGAGGACAAGGAGCCCGTCTTCGACTCCTGCGAGCAGCTGGAGGTCCTGCTCCCCGCCTTCACCGGCATGATCGCCACCCTCACCGTCCACCATGAGCGCATGGAGGAACTGGCCCCGGCCGGCTTCTCCCTCGCCACCGACGTCGCCGAGTGGCTGGTCAAGCAGGGCGTGCCGTTCCGGGTGGCGCACGAGGTCGCCGGCGAGTGCGTGAAGGCCGCCGAGGCCGAGGGCAAGGAGCTGGACGAGCTGACCGACGAGCAGTTCGCGAAGATCTCCGCCCACCTCACCCCCGAGGTGCGCTCCGTCCTCAACGTCCCCGGCGCCCTCGCCTCCCGCGACGGCCGCGGCGGTACGGCGCCGAGCGCGGTCGCCGTCCAGCTCGCCGAGGTGAAGGCGGACGTCGCCGTCCAGCACCGGTGGGCGGACGCCAGGAAGTAGCGGTTCCGCCGCCGTCGGGGCGTCGCGGGTTACGTTGGTCGCCAGCCGTACCGGAGCCGACCCCACGGAGCCCGCGATGCCCTTCGCCCGCCTCGCCGCAGCGACGACCCCCACCTGTCACCTCGGCCTGGGGCTCGCCGCGGTCGGCCGCCCCGGCTACATCAACCTCGGCCGGGACCGCGACCTCGGGGACGACCGCGACGTCGAGACGCTGCGCGCCCGCACCCACGAACTCCTCGACGCCGCCTACGCCCAGGGCGTCCGCTACCTCGACGCGGCCCGCTCCTACGGCCGCTCCGAGGAGTTCCTCGCCGACTGGCTGACGGCACACCCCGAGGTGGACGACGTCGTCGTCGGCAGCAAGTGGGGCTACACCTACACCGCCGGGTGGACCACCGACGCCGAGCTGCACGAGGTCAAGGACCACACCCTCGCGACGTACGAGCGCCAGCGCGCCGAGACGGCCCGCCTGCTCGGTGACCGTCTCGACCTCTACCAGATCCACTCGGTCACCCCGGACAGCCCGGCCCTCACCGACAAGGAACTCCACGCCAGGCTGGCCGAGGCCGCGGCCGGGGGCCTCACCGTCGGCTTCTCCACCAGCGGCCCCGCCCAGGCCGACGCCGTCCGCGCCGCCCTCGCCGTCGAGGTCGACGGCACCCCCCTCTTCCGTACCGTCCAGTCCACGTACAACGTCCTGGAGACCTCGGCCGGCCCGGCCCTCGCCGAGGCCCACGACGCCGGACTCACGGTGATCGTCAAGGAGGGCATGGCCAACGGCCGCCTCGCCGGACCGTACGCACCGGACGTCCTCAGGGCGGTGGCCGAGGAGACCGGCCTCGGCTGTGACGCGGTCGCCCTCGCGACGATCCTGCGGCAGCCGTGGGCCGGGGTCGTCCTGTCCGGCGCCGCGACCGTCGCGCAGCTCTCCTCCAACCTGCACGCGGCCGTCGTCGACCTCGACGAGGACCGCGTGGCCCGGCTCGCGGCCCTGACGGAGGAGCCGGCCGCCTACTGGGAGCGGCGCGGCCGCCTGCCCTGGCACTGACGGAGCACCCGGACCGCCCGGAGTACCGGGACCCGCCGGACCGCCGGCCCCCCGGACCGCTGGGCCCTCCCGGCCCCCGGACCGCTGGGCCCCCGGCCCCCGGAGCGCCGGGAGCACCCGGACCGCCCGGCTCGCTCCGGGAGTCACCGCACGAGATGCGCAGGGCGTGAGATGCACACGCCGCTGATGAGACATTCATGTCTCATGTGGGTTATAGTCGTCTCATGGCTGTCGACCGTGATCACGTGCTGCGCAGCGCCGCGGCCCTGCTGACCCGCAGATCCACCGCGACCATGGACGAGGTCGCCAGGGCCGCCGGGATCAGCAGGGCCACCCTGCACCGGCAGTTCGCCGGACGCGACGCGCTCGTGCGGGCGCTGGAGGCGCTCGGCATCCAGGAGTGCGAGGCCGCCCTGGACCGGGCCCGTCCCGACGACGGCCCGGCGAGCGCGGCCGTCCGCCGCGTGGTCCGCGAGATCGAACCCGCGGCCCCCCTGCTGGCCTTCCTCTACAGCGAGAACCAGCTGTTCGAGGGGGAGGAGCAGAACGAGGGCTGGGCCGGGATCGACGACCGCGTCGCCGCCCTCTTCCGGCGCGGCCAGGCCGACGGCGAGTTCCGCATCGACCTGAGTCCGGCCTGGCTCACCGAGGCCCTGTACGGCCTGCTGGCCTCCGGCGCCTGGGCGGTCGCGGAAGGCCGCGTCGCCCGCAACGACTTCACCCACATGATCGTCGAGCTGCTGCTCGGCGGCGCACTGAGGAGACGACCATGACCGGCACCCTGCGGCCGGTGACCCCGGACGAGGCGGTGAAGCGCCCCGGCCGCTGGCTCGCGCTCTCCGTCCTCGTGTTCGCCGTGCTGCTGGTCGCCGTCGACGCGACCGTCCTCGGCCTGGCGACCCCCTACATCAGCGAGGACCTCGAGCCCTCGGGGACCCAGCTCCTGTGGATCGGCGACGTGTACTCCTTCGTCATCGCCGGTCTGCTGGTCTCGATGGGCAGCCTGGGCGACCGGATCGGCCGCAAGCGCGTCCTGCTCGTCGGCGCCACCGCCTTCGGCGCGATATCCGTGCTGAACGCGTACGCGACGACACCCGAGATGATGATCGCCGCCCGGGCGCTCCTCGGCGTCGCCGGCGCGACCCTGATGCCCGCCACCCTCGCCCTCATCCGCAACCTCTTCCACGACCCGCGCGAGCGGAGCCTGGCCGTGGGCGTCTGGGGCGCCACGGCCTCCGCCGGCACGGCGGTCGGTCCGATCGCCGGCGGCTTCCTCCTCGAGCACTTCTGGTGGGGCTCGGTCTTCCTCATCAACCTGCCCGTGATGGCGGTCCTCGTCGTCGTCGGCATCCGCACCCTGCCCGAGTCCCGCAACCCGAACCCGGGCCCGTGGGACCTGATCGGCGTGGCCCTCTCCCTCGTCGGCGTGATCGCGGTCGTCTACGCCGTCAAGGAGGCCGCCGCCCACGGCCTCACCCCGGTCACGGCCGGCGCCGCCCTGCTCGGCGCGGCGGCGCTGTACGGCTTCGTCCGCCGCCAGCTGACCCTGCCGGTACCGCTGCTGGACATGCGCCTGTTCCGCGACCGCGGCTTCAGCGGCGCGGTCCTGGCCGACCTGCTGACCGTCCTCGGCCTGTCCGGGCTGGTCTTCTTCCTGTCCCAGTACCTGCAACTGGTGCAGGGCAGGAGTCCGTTGGAGGCGGGACTCGCCGAACTGCCCGCCGCGGTCGGTGCGGTGGCCGCCGGCCTGGTCGCCGGCCACGCGGCCCGGCGCCTCTCGGTGCGGACGGTCGTCTCCGGCGGTCTCGCGGCGATCGGGCTGGCGCTGGCCGCCCTCACGGTGATCGACGAGAGCACCGGCTATCCGCTGCTGGGAGCGTCCCTGCTGATCGTCGGCGTGGGCGCGGGCTTCTCGTTCACCGTCACGGCCGACGTGATCCTGTCCTCGGTGCCCCAGGAGGAGGCCGGCTCGGCGTCCGCGGTCTCGGAGACGGCGTACGAACTGGGCGCGGCCCTCGGCATCGCCGTCCTGGGTTCGATCGTGACGGGCGTCTACCGCGGCTTCCCGTCCCCGCCGGGCACGCCCGCGGGAGCGCACGAATCGCTGGGCGGGGCGGTGGAGGCGGCCTCCGGCCTGCCCGCGGCCACGGCCCGGGACATGCTGGCGTCGGCACGCGGGGCCTTCGTCGACGGCCTCACCCTCGCGGCGGGCGCGGGAGCGGCGGTGCTCCTGGCCACGGCGGTGGCGGCGTGGTTCATGCTCCGGGGCCAGCGGCTGGACAGCCGGGCCTGAGCGCCGCGGCGCCGTGCCGGGCCGCGGCCCCCGACACACGGCGAGGGCGCGCCCCCTCGCACACACGGAGGGGGTGCGCCCACGCACACGGCGAAGGCGCGGCCGCCCCGCGGGCGGCCGCGCCCGGTCGCGCGTCCTCAGGCGGCCTTCGCCTTCGTGGCGTACATGTCCACGTACTCCTGCCCGGACAGCCGCATGACCTCCGTCATCACGGAGTCCGTCACCGCGCGCAGCACGTAGCGGTCCCGGTCCATCCCCTCGTACCGGGAGAACTCCATGGCCTCACCGAAGCGGACCGTCACCTTCGAGGGACGGGGCATCCCCGAGCCGCTCGGCTGGATCTTGTCGGTGCCGATCATCGCGAAGGGCACCACGGGCGCGCCGGTCATCAGCGTGAGACGGGCGATGCCCGTACGGCCCCGGTACAGCCGGCCGTCGGGGGAGCGGGTGCCCTCGGGGTAGATCCCGAAGACCCGGCCCTCCTCCAGGATCCGGCGGCCGGTCATCAGCGCGGCGACCCCGCCCTTGCCGCCGTCGCGGTCGACGGGGATCATGCCGACGCCGGTGAAGAACCAGGCCATCAGCCGGCCCTTGAGGCCCTTGCCGGTGACGTACTCGTCCTTGCCGATGAAGAAGACCTGCCGGTCGCAGACCAGCGGCAGGATCATCGAGTCGATGAAGGTCAGGTGGTTGCCGGCCAGGATGACCGGACCGTCGCCCGGAATGTGCTCCACGCCTTCGACCCGGGGGCGGAACATCAGGCGCATGACCGGTCCGAGCACTGCCTTGATGAGCGCGAAGCGGGACAACGGGCCCTCCGATGTCAAGGGATGACGGTATGAGTCTGTGCAGGTGAGGACGATACTCGCGCGGCCGGGGGCGGCGCACATCGGGTTCACCGACGTCTTACGCACTGTTGACCTGCGTTCACCTGCACGGCCGGTCCGCCGCGGGCCCGACACACGGACGCAACGGTGTGACGGACATCGCGCCCCGCAGCCCCGTGAGGCCCCACGGCCCCCGTGCCGGCTGCCGGGTGCGGCCCCGGCCGGTACCGGTCGCGTACCCCGCTCCGCGCCGCCGAACCGGACGCCCCGTCATGTCGTCGTACGGCACGTGCCATCCACCGGCAGCCAGGTGTTCGGATCGAGGTCTCCCGGTGGTCACGTCCGCGCACCTACGATCGGCGCGCACGGGACGAGCCGATGGCAGGAGGACCCTCATGGGGATGCAGGAGCCGCAGGAGTCGCAGAACCCGCAGGAACCGGACACCCGGGCGGGCGGAACCGGACGGCGGGCGTTCCTCGGAGCGGCCGCCGCGCTCGGCGCCGCCACGACGACCCTGGGCCTCGCCGGCACCGCGGGAGCGACCGGGACGCGGCCCGGCGGCAAGGGCCTCCGCGGCCTCCCCGTGCCGACGATCATCGGTCACCGCGGCGCCAGCGGATACCGGCCCGAGCACACCCTCGGCTCCTACCAGCTCGCCCTCGACCTCGGCGCCGACATCGTCGAGGCCGGCGACCTCGTCCCCACCAGGGACGGCCACCTCGTCTGCCGCCACGAGCCGGAGATCGGCGGCACCACGGACGTCGCGAGCCACCCCGAGTTCGCCGGCCGCCGCACCACCAAGCTCCTCGACGGCGTCTCCACCACCGGCTGGTTCACCGAGGACTTCACGCTCGCCGAACTGAAGACGCTCCGCGCGACCGAGCGCATCCCCGCCAACCGCCCCCACAACACCCTCTACGACGGCCGCTGGGAGATCCCCACCTTCGAGGAGGTCCTGCGCTGGCAGGACGAGCAGACCCGCAAGCGCGGCAAGCAGGTCTGGATCTACCCCGAGCTGAAGCACCCCACCTACTTCCGCAAGCTCGGCCTGAACCTGGAGGAGCGCGTCGCCGGGCTGCTGCGCAGGCACGGCAAGGACGGCAGGAACGCGCCCGTCATCCTCCAGTCCTTCGAACCGACCAGCGTCCAGCGCCTGGACAAGATGGTCGGCAACCCGCTCGTCGTCCTGCTCTCCGGCGCCGCCACCCGCCCCTGGGACTTCGTCGAGACCGGCGACCCGCGCACGGTCGCCGACCTGGTCACCCGCGAGGGCCTGCGCGAGATCGCCGGCTACGCCCAGGGCATCGGCCCCACCCTCGACCTGGTCGTCCCCAAGGACGCGGCCGGCAACCTGACCACGCCGACCACCCTGGTGAAGGACGCCCACGCGGCCGGCCTCGTCCTGCACCCGTACACGATGCGCAACGAGAACCCCTTCCTGCCCGCGAACTTCCGCAAGGGCACCGGCGCGGACGCCTACGGCGACGTGTTCGGCGCGTACCGGGCGTACTTCGCGACCGGAATCGACGGCGTCTTCACCGACCAGCCGGACACCGGTCTCCTCGCCCGCGAGGACTTCCGCAACGGCTCCTGACCCCGTCGGGATGACGACAGGCCGCCCGGACGCCCCGCCCCGGGCGGCCCGGCCCACGACGGCGAACGCGGCCCCGGGCGGACCGTCCTGACCGCCGCCCGGCGACGCGCGCCGCGCGAGCCGTGCGCCGGATGCCCGCCCGGTGCACCCGGTTCCCGGACGCCCCGCCGTCGCCGCGGGACCTTGCGCACCGCCGGATCGCGGGGGAGCCGGGTGTCTCAGGGGAGTTGGGTATCTCACAGGCCGGTCCCGAACCGGAACGTTCCGCATGTCCGGCATGTCCGCGATGTCTGCTCCGACCGGAGGTTGCGGCCCCCGGGGCGCGGGGATAGGAGTGTAGGACCACAGGCGATCAGGTGAGCGGGAGGCGTGCGCACATGGGCATGAGCGTGACCATCTCGGTGGGGACCGAGCAGGATGCCGAGCAGATCTTCAGGCTTCAGTACCTGTGTTTCCAGGGCGAGGCGGCGCTGTACGGCAACTACCGCATCGCCCCCCTCGTGCAGACCCTCGACTCCGTCCGGCAGGAGCTGGCCTCCGACTGCGTCTACGTGGCGCGGCTCGGCGAGGAGGTCGTCGGCTCGGTGCGCGGCACGATCGCCGAGGACGGCACGGCCGCCATCGGCAGGCTCTGCGTCCACCCCCGCCTCCAGGGGCACGGCATCGGCGCACGGCTGCTGCGCGCGGCCGAATCGGCGCTGGCCGGGGAGCGCGGTGCCACCAGGTTCCGCCTCTTCACCGGCCACCGCAGCGAAGGCAACCTCCGCCTGTACCGCCGGGTCGGCTACCGGACGGTGGGTACGTCCCAGGGCTCGGACGGCGTCCCGATGATCGTCCTGGAGAAGTCGGCGGACGAGTTCGCCACCACGGCCTGATCACCCGGACCGGGCCCTCCCGGCTGCGGCCTGCCGGGCTGCGGCCCGTCGGGCTCCGGTCCTTCCGGTCTCAGTCCGCCCGCCGAGCCTTCCGCAGCCAGAAGAGGGCGGTCAGCGGCAGCAGCACCGGGATGAACACGTAGCCCATCCCGTAGTCCGACCACACGGTCGAGTCCGGGAAGGCGCCCGGGTCCAGCAGGGTCCAGGTGCCCACGGCCAGCACGCCCACCAGCTCGGCGGCGCAGCACACCTGCGCCGCCCTGCGCGCCGTCTCCCCGCCCCGCACCAGCGAGTACGTGATGAAGCCGTACACCAGACCGGCCGCCGCGGACAGCGAGTACGCGAGCGGCGCCCGGTCGAACTCCGTCGCGATCTGGTACGCCGACCGCGACACCGCGCCGACCACCATCACGCCGTAGAACCAGACCAGCAGCAGACCGGGGCCGCCGATCAGCCGCGCCGGCTTCTCCTTCACGGCCGTCACGTCAGCCTCCCCAGATGTCATACAGCCGCACCTCCAGGACGGCGAGCACGATCCCGCCCGCCGCGACCGTCACCGAACCCCACCGGGTCCGCTCGGCCAGTGACATGAACCCCGCCGCCGGAACGCACGCGAGCGCGCCCAGCAGGTACGCCACGAAGATCGTCGTGCCCTGCGCCGGGTCCTCGCCCCGCGCCAGCAGCACGACCCCGACGACCAGCTGCACCAGCGCCAGCACCGAGACCACGGCCATCCCGATGAAGTGCCAGTCCTTCGTCGGCTGGTCACGGTAGGCCGCCCAGCCGCACCAGGCGGCGAGCAGCAGCGCGGCGACACCGGTCGTCAGCGTCAGGGCAGCGAGCATGCAGTGACCCTATTACGGTCGTATGCGGCCCCCGCGTCCGGGCCCGCGTCCGGACCGGGACTCGGCCGGGACGCGGCCCGAGCGTGGTCCGGGCGCGGCCCGGACGCGGCCTGGGCGCGGTCCGAGCGTGTTCCCGACGCGGTCCGGTCGCGGTCCGGTCCCGGTCCGGCGGCCGTGGTGTCGGCCACAGCCCACCCCGGCCGCGGGTCCGGATCCGGCCCTGGCGGGAAAGCCCCGTTCCCCTTGTCCGCGCTGGTCACCGGCGGGGGAGCGGAGGACTCCGTTTGTGTGCGCGCACTGTCCATGTCTGTCCAGCATGTGGACGGACGGGCTTTGTCAGGAGCGTGGGTCTGCTTTACTGATCGCATGACCACGACGAGCAGCCGCACCCTTGCGACCGAGGCGACCATGACGCCCGGTGCTCGTTGTACGTGTCGAATGTGCGCCTGTTAGAGGGCCCCCGCACCACACCCGAGCTCGCGCCCCGAAGCGAGACGCCGTGGCACGTCCGTACACCTCCCGTACGTGACGAGGCACCTCCCCCACCGCCCGGACGGCTCTGCCCGAACGGCGCGGGGAGACCCATCGCGCACATGTTCTCCCCCGGTTTCCTCGCCACCGCGAGAACCGTGCCGCGTCCCTGACCGAATGCATCCGTGCCCGGGCACACCCACGCCCGCGCACTCGACAGTGACGGAAACCCACGTGATCACCACCACGGGCCTGAGCAAGGTCTACCGCTCGCGCGGCCGTGAGGTCACCGCCCTCGACGGCGTCGATCTGCACGTCCGCGAAGGTGAGGTGTACGGCGTCATCGGCCAGTCCGGCGCCGGCAAGTCCTCGCTGATCCGCTGCGTCAACCTCCTGGAACGCCCCACCTCCGGCACGGTCACCGTCGCCGGACAGGACCTCACCGCCCTCGCCGGCCGCGGCCCGCGCGCCGGCCGGGAACTGCGCGAGGCGCGCAGCCGTATCGGCATGGTCTTCCAGCACTTCAACCTGCTGTCGTCGCGGACCGTGCGGGACAACGTCGAGCTGCCGCTGGAAATCCTCGGCAAGTCCGGGAAGGAACGTTCCCGCAAGGCGCTCGAACTGCTCGACCTCGTCGGTCTCGCCGACAAGGCGGGCGCCTACCCCGCCCAGCTCTCCGGCGGCCAGAAGCAGCGCGTCGGCATCGCCCGCGCCCTCGCCGGCGACCCCAAGGTGCTGCTCTCCGACGAGGCCACCAGCGCCCTCGACCCGGAGACCACCCGCTCGATCCTCCAGCTGCTGCGCGACCTCAACCGCCGGCTGGGCCTGACGATCCTGCTCATCACCCACGAGATGGGCGTGGTGAAGTCGATCTGCGACTCCGCCGCGCTCATGGAACGCGGCCGCATCGTCGAGTCCGGCACCGTCAGCGAGCTGCTCGCCACGCCGGGCTCCCAGCTGGCCGCCGCGCTCTTCCCGGTGGGCGGCGAGGCGACCGGCGACGACCGGACCGTCCTGGACGTCACCTTCCAGGGCGAGACGGCCACCCAGCCGGTCATCTCCCAGCTGTCGCGCACCTACAACATCGACATCTCGATCCTGGGCGCGGCCATCGACACCGTCGGCGGCCTCCAGATCGGCCGGATGCGCATCGAGCTGCCCGGCCGCTACGAGGACAACGTGGTGCCGATCGGCTTCCTGCGCGAACAGGGTCTTCAGATCGACGTGCCGGGCGCCGCCGACGAGCGGCCCCGACTGGTGAAGGACGGTGCCCGGTGACCTGGTCGGAAATGCAGCCCCTGCTGGAGCAGGCGTGTTGGGACACCCTCTACATGGTGGGCTGGTCCACGCTCATCGCGGTCGTCGGCGGTCTTCCGCTCGGGATCCTCCTCGTCCTCACCGACCGGGGCGGCCTGCTGCAGAACGTCGTCGCCAACAAGGTGATCGGGCAGGTCGTGAACGTCGCCCGCTCGATGCCGTTCATCATCCTGATGGTCGCGCTGATGACCTTCACCCGCTGGCTGACCGGAACGACCATCGGCCGCGAGGCCGCCATCGTGCCGCTCGCGATCGGCGCGATCCCCTTCTTCGCGCGGCTGGTGGAGATGTCCGTCCGCGAGGTCGACGGCGGACTCGTGGAGGCCGTGCAGTCCATGGGCGGCAGCACCTGGAAGATCGTCCGCAGCGTGCTCGTCCCCGAGGCCCTGCCGTCCCTGATCTCCGGAGCCACCACGACCGTCGTCGCCCTCATCGGCTACTCCGCCATGGCGGGCACCGTCGGCGCGGGCGGCCTGGGCGACATCGCGATCCGCTACGGCTACCAGCGTTTCGAGACCGGCCTGATGTGGATCACCGTCGCCGTCCTGGCCGTCGTCATCTCCCTGCTCCAGTTCGGCGGCGACCTCGCGGCCCGCTCCCTGCACCGGCGCACCGGCAAGGGCAGCCCGCTGCTCCTCTTCCGGCCGCTGCGCGGCATCCTCCCCGGCACGGCCGCCACCGACGCCGTCAGGAAGAGCTGACCGCCCCGGCCCGACCGCCCCGCCCCGGCCCGACCGCCCCGCCCCGGCCGGATTCCTCCGGCCACGGCCCTCGCGCCGTCCCCCTCGCTTCCACCCCCTGTTCCTCCCCGCACACCCACCGCGGGGACGCACCACCTCAGGAAAGGCACTTTTCGTGCGTAACACCGCCAAGATCACCACCGCCGTCCTCGCCGTCGGAGCCCTCACCCTCGGGCTCGGCGCGTGCGGCTCGGACAAGGACTCCGGCTCCGGCTCCGCCGACACGAGCGGCCCGCTGATCGTCGCCGCGAGCCCCGTCCCGCACGCCGAGATCCTCACCTTCGTCAAGGACGAGCTGGCCAAGGACGCGGGCCTCGACCTGGAGGTCAAGGAGTTCACCGACTACGTCACGCCGAACACGGCGACGGAGGACGGCTCGGTGGGCGCCAACTACTTCCAGAACCAGCCCTACCTCGACGACTTCAACAAGAAGAACGGCACCCACATCGTGCCCGTCGTCACGGTCCACCTGGAGCCGCTCGGCCTCTACTCCAGCAAGTTCAAGAGCGTCGACGACCTCAAGAGCGGCGCGACCGTCGCCGTTCCGAACGACACCGTCAACGAGGCGCGCGCCCTGAAGCTGCTCGCCGCGAACGGCCTCATCACGCTCAAGGACGGCGCGGGCAACTCGGCGACCCCCGCCGACATCGCCAAGAACCCGAAGAACCTCACGTTCAAGGAGCTGGAGGCGGCGCAGACCCCGCGCTCCCTGGACGACGTGGACGCCGCCGTCATCAACGGCAACTACGCCATCGAGGCCGACCTGAAGCCCTCGAAGGACGCCCTCGTCCTGGAGTCCGCCACGGACAACCCCTACGGCAACTTCCTCGCCGTCAAGGAGGGCGACGAGGACGACCCGCGCGTGCGGAAGCTCGCGAAGCTCCTCACCTCCCCCGAGGTCAAGAAGTTCATCGAGGACACGTACGCCGGTTCTGTCATCGCGTCCTTCTGACGCGGGTTCCGGCTCCGTCCCGGCCGGTCAAGTCCTGACGTGTCCGGACAAGTTCCCCACGGGGTCCGCGCCGTCGTCGGTGCGGACCCCGTGGTGCGACCCGGTGCTTTCATGCTGCATGCTGAGCAGTTCAGCGGGCCTGACGGTCAGCCAGGTCGGACCCTGACGGTTTCGAAGGTTACGGAGCGGCGCATGACGAGCACCTTCCCCAACATCTCCATCAGCACGGAGCGGTTGGTGCTGCGTCCCCTCGACGAGGACGACGTGCCCGCACTGGCCGAGATGATGAACGACGAACAGGTCACGGCCTGGACCTCCGTCCCCCAGCCCTTCACCGCCGAGGACGCCCGCGCCTGGATCACCGGGCACGCCCCCGGCGAACGCACCTCCGGACGCGGACTCGACCTCGCCGTCACCGAGTTCCTCACCCAGCGGCTCGTCGGCGTGATCCAGCTCGGCAGGACCGACTGGCACGTACGGTCCACCGAGCTGTCGTACATCATCGCCCCCTGGGCCCGCGGCGAGGGCTACGCCTCCGAGGCCGCGCTCGCCACCGCCCAGTGGCTGCTCACCGACCAGAAGCTCGAACGCATCGAGCTGCGCACGGCCGCCGACAACACCGCCTCGCAGCAGGTCGCGCAGAAGATCGGCTGCATCAGCGAGGGCGTCCTGCGCGGCGCCTGCATAGCGCGCGTGCGCGCCGACGACGGCACCTGGAGCGAGGCGCGCACCGACTTCATCGTGTGGAGCCTCCTCCCGGAGGACATCGAGGGCGCGGGGGAGCACCTCACGGAGAGCGGCGGCTACCCGTCGTACGGCGACTGGAACTGACCTCCGGACGCCGCACCGACGCCGCCCGCCCCGTACGACCAGGTACTCTCACGGAACCCCGCCAGCACCGCCAGCACCGCCAGCCGCGCAGACCCACGGGAGACATACGACGATGGCCGACCGCGTCACGGTGATCGGCTGGGACGGCTCGCCGCTGACCGCCGCCGCCCGTTCGGCCCTGGGAGCCGCCACCCTGGTGGCCGGGGCCGCCCACCACCTGGCGCTGCCCGAGGTGCCCCCCGCCGCCGAACGCATCCGCCTCGGCAGCGTCGCCCTCGCCGCCCGCCGCATCGCCGGCCACCGCGGCACGGCCGTCGTCCTCGCCGACGGCGACCCCGGCTTCTTCGGCGTCGTACGGACCCTGCGCGCACCCGAGTTCGGCCTGGAGGTCGAGGTCGTCCCGGCCGTCTCCGCCGTCGCCGCCGCGTTCGCCCGCGCCGGCATGCCCTGGGACGACGCCCAGGTGGTCGTCGCACACCGGCGCACCCTGCGCCGGGCGGTGAACGTGTGCCGGGCCCACCCCAAGGTCGCCGTCCTCACCTCACCCGGCGCCGGCCCCGCCGAGCTGGGACTGCTCATGGAGGGCGTGCACCGCACCTTCGTCGTCTGCGAGGAACTCGGCACCGACCGCGAACAGGTCAGCGTCGTCACCTCCGAGAAGGCCGCCGACCACACCTGGCGCGACCCCAACGTCGTCATCGTCATCGGCGGCAGCACCAGCAGCGTCAGCAGTACCGGCAGCACCGGCAGTACCGGCGCACCGCCGGCCGGCGACGGCGGCTGGATCGCCGGCCGCGACCCGGGCGCCGGTCCGCGCGGCTGGACCCTGCCCGCCGGGGAGTACGGCGGCGGACTGGGCGAGGGAGAGGCGGAGCTGCTGCGCGCGGCCCAGCTCGCCCGGCTCGGACCGCGGGTGGGCGACCTCGTCTGGGACATCGGCTGCGGCAGCGGCGCCTTCGCCACCGAGGCCGCGCGGTCCGGGGCGGCCGTCATCGCCGTCGACCACGCCCTGGAGGCGTGCGCCCGTACCGACGCCGCCGCGCGCCGCTTCGGAGTCCAGCTCCAGATCGTCCGCGGCACCGCCCCGCACGTCCTGGAGGACCTGCCCGAACCGGACGTCGTCCGCGTCGGCGGCGGGGGAGCGGCCGTGGTCTCGGCGGTCGCCGACCGCCGCCCGCAGCGCATCGTCACCCATGCCATGACCCGCGACGCCGCCGAACGCGTCGGCCGCGACCTGACCGAGCACGGCTACCGCGTGGAGTGCGCGCTCGTCCAGTCCGTCGCACTCGACACACGGGCCTGGACGGAGACGGAGCGGAGCGTCGCGTTCCTGCTCAGCGGGGTTCTGCCGGACCGTTCGGACCGGCCCGCTCCGCCCTCCCCGTGATCCCGTCGTCCGACCGCGCGCGGTAGGCTGGCCGATCGTCGTACCGCATTCGGGCACCCGGCTTTTCGTCGGTCGATGTCCGGAAAACGCATCTGATGTGGGGTGGGGTGTGGTACGGCAGAACCTGAGGGCGCGCAACGTGGCGCAGTCCACAGCGGAGCGTTGCGGATCAAGCTGTCGCGACGCGGCAACGGCCGCGACAATGCCACTGAATGGCTTTGTCGTCTTTTCCGGGCGGGTCGTTCGTGCCGCTGGGCGCGGACGCTCGTTCTTCACCACGGGGCGGTCGGTGCGCCGTTCCGGGTGAGCTGGTCGTAGGAGCACTAACCGATGGGCGAGGGGTACGCATGACCGACACCGGCCAGGTTCCGGGCGAGGGTCTGCCGGAGAACGCAGGCATGGTGGATCAGCAGGGCGTCCCCGCGCCCGGCGCGTACACCTACCTCTCCGAGACCACCGCCCAGGACGAAGACCTGCTGCTGCTGCCCGGCGCCCAGAGCGCCTGGGGCAACGAGGTGGCGCCGCCCGCGCCGGAGCCCGTGGTCGAGGCGGTGCACGAACCCGGCCCGCACGAGACGGCGGGCCGTGACACCGGCTCCGTCGACCTCGGCGGCGTCCGCCTCCCGAACCCGTCGGCGCCGCCCGCGGCACCGCGCCGCCCCCTGCACCTCGGCCCGCCCATCCCCGACACCTCCGCGAGCCCGGTCCGCTCCCTGGCCGACCGGGGCCCCGCGGGCGCGCCGGTGCGCCACCCGGGCACGCCCGCCTCCGGGCCGGAGTACCTCGACGGCCAGCACCTGCGCGACCTGCCTCCGCAGGGTGCGGCGCCGTGGGGCGCGCAGCCCGCCGCCCCGGCACAGGTCGTTCCGGGGGCGAACCCCGCCGAAACGGTTGTCCCGGCGGCCCGTCGGCAGCCCGAGCAGCAGGGCGCGGCCCAGGCGGTCATGGCCCGTCTGGCCTCGGAGACGGGCGCGCCGCAGCCCGGCGAACCCGTCCAGCCGTCCCCGGCACCGGAGGCGGCCGAGCCCGCCCCCGCGCACGCCGGTGCGACCGCCCCCACGGCCCCGGCCCCGGAGCCGCAGCCGGCGGACCCGTCCGGAGTCGCCGACGCCGCGCCCGGACCGGAACCGGTGGCGCAGGTGTCCGAGCCCGCGCCGGGCGCCCCGGCGCCCGACGCTCCTCAGGCGCCCGACGCCTCCGGGGCCCCCGACGCGGGTGACGTCCCCACCGACGGGACGACGCCGCCCGTCGAGGCGGCCGTCGCACCCGCGGAGGTACCGACCCCCGAGGCCCCCGCCGCCGTGGCCCCCGTGGCCCCGGCGCCCGCCGTGGCCCCCGAGGCTCCCGCCGCCGAGGCCGATCCGGCTCCCCGGGCCCCGGAGGCCGCCGTGCCCGTCGCCCCGCAGGCCCCGGAGGCTCCCCAGGCGTCCGAGCCCGTCGTCGCGCCGGATCCCGTGCAGGAGCCCCAGGCCGGCCCGGCCCCGGACGCGGCCCAGGCGGCCGACGCCGCGCCCGCCCCGGGCCCGGCGCCCGAGCACGCGGTCGTGCCCCCCGAGGCGCCCGACGCCCCGGAGGCAGCCGAGCCCACGCCCGCAGCGGTCACGCCGCTGCCCGAGCCGACGACTGTCGTGCCCGAGCCGGCGACCGTTATGCCCGCGCCGGAAGCCGCTGCTCCGGTACCGGACACCGCCGCGCCCGGTCCGGTGCCCCCGGCCGCCGAGACCCCGGTCCCCGCCCCCGAGGCGGCCGTCGACGAGTCGGCCCCTGCCCACCAGCCGGCCCCGCAGCCCGAGCAGGCGGCTGCACAGCCCGAGCGGATCGCCCCGGAGCCCGCCGGGACGGAACCGCCCGCCGAGTCCGCCCTGGACGCCTTCCTCGCCCAGCCCGCGCCGGACGTCCACTCCGGCCCGGCCCCGCAGGAGCAGGAGCAGGAGCACCCGCAGGAACCCGTCCACCCCACGGACCCCGCGTCCCGGATCCCGGACGCCTCCGGTCCCGTCGCGGCGACGGCCCAGGACGCGCCGCAGACGGCCCCGACGCCAGACGCCCCCGCCGCGGCGGTCCTCCGACCCACGGCGCCCGTCCTGTCCCCGGAGCCCCAGGAGCCCCAGCCGCTGGGCCAGTTCGTGCCGGTGGAGGGGACGGTGCCGACCGCCCCGCACCTCGCTCCCACCCCGCCGCACGCCCTCGTGCTTCCCACCGACGAGCCGGTGGCGGCCCAGGCAGCCGCGCCCGAGGCAACGGCGCCCGAGGCAGCCGCACCTGAGGCAGCCGCACCTGAGGCAGCAGCGCCCGAGGCGCCTGTCGCTCCGGGGGCGCCCGCACCCGAGGCGCCCCCGGCCGCGCCGCCCGCCGTCGCCCCGTCGGCGGACCTCCCCGCCCCCCGCGAAGCGGACCCCGCCACCGCGGAGACCCCCCTCGCGGACCCCGCCACCCCGGAGGCCGGCCCCGTGCCGGAGCCCGACCCGCAGGTCGCACAGAACGCGGAGGACCTGGACACCGGGGCCGCCGACCAGGAGGAAGAGAGCGCGGCCGCAGTGGAAGACGTACGGCAGTCCACCGGCCCCGCCGCCCCCGCGTACGACGACGCCGAGCGCGAGGCCGTCCTGAAGGTCATGCGCGAACGCCGGGACATCCGCAACGGCTTCCGCAGCGACCCCATCCCGCACGAGGTGCTGCTGCGCGTCCTGGAGGCCGCCCACACCGCGCCCTCCGTCGGCCACTCGCAGCCCTGGGACTTCGTCGTGATCCGCTCCGCCGACACCCGGCGCGCGATGCACGAACTGGCGATGCGGCAGCGGGACGCCTACGCGAAGTCCCTCCCCAAGGGCCGGGCCAAGCAGTTCAAGGAACTGAAGATCGAGGCCATCCTCGACACCCCGGTCAACATCGTCGTCACCGCCGACCCGACCCGCGGCGGCCGCCACACCCTCGGCCGCCACACCCAGCCGCAGATGGCGCCGTACTCCTCCGCGCTCGCCGTGGAGAACCTGTGGCTCGCCGCCCGCGCCGAGGGCCTCGGCGTCGGCTGGGTCAGCTTCTTCGACGAGCGCGAGATGGTCCGCGCCCTCGGCCTGCCCGAGCACCTCGACGTCGTCGCCTACCTCTGCGTCGGGTACGTCGACGAGTTCCCGGACGAGCCCGAGCTGATGCAGGCCGGCTGGGCCAAGCGCCGCCCCCTGTCGTGGGTCGTCCACGAGGAGACGTACGGCCGCCGCGCGCTGCCCGGCGAGGACCCGCACGACCTGCTCGCCGAGACCGTCGCGGGGATCCGCCCGCTGGACGCCAAGGCGCTCGGCGAGGCCTGGGAACGGCAGAAGCGCATGACGAAGCCGGCCGGCGCGCTCGGCATGCTGGAGATCATCTCCGCGCAGCTGTCCGGGCTGTCCCGCCAGTGCCCGCCGCCGATCCCGGAGCCCGCGGCCGTCGCGATCTTCGCCGGCGACCACGGGGTGCACGCCCAGGGCGTCACCCCCTGGCCGCAGGAGGTCACCGCGCAGATGGTGGCCAACTTCCTCGGCGGCGGCGCGGTCTGCAACGCCTTCGCGAACCAGGTGGGCGCCGAGGTCTGCATCGTGGACGTCGGCGTCGTGGCCGACCTCCCGGCCACCCCCGGCCTGCTGCCCCGCAAGATCCGCGCGGGCACGTCCGACATGACGACCGGCCCCGCGATGTCCCGCGAGGAGGCCAAGCAGGCCATCGAGGTCGGCATCGAGACGGCCCGCGACCTGGTGGCGGCCGGCAACAAGGCCCTCCTCACGGGCGAGATGGGCATCGCCAACACGACCGCGTCCGCGGCCCTCATCTCGGTCTTCACCGGTGCCGACCCGGCCGAGGTCACCGGCCGCGGCACCGGCATCAACGACGAGACCCTCGCCCGCAAGACCGAGGTCGTCCGCCGCGCCCTGGAAGTCCACCAGCCCGACCCGGCCGACCCCATCGGGGTCCTCGCGGCCGTCGGCGGCTTCGAGCACGCGGCGATGGTCGGCCTCCTGCTGGGCGGCGCGTCCCTGCGCACGCCCGTGATCCTGGACGGGGTGAGCGCCGGCGCCGCCGCACTGGTCGCCCGCGCGATCGCCCCCGAGGTCCTCGCGGCCTGCATCGCGGGCCACCGCAGCGCCGAACCCGGCCACGTCGCCGCCCTCAACAAGCTGGGGCTGCGCCCCCTGGTCGACCTCGACCTCCGCCTGGGCGAGGGCACCGGCGCCCTGCTGGCCCTTCCGCTGGTCCAGAGCACGGCACGGGCGATGCACGAGGTGGCGACCTTCGACTCGGCGGGAGTGACCGAGAAGTAGGACGCCGCCGGGTCGGGGGGCACGCGCCCGCATGCCCCCCGACCCCCCGTACGTTGAACGCACCTCTAAAATGCGCACGTCAGGGCTGCTCCAGAGCCGCAGCGCCCGCCTCCGCCCGTTCGAGGAGCCGCCCCTCATGGCCGAACACCCCGCCTACCCCGTAGGCCTCCGCCTCACCGGCCGCCGTGTGGTCGTCGTCGGCGGCGGCCAGGTCGCCCAGCGACGCCTGCCCGCCCTGATCGCCGCGGGCGCGGACGTCCTCCTCGTGTCCCCCGAGGCGACCCCCTCCGTCGAGGCGATGGCGGACGCGGGCGAGATCACCTGGGAGCGGCGGGTCTACGCCCCCGGCGACCTCGCCGACGCCTGGTACGCCCTGATCGCCACCGGTGACCCCGACGCCAACGCCGCCGCCTCCGCCGAGGCGGAGCGCCACCGCGTGTGGTGCGTGCGCTCCGACGACGCCGACGCGGCCACCGCCTGGACCCCCGCGACGGGCCACAGCGAGGGCGTCACCGTCGCCGTGCTGACCACGGACGCCAAGGGCCGCGATCCCCGGCGCACCGCGGCCATCCGCGACGCGGTGGTCGAGGGCCTGCGCGACGGCACCCTGGTCGCGCCCCACCACCGCACCCGCACCCCCGGCGTCGCCCTCGTCGGCGGCGGCCCCGGCGACCCCGACCTGATCACGGTCCGCGGCCGCCGCCTCCTCGCCGAGGCGGACGTCGTCATCGCGGACCGCCTCGGCCCGCGCGACCTCCTCGCCGAACTCCCCCCGCACGTCGAGGTGATCGACGCCGCGAAGATCCCGTACGGGCGGTACATGGCCCAGGAGGCCATCAACAACGCCCTGATCGAGCACGCCAGGCAGGGCAAGTCGGTCGTCCGGCTCAAGGGCGGCGACCCCTACGTCTTCGGCCGCGGCATGGAGGAACTCCAGGCCCTCGCCGAGGCGGGCATCGCCTGCACGGTGGTTCCCGGCATCTCCAGTTCGATCTCCGTCCCCGGCGCGGCCGGCATCCCGGTCACCCACCGCGGGGTCGCCCACGAGTTCACCGTGGTCAGCGGCCATGTCGCCCCCGACGACGAGCGTTCCCTGGTCGACTGGCCCTCCCTCGCCAAGCTCACCGGCACGCTGGTGATCCTGATGGGCGTCGACAAGATAGGGAAGATCGCCGAGACGCTGATGGCGCACGGGAAGCCGGCCGGCACCCCGGTCGCGCTCGTCCAGGAGGGCACGACGGCGGCCCAGCGCCGCGTCGACGCCACCCTGGCGACGGTCGCCGAGACGGTCCGCACCCAGGAGGTCCGACCGCCGGCGGTCATCGTCGTCGGCGAGGTCGTCGGCGTCGGCCTGCCCGCCCCGGTGTGACCGCCGGCAGGCGAGCCCGGCGTGCGACCCCCGGCGTGCAACCCCGGGTAACAGACCCCTGCCGACCCGTTGGCACCGCACTCAGGACAAGGCGTATCACCCCGTGGCCGATCTCATCACCGTCGAGGATCCCGACGACCCGCGCCTGCGCGACTACACCGGCCTGACCGACGTGGAGCTGCGCCGCAGACGCGAGCCCGCCGAGGGCCTGTTCATCGCCGAGGGCGAGAAGGTCATCAGACGGGCCAAGGAGTCCGGCTACGAGATGCGCTCGATGCTGCTGTCCGCCAAGTGGGTCGACGTCATGCGCGACGTCATCGACGAGCTCCCGGCCCCGGTCTACGCCGTCAGCCCGGAGCTCGCCGAGCGGGTCACCGGCTACCACGTCCACCGGGGCGCCCTGGCCTCCATGCAGCGCAAGCCGCTCCCGACGGCCGCCGAGGTCCTGCGGACCGCACGCCGGGTCGTGATCATGGAGTCGGTGAACGACCACACCAACATCGGCGCGATCTTCCGCTCCGCGGCGGCCCTCGGCATGGACGCGGTCCTGCTCTCGCCGGACTGCGCCGACCCCCTCTACCGCCGCAGCGTGAAGGTCTCGATGGGCGCGGTCTTCTCCGTGCCGTACGCCCGCCTGGACACCTGGCCCAGGGGCCTGGACACGGTCCGCGAGGCCGGCTTCACGCTGCTCGCCCTCACCCCCGACGAGAAGGCCGTCAGCCTGGACGAGGCGGCGCCCCACACCATGGACCGGGTCGCGCTCATGCTCGGCGCGGAGGGCGACGGCCTCTCCGCCCGGGCCCTGGCCGCCGCCGACGCGCGGGTCCGCATCCCCATGTCCCACGGCGTCGACTCCCTCAACGTGGGCGCCGCCGCCGCCGTCGCCTTCTACGCCGTCGCGACGGGCCGCCCGTCGGCGTAGGCTCCGCCCGCCCTCGCGGGCGACCGCCCGCCGGGCCCGCCGGCGTCCCGCCGCACGTCCGCCTGGGCCTGCTGCCGGTGCCGTACGACGTCGTTCCCGCCGCCGAGTCCCCGGGCCGGCCCCTGGCAGCCCTGGACGACCGCGATGCCGAGCGCCACGAGCAGCGTCACCACGACGAAGACGAACAGCCGCTGCCGCAGCAGCCGCGGATTGGCGGGCCGCAGTCCGGTGCCCGTGGCGCGCGGTGTCCGGCGGCCGGCCCCGCTGCGCGGCGCGGGTCTGCTGCCGCTGCCGGAACGGGTGTTGCGGGAGGAGCCGGTGTTCCGCGAGGAGCCCGTGTTCCGCGAGGCCGGGGTCGGCCGGGCCCCCGGACGCGACGGGGGGTTGCCGCCGCGCGAGGGCGTGCCGCCCCGGGGCGGCACGGCCCCGCGCGAGGACGGCACCCCGCCGCGGGACGGCGGCGGACCGGGCTGCCGCAGCGTGCGCTCCGGGTAGCTGGTGTCGGCCAGCCGCCCGGTCGGCCGGTCGGCCTCACCCGCGCGCGGCGCGGGCGGCCGCACCTCGGCCGGACCGTGGGCCTCACGGGCCGCGATCTCCTTCAGCCGCAGCGAGAGGTCGAGCGTGCTGGGCCGCTCCTGCGGATCCTTCGCCAGACAGGCCCGGATCAGCGGGGCCAGGGCGTCCGGGACGCCGTGCAGGTGGGGCTCCTCGTGCACCACCCGGTACAGCATCACCTCGGAACTGCCGTGCCCGAAGGGGGAGTCGGCGGTCGAGGCGTACGCGAGGGTGGCGCCGAGCGAGAAGACGTCGGTGGCCGGGGTGACGAGCGCACCGCGCACCTGCTCCGGCGCGAGGAACCCGGGGGAGCCGACCGCCGTACCGACGTGCGTGAGCGTGGAGGCTCCCGTCGCCCAGGCGATGCCGAAGTCGATGATCCGCGGGCCCTTGGGGGAGAGCAGGATGTTCGAGGGCTTCAGGTCCCGGTGCACGACCCCGGCCTCGTGAACGGCGACGAGCCCCTCCGACAGCGCCGCCCCGATCGACGCCAGCTCGGCCGCCCCGAGGGGACCGTCGTCGGCGACCTTGTCGTGCAGCGACGGGCCGGGCACGTACTGGGTGGCGAACCACGGCCGGTCGGCGTCCAGGTCCGCCGCGACCAGCCGGGCGGTGCACCCGCCCCGGATCCGCCGGGCCGCCGACACCTCGCGCGCGAACCGCGACCGGAACTCCTGGTCCTCGGCCAGATCGGGCCGGATCACCTTCAGCGCGACCCGCTGCCCCTTCTTGTCGGAGCCCAGGTAGACGACGCCCATCCCGCCCGCGCCGAGCCGTCGGTGAAGCTTGAACGAGCCGACGACGCGCGGGTCCTCGCGCCTCAGGCGCATCATCGCCATGTTCATCCCCGCTGCCCGGTCCGTGTGACGTGGCACAGCTTACGTTTCCACGGCCGCTCGCGCGCAGAGGCCGCGCCCTCTCGGCCCCGCCGATTGTCCGTGCGGAGCGGGAGGGGTGAAGGGCGGTCAGCGACCCGGCGAGCAGGCTCACTTCGCTTTTCCACTGGTCACAACCACCGCTCGCAGAAGGGAGGTTGCACCCGCGAGGGCCGACCGGGCGAAGAGCGCCGCCGACACCGGCGGGACGGCGCGGACCCCTGACGGCACGGCCGGTCGGGCGGGCCACCGGGGGGATGCCGGGGTGCGTGCGGGGGTGGGGGAAGTGAGCGAAGTCACCCGGTCGGGACAGTTGGGGAAAACCGGCCCGCACCGGGCACCCCTTCCGGGAAGACCCCGAGACCTGGAACCCCGTCTCCACCCAGGGGAGTACTCCGCAGGTCATGGCTCATCCTCCGGGAGGCCCGGCAATCGGTACGAGGGCATGACGCCCGGCGCCCGCCGCGCGCCTAGGTTTGAGGTCGAGCGGCGGGTGCAGCACTCGTCCCCCGAGGTCAGACACCCGCCGCTCGTCATGGACAACCGAGAACGGTCAGGAGAGGGACCATGGCCCACACGGCACCGCGGACGCACCTCCGCACCGCGCGACCCCGCCGTACGGGCCGCCGCCACCCCCTGGTGGCGACGGTCATGGCCCTCCCCCTGGCGGTCCTGCTCCTCGTCGTCTTCGACGGCTGGGAGACAGTGGCCACACAGGCGTCGTCCGTGGGTGTGATGCTGGGGCGCTGAGCGGCGACCCCAGGCCCGGAAGAGCGGTCCGGGCGGGGACATCCCTCCATGAAACCCCGTGGGGACGGGGGTACGGCGGACGGCAAGAAATGCCGGCGCAGCTGGGGAGCTGCGCCGGCATTGCCCTTTTCCCGCCGCGCTCCGGGACCCAGCCCGTCCGGCGATACAGCTTGTCCAGTGACCCACCCCGCCCGGTGATCCAGCCCGTCCGGCGTCTGAGGACGAGGCCGTTCAAGCCGAAAGCGGGGGGCCGGGGGCGGCAGCCCCCGGGGTCGGGCCGGGAAGGGGCGGCGGGGGCGAAACCCCCTCACCCCGTGACAGCACAGGTCCCGCCGCGAACCCCCGCCCCCGTACCCTGCGGAGCAGACCCGCACCGCCCCAGGGAGCCCCGTGCCCACCCACCCCCTCCTCGCCGCACTCACCTCCCGCGCCCGCACCCACGCGCACACCCGCACCCCCACCCCCACCTGCCCCTGCGGGACGGCCACCCTCGCCGACCGCCCCGACGCCACCGTCGTCCGTCACGCCGACACCGTCGCCAAGGCCCACGCCCCGGACACCGACCCCGCCGCCCTCGTCCCCCGCCTCACCGCCGCCGCCCGTCTCCCCGACGTCCTCCTGCCCCCGCTCACCCCGACGCCCGCCGTCCTCGGCGCCCGGCTCGTCACCTTCTGGCCGTACGGCGCCCCCGTGGACCCGCAGGACCCGGACGCCGCGCCCTGGGAGGCCGCCGGCAGCCTCCTCGCCCGCCTCCACCGCACCCCCGCGCCCACCCCGCTGCCTCCGATGCGCGGCCCCGCCAAGGCCGCCCGCGCCGTGGCCCGCCTCCGTGCGGCGGGGGCCCGCCCCGAGACCGCCCCCGTCCTGAGCGCCTGGGCCCGTCTGCCCGCCTGGGCCCGGGGCGAGGCCCCGATGCCGGACGCCGCCACCGTCTGCCACGGCGACCTCCACCTCGGGCAGCTGGTCCGCCACCCCGCCCCCGACGGCCCGTGGCGCCTCATCGACGTCGACGACCTGGGTGTCGGAGTCCCCGCCTGGGACCTGGCCCGCCCCGCCGCCTGGTACGCCTGCGGGCTGCTCCCGCCCGAGGAGTGGACCCGCTTCCTGGCCGCCTACCGGCGGGCGGGCGGCCCCGCCGTGCCCGCCGACGGCGATCCCTGGCCCGCCCTCGACGTCCCGGCCCGCGCCCTCACCGTCCAGACCGCCGCCCGCGCCCTCACCAAGGCCCTCGCCGGCGGCAGGGAGCCGGACGAGGTCGAGCGGGCCCTCGTCGACGCCTGCGCGCGCATGGGTCCGCTGCCGGCCCCGTCGGCGCCGGAGTCCGCGAAGTAGGGTGCAACCGACCGCAGCGGGACAGAGTCTGTCCTGGTGATACGCGAAGCAGGACCGACCGGCGAGGAGTTGAGCCGAAACATGCAGTGTCCGAAGTGCCACGCCCCCATGCACACGTACAACCGCAACGGTGTCCAGATCGAGCAGTGCAGCAACTGCCGGGGAATCTTCCTCGACTACGGCGAGCTGGAGGCGCTGACCCGCGTGGAGTCCCAGTGGACCCAGCAGGCCCCGCCGCCCCCGCCCGCCCCGCAGGGCTACCCCGCGGCGCCGGCGGCCCCCGCCTGGGGCGCCCCGCACGGCGGTCACTACGGGCACAAGCGACACAAGAGCTTCGGGCACATGCTCTTCTCCAGCTGAGCCGCGCACACGAAGGAGCCCCCGACCGCGCTGGGCGGCCGGGGGCTCCGGTGCGTGGACGATACTGGGATTGAACCAGTGACCTCTTCCGTGTCAGGGAAGCGCTCTCCCGCTGAGCTAATCGTCCTCGGGGTGGTCACGGCCGGGGGCCGTGGGTGCTGCGTGCGCGATACTGGGATTGAACCAGTGACCTCTTCCGTGTCAGGGAAGCGCTCTCCCGCTGAGCTAATCGCGCGGGGGATCCGAAGATCCAGTGGACGATACTGGGATTGAACCAGTGACCTCTTCCGTGTCAGGGAAGCGCTCTCCCGCTGAGCTAATCGTCCTTGGAGGTGGAGACGGGATTTGAACCCGTGTAGACGGC
Organism: Streptomyces sp. NPDC014882; assembly: GCF_043081325.1. Classification (NCBI taxonomy): domain Bacteria; kingdom Bacillati; phylum Actinomycetota; class Actinomycetes; order Kitasatosporales; family Streptomycetaceae; genus Streptomyces; species Streptomyces sp. NPDC014882. The sequence goes on from NZ_JBIBWL010000013.1 coordinate 106,828, forward strand.
TTTGCAGGCCGTTGCCTCGCCTCTCGGCCACTCCACCAGGAGTGTAGGGGGCCGGGAAGCCCCCTCTTCCTTCGAGCGGACGACGAGGCTCGAACTCGCGACCTCAACCTTGGCAAGGTTGCGCTCTACCAACTGAGCTACGTCCGCCTGCCGTTTCGGTCCGCTCTCGCGGCCCGGCGACGAGTTGAACTCTAGCGGATTCCGGGGCCAGTACAAAAACGCGTTTGTGCAGCGTGCTGCGCTGCGTCCCGCCGGGCGCCCGCCCGGGCCACCGCCGGGACATCCCCGGGCCACCCCCGGGACACCCGTCCTAGACTCGACACCGTGCTCCACCTCCCTCCTCTCGCCCGCTTCGGCGACCGCGTCGCCACCGGCCTCCTCGACGTCACGCAGGACCCGGAAGCCCTGGACTCCGCCGGTTTCTGGGCCGTGTCCGCCGATTTCGAGGGCCGCCTGGTCTGCGCCCGCTTCGCCGACGTACGGGTCGAACCGGTGCCCGCTCCGGTGCCGGGGGAGTGGCGGGGACCCGCGGCCGGCGACTGGACGTCGTCCCTGGACCACGCGGCGTACACGGCCGGGGTGCGCCGGATCCGGGCGTCCATCGCGGCCGGCGAGGTCTACCAGGCGAACCTGTGCCGGGTCCTGTCGGCGCCGCTGCCCCGGGGCGCCGACCCGGACGCGCTGACGGCCCTGCTCGCCCGCGGCAACCCGGCGCCCTATGCCGGAACGATTCGGCTGCCGGAGCACGGCGTCGAGATCGCCACCGCGTCCCCGGAGCTGTTCCTGCGGCGGAACGGGCGGGTGGTGGAGTCCGGGCCGATCAAGGGGACCGGACGGACCGAGGCGGACCTCCTCGAGAAGGACCACGCCGAGAACGTGATGATCGTGGACCTGGTCCGCAACGACATCGGCCGGGTCTGCGCCACCGGCAGCGTGACCGTGCCCGACCTGTGCGCCGTGGAGAAGCACCCGGGCCTGGTCCACCTCGTGTCCACGGTCCGCGGCGAGCTGCGCGAGGACGCCGGCTGGCCCGAGCTGCTCGCCGCCGCGTTCCCGCCGGGCTCGGTCACCGGCGCCCCCAAGTCCAGCGCCCTGCGGATCATCGGCGAACTGGAGACGGCGCCGCGCGGCCCCTACTGCGGCGGCGTCGGCTGGGTCGACGCCGACCGCGGCACCGGCGAGCTGGCCGTCGGCATACGCACCTTCTGGATCGACCGCGGGGCCGACGCCCTGCGCTTCGGCACCGGAGCCGGCATCACCTGGGGCTCCGACCCCGAGGCGGAGTGGCGGGAGACCGAGCTGAAGGCGTCCCGGCTGCTCGCGGTAGCGTCGGGAGCCTACGAGGTGAGTGGAGAGGGACTGACGTGAAGATCTGGCTCGACGGCGGGTTGCAGGACAGCGAGTCCGCCCGTGTCTCCGTCTTCGACCACGGCCTGACCGTGGGCGACGGCATCTTCGAGACCGTGAAGGCGGTGCACGGCGAGACGTTCGCGCTCACCCGGCACCTGGACCGGCTGACCCGCTCCGCGCGCGGTCTCGGCCTGCCCGACCCCGACCTCGACGAGGTCCGCCGCGCCTGCGCCGCGGTCCTGGCCGCGAACCCGATGCCGCTGGGCCGGCTGCGCATCACCTTCACCGGCGGCCACGGCCCCCTCGGCTCCGACCGCGGCGAGCACGGGCCGACCCTCGTCGTCGCCCTCGGCGAGACCGGCCGCCGCCCCGACTCCACGGCCACGATCACGGTCCCCTGGACCCGCAACGAGCGCGGCGCCCTCACCGGCCTGAAGACGACCTCGTACGCCGAGAACGTCGTCGCCCTGGCCCGCGCCCACCGGCACGGCGCCACCGAGGCGCTGTTCGGCAACACGGTCGGCCGGCTCTGCGAGGGCACCGGGTCGAACGTCTTCGTCGTCCTGGACGGCGAGATCCACACCCCGCCGCTCGCCTCCGGCTGCCTCGCGGGCATCACCCGTGAGCTGACCGTCGAGTGGACCGGCGCCAAGGAGACCGACCTGCCGCTGGACGTGCTGGAGCACGCCGACGAGGTCTTCCTCACCTCCACCCTGCGGGACGTCCAGGCCGTGCACCGCGTCGACGACCGCGAACTGCCGGGCGCCGCGGGGCCCGTGACCGCCAAGGCGATGCGCGTCTTCGACGAACGGGCGGCCGGCGACCTGGACCCCTGAGTCCCCGCCGGCGCCCTCCCCGTTCGTCGCGGTTATTCGGCTGACCCGGGGCGCGGCAGCGGGTAGAACACCCGTGATGACCACGACCCTGCGGCCGACCGAGCCGCTCCAGCGCAGCGCCGACGGGGCGCTGTCCCGCCGCTTCCAGGTATGCGTGAACAGCCGCCCCGTGGGCGCGCTCCACCTCTCGACCCATCCCGGCTTCGGTCCGGCGGTCGCCCGCATCGACGACCTGCGCGTCGAGGAGGCCGACCGCGGGCGCGGCCGGGGCGCGGTCGCCGCGCTCGCCGCCGAGGAGGTGGCGCGCGGCTGGGGCTGCCGGAGGATCGAGGTCCGGGTGCCCGCCGACGCCGGGGCCGCCCTGCGACTGGCGCACGCGCTCGGGTACGTCCACCGCAACCGCGGGATGGAGAAGCCGCTCGGCACCGTCCCGCCCCCGCTGCCCGACGGCAGCCGGGCCAGACCCATGACCGAGGCCGAGTTCGGGCCCTGGCTCCGGCGGGGCCTCGTGGAGTACGCGCAGGTCTGGATCGACCGGGGGGTTCCCGAGGAGGAGGCCTGGGCCAAGTCCCGGCGGGACAACCGGCTGCCGCGGGGCGTGGCCACGGAGGACATGCTGTTCAGCGTCCTGGAGCACGAGGGCGGCCGGGTCGGAACGCTGTGGATGTCCTTCGCCGGGGACAAGGCCTTCGTGTTCGACGTCGAGACCGACGAGCCCTTCCGCGGCCGGGGCCACGGCCGCACCCTGATGCTGCTGGCCGAGGCCCAGTCGATCGCCGCCGGCAAGCCCGTCATCGGCCTCAACGTCTTCGAGGGGAACACGCCCGCCGAGCGTCTCTACGCATCGCTCGGCTACGTGCCGGTGGAGTACTCCCTCTACAAGCAACTGCTCTGACGACGAGCAACCGCTCGGGGACCGGGGCGCCTCAGCCCTGTTCGGCCAGCAGCCGGTCCGCGATCTCCTCGATGCGCTCGCGGAGCCCCTCCTGGCTCTTGCCGCCGTCGAGACGCTCGCCGCCGATGACGTACGTCGGGGTGCCGGTGACGCCGATCGCCTTGCCCTCGGCCTGGTCGGCGTCGACGATCAGGATGTGCCGCCCGTCGATGAGCGCCGTGTCGAACTCCTCGGAGTCCAGACCCAGTTCCCGCGCGACCTCGACCAGGAAGGGTTCTCCCCCACGCTCCAGTTCCCCGACCCGCGCCAGCACCGCCTCGACGTACGGCCAGCCCCGCCCCTGCTCCGCGGCCTCCTCCGCGGCCTGGGCCGCGGCGAACGCGTGCCGGTGCTTCTCCAGGGGGAAGTGCCGCAGCCGCGGCTCCAGCCGGTCGCCGTAGCGCTCGCGCAGGGCGCGGACATCGGCCAGTGCGGTACGGCAGTCGGGGCACTGGAGCTCGCACCAGACGTCGAGGACGACGGCGGGACGGGCGGATTCGGGTGCCGGGACGGCCGCGGGGGAGGAGTCGCTCATGCCCCCAGTCTTCCAGCCCACGTCCCGGCCCCCCAATCCGGACGGTCCGCACCGCCGCGACGTACGGCGCCCGCCGGCACCTGGGGAGGAGCCGACCCGGAGATGTCCCTGATGTCCGCCTGAGACATGGCCCGGCGACCCCTCGCAGGTGCAGGATGGAGGAGCGAAGCACCGCCCCCGCGGCGGTGCGGAGCCGTACCGCCCCTGACCGCATGTCCCGTGTCTGGAGGACCGGATGATTGCCGAGACCGTGTGTTCCGCCGTCGCCGCGGCCGGCCTGGGCATCGCGGCCGTCACGGCGTACCGCAAGCGTTTCCTGGCGGCGGCCCGGATCGCGGCCTACGCGCTGGTGCCCCTCGGTCTGGTGATGACGGGGGTCGTCGAGTGGGCCGCCGACACCGCCTTCAGCCCGACGGCCTGGGCCGGCTTCGGTGTCCTCGGCGCCGCCTGGGCGCTGTTCGCGACCACCCGCGTGGTCGAGCGCCGCAGGGGCGGCGGCACCCGCAAGGAGCGCAGGGCGGCGGCGCGCTCCGCGCACACCGGTGCCGTGGCGCCGGCCGCGTCGGCACCCTCGCTGGGGCAGGGCGCCCGGCCCGCCTCCCGCCCCGCCGCCGCGCCCGGGGCGACCCCCTCGGACGACTTCAGCGACATCGAGGCCATCCTCAAGAAGCACGGCATATGAACCGGTGCCACCGGCCGGTGACGGCCCGGCACCGGTGGCGTCACCGCAGCTGACGGGGCCGGCACGACAGGGCCGCCCCGCGGCGGAAACGACACAGTCGGGCCGCACGCGCGCGGAAGTGATCACGACGGGAAACCGACATCACGGAATTCGGCGAACAACCGCTCAATCCGGGCACGGTGATCGCGTACGGTGCGCCGCCTGCGTCATCATCGCCGCGAGATGCTGGACACGACACAGAGTGATGCCGCGCCCCCTCAGGACGAGCCGCGCGGGTGCCTCTTCGCCCTTTCCCAGCCACCGCTGATGATCTTCCTGGCGGTGATCGGGTGTCTGTTGCTCATGGCCTCGCTGCACGACCTGCTGCTGCTCTGAGCCGTACCCGCGGTCCCCGGCGCCACCCGCCGGGGGGCGCGTCGGCGTCCAGGACGGGACCTCAGCCGGCCGCCTCCTTGCGGCGCGCCCGGTAGGCGGCCACGTGCAGGCGGTTGCCGCAGGTGCGGCTGTCGCAGTACCGGCGCGATCGGTTGCGGGAGAGGTCGACGAAGGCGCGACGGCAGTCCGGGGCCTCGCAGCGCCGCAGCCGCTCCTGCTCGCCGGCCACCACGAAGAAGGCCAGGGCCATCCCGCAGTCCGCCGCGAGGTGGTCCGCGATCGAGGCGCCGGGGGCGAAGTAGTGAACGTGCCAGTCGTAGCCGTCGTGGTCGGTGAGCCGGGGGGTGGTGCCCGCGGCGGCGACCAGCTCGTTGATGAGCGCGGCGGCGGCGCGGGCGTCCGGCGCCGCGAAGATCCGGGCGAACCGCCCCCGGACCCTGCGCACCGCGGACAGGTCGAGCTCGGAGAGCACGCCGATGTCGCTGATCTCGTGTTTTCGCACGAAGTCCCCGAGCGTGGTGACATCCGGCAGCCCGTCCGGGACGGTGTCGTCCTCCGGTGCGGTGTTCACCAGATCCACCACGGCATCGAGCGCACACCGGGTGTCGTGGGTGATCAGCACGTTTCGCTCCCTGGCCTGGAGGGTCGGGCGGGTGCCCGCCGATGCTGGCCGATGGTAGCCGCACCGGGCCGTCGAGCCACCGGTCCGTCGAAGCCGGAAACGCGCGGCCGTCCACCGGCGGGCGGCCGCGCGCTTCCGGCGCGCACGCCGACGCCGCCCCACGGGGAACCGTGGCGCGGCGTCGGCGCATGCCCTATGCGGTTGTTGTCCGAGCCCGAGCCGTCTCCCCGAGTGGACGGCGCCGGGCGCCTCGGTGGGAGCCCTCTCCCTAGCTTTCCGCCAGGATGTGCGAGAGCTCCTGATCGAGATCGAAGTGACGGTGCTCCGTGCCCGGGGGCACGGCCGCGTCCGTCCGCTTCAGGAAGGACTCCAGGGCCCGCGCCGGGGCCTCGAGCAGGGCCTCCCCCTCGGGGGAGCTCAGGGCGATGCAGACGACGCCCTGACCGTGACTGCGCGACGGCCAGACTCGGACGTCGCCGGTGCCCGTGGGCCGGTGCAGGCCCTCCGCGAGGAGGTCGCGGGCGAACACCCACTCGACGGTTTCCTCGGCTCCGGTGTGGAAGGTGGCGTGCACGGCGTAGGGGTCGGCCGTGTCGTACCGCAGGCCTGCGGGGACAGGCAGGGAGGACTCGCTCGACACAACGAGGCGCAGGTGCAGCTCGCAGCTGACCGTGGTGTTCATAAGCGCCAGGGCCTTTCGCTCAGTGTGCGCTCGGGGATTCGCACGTCGGCGAAATCGACATGCCACCTACGGTGCCGTTGTAAACCCCTCTGCGTGGTTTGCGTGCGTTTACGTAACTCTTCCGGCCGAGGGTGTGATCGCGGAGTACCACCATTACGGCGACTCGAATCTCTCGGGTAGGGTTTGGTCGTATGAATACGGGGAGTGACGCTCCGGGCGAGGTGGCCATGGCGACGAACGACGCGAGGTCGGACGGGGCGGCGGAGCGGCAGGCACAGGCCCTCGGTTCCCGGGCCCCGGAGTTCGTGAAGGCCCGCCGGGTCCTGCATCTGAGCTGGCAGGTCGGGATCTTCGTCGTCGGCCTCGCGGTCGTGGTCGCCGGCATCATCATGCTGCCGCTGCCCGGGCCCGGCTGGGTCGTGATCTTCGGCGGCATGGCGATCTGGGCGACCGAGTTCGTCTGGGCCCAGCTGGTGCTGCGCTGGACCAAACGCAAGGTCACCGAGGCGGCGCAACGCGCGCTCGACCCGAAGGTCAGGCGCCGCAACATCATCCTGACCTCGATCGGACTCGTGATCATCGCGGCCGTCGTCGGCTTCTACGTGTGGAAGTTCGGGATCGTGATGCCCTGGAAGATCAAGGACCAGTGAACCGCCGCCGCGGCGAGGGGGCGGCCCGACCGTGGTCACGGGGACCCGCTGACATGCGGTAATGTACTTCCTGCGCCCGGGCGATTAGCTCAGTGGGAGAGCGCTTCGTTCACACCGAAGAGGTCACTGGTTCGAACCCAGTATCGCCCACCCGGCACGACGGCCCGTCTGCGACAGAGCAGACGGGCCGTCGTCGTGTGTGCGGGCCTCCCGACCCCGCGCAGCCCGCGAAGACCCGCACGTGCCGCGCCGCGGACAGGCGTGGCGCACGGTCCCCGCCGTGACGGGCGGCCCGTGACAGCGGCCCTCGGGCATCGCCCGCACCGGTCCCCTCCCGCTTTCCCGGTCCTGCGTTCGGCCCCTTGTGCCCGGTTCCGCGACCAGGACGTGCGAACGGCTCCCGTGCCCCGCCCTTCGCGCCCTGCCGCCGTCAAGCCGCCCGGCGGCCGGCTTCCGTCAGGGCGCCCGACGGCCTGTTGCGTCACGGCGCCCGACGGCCGACTCCCGCCTCCCGTCACCGTCTCCGGCGGTTGGCTCCCGGTGCATCGTCCGGTGGCCGGCTTCCGTCACGGCACTCGGTGGCCTGCTGCCGTCACGGCGCCCGACGCCCGACGGCCGTCTCCCGTCACCGTGTCCGGCGGCGGGTTCCCGGCGCGTCGCCCGGCGGCCGGCTTCCGGGGCGTCGCCCGGCGGCCGTTTGCTGTGTCCGGATTCGCCGATCGGCGGCCTCCGTGGTGAGGGTCATGCGTACCGGCGGGTCGGCCCCGGCGGGTCGGCCCGCCGGCGACCGGTCCCCGGCGCCGGTCCTCAGCGGCCGGTCCCGGCGTGACGGTCCTGCGCGCGGCCTTCGCAGTTCCTGCGTGTGGTTTCCTCGGGACCCCCGTGAGGCGGCCCGTGGCGAGGGTCTCCGTGGGGCCTCCGGGAGGCGGCCCGTGGCGGCGGGCCTCCACGGGTGGCCGTGACGGCCGCAGCGGGCCGGCCTGGCGCGGCCGGTCGACGTCGGGCGGTCCGGTGCCGCGGTGCCGCGGTGCCGGCAGGGCGGCCTCCGTCCCGCGCCCCGGCGTCGGAGCGCGGGACGAGGACCGATCCGAAGAGGGCGGCAGCCCGGCCGGCCGGAGACCGATCCGGGGCCGACGGCCCGGCCGGTCGTTCGGCCGCGGCAGGCGCGTTTCGGCCGCCCGCGCCAGCCGGGCGAAACCTCGGTCACTGTCCGGGCAGCCGAACGGCCGCCGCCCGACCTGCGCGTTCACCCTGCCGGCGGCACGATGTCGGTTCCACACCACCCCGGCGCCCCGCGGTCGTCGATCGAGAAATTCCTGTCCGAATCATTGACGCTCCCCCCACCCCCTCGTACCTTGTGCCAGCAAGCGCTTTCTTGAAACGATTCATGCAAGCGGCAACGACGCTGCGGGGAGGCCGGCTGTGGGAACCAGCGGGAATGTGGAGAGGCGAACGATCCTGAAGGTCGCGGGGGCCACGGCGGCGACGCTCGGCCTGGCCGCGACCACGGGTTGCGGGGGGAGTGGAGGCGCCTCCTCCGACGGGACGGTGACGCTCCGTTACGCGTGGTGGGGCGGCGAGCCGCGCACCATTGCGATCAAGAAGACGATCGCACTCTTCGAGAAGAAGTTCCCGAAGATCAAGATCAAGCCTGAATTCACCGACTACGAGGCGTTCTGGGAGAAGTTCCAGACCCAGGCCTCCGGCGGGAATCCGCCGGACGTTTTCCAGAACGCGGTCGGTTTCCTGCGCAAGTACGACAAGCGCGGCGTTCTGATGGACCTCAAGTCGCAGGCGGACGCGGGCAATCTGAGCCTGGAGAACTTCCGCAACGGCGTTCTGGCGAACGGTCAGGTCGACGGCAAGCAGATCGGCGTCCCGGTCGGCGCCAACACCATGTCGCTCGTCATCGACCTCAACGCCTTCAAGAAGGCGGGCGTCGAGGCGAAGTTCGGCTGGACCTGGGACGAGTACTTCGACGCGCTCCAGACGATCCAGGACAAGCTGAAGATCGCCGGCGACACCGGCTACTTCAGCATCATGTACCTCTACGACCTGTACCTGCGCCAGAACGGCAAGGCCTTCTTCACCGACTCCGACCTCGGATTCACCGAGGACGACCTGACGCAGTGGTGGGAGGACGGCTACAAGCGCGTGAAGTCCGGGCTCGTCGCCGACCCGAAGAAGGTCGAGCAGGCCAAGCCCAAGTCCGCGCTCTCGGCCGGCCTCGCCGCGTCCGAGTTCACCTGGGACAACTTCTCCATCCGCTACCAGGGCGAGGGCGAGTCGGACTACGGGCTCGCGCCGATCCCCACCCGGGACGGCAAGAACACCGGCCAGTACCTCGGCTCGCTGATGCTCAGCGCCTTCTCCGGGACCAAGCACCCCAAGGAGGCCGCGCAGTTCATCGACTTCATGGTGCACGACCCCGAGGTCGGCAAGATCATGGGCTACGACCGCGGCATCCTCGCCACGACCGAGCAGTACGAGGCGTTCACGCCCACCGACGACAACAACAAGGGCGTCAAGGCGTACGAGGAGGAGGTCGCCGCGGCCGGCGTGCTCGGGAAGATCACCCCGCACCCGTCCGGCGCCGACGTCATCGAGGCAGCGTTCCTGCGGCTGGGCGGTGAGGTCGCCCAGGGCAAGTCCAAGCCGTCCGCCGCCGCCAAGGCGCTGTTCAGCGAGGCCAAGGCCGCGTTCGCGGGCTGAGGGGACCTACCATCATGACGCTCGTCAAGGAAGCGCCCGCGCGCCCGGCCGGGAAGCGGCCCGCCGCCCCCGTCGCCGGGCGGCGCGGGCGGCGCCGCGAGAACCTCGCCGGCTATCTCTTCATGTCGCCGTGGATCGCGGGGTTCCTGCTGCTCACGGCGGGGCCGATGATCGCGTCCCTCTACTACGCGTTCACCAGCTACAACCTGTTCACACCGCCCCGGTGGGTGGGGCTGGACAACTTCACGACGATGTTCGAGGACCCGCGCTGGCAGAAGTCGGTGCAGGTCACGCTCAAGTACGTCGTCGTGGCCACGCCGCTGAAGCTGCTGCTCGCGCTCGGCGTCGCGCTGCTGCTCGCGCAGAAGCGGCGCGGCCAGGGCCTGTACCGGGCCGCGTTCTACATGCCCTCGCTCATCGGCGCCAGCGTCTCCGTGGGCTTCGTGTGGCGGGCGCTGTTCTCCGACGACGCGGTCGTGGACCGTACGCAGAAGATCTTCGGTCTCGACGTGGGCGGCTGGATCGGCAACCCGGACTACGTCCTCTACGCCCTGGTGGCCCTGAGCATCTGGCAGTTCGGCGCACCCATGGTCATCTTCCTGGCCGGCCTCAAGCAGGTTCCGCGGGAGCTGTACGAGGCCGCAGAGATGGACGGGGCCGGACCCTTCCGCAGGTTCTGGAACGTCACGCTTCCGATGATTTCCCCGGTGCTGTTCTTCAACGTGCTGCTGGAGTCCATCCACGCGTTCCAGGTGTTCGGCTCCGCGTACGTCGTCTCCGACACCCGGTGCGGGCCCGCCGACGCCACGCTGGTCTACACCTGTTACCTCTACCAGAAGGGCTTCAAGGAGGCCCAGATGGGCTTCGCCTCCGCGATGGCCTGGACCCTGGTGGTCGCGGTGGCGCTCGTCACGGCGGTCCTGTTCTGGTCGCAGAAGAAGTGGGTGCACTACGAGGAGGCCGCCAAGTGACCACCGCCACCAGCCCCGCCGCGCGTACCGCGAACGAGCGGCGGCGCACCGGATCGCTCGCCTGGCACGTGGGCGCGCTCGCCGTCCTCGCGGTCGTCCTGTACCCCGTGGTCTGGGTGGTCGGCGCCTCGTTCAAGCCGAGCAAGGACATCATCGCCAGCCTCGACCTGCTGCCCACCGAACCGGTCCGGGCGAACTTCTCCGGACTCGCCGACGGCATCTCGGGCATCTCCATCAGCAGCTTCTTCGTCAACTCGCTGATGTACGCGGTCCTCGCCGTGGCCGGTGTCGTGGTGTCCAGCTCGCTGACCGCGTACGCCTTCGCCAAGATCCGGTTCGCCGGCCGGAACCTGCTGTTCACGCTGATGATCGGCACGCTGCTGCTGCCGTACCACGTCCTGCTCATCCCGCAGTACGTGATGTTCCGCAACCTGGAGCTCGTCGACACGCTGGTGCCGCTCGTCGCGGGCAAGTTCCTGGCCACGGAGGCGTTCTTCGTCTTCCTGATGGTGCAGTTCATGCGCGGGCTGCCGCGCGAGCTGGACGAGGCCGCCAGACTCGACGGCTGCGGTCACCTGAGGACCTACTGGTCCATCGTGCTGCCGCTGTGCCGGCCGGCCATCATCACCAGCGCCATCTTCACCTTCATCAACGCGTGGAACGACTTCATGGGGCCGTTGATCTACCTCAACACCCCCGAGAAGTACACCGTCTCGCTCGGCCTGATGATGTTCCGCGACCAGGAGGGCGTCTCCAACTACGGCAGCATGATCGCGATGTCGCTGGTGGCGCTGGTGCCGGTCATCGCCTTCTTCATGGCCTTCCAGCGCTACCTCATCGACGGTATGGCGACGTCCGGACTGAAGGGCTGAGGCGGTCACCGTGGCGCAAGCACGCGTGAAGGAGCGCGCCCCGCGCAAGGGGCGCCCGCGCGGGGAGTCCGTGTTCGGCGAGCGCTTCGCGGTGTTCGCCGAGTGCCTTCTCACCGGCGTGTGGATCGCCGTGGCCTGCCTCGGGGTCGTCACCTACCCCGCCGCCTTCGCCGCCGGCGCCCGGCACCTGCGGCGGCGTACGCGTCACGAGGACGGCGGCGGGCGGGAGTTCGTCACGGACTTCCGGGCGGCCCTGCGCCGCGGCTGGGCCGTCGGGCTCGCCGGGTGGGCGGCGGGCGCCGCGGTATGGGTGGACGTCCAGGCCGCGCGGGCCGGGCTGCCCGGCGGGCCGTTCGCCGGAGCCGTCGGCCTGTTCGCGCTGATCGGCCTGACCGTGGCCCTGCTGCGGGCGACGGCCGTCTGGACGCCGGGAACCTCCTGGCGGAGCGTGCTCGCGGACGCCGGACGGCGGACGGTGCTCGACCCTGCCGGGTCCTTCCTGATCGTCTGCGGGCTGGGCGTCGTGGCCCTGTCCGCCCTGTTCGTCGCGCCGCTGGCGGTCCCCGTCCTCGGGGCCGTCGCGGCGGCGGCCGTCGCCGTCGAGGAGCGTCACCGGCGCCGCTGACGGGCGCTGCTCCCCCTCCGGGCCGGCGCCCCGCGCGCCGGACCTCGATCTGTCATGCCCCTGACCACCCCCTGCATTCCGCACGGAAGGAAAGGCAGCATCCCATGTCTCCCATCCCCCGCAGGTCCCTCCTCAAGGCGGCGGCCGTCGCCGGAGCCGCCGCACAGTTCTCCTGGGCGCTAGGGACGAAGAACGCCGAGGCGGCCCCCGCGGCGGCCTCCGCGGACGCCGACCCGGTCACCCTGGACTGGCTGGAGGACGGCGGCCTCGGCGCCGCCCCCGGCTCCACGCTCGGCGTGCCCTGGCCGATGGGCGTCCACCGGGAGGACCAGACCTTCGCGCTGACGGACGCCGACGGCAGGGCCGTCCCCGTGCAGTCCTGGCCGATCGCCTACTGGCCGGACGGCTCCCTCAAGTGGACCGCCCACGCCGTGAGTTCGGGCAACGGCAAGCTCACCCTGGCCGCCGGCGCACCGGCCGCCCCCGCCAAGAAGGTCACCGTCGACAAGAGCGGCGGCACCATCGACGTGTCGACCGGCGTCATCACCGCGAAGATCGGCAAGTCCGGCGCCACCCTCGTCAAGTCGGTCACCCGCGGCTCCACAGAGATCGCCAGGAACGGCCGCCTCGTGCTCATCCGGCAGCCCGAGATCGAGGACGGGGACCAGGCCGCCGTCAGGACCGAGCGCTTCGACGGGGCCGTCGACGCCGTCACCGTCGAGCAGGAGGGCCCGGTCCGCGCCGTCGTCCGCATCGACGGCAAGCACCGCAAGGGCAGCCGCAGCTGGCTGCCCTTCTCGATCCGCCTCTACTTCTACGCGGGCGCCGACTCCTTCCGCATGGTGCACACCATCACCTACGACGGCACGCAGGAGCCCGGCAAGGCCAGTGGCGACTTCATCCGCGGCCTCGGCGTGCGCTTCACCGTCCCGATGCGCGACGCGGCCTACGACCGCCACGTCCGCATCGGCGGCGAGGGCACCGGCCTGCTGCGCGAGGCCGTCAAGGGCATCACCGGACTGCGCCGCGACCCGGGCGCGGCCGTGCAGGCGGCCCAGTACGCGGGGGAGAAGCTGCCCGACCCGGCCACCTGGGACCAGCGGGTCACCACCCGGCTGCAGTACATCCCCGAATGGGGCGACTACACCCTGTCCCAGCTCTCCGCCGACGGCTTCACCGTGCGCAAGCGCACCAAGAAGGGTCACGGCTGGATCGGCGCCGGCGGCGGCGGACGCGCCTCCGGCTTCGGATACGTCGGCGGGGCGAGCGGCGGACTCTCCTTCGGGCTGCGGGACTTCTGGGAGAGGTTCCCCGCCCAGCTCGACATCCGCGACGCCCAGACCGAGGAGGCCGAGGTCACCCTCTGGCTCTGGTCGCCCGAGGCGCAGCCCATGGACCTGCGCTTCTACCACGACGGCATGCAGCAGGACACCTTCCCCGAACAGCTCGAGGGCCTCAACATCACCTACGAGGACTACGAGCCCGGCTTCGGCACCCCCTACGGCATCGCCCGCACCTCCGAACTCCTCTTCTGGGCCAACGAGTCGACGCCGACCCCCGCCCGGCTCGCCGAGCAGGTCGAGGCGGTCCGGGTGCTGCCCCAGCTCGCCGCCCCGCCCAAGCAGCTCATCAAGGCCCAGGTCTTCGGTCCCGGCCTGTACTCCGAGCCGGACCGCTCCACCCCCGCCAAGGCGAAGATCGAGGACCACCTCGACTTCCTCTTCGCCTACTACAAGGACCAGGTGGAGCAGCGCCGCTGGTACGGCTTCTGGGACCACGGCGACATCATGCACACGTACGACACCGTGCGCCACCAGTGGCGTTACGACATCGGCGGCTACGCCTGGGACAACTCCGAACTGTCGCCGGATCTCTGGCTCTGGTTCGCGTACCTGCGCAGCGGCCGGTCGGACATCTTCCGCTTCGCCGAGGCGATGACCCGGCACACCGGCGAGGTGGACGTGTACCACCTCGGCCAGTGGGCCGGCCTCGGCACCCGGCACGGCGTCCAGCACTACGCCGACAGCGCCAAACAGCAGCGCATCGCCAACACGACGTACCGCCGCTACTACTACTTCCTCACCGCGGACGAGCGGGTCGGCGACCTCATGCACGCCAACGTCGACTCCGACGAGACGTTCCTCGTCCTGGACCCGATCCGCAAGATCCGCACCGAGCCGTACACCCCCGACCGGCACGCCCTGTCGATCGGCTTCGGCACGGACTGGAGCGGCCTGGTGTCGGCCTGGCTCACGGAGTGGGAGCGCAGGGGCCCCAAGTGGGAGAAGGCCAGGGCGCGCGTGCTGTCGACGATGGAGACGATCGCCGCCCAGCCCAACGGGTTCGTCCAGGGCACCGGCCTCTACGACCTGGACACCGGGAGGTTCGCCGTCGCCGACGAGCCCGCCGTCGGCGTCTCGCACCTCTCGGCCGTCTTCGGCCTCAACGAGCTGTGCGCCGAGCTCATCCACCTCGTGGACATGCCGAAGTTCGACGAGGCCTACTTCGACTACTGCCGCTACTTCAACGCCACCAAGGCCGAGCAGGCGGCCCGCTACGGCTCCCACTTCGGCACCCTGCTGCTGTTCCAGGGCCACTCCCGCCTCGACGCGTACGCCGCCGTGCGGACCGGGGACGACAAGCTCGCCAGGCGGGCCTGGGAGAAGTTCTACAACTCCGACGGCTACAAGGAGTCCGCGCCCTGGAGGACGGAGGCCCTGAGCGGGCCCGTCACCCTGGTGCCGGGCAGCGAGGCCGCGTGGGTGTCCACCAACGACACCGCGCTCTACGGCCTCGCCGCCATCGAGAACCTGGCACTCCTCGGCGACAGGATGCCGTCGTAGGGAAGCCGCGGGGAGCCGGTCCGCGCGGGACCGGTTCCCCGAAGGCGGTTTCCTCGCGGGCTAGTTCAGCCTGCCCAGCACCTCCCGCACGTGCCGGACGTCCCGCAGCCGCCGCTCGTAGGTCGCGCCCACGGCGAGCAGCAGGATCCCGGCGAGCGCGGGGGGCACCCAGCGGGGCAGCGCGTCGGCCACCTGCACCAGGTAGGGGGCCAGTTCGTGGAGGGCGTCCAGCACCAGCACCGAGCCGCCGAGGAGCAGCGGGGCCCGCAGCCGGTACCGGGCGCCGAGCAGCGTGACCAGGAGGGCGGCCGCGCCCAGCAGCAGCGGGCGCGGCCACTCCGGGTCGCGCCAGGCCGCGGCGAGGCTCGGCACCAGGGTCGCGGCCAGGCCGGGGCCGTAAGCCGTCCACGACCGGGTCAGCGGATCGCGGCGGCGGCGCCAGGCGCCGACGAGCAGGGCCGGGACGGTCACGGGAAGCGTGTACGCCTCCGGGGTGGTGACGTCCCAGGCGGCGAGCCTGACCCAGGCGGCCAGCAGGAACAGGGCGGCGGCCGGGTACGCGGCCCGGCGCCGGTCGGACCGGGCCGCCGTGCCCGCGGCGATCGTGGCGCAGGCCGCCAGCACCGTGGCCAGCACCGGCGCGTCGGTCACCGCCAGGCCCAGGGCGAGCAGCGCGGCGGCGGCTCCCGCCGTCTCGACCGGCACGGTCGCCGGTGACGCGCCGAGCCGGGCGGCGGTCAGGGCGGCGGCCGCGGGCACGCAGAGGACGAGCAGCGCCGTGTGGGACGGCTGCCAGCCCGCCGCGGCGCCGGTCGCGACGGCCAGCGCGGTGGCGTACCCGAGGGCGGCGGGCGCCGCGACCGGGGTGAGGCGGGGCCACCGGGACGCCGCCGCGCACGACACGGTCAGCGCCGACAGGACGGTCAGGGTCGCCGACTGCGTCGCCAGGGAGAGGAACGCCAGGTGGAGCGACCCGGCCAGGGCCGGCCACGGCGTCGGCAGGAGGACCGCCGCCACCGTCAGCGCTCCCGGCACCGCCAGGGCCGCGACGTAGGGGAGTCCGAGCACCGCGGGGAGGGCCGCGCAGCCCGCCCAGGCCAGGGCCAGCGCTCCGGTCCGCGCCCACGGCCGCCGGGCCTCGTGCCGCCCGGCCAGGAACAGGACGCCGGCGACGGTCACCAGGACGAGGAGGGCCTGCCCCGCGTACGGCGGCCACGGCGTGTGCACGGTGACCGCGGCGCGGGCGTCCGACGGCTCGCCCCACCAGGGGCGCTCCGCCCAGCCGAGCGGTCCCAGCAGCGTGACGACCACCAGCGGCACCGCCCACAGCAGCGCGAGGGCCTGCACGGCGGCGGCGGCCCGGACCAGCCCCTGCCGCACCGGCTCGGGGAGCCGGTGCGCGCGCACCGCCGCCGACAGCGCGACGCCGAAGGCCAGATGGACCGGGACCGCCCAGCCCGCGGGCAGGGCGGCCCGCAGCGGGCCGCCGGCCGCCGCCACCAGCAGCAGGCCCCCGGCGACCGCCGTGCCCGCCGCCACGCCCGGCTCCGGCAGCCGCGCGGCCGCCACCAGGGCGATCACCGCCGCGAAGGCGAGGAGCACCGCCGCACGGGCGGCGGCGCCCGGACCGGCGGCCGTCCACGACAGCCAGCCCGCCGCCAGAACACCCCAGCCGCCCAGGCCGTACCCGCAGGCGGTGGCAGTCACCCGGACGGCACCGCCGGCAGCGACGGCACCGGCCGGCAGCACCAGCGCCAGGACCGTGTCGAGGCCGGCCGTCACCAGCAGCGCCGTCCCCACCGCGTGGGGATCAGCGCCCGCCGCGACCGCCCAGAGGACCAGGGGGAACTGGGCCGCCACCAGCGCGGCGGGCAGCGGCAGCCGCAGGGCGCCGAGACCGCGGCCGTACGCCGCCCAGAGCCCGGCGAGCACCGCCGCCGCGCCCGCCGCGTAGCCCGTGCCGTCGGTGCCGGTGAGGGCCGCCTCGTGCAGGGCGTAGGCGTCCAGCACCGTCAGGGCCAGGCCCAGACCGGCCACCGACTCCGCCGTCGAGCGCAGTCCGCGGCGCAGCAACGGCAGCGGGGCGGCGAGCACCGCCAGCGTGACCGTGCCGAGGACCAGGGCCCGCCCGGTGATGCCGAGGTGCCCCCAGCTGACGAGCGTGAACGCGATCGCCGCGACGGTGAGCAGGATGCCGCCGAGCAGCAGGAGCACGTTCTGGACCCGCGGGGCGCTCGCCTCGGGGCGGGGCACGGTCGGGGGCAGGGGCGGCGCGGCCGGGATCGGCGACCGGAGCGAGGCGACCAGCCAGGCGCGGCGCGCGAGCAACTGGCTGCGCCGGGCGTCCAGTTGCCACAGCTCCGCGTCGAGGAGCCGCAGCTCCTCGGCCGGGGGCGGAAGGGGCGTCATGGAACGGAGTGTGGCCCGCGCCACGCCGCGGGGCATGAGCGTGGCTACTCAGGACGTACTCAGATCCCGGCCGGTGCGGTCGCTCCGGCCGGTCCGGTCGTGCCGGCCGCCTGGCCGCCTGGCCGTCCGGTCGGTCCGGTCGCCGGGCCGGTCCGGTCGCGCGGTCGTTTCGCCCTGTGGCGGGCACACTCGACGCATGGACCGCAACCACTACCGTTTCCTCAGCCGGTGGCCGCTGCCCGCGCCGCCCGCCGCCGTCCACGCGGCGCTGGAACGGGTCGAGGACTATCCGCGCTGGTGGCCGCAGGTCCGCGAGGTGACCCGGCTCGACGGCAGCACCGGCGTCATCACCGTGCGTTCGTTCCTGCCGTACCGCCTGACCTTCACCGTGCGGGAGGTGCGGCGCGACCCGGCGGCCGGTGTGCTGGAGACCGCGATGACCGGGGACCTCGAGGGCTGGGCGCGCTGGACGGTCACCGCGCACGGCTCCGGGAGCCTGGCCCGGTACGAGCAGGTCGTCGACGTCACCAAGCCGCTGCTCAGGAGGTTCGCCGTGCCCGGGCGTCCGCTGTTCCGCGCCAACCACCGGCTGATGATGAGGGCCGGGCGCCGCGGCCTGCTCCGGTATCTCGAAGCGGTTTGAAGGAACCCCGAGGGGACCTGTATTGTTCAGTCCGTTCCCGGGCGATTAGCTCAGTGGGAGAGCGCTTCGTTCACACCGAAGAGGTCACTGGTTCGAACCCAGTATCGCCCACCGGGAAAGGCCGGTCCGCAGCACGCGGACCGGCTTTTTGCATGACCCCCGCGAGCCGGGAGGGCGCCCTCCTCACGCCGCCGCCGACAGCGCCGGGCGCAGCGGCCAGGACGTGTCGACCGTCTCGGGGGTGCCGCTGCGCGCGAACCACGCCTGGAGCCCGCGGGCCTGCGCCGCGTGCCAGGAGGTCTGGAGCGCGTGCAGCTCGGCGGGGGACAGCCGCTCCAGCCGGGCCGCGAAACGCCGGCCCAGCGCCCGTACGACCTCCAGCGCGGCCAGCGCGTCCGCGGCCGCGTCGTGCGCCTCGGCCAGCGTCACCTCGTAGTGCCCGCACAGGTCGGTGAGCGTGCGGCGGCCCTTGCGGTAGCGGTCCAGGTGCTTGTCCAGGACCCGCGGGTCCAGCACCCGCAGCGGCGCCTGCTCCAGCCAGTGGCCCAGCGTGGACGCACGGTGCCGGCGCAGCTCGCGGTCGAGCAGCGTCAGGTCGAACGGCGCGTTCATCACCACCAACGGCCGTCCCGCCGAAGCCTGTTCGCCGAGGAGTTCGGCTATCTCGTACATCACCGGCGCCGGCCAGCGGCCGTTGCGCTGGAGGTGTTCGTCCGTCAGCCCGTGGACCGCCGTCGCCCCTTCGGGCACCGGTACGCCCGGGTTCACCAGCCACCGGCTCACCCGGGGCCGGTGGCCCGGCGCTTCCTGCACGACCAGCGCGGCCGACACGATCCGGTCGGTCTCGACGTCGACGCCCGTCGTCTCCGTGTCGAAGGCCGCCAGCGGGCCCTCGTACCAGCTCGTCATATCCACCAACCCCTCACTCACCCAGGACAGCCGATGTCCCGTTCCCTGCCCATCCGGTGATACCCGGGCTGTTTGCGCCGTACGCCGCGAGGAGACAACAGGAGTACGGGTCTTACCAGTTCAGGGGCCCGGCGCGACGTTCTCCCGGTCCCCGGCACGGGGATCCTCATTGCTCGGAAGGCTGTTGGGTCATGGTGACAGCGCAGCCCGAACGGGGCGGGCTGCTGCCCGAACTCACGGGCCCCCCTCGCGGATCACTCGCCACCACGGCGTGCATGGAGACACTCCAGGTGGGCTATCTCCACGCGGTCGCCGCGGCCGCGGGCTGTTCGCTGTCCCAGCCGTTCCCCGACAACGGCATCGACTGGCACGTCAGCCACAGCGCCCCCGGTCACACCGTCGACGACGAGGTGACCATCAAGGTGCAGCTGAAGGCCACGTACCAGCTGCCGCCCCGCCCTCCGGGGCACTCCTTCTCCTTCACGCTGGACAACGACCACCTGCGCAAGCTCGCCCGCACCCCGGTGTCGGTCCACAAGATCCTCGTCGTGATGATCGTCCCGCGGTCGCGGGACCAGTGGCTGCGGGCCGGACACGACCGGCTCGACCTGCGGCACTGCTGCTACTGGGTCAACCTGGCCGGGCATCCGGTCACCGGCCGGTTCCGGACCAGCGTGCGCGTCCCGACCGCGCGGATCTTCGACGACCGGGCGCTGTGCGAGATCATGACGCGGGTCGGGACGGGAGGCAGACCATGACGCACCGCCCCCCGGAGGAGCACCCGGGGCCGGTACGGCCGCACCCCGTCGACTCCTCCTGGAACCGGCCCCCCGGGGCCGCCGACGTCGACCCGGCCGTCCTCGGCGCCCTGCTGCGCCGGCACGGCTGGCAGCGCCGCGGCGGTGCCGCCGGCCGGTACGGCCGCTGGACCCCGCCCGGTCCGGGCGGCGCCGCGACCAGCCTGCTCGTACCGGAGAACCGCGCCTACCCCGACAGCGACGACCTGCTCGGCGAGGCGCTGCTGGCGCTGGAGCGCAGCCAGACGCCCGCCGCCCGCGAGGTGCTCCTCGCCCTGGCCGTCCCGAGCGACGAGATCCGCTGGTGGCGGGAGACCCCGTCCGGGCCCGCCGAGGCGGCCGGAACCGCCTCCTGGGCGGTCGAGGACCGGCTGCGCGACGCCGCCCGGCAGATGCTGCTCGCCGGCGCGCTCGCCACCCGCGCGCGGGCCGGCTACCACGGTGCCCGGCACCGGCGGTCGGCCGGCGCCCTGCTGGAGAGCGTCCTCGTCGGCACCGCCGCCGACGGCCGACGGCTGACCGCCTTCGCCCCCGTCGGCCCGGCCCGCCCCCTCGCCGTACGCCTCCACCAGGCGCTGCACGCCGTCCGCGAGGCCATCGACTACCGGCGCGCCACCGGCGGCATGGACGCCTTCGACAGCGCCGTCGAGGCCGGTGCCAGCCGTGAGCTGGCCGAGGCGATCGTCGCCCTGGTGCAAGGCACCGAGGGAGCCCGGATCGCCGTCGAGTGGGCGCCCGCCGCAGGGGTCCCCGAGGGCTGTGCGGCCGGTGCCGGCCCCGTGGAGTTCTCCCCCGGGGACCTCGCCGCCCTGCGCGAGGCGGGCGCCCGCTACCTGCGCGAGGAACCCTCCGTGTCCGTGCGGATCACCGGCGCCGTGGTCCGGCTGCACAGGTCGGGGCCGCGCGGCGAGGGCGGCGTACGGCTGCGGGTGCTCGCCGGGGCCGAGGTCCCGCACGTCCGGCTCACCCTCGACGAGGAGGACTACCGCATCGCCGGCCAGGCCCATCTGGTCGGACTGCCGGTGCGGGTGCGGGGCCGGCTGGAGAGCCGGGGCGGTTTCCGCAGGCTGACCGGCGTCCGCGGCGTGGTCCCGGTGCAGGTGGACGACGCCGGACGGGACCGGCTGATGAAATCGCTCCAGGAGAACCTGGACTTCTTCGGGGAGGCCTGCGGAGGGGAATGATTTCGCGGAGGGTGCTCCCGGGTCGGTACGATCGCCTCTTGCGTGGCGATGTGTCCCGGGCCGCGCTTCCGCCTTCAGTCAGGAGAGACCGGTGTCAGACGTCCGTGTGATCATCCAACGCGATTCCGAGCGGGAAGAGCGCACGGTGACGACGGGCACCACGGCCGCCGACCTCTTCGCCGGTGAGCGCTCGATCGTCGCCGCGCGCGTGGACGGCGAGCTGAAGGACCTCGCCCACGAGCTGCGCGACGGCGTGACCGTCGAGGGCGTCGAGATCTCCTCCGCGGACGGTCTCGACATCCTGCGCCACTCCACCGCGCACGTCATGGCGCAGGCGGTGCAGGAGCTGTTCCCGGAGGCCAAGCTCGGCATCGGCCCGCCCGTCAAGGACGGCTTCTACTACGACTTCGACGTCGAGAAGCCGTTCACGCCCGAGGACCTCAAGGCCGTCGAGAAGAAGATGCAGGAGATCCAGAAGCGCGGGCAGCGCTTCTCCCGCCGTGTGGTGAGCGACGAGGCCGCCCGCGAGGAGCTGGCGGACGAGCCGTACAAGCTGGAGCTGATCGGTCTCAAGGGCTCCGCCTCCCACGACGACGGTGCGGACGTCGAGGTGGGCGCCGGCGAGCTGACCATCTACGACAACCTGGACGCCAAGACCGGCGAGCTGTGCTGGAAGGACCTCTGCCGCGGTCCCCACCTGCCCACCACCCGCCTCATCCCGGCGTTCAAGCTGATGCGCAACGCGGCCGCCTACTGGCGCGGCAGCGAGAAGAACCCCATGCTCCAGCGCATCTACGGCACCGCCTGGCCGTCCAAGGACGAGCTGAAGGCGCACCTCGACTTCCTCGCCGAGGCGGAGAAGCGCGACCACCGCAAGCTGGGCAGCGAGCTGGACCTGTTCTCCATCCCCGAGCAGATCGGCTCCGGCCTCGCCGTCTTCCACCCCAAGGGCGGCATCATCCGCCGGGTCATGGAGGACTACTCGCGCCGCCGCCACGAGGAGGAGGGCTACGAGTTCGTCTACACCCCGCACGCGACGAAGGGGAAGCTCTTCGAGACCTCGGGCCACCTGGACTGGTACGCCGACGGCATGTACCCGCCCATGCAGCTCGACGAGGGCGTGGACTACTACCTCAAGCCCATGAACTGCCCGATGCACAACCTGATCTTCGACGCGCGCGGCCGCTCCTACCGCGAACTGCCGCTGCGCCTCTTCGAGTTCGGGACCGTGTACCGGTACGAGAAGTCCGGCGTCGTGCACGGCCTGACCCGTGCCCGCGGCTTCACCCAGGACGACGCGCACATCTACTGCACGCGCGAGCAGATGTCGGAGGAGCTCGACAAGACGCTCACCTTCGTCCTCGGCCTGCTGCGCGACTACGGCCTGACCGACTTCTACCTGGAGCTGTCCACCAAGGACCCGGAGAAGTTCGTCGGCTCCGACGAGGTCTGGGAGGAGGCGACCGAGACGCTGCGCCAGGTCGCCGAGAAGCAGGGTCTCCCGCTCGTGCCCGACCCGGGCGGCGCCGCCTTCTACGGCCCCAAGATCTCCGTCCAGACCAAGGACGCGATCGGCCGCACCTGGCAGATGTCGACCATCCAGCTCGACTTCAACCTGCCGGAGCGCTTCGACCTCGAGTACACCGGCCCCGACGGCTCCAAGCAGCGCCCGGTCATGATCCACCGTGCGCTGTTCGGCTCCATCGAGCGGTTCTTCGCGGTGCTCCTGGAGCACTACGCGGGCGCCTTCCCGGCCTGGCTGGCCCCCGTCCAGGCGATCGGCATCCCGATCGGCGACGCGCACGTGGAGTACCTGGAGAAGTTCGCCGCGGCCGCGAAGAAGCAGGGGCTGCGGGTCGAGGTCGACTCCTCCTCCGACCGCATGCAGAAGAAGATCCGCAACGCCCAGAAGCAGAAGGTGCCCTTCATGGTCATCGCGGGCGACGAGGACATGTCGAACGGCTCGGTGTCCTTCCGCTACCGCGACGGCTCCCAGGAGAACGGCATCCCGCTCGACGAGGCCGTCGCGAAGATCGCGAAGGTCGTCGAGG
Organism: Streptomyces sp. NPDC014882; assembly: GCF_043081325.1. Classification (NCBI taxonomy): domain Bacteria; kingdom Bacillati; phylum Actinomycetota; class Actinomycetes; order Kitasatosporales; family Streptomycetaceae; genus Streptomyces; species Streptomyces sp. NPDC014882. Next base: position 129,510 of record NZ_JBIBWL010000013.1, read on the forward strand.
AGCGCGCGCAGCTCTGATCCACCGGACGCGGGGCCCCGGGGAGTCCGCTCTCCGGGGCCCCCTCCCGTTCCCCCGAGGCCGGCTTTCCCGGGACGTGCCGTCGGGTCCCCGCCGCGTCCCCGTCGGGTCATCCGTTCGACGGACGCCCCGCCTCCTCCTCGCCCTCCTGCTCGTCCTCGCGCGAGAAGACCTGGATCAGCCAGGACGAGAACGAGCCGGTCACCGCGCCCAGCAGGGCCAGACCGCACGCCATCAGCCCGACCCCGACCAACCGGCCCATGGGCGTGATCGGCACGACATCGCCGTAGCCGACCGTGGCCAGTGTGGAACAGGTCCACCACACCGCGTCGCCGAAGGTGTGCATCTCCGTGCCCGGCACCCCGCGCTCCTCGGCGTACACGGCGAGCGCGCCCGCGAAACCGAGCAGCAGCGTCGACACCCCCGCGTAGAGCATCACGCGCGCGTGCAGCGACAGCCGCGGCTCCCCGCGCCGTCGCAGTACCGCCTCGTAGAGCCGCACGATCCGCAGCGGACGCAGCAGCGGCAGCACCATCACCAGGGTGTCCAGGGAGTGCCGCCGCACGAAGCCCGGGCCCTGTCCGCTGAGCCGCCAGCGCACCGCGTAGTCCACCACGAACAGCGCCCACGACGCGAGCACGACCGCCAGACTGGCGTCCCGCCAGGCGTCGGCGAGGTCGGGGGCGAGGACGAGGACGGCGTACCCGGCGAGGTAGGTCAGCGAGGCGAGCGAGAGGAGCATCTCGGTACGCCGTTCCCAGCGCACCAGACGGCTGACTTCGGTCATCGGCCCAGCTTGGTCCCCGTCGCGTTCGCGCTCCCCCCGCCGACACGCCGCGAACGGGCGAAGCCATATGCTGCCTAGCATGACGAGTGAGCCGGAGCAGCAGATCGGAGTGGGGACGCAGGACGCGTTCCAGCGCCTGTGGACGCCCCACCGGATGGCCTACATCCAGGGGGAGAACAAGCCCACGGGCCCCGGAGCCGACGACGGCTGTCCGTTCTGCGCGATCCCGGCGAAGTCCGACGAGGACGGCCTGGTGGTCCGGCGCGGCGAGCACGTGTACGCCGTGCTGAACCTGTACCCGTACAACGGCGGCCACCTGATGACCGTCCCCTACCGGCACGTGGCCGACTACACCGGCCTGACCGGGCCGGAGACCGCGGAGCTCGCCGAGCTGACCAAGCAGGCGATGACCGCGCTGCGTACCGCGTCCGGCGCCCAGGGGTTCAACATCGGCATGAACCAGGGATCGGTCGCGGGCGCCGGCATCGCCGCGCACCTGCACCAGCACATCGTGCCCCGCTGGGGCGGCGACACGAACTTCATGCCGGTGGTCGGCCACACGCGCGTGCTGCCGCAGCTGCTCGCGGACACCCGCAAGATGCTGGCGGAGGCGTGGCCGACCTCGCCGTGACGGCTGCGCCGGGCGCATCCAGCCCGTCCGGTGCTCGAGGACGAGGCCGTCCAGGCCGACAGCGGGGCCCGGGGGCGGCAGCCCCCGGTACCGCCCCGGCGAGAGGCCCCCTGCCCCACCGCCGGAGGCCTACGCGTCGTAGGTGTCGGCCTTCTTCGGCGTCAGGTCCTGGACCGCGCCGCTGAGGGCCGACGAGCGGGAGCTGAACTTCTCGATGTCCACGTCGTGCTCCTTGAGGACCCGCAGCGCCGCGCTGTGCACCACCCTGAGCACCGGCGTCGCCGCGCGCAGCGCGTCGTCGGCCATGAAGCGGTGCCGCCACGGCTGGTCGGCCCAGGCGTGCCGCAGACCGAACGGCTCGGGCAGGCCGATGGAGCCGCCGAGCCAGTTCAGCAGCGGCGGGTACCAGCTGATCGTGGCGCGCGCCGCCACCCGGACCACCTCGTCGGCGGTGACCAGCGGCAGGCTGATCTTCCGCGTCTCCCAGAACCGGACGGTCTTGGCGACCTCCTTCGTGGGCGCCTCCGGCTTGGAGGTGAACAGGGAGTTCACCGGCCCCAGCGCGTGACCGGTGACCTCGATGCGCAGCGTCTCGTGCAGCACGGTCACGGTGATCAGCATGGTGATGATCAACTGGCCGTCCCACAGCGGCCACTGCACGCCGAGGTAGTGCCGGTCGCCGCCGCCGAACTGCTGGTTGTTGCAGATGTCCTCCACGGCCCTCGGCTTGACCTGGTACGCCTCCACGTCGGTGCCCTCCGGCCGGGCCACCGCCTTGGCGTTCTCGCCGACCGGCGTGACGATCCAGTGCCGTACCGAAGGCGGCGGGAAACCGCCGGTCTTCAGGCTCTGCCGGTGCAGCACCTGGAGCTGGTCGTGGATGGCCTTGACCACCGTCCAGCTGCGGAACTCGTGGACGCCCTTGACCGGGTCGACCGGGACCAGCTCCTCCGCGAGGTGCCAGGCGCCCCAGCGGGTGCCCATGCCGAGGATCCCCTTGGGACCGGCGTAGAACACCGAGTTGGACTGCTGCTCGGCGCTCAGCCGGGCCAGGGACTGGCGCAGCTGCTCGGCCGCCGTCTGGTTGGGGCTGGTCGGCACCGCCTCGGGGACCTTGGCGCCGACGCTGCCCCCGGACAGCAGGCCGTCCCAGCGCTCGCGCAGGTCCTTCGCCGTGCCCTCGCAGATCCGCTTGGCCAGGAACCAGCCGGCCACCGGTGCGACGACCGCACCGCGCGCGTACCACCCGGCCAGGCCGGAGAACGGCATCTTGAGGAGGAAGAGCGCGGCGAGCGCGGCGACGGCCACGAGCAGACCGGTGGCCAGCCCGGAGACCCGCTTGTCGCCCGCCTTCGTCATGGTGGCCCGGAGCTGGAAGACCAGCAGCCACACCAGCAGTCCGGGCAGGAAGAGCAGCCCGCACACGACCATGATGCCGGTGAGCTTCTTGTCGCGCTCCCGGCGGATCCGGTTGGCGGCCAGGCAGTGCTCGACGACCACCTGCGGCTCACTGCCGAACGACTGGATCAGCGGCTTGCGCCCGACGCCCAGCATGCGGTCGACCACCGCCTGGGAGAACGCCTCGCCGAGGTTGGGCCGGAAGATCCTGGCCCAGCCGCGGCCGGTGGAGACCGCCGACTGGTGCCATTCGTTGTCGGCCTTCTTGATGTCCTCGACGGGGTTGTCCCGGTAGGCGGCCGACGCCAGCGCGAAGGTCGGCGTCTGCCCGCCGTCGCCCTGCTGCGGCACCTGTGGCCCGAAGAAGTCCCCAACGGTCATTCCCGCCCCCGATCGCCGCCACTGTCGCTCCTGCGGCCTTCCCGACTTCCGTGCTCCGCACACCTGTTGATCAGGTCATCAGCGTATATCCAGGCACGGGCGTCCGTCGGCGGACGGCCGAAGCCGCCCGCCGACGTGGAAACACGCTGTCCCGCCCGTCACTTGAGAGCGGCCGTGCCCCGACTCCTATCCGGCCCGCTCCTGTTGGCGGAGCCGTTCCGCCACCGGTGCCGGCATCGGTTCGTGCCGGGCGTACGCGCGGTGGAAGCGGGCCGTGCCGTGCGAGAGGGAACGCAGGTCGACCGCGTACCGGCCGATCTCGATCTCGGGCACCTCCGCGCGCACCAGCGTGCGACCGCCACCGCTCTGCTCGGTGCCCAGGACCCGGCCGCGCCGCCCCGACAGGTCGCTCATCACGGCGCCCACGTACGCGTCGCCGACCAGCACGGTCACCTCGGCCACCGGCTCCAGCAGATGGATCCTCGCGCCGCCCGCGGCCTCCCGCAGCGCGAGCGCCCCAGCCGTCTGGAAAGCGGCGTCGGAGGAGTCCACCGAGTGTGCCTTGCCGTCGACCAGGGTCACCCGGACGTCGACGAGGGGATGGCCCGCGGCGACCCCCCTGGCCGCCTGCGCCCGTACGCCCTTCTCCACGGACGGGACGAACTGGCGCGGCACCGCGCCGCCCACGACCTTGTCCACGAACTCGATGCCCGAACCGCCCGGCAGCGGCTCCACCTCGATCTCGCAGATCGCGAACTGCCCGTGCCCGCCGGACTGCTTGACGTGCCGGCCGCGCCCGGTGGCGGCGGCGGCGAACGTCTCCCGGAGGGAGACCTGGTGCGGGACGACGTCCACCTGCACGCCGTAGCGGCTGCGCAGCCGCTCCAGCGCGACGTCCGCGTGGGCCTCGCCCAGGCACCACAGCACCACCTGATGGGTGTCCTGGTTCTGCTCCAGCCGCATCGTCGGGTCCTCGGCCACCAGCCGGGACAGCCCCTGCGACAGCTTGTCCTCGTCGGCCTTGCCGTGCGCCCGGATGGCCACCGGCAGCAACGGGTCGGGCATCTGCCACGGCTCCATCAGCACCGGGTCGTCCTTGGCGGAGAGCGTGTCGCCGGTCTCCGCGCGGCTCAGCTTCGCCACGCACGCCAGGTCGCCCGCGATGCAGTGCGTCAGCGCCCGCTGCTGCTTGCCGAAGGGCGTGGACAGGGCGCCGACGCGTTCGTCGACGTCGTGGTCCTCGTGGCCGCGGTCGGTGAGCCCGTGCCCGGACACGTGGACGGTCAGGTCGGGGCGCAGGGTGCCGGAGAACACGCGCACCAGCGAGACGCGGCCGACGTACGGGTCGGAGGCCGTCTTCACGACCTCGGCGACCAGCGGACCGTCCGGATCGCACGGGTCCAGGACGCGCGGCTCGCCGCCGACCGTGGTGACGCGGGGCGCCTCGCGCTCCAGGGGCGTCGGGAAGCCCCTGGTGACCAGTTCGAGCAGCTCCACGGTGCCGATGCCCTGCCGGGCGCCCTCCGCGGCCGGGGCCGCGGCCAGGACGGGGAAGAACGTGCCGCGGGCCACGGCCCGCTCCAGGTCCTCGATCAGCGTCTTCACGTCAATCCGCTCGCCCCCGAGGTAGCGGTCCATGAGGGTCTCGTCCTCGCTCTCGGCGATGATCCCCTCGATCAGCCGGGCGCGGGCCTCCTCGATCCGGGGCAGCGCGTCCTCGCCCGGCGCGGACTCCTCGCGCGCGCCGGAGGAGTAGTCGAACAGCCTCTGCGACAGCAGCCCGGTCAGACCCGTCACGGGCGCGTGCCCGTCCGGCGACCGCGGGCCGCGCAGCGGAAGGTACAGCGGCAGCACGGCGTCGGGGTCGTCGCCGCCGAAGGCCTCGGCGCAGATCCGCGTCATCTCCTCGAAGTCCGCGCGCGCGGACTCCAGGTGCGTGACGACGATGGCGCGGGGCATCCCGACGGCCGCGCACTCCTCCCACACCATCCGGGTCGGGCCGTCCACGCCGTCCGAGGCCGAGACGACGAAGAGGGCCGCGTCCGCGGCGCGCAGACCGGCCCTCAGCTCCCCGACGAAGTCGGCGTACCCGGGGGTGTCGAGGAGATTGATCTTGATGCCGTCCCATTCGACCGGCACCAGGGAGAGCTGCACCGAGCGTTGCTGACGGTGCTCGATGTCGTCGTGGTCGGAGACGGTGCCGCCGTCCTCCACGCGGCCCGCCCGGTTCACCGCGCCCGCCGTCAGCGCGAGAGCCTCCACCAGGGTCGTCTTGCCGGATCCGGAGGGGCCGACCAGCACCACGTTCCGTACGGACGCGGGGTGGTCGGCCGCCCTTGCCCTGCCGGCGGCCCCGGGATGTGTGTTCGCCTTGTCGCCCATTTCTCCGCCTCCCGTGCACGGTGAGGTCATCGGGGCGCGGACCCGGCGGCTCCTCCCCCCGGACTCCCCTCCGAGGCGACCCCGGCGGTGGCGGCTCCGGCGACGCCCGCGGTCCTTCGAGCTTTCCACTCCCGTCACGGCCCGTCCATACGGAGGACGCGACGCCGCCCCCGACACGACCGGGGCACGGCCGGGGCACGGGCGCCGGCGCGGCTTCGGACGCGACCCGGCCGCGGCCCGAACACGCCCCGGACGGGGCCCGGTCGTGACACCGGGCCCGGTGCCCGAGGGCCGCGCACGCGCGCGCGTGGCTACGATGGGCCAGCCGGTGGCCAGCAGGGGCCGCGCGGTCATACAACCTTCGGGAAGGCCATGCTGAACAAGTACGCGCGTGCATTCTTCACGCGTGTCCTCACACCGTTCGCCGCGTTTCTCATCCGCCGGGGCGTGAGCCCCGACACGGTCACGCTGCTCGGCACCGCCGGCGTGGTCGCGGGCGCGCTGGTCTTCTACCCCAGGGGCGAGTTCTTCTGGGGCACGATCGTGATCACACTGTTCGTGTTCTCCGACCTCGTCGACGGCAACATGGCCCGCCAGCTCGGCCGCTCCAGCCGCTGGGGCGCCTTCCTGGACTCCACGCTCGACCGGGTCGCCGACGGCGCCGTCTTCGGCGGCTTCGCCCTCTGGTACGCGGGCCACGGCGACGACAACGTGCTGTGCGCCGTCTCGATCTTCTGCCTCGCCAGCGGCCAGGTCGTGTCGTACACCAAGGCGCGCGGCGAGTCGATCGGGCTGCCGGTCGCGGTCAACGGGCTCGTCGAGCGCGCCGAGCGGCTCGTGGTGTCGCTGGTCGCCGCCGGGCTCGCGGGCCTGCACGCGTTCGGCGTGCCGGGCATCCAGTACCTGCTGCCGGTCGCCCTGTGGATCGTCGCCGTGGGCAGCCTGGTCACGCTGATCCAGCGGGTCGTCACCGTACGGCGCGAAGCGGCGGAGGCCGACGCGGCGACCGCGGCGGCCGGGCCGAAGCCCGACCCGAAGCCCGAGCCGGAGGGGCGTGAGACGGCCCAGTGAGCGCACGTGACCAGCTGACCGACGGGCTGTACGGGCTCGGCTGGAGCACCGTCAAGAAGCTCCCCGAGCCGGCCGCGGTCCGCCTCGGGCGCACCCTCGCCGACCTCGCCTGGAAGCGGCGCGGCAAGGGCGTCCAGCGCCTGGAGAGCAACTACGCGCGCGTGGTGCCGGGCGCGAGCCCCGAACGGCTCGCCGAGCTGTCCCGCGCGGGCATGCGCTCCTACCTGCGCTACTGGATGGAGTCCTTCCGCCTCCCCGCCTGGAGCCGGGAACGGATCGCGTCCGGGTTCGAGCCCAAGGACCTGCACCACCTCACCGACGGCCTCGCGGCCGGCAACGGCGTCATCATCGCGCTGCCGCACCTGGCCAACTGGGACCTCGCCGGCGCCTGGGTCACCACGAAGCTGCGCGTCCCGTTCACCACGGTCGCCGAACGCCTCAGGCCCGAGACGCTCTACGACCGCTTCGTCGCCTACCGCGAGGGCCTCGGCATGGAGGTCCTGCCGCACAGCGGCGGCACCGCCTTCGGCACCCTCGCCCGGCGGCTGCGCGACGGCGGCCTGGTCTGCCTGGTCGCCGACCGCGACCTGTCCGCCTCCGGCGTCGAGGTCGACTTCTTCGGCGCCACCGCGCGCATGCCCGCCGGTCCGGCCCTGCTCGCCCAGCAGACCGGCGCGCTGCTGCTCCCCGTCACGCTCTGGTACGACGAATCGCCCGTGATGCGGGGCCGCGTCCACGCCCCGATCGAGGTGCCCGGGGCGGGCACGCGCGCCGAGCGGACGTCCGCCATGACACAGGCGCTGGCAGACGCCTTCGCCACCGGCATCGCCGACCACCCGGAGGACTGGCACATGCTCCAGCGGCTGTGGCTCGCCGATCTCGACCCCGCGAAGGGACCCTCGTGAGAATCGGCATCGTCTGCCCGTACTCCTGGGACGTGCCCGGCGGCGTCCAGTTCCACATCCGCGACCTCGCCGAGTACTTCATCCGGCTCGGCCACGAGGTGTCCGTCCTCGCCCCCGCCGACGACGACACCCCGCTGCCGCCGTACGTCGTCTCGGCCGGCCGCGCCGTCCCGGTGCCGTACAACGGCTCGGTGGCCCGGCTCAACTTCGGTTTCCTGAGCGCCGCCCGGGTGCGGCGCTGGCTGCACGACGGCGCCTTCGACGTGGTCCACATCCACGAGCCGACCTCGCCGTCGCTCGGACTGCTGACCTGCTGGGCGGCACAGGGCCCCATCGTGGCCACGTTCCACACGTCGAACCCGCGCTCGCGCGCGATGCTCGCCGCCTACTCGATCCTCCAGGCAGCCCTGGAGAAGATCAGCGCGCGGATCGCGGTGAGCGAGTACGCCCGCCGCACCCTGGTGGAGCACCTAGGCGGGGACGCCGTGGTCATCCCCAACGGCGTCGACGTCGACTTCTTCGCCCGCGCCGAGCCCAGGCCCGAGTGGCAGGGCCAGACGATCGGCTTCGTGGGGCGCATCGACGAGCCCCGCAAGGGCCTGCCGGTGCTGATGGCGGCCCTGCCGAAGATCTTCGCGGAACGCCCGGAGGCCCGCCTGCTGGTGGCCGGCCGCGGCGACGAGCAGGAGGCCGTCGAGAACCTCCCGGCGGAACTGCGCCCGCGCGTCGAGTTCCTCGGCATGGTCAGCGACGAGGACAAGGCCCGCTTCCTGCGCAGCATCGACCTCTACGTCGCCCCCAACACCGGCGGCGAGAGCTTCGGCATCATCCTGGTCGAGGCCATGTCCGCCGGGGCCCCGGTGCTCGCCTCCGACCTCGACGCCTTCGCCCAGGTGCTCGACCAGGGCGCCGCGGGCGAACTCTTCGCCAACGAGGACGCGGACGCGCTGGCCGAGGCGGCCGTACGGCTGCTGGGCGACCCGGAGCGGCGGGCCGGCCTGCGCGAACGCGGCAGCGCCCACGTCCGGCGCTTCGACTGGTCCACGGTCGGCGCGGACATCCTCTCCGTCTACGAGACGGTGACGGCGGGCGCGGCGGCGGTGGCCGCGGACGACAAGGGTTCCCCGGGACTGCGGGGCCGGTTCGGCCTGGCCCGGGACTGATCCGGCCCGGCCCGGGACTGATCCGGCCCGGCCCTGGATCGACCCGGGCGGGCACGGGACCGATCCGGCCCTGTCCAGGACCGATCCGGGCGGACCCGGCGACGCCGGTCGGGCGACCCGGCCCGTCGGCGTTCGCCGCCGAGGAGCGCCGAGGACCGCCGAGGGCCGGGGCGGGCCCCGGCAGCCGCCGGGGGAGGCGTCCCGGCCGCGCCCGCGGAGCGGCTAGCCTTGCCGCCCGTGACCGCAACCCTCATCTGGATCCTCGTCGCCCTCGTCGCCGTCGGCCTCTACCTGAGCTGGACCGCGGGCCGCCTGGACCGGCTGCACGCCCGCATCGACGCCGCCCGCGCCGCACTGGACGCGCAACTGCTGCGCAGGGCCTCCGTCGCCCAGGAACTGGCCACCTCGGGCGTGCTCGATCCGGCCGCCTCGATCGTGCTGTACGAGGCCGCGCACGCCGCCCGGCAGGCCGAGGAGGAACAGCGGGAGGTCGCCGAGAGCGACCTGAGCCAGGCGCTGCGGGCGGTCTTCGCGGACGCGCAGCAACTGGACGCCGTCCGCGAGGCGCCCGGGGGGGAGACCGCGGCGCACGAGCTGACCGAGGCGGTCCTGCGGGTGCCCATGGCCCGCCGTTTCCACAACGACGCGGTCGGCGGGGCCCGCAGGCTGCGCGAGCACCGCAAGGTGCGCTGGTTCCGGCTGGCCGGCCACGCCCCGTTCCCGATGGCCTTCGAGATGGACGACGAGCCGCCGGCCGTGCTGACGGCCCGTTCGCACGCGTGAGCCCCGCGGCCCGCGGGGCCACCCGAGGGGCCACGGCGAGACCCCGCTGCCCGTCCCGCCGGTGACCCGCGACCGGGCCGCCCGACCCGTCGGGGGAGGGGACCGTCCGGGGGAGGGGCCCCTCCGGAGAGGAGCCGGTCCGGAGGGGGAGCCGCCCCGGACCGGCCGAGGAGCCGCCCGGACCGGCCAAAAGGATCCACCGCCTTCCCATTGGCCCTTGCTGTGGACTGGTCCACTCGCGTTTCCTCGGTCCGGTAGAAAACCCTCTTCCCCTTCAGCGAGGTCAACCCGTGTCCAGCACCCAGAACCAGGCCCCCGAGACCGGCACCGCGCGCGTGAAGCGCGGCATGGCCGAGCAGCTCAAGGGCGGCGTGATCATGGACGTCGTCAACGCGGAGCAGGCGAAGATCGCCGAGGACGCGGGCGCCGTCGCCGTCATGGCCCTGGAGCGGGTGCCCGCCGACATCCGCAAGGACGGCGGCGTGGCCCGGATGTCGGACCCCAACATGATCGAGGAGATCATCGAGGCGGTCTCCATCCCGGTCATGGCCAAGTCCCGCATCGGCCACTTCGTCGAGGCCCAGGTGCTCCAGTCCCTCGGCGTCGACTACATCGACGAGTCCGAGGTCCTCACCCCGGCCGACGAGGTCAACCACTCCGACAAGTGGGCGTTCACCACCCCCTTCGTCTGCGGCGCCACCAACCTCGGCGAGGCCCTGCGCCGCATCGCCGAGGGCGCCGCGATGATCCGCTCCAAGGGCGAGGCCGGCACCGGCAACGTCGTCGAGGCGGTCCGTCACCTGCGCCAGATCAAGAACGAGATCGCCCGGCTCCGCGGCTTCGACAACAACGAGCTGTACGCCGCCGCCAAGGACCTGCGTGCCCCGTACGAGCTGGTCAAGGAGGTCGCCGAGCTGGGCAAGCTGCCCGTCGTGCTGTTCTCCGCCGGTGGCGTGGCCACCCCCGCCGACGCCGCCCTGATGCGCCAGCTCGGCGCCGAGGGCGTCTTCGTCGGCTCCGGCATCTTCAAGTCCGGCGACCCGGCCAAGCGCGCCGCCGCCATCGTGAAGGCCACCACCTTCTACGACGACCCGAAGATCATCGCGGACGCGTCCCGCAACCTCGGCGAGGCCATGGTCGGCATCAACTGCGACACCCTCCCCGAGGCCGAGCGCTACGCGAACCGGGGCTGGTAAGCACCCATGGGCGACACCCCCGTCATCGGCGTCCTGGCCCTCCAGGGCGACGTCCGGGAGCACCTCATCGCCCTGGCCGCGGCCGACGCCGTGGCCAGGCCGGTCAGGCGCCCCGAAGAACTCGCCGAGGTCGACGGCCTGGTCCTGCCCGGCGGCGAGTCCACCACCATCTCCAAGCTGGCCGCCCTCTTCGGCGTGCTGGACCCCCTGCGCGCACGCGTGCGGGCCGGCCTGCCCGTCTACGGCACCTGCGCCGGCATGATCCTGCTCGCCGACAAGATCCTCGACCCGCGCTCGGGCCAGGAGACCGTCGGCGGCATCGACATGATCGTGCGCCGCAACGCCTTCGGACGGCAGAACGAGTCCTTCGAAGCCGAGGTCGACATCAAGGGCGTCGGAGGCGATCCTGTGGAGGGCGTCTTCATCCGCGCCCCCTGGGTGGAGTCCGTCGGCGCCCGCGTCGAGGTGCTCGCCGAGCACGAGGGCCACATCGTCGCGGTCCGCCAGGCGAACGCGCTGGCCACGTCCTTCCACCCGGAACTGACCGGCGACCACCGGGTGCACGCCCTGTTCGTGGACATGGTGCGCGCGAGCCGGACACCGGAGTCCTTGTAGGATCTCTGGCGTTCACGCAGAGATGGGTTACGCGAAGGAGACAGGCAGATGTCCGGCCACTCTAAATGGGCCACGACGAAGCACAAGAAGGCCGTGATCGACGCCAAGCGCGGCAAGCTCTTCGCGAAGCTGATCAAGAACATCGAGGTCGCGGCGCGCATGGGCGGTGTCGACCTGGACGGCAACCCGACGCTCTACGACGCCGTCCAGAAGGCGAAGAAGTCGTCGGTCCCCAACAAGAACATCGACTCCGCGATCAAGCGCGGCGGTGGACTCGAGGCCGGCGGCGCCGACTACGAGACGATCATGTACGAGGGCTACGGACCGAACGGCGTCGCGGTGCTCATCGAGTGCCTCACCGACAACCGCAACCGCGCCGCCTCCGACGTCCGCGTCGCCATGACCCGCAACGGCGGATCCATGGCCGACCCCGGCTCGGTGTCGTACCTCTTCCATCGCAAGGGCGTCGTCATCGTCCCCAAGGGCGAGCTGACCGAGGACGACGTGCTCGGCGCCGTCCTGGACGCGGGCGCCGAGGAGGTCAACGACCTCGGTGAGTCCTTCGAGGTCCTCAGCGAGGCCACCGACCTGGTCGCGGTCCGCACGGCCCTCCAGGACGCCGGCATCGACTACGACTCCGCCGACGCCAACTTCGTCCCGACCATGCAGGTCGAACTGGACGAGGACGGCGCCCGGAAGATCTTCAAGCTGATCGACGCGCTCGAGGACAGCGACGACGTGCAGAACGTCTTCGCCAACTTCGACGTCAGCGACGAGGTCATGGAGAAGGTCGACGCGTAGCGCCGCAGCGAACCGAGCGGACCCGTCGGGCCGGTGGGACACGTCCTGCCGGCCCGACGGCGTTGTCGGTGCCGGCGGATAGCCTGGCGACCGTCAGACACCACAGGTCGCGGCCTTCGGCCGGGCCGGCCCGGCGCGATGCCACCGCCGGGGCCGCGGGGCGGAGGTCCGGGCGCGAGCACGGACGAGGAGGAGAGGGCGCGTGCGCGTACTCGGGGTGGACCCCGGTCTCACACGATGCGGCGTGGGCGTCGTCGAGGGCGTCGCGGGCCGGCCGCTCACCATGCTCGGCGTGGGCGTCGTGCGGACGCCCGCGGACGCCGAGCTGGGACAGCGCCTCGTCGCCGTCGAGCAGGGCATCGAGCGGTGGCTGGACGAGTACCGCCCCGAATGCGTCGCCGTGGAGCGGGTGTTCAGCCAGCACAACGTGCGCACGGTCATGGGCACCGCCCAGGCCAGCGCCGTCGCCATGCTGTGCGCCGCCCGCCGCGGCCTCCCGGTCGCCCTGCACACCCCCAGCGAGGTCAAGGCGGCCGTCACCGGCAGCGGCCGCGCCGACAAGGCCCAGGTCGGCGCCATGGTGACCCGGCTGCTCCGGCTCGACGCACCCCCCAAGCCCGCCGATGCCGCCGACGCCCTCGCGCTCGCCATCTGCCACATCTGGCGCGCCCCCGCGCAGAACCGACTCCAGCAGGCCGTCGCCCTGCACACATCGAAAGGCCGTACGGGATGATCGCCTTCGTGAGCGGACCGGTCGCCGCCCTCGCCCCCGACTCCGCGGTGATCGAGGTGGGCGGCATCGGCATCGCCGTCCAGTGCACCCCCAACACGCTCTCGGGCCTGCGCACGGGCCGGGAGACGAGACTCGCCACCTCCCTGGTCGTCCGCGAGGACTCCCTCACCCTGTACGGCTTCGCCGACGACGACGAGCGCCAGGTCTTCGAGCTGCTCCAGACCGCGAGCGGGGTCGGCCCCCGCCTCGCCCAGGCCATGCTCGCGGTCCACGCGCCGGACACCCTGCGGCGAGCCGTCGCCACCGGCGACGAGAAGGCCCTCACCGCCGTCCCCGGCATCGGCAAGAAGGGCGCCCAGAAGCTCCTGCTGGAACTGAAGGACCGCCTCGGCGAGCCGACCGGCGCCCCCGCCGTCGGCACCCCCGTCACCCAGGGCTGGCGCGACCAGCTGCACGCGGCCCTGATCGGCCTCGGCTACGCGACCCGCGAGGCCGAGGAGGCCGTGACCGCGGTCGCGCCGCAGGCCGAGGCCGCCGGTGGCACACCCCCGGTCGGCCAGCTCCTGAAGGCGGCGCTGCAGACCCTCAACCGAGCCCGCTGACCCCCTACATCCCCGAGGCACACCACATGAACTGGGACGACCCGACCGACGCGACCGCCGACGAGGGGCTCGCCGGCCCCGCCGCGGAGCGGCTGGTGGGCTCTGTCGCCGACGGCGAGGACCAGGCCGTCGAGGCCGCCCTGCGCCCCAAGGACCTGGGCGAGTTCATCGGCCAGGAGAAGGTCCGCGAACAGCTCGACCTCGTCCTGCGCGCCGCACGCGCGCGGGGCGCCACCGCCGACCACGTCCTGCTCTCCGGCGCCCCCGGCCTCGGCAAGACCACCCTGTCGATGATCATCGCGGCCGAGATGGGCGCCCCGATCCGGATCACCAGCGGCCCCGCCATCCAGCACGCGGGCGACCTCGCGGCGATCCTCTCCTCCCTCCAGGAGGGCGAGGTCCTCTTCCTCGACGAGATCCACCGCATGTCCCGGCCCGCCGAGGAGATGCTCTACATGGCGATGGAGGACTTCCGCGTCGACGTCATCGTCGGCAAGGGCCCCGGCGCCACCGCCATCCCCCTGGAGCTGCCCCCGTTCACCCTGGTCGGCGCCACCACGCGCGCGGGCCTGCTGCCGCCCCCGCTGCGCGACCGCTTCGGCTTCACCGCGCACATGGAGTTCTACGAGCCGGCCGAACTGGAGCGGGTGATACACCGCTCGGCGAACCTCCTCGACGTCGAGATCGACACCCACGGCGCCGCCGAGATCGCCGGCCGCTCCCGCGGCACGCCCCGCATCGCCAACCGCCTGCTGCGCCGCGTCCGGGACTACGCCCAGGTCAAGGCCGACGGCGGGATCACCCGCGAGATCGCGGAAGCCGCGCTGAAGGTCTACGAGGTCGACGCCCGCGGCCTCGACCGCCTCGACCGCGCGGTCCTCACGGCCCTGCTCAAGCTGTTCGGCGGCGGACCGGTCGGCCTGTCCACGCTCGCCGTCGCCGTGGGGGAGGAGCGCGAGACCGTCGAGGAGGTCGCCGAACCCTTCCTCGTCCGCGAGGGCCTGCTCGCCCGCACGCCCCGCGGCCGGGTCGCGACCCCCGCCGCCTGGACCCACCTGGGCCTGACCCCGCCCCGCCCCGCCACCGCGGGAAACGGACAACAGGACCTGTTCGGGGCGTGACCGCCCGGGCGTCGGCCCGGGATCGGACGCGGTGATGGCGGCACCAGGAACCCTGGTGCCATGCTGAGCGTTGTTCCCTGCGCGCGGACTCGCTTAGACTCCGCCGATGCCGCCCCTGTGGGCAGCGCACACACCCCCAACCATCAGGCCGCTCACCATCGCGGTCGCGTGAAGGAAGTACCGACCCGTGAGTCTCGTGACCCTCCTCCCGTTCATCGTGCTCATCGGGGCCATGTTCCTGATGACCCGGTCGGCGAAGAAGAAGCAGCAGCAGGCCGTGGACATGCGCAACCAGATGCAGCCCGGCAGCGGTGTCCGCACGATCGGGGGCATGTACGCGACGGTCAAGGAGGTCAACGAGGACACGGTCCTCCTCGACGCCGGCCCGGGTGTGGACCTGCTCTTCGCGAAGAACTCGATCGGTGCCGTACTGACGGACGACGAGTACAACCGCATCGTCCACGGCATCGAGCACGACCTGAAGTCCGACGCCGACGTCGTCCCGGACGACGCCTCCTCCCTCACCGGGACCGACGGGTCCGCCGACGCTGCCGCCGTCTCCGACGACCGGCCCGTCGATCTCGGCAAGCCCGGCAAGAAGGACGAGGACCCCGTCACGAAGAACGAGGCCGAGGAGAGGACCGCCGCTGCCGAGGCCGACGAAGAGCCGAAGAAGACCGACGGCGACTCCGACACGAAGAAGTAGCCACGACCCGGGGCACGCGGGCCCGTCCCGCGTGCCCCGGGCGCGCGCAATCTCGCACGTAGGGGATCCCGACACCATGCCATGGCCGCTGCCGCGCTGACCCGGCGCGAGGCGGCCCGAGAGGGAGTACGAGAAGGTGGCAGCACCTAAAAAGGGCCGGAGCGCGAGCGCCCAGAGCAAGCCGTGGCGCTCGCTGGCCCTGATCCTGATCGCCATCGTGGGGCTCACCGGAGGCATGTTCCTCTCCGGTCACACGACTCCGCGTCTCGGCATCGACCTTGCCGGCGGTACGAGCATCACGCTCCAGGCGAAGGCCGACCAAGGGTCCGCGATCAACAAGGCCAACATGGACACCGCGGTCGAGATCATGAACCGCCGTGTCAACGGCCTCGGCGTCTCCGAGGCGGAGGTGCAGACCCAGGGCGACCGCAACATCATCGTGAACATCCCCAAGGGCATCAACTCCAAGGACGCCCGGGCACAGGTCGGCACCACCGCCAAGCTGTACTTCCGTCCGGTCCTGGCGAGCGAGCCCAGCGGTGCCGCCGCGAGCGGCTCGCCCAGCCCGTCGGCCAGCGGTTCCCCGAACGCCTCCCCGAGCCCCTCCGCGAGCGCCTCGGCAGGGGAGAAGGCCTCCTCCTCGACCTCCCCCTCGGCCTCCGCCACCTCCCAGGGGCGTGCCGTCACCGACGCCCTGAAGGCCGACTCCACGCCGTCGCCCTCCGCGAGCGCCTCCGCCGCCGCCTCCGCCAGCCCCTCGGCGTCCGCGAGCGGCGGCACCGCCGACGAGACCGCCCTCCAGGCGAAGTACGCCGCCCTGGACTGCAGCAAGGACGAGCAGCGCAGCGCGATCGGCGAAGGCGTCAAGCCCGGCGACACGACCGTGGCCTGCGGCGACATCGACGGCGTCTGGTACAAGTACCTGCTCGGCCCGGCCGCCGTCGACGGCACCGAGGTCGACGAGGCCAAGGCCATCTACGACACCCAGGGTGCCGCCGGCTGGCAGGTCAACATGAAGTTCGACTCCAAGGGCGCGAAGAAGTTCGCGGACATCACGGGCAAGCTCGCCCAGAACCAGTCGCCGCAGAACCAGTTCGGCATCGTGCTCGACGGCGAGGTCGTCTCCAGCCCCTACGTCAGCTCCTCCATCGCCGGCGGCCAGGCCCAGATCTCCGGCAGCTTCCAGCAGGAGGAGGCCCAGAACCTCGCCAACATGCTGTCGTACGGCGCGCTGCCGCTCAGCTTCGAGGAGTCGAGCGTCCAGACCGTGACCGCCGCGCTCGGCGGTGACCAGCTCCGCGCCGGCCTGATCGCGGGCGCCATCGGCCTCGGCCTGGTCATCATCTACCTGGTGGCCTACTACCGCGGCCTGTCGCTCATCGCGATCGCCTCGCTGCTGGTCTCCGCCGCGCTGACGTACGTGATCATGTCGCTGCTCGGCCCGACGATCCACTTCGCCCTCAACCTGCCGGCCGTCTGCGGTGCCATCGTCGCCATCGGCATCACCGCGGACTCGTTCATCGTGTACTTCGAACGGGTCCGGGACGAGATCCGCGAGGGCCGCTCCCTGCGCCCCGCGGTCGAGCGGGCCTGGCCGCGGGCGCGGCGCACCATCCTGGTCTCCGACTTCGTGTCGTTCCTCGCCGCCGCGGTGCTGTTCCTCGTCACCGTCGGCAAGGTCCAGGGCTTCGCGTTCACGCTCGGTCTGACCACCGTCCTCGACGTGGTCGTGGTCTTCTTCTTCACCAAGCCGCTGATGACGCTGATCGCGCGCCGCAAGTTCTTCGCGGGCGGCCACAAGTGGTCCGGCCTCGACCCGAAGAGCCTGGGTGCCAAGCCGCCGCTGCGCCGCACCCGCCGTCCCTCCGGTCCTGCCGCCGGTCCCGTCGAGACGAAGGAGGCGTGAGCGATGTCGAAACTCGGCAGCCTCGGCGCCCGACTGCACCGTGGTGAGATCAGCTACGACTTCATCGGTCACCGCAAGATCTGGTACGGCATCTCGATACTGATCACGATCACGGCCATCCTCGGCCTGGCGGTCCGCGGCCTGAACATGGGCATCGACTTCCAGGGCGGTGCCATCTTCACCACCGCCAAGAACAGCTCCGTCTCCGTCTCGCAGGCGGAGAGCGCCGCGGAGGAGGCGGCGGGCCACCCGGCGCTCGTGCAGAAGCTCGGCGACGGCTCGCTGCGCATCCAGATCGCCGGCATGGACACCAAGCAGTCCGACAAGGTCAAGGAGGACCTGGCCGGGGAGTTCAAGGTCGACCCCGAGACGATCGCCGCCGACCTGGTCGGCCCCAGCTGGGGTGACCAGATCGCCAACAAGGCCTGGCAGGGCCTGGCGATCTTCATGGTCCTGGTCGTGATCTACCTGGCGATCGCCTTCGAGTGGCGCATGGCCATCGCGGCGCTCATCGCCCTGATCCACGACATCACCATCACCGTCGGCATCTACGCCCTCGTCGGCTTCGAGGTCACGCCGGGCACGGTGATCGGTCTGCTGACCATCCTCGGCTACTCCCTGTACGACACGGTCGTCGTCTTCGACTCCCTCAAGGAACAGACGAAGGACCTCACGAAGCAGACCCGCTTCACCTACAGCGAGATCGCCAACCGCTCGATCAACGGCACCCTGGTGCGTTCCGTCAACACCACGGTGGTCGCGCTGCTCCCGGTCGCGGGCCTGCTGTTCATCGGCGGCGGTTTCCTCGGCGCGGGCACGCTCAACGACATCTCGCTGTCGCTGTTCGTCGGCCTCGCCGCCGGCGCCTACTCCTCGATCTTCATCGCCACCCCGCTGGTCGCCGACCTCAAGGAACGCGAGCCGCAGGTGCGGGCCCTGAGGAAGCGCGTCCTCGCCAAGCGCGCCCAGTCGCACACCGACGAGGAGCCCGCGCGGCCGTACGGCCACGACGGGCGTGACGAGGACGCCGGATACGGCGGGGACCCCGAAGACGCGGAGACGGCCGTCGTCGGCCCCCGGACCCAGCCCTCCTCCCGCGGCCGCGGCCGCGGCCGTCCTTCGGGGAAGCGCCGATGACCGAGACCACCGACCTCACGACGCTGCTGCTCAGCCGCATCCGTGACGTGGCCGACCACCCGGAGCCGGGCGTGATGTTCAAGGACATCACGCCGCTGCTCGCGGACCCGGCGGCGTTCGCCGCGCTCACCGAGGCGTTCGCGGAGATCGCCGTGCGCACCGGTGCCACCAAGGTCGTCGGCCTGGAGGCCCGCGGCTTCATCCTGGGCGCCCCCGTCGCCGTCCGGGCCGGCCTCGGCTTCGTCCCCGTGCGCAAGGCGGGCAAGCTCCCCGGAGCCACCCTCACCCAGGCCTACGACCTGGAGTACGGCTCGGCCGAGATCGAGATCCACGCCGAGGACCTGACCGCCGACGACCGCATCCTGATCGTCGACGACGTCCTCGCCACCGGTGGCACCGCCGAGGCGTCGATCCAGCTCATCCACCGCGCCGGCGCCGAGGTCTCGGGCGTCGCCGTCCTCATGGAACTGGGCTTCCTCGACGGCCGGCCCCGCCTGGAGGCGGCCCTGGCCGGAGCGCCGCTGGAGGCGCTGCTCACGGTCTGACAGCGCGGTGACGCACGACCGGCACGGCACGACGACCGCCGTACGGCGAGCGGGCGGGCCCGGAGGAATCCGGCGCCCGCCCCTTGCGTTCCACGGGCGGACCGTTCTCGCATCCCGGTCCGGAGGCGATCCCGGAGCCCGGGATCGCTACGATGGATGCTCCGGAGCCTGACCGGGGCACCCGGATCGCGCACGAGGAGCCCTCTTGCCAGACGAGGCCCAGCACCTGACCGCCGCCAAGCCCGAGTCTCCCTCGGAGTCCGCGGCCGAGCCCGCGTCGCAGGCGCCCGACGCCCGCGGGCCGGTCGAGCACGACCGCTCCGCCCCCGTCGAGCAGCAGCCGGCCGAGCCGCCCCGCCCCAAGCCGGCCCCCGCGCCCGACGCGGCCCGAGCGGCGGCACCCTCCTCGCCCGAGCGCCCCGCAGCCCGCCCCGCCGCCCCGCCGGCCGCCCGTCCCGCCGCCGCGCAGCCGCCCGCCCGTTCCGGCTCCTCCAACCGCGTCCGCGCCCGTCTCGCCCGCCTCGGCGGCCAGCGCGCAAACCCGTACAACCCGGTCCTGGAACCGCTGCTGCGGATAGTGCGCAGCAACGACCCGAAGATCGAGACCGCCACCCTGCGCCAGATCGAGAAGGCCTACCAGGTCGCCGAGCGCTGGCACCGGGGGCAGAAGCGCAAGAGCGGCGACCCGTACATCACGCACCCCCTCGCGGTGACGACGATCCTCGCCGAACTGGGCATGGATCCGGCCACCCTCATGGCGGGCCTGCTCCACGACACGGTCGAGGACACCGAGTACGGCCTGGACGACCTGCGCCGTGACTTCGGCGACGCGGTCGCCCTCCTCGTCGACGGCGTCACCAAGCTCGACAAGGTCAAGTTCGGCGAGGCCGCGCAGGCCGAGACCGTCCGCAAGATGGTCGTCGCCATGGCCAAGGACCCGCGCGTCCTGGTCATCAAGCTCGCCGACCGCCTGCACAACATGCGCACCATGCGCTACCTCAAGCGCGAGAAGCAGGAGAAGAAGGCGCGCGAGACCCTCGAGATCTACGCGCCGCTCGCCCACCGCCTGGGCATGAACACCATCAAGTGGGAACTGGAGGACCTCGCCTTCGCGATCCTCTACCCCAAGATGTACGACGAGATCGTCCGGCTGGTGGCCGAAAGGGCGCCCAAGCGTGACGAGTACCTGGCCATAGTGACCGACGAGGTCCAGGCCGACCTGCGTGCCGCCCGCATCAAGGCGACCGTCACCGGCCGCCCCAAGCACTACTACAGCGTCTACCAGAAGATGATCGTCCGCGGCCGCGACTTCGCGGAGATCTACGACCTGGTCGGCATCCGCGTCCTGGTGGACACCGTCCGCGACTGCTACGCGGCGCTGGGCACCGTCCACGCCCGCTGGAACCCGGTCCCGGGGCGGTTCAAGGACTACATCGCGATGCCCAAGTTCAACATGTACCAGTCGCTGCACACGACGGTCATCGGCCCCAACGGCAAGCCGGTCGAACTCCAGATCCGCACGTTCGACATGCACCGCCGCGCCGAGTACGGCATCGCCGCGCACTGGAAGTACAAGCAGGAGGCCGTCGCCGGCGCCTCCAAGGTCCGCAGCGACGTGCCCAGGTCGTCCGGCAAGGGCAAGGACGACCACCTCAACGACATGGCCTGGCTGCGGCAGCTCCTGGACTGGCAGAAGGAGACCGAGGACCCCAGCGAGTTCCTGGACTCGCTGCGCTTCGACCTCTCCCGCAACGAGGTCTTCGTCTTCACGCCGAAGGGCGACGTCATAGCGCTCCCGGCCGGGGCGACGCCGGTCGACTTCGCGTACGCGGTGCACACGGAGGTCGGCCACCGGACGATAGGAGCACGGGTCAACGGCAGGCTCGTACCGCTGGAGTCCACGCTGGACAACGGCGACCTGGTGGAGGTCTTCACCTCCAAGGCGGTCGGCGCCGGACCCTCCCGCGACTGGCTGGGCTTCGTCAAGTCACCGCGCGCCCGCAACAAGATCCGGGCCTGGTTCTCCAAGGAGCGCCGCGACGAGGCGATCGAGCAGGGCAAGGACGCCATCGCCCGCGCGATGCGCAAGCAGAACCTGCCCATCCAGCGCATCCTCACCGGCGACTCCCTGGTCACGCTCGCGCACGAGATGCGCTATCCGGACATCTCCTCGCTGTACGCCGCGATCGGCGAGGGCCACGTCGCCGCGCAGAACGTCGTGCAGAAGCTGGTGCAGGCCCTCGGCGGCGAGGAGGCCGCGAGCGAGGAGATCGACGAGACGGTCCCGTCCCGCGGACGCGGGCGCAAGCGGCGCAGCAGCAACGACCCGGGGGTGGTCGTCAAGGGCGTCGACGACGTGTGGGTGAAGCTGGCCCGCTGCTGCACGCCCGTCCCCGGCGACCCGATCATCGGCTTCGTCACGCGCGGCAGCGGCGTGTCCGTCCACCGCAGCGACTGCGTCAACGTGGACTCGCTCTCGCGGGAGCCGGAGCGCATCCTCGAGGTGGAGTGGGCGCCGACGCAGTCCTCGGTCTTCCTGGTCGCCATACAGGTCGAGGCGCTGGACCGCTCACGGCTCCTCTCGGACGTCACGCGGGTCCTGTCGGACCAGCACGTCAACATCCTCTCGGCGGCCGTGCAGACCTCCCGCGACCGCGTCGCCACCTCCCGCTTCACCTTCGAGATGGGCGATCCCAAGCACCTGGGACACGTCCTGAAGGCCGTCCGCGGGGTCGAGGGCGTCTACGACGTCTACCGGGTGACCTCGGCACGCAGGCCGTAACCTACGGGCGGAGGGCAGGGGCCGACGGGGACGGGGGAGCGGGATGGGCGGCACCGGACGGGACGGATCGACGGGCGGGGCGTTACCGGCCGGCGAACCGGTGGACGCGCCGGTGGAGGCGCCGGTGGAGGCGTCGCCGCCGGCCGCGCCCCTTCTGGTGGCCGAGCGCTACCGCCCGGTCCGCTTCCTCGGCCGCGGCGGCATGGGCGTCGTCCACGAGGCGGAGGACACCCGGCTCGACCGCCGCGTCGCGGTGAAGATGCTCACCGCCGTCGAGGGCCTGGCCCGGGACAGCGAGGCCTGGGACCGCTTCCGCCGGGAGGCCCGCGCCCTGGCCCGGATCGAGCACCCGGGCGTCGTCACCCTCTACGACAGCGGGGTGCACGACGGCACCCCCTACCTCGTGATGCAGGTGCTCGACGGCACGACCCTGGCCGAGCTGGTGGCGGACACCGGCCCGCTGCCGACGGCCGTCGTGTGCACGGTGGCCTTCGGCATGGCCGAGGCCCTGGAAGCCGCGCACACGGCCGGGGTCCTGCACCGCGACGTCAAGCCCACCAACGTGGGCATCACCCGCAGCGGACGGGTGGTCCTCCAGGACTTCGGCCTGGCCCGGCTGGCCGGCGAGGCCGCCATCACCCGCACCGGCGCCCTCGTCGGCACCCCGCAGTTCATGGCACCCGAGGCCATGCGCGGCGTCCTGCCGGAACGCGCGGCCGACTGGTACGGCCTCGGCGTCTGCACGTACCTGATGATCACCGGCGAGCTGCCGTTCGGCCCCACCGTCGACTTCGGCGCGATCATGGAGCGGGCCCTCGGCGACGGCGTCCCCCCGCTCACCGGGAGCCGCCACGACCGCCCCGAGAGCCTGCGCCGGCTGGTCGACGACCTCTGCCGCCAGGACCCCGCCGCCCGCCGCCAGGACCCCGGCGCGATCCGGGACGTCCTGCTGCCCCTGACCTACGGCGGCACGGAGACCCTGGCCGCCCTGGTGACCGGCCGGGCCCGGGAGGAGGCCGTACGGGACGCCCGGGCAGCGCCGTACGCGGTCCGGGCCGCCCCGCCCGGCGGAGCGCACGAGGACGTGCCCGAGTACCTCTGGGACGAGGCGCCCGTCCTGCCCGAGCCGCGGGACGCCCCGGCGGATCCCTTCCGGCCCGCCACCCTCAGCGACACCACCCGCCGGATCGTGCTCGGCAGCATGACCCCGCAGACCGCCCTGTCCCGGCAGCGCGAAGCGGTCAACCTGGTGCAGCGCGGACGGCTCCGGGAGGCGGCGCAGATGCTGTCGGTCGTGGTCCCGGTCTGCCTCTCCACGCTCGGACCCGATCATCCGACCACCCTCACCAGCCAGTACTGGCACGCGGTCTGCCTGGCCCGGCTCGACGCCGGACGGGACGCGCTCGAACTCTTCTCCCGCGTCAACGCACGCGTGGCCCGACGAACGGACGGACACGATGACTGATCCCGGCCCGGGGATCTCCGCCTCCCTGGACGACACCGGCACCGAGGACGACCTGCGTTCCCTGCTGCGCTGGCTGCGCGCGGACGACACCACCGGCGTGCGGGCCCGCCCCGTCGCCGCACCGCCCCCGCCCGGCGGCATGGGCACCGGCTTCGACGTGCTCCAGTTCGCCGTGTCGGGCGGACTGTCCGCGGCCTCCCTGGTGCTCTCCGTCCTGCAGTGGCAGGCCTCCCTGCGCCGCGCCCCGGCCGTCACCCTGCGCCGCGGCGACGTGGAGGTCCTGCTCACGGCCCGGGCGGCCCGCGACGAGGAGGCCGTGCGGCGCCTCGTCGCCCTCCTCGACGGCGACACCGCCCCCGCCGGCCCGCCCGCCCCCCGCACCGAGGGAAGCGGAGGCGATGACGGCACTGCCTGATCCGGCGCGCTCGCGGGCCGTGCTCATCGGCACCGCCTCCTACCGCCACCTGCCCCAGCTCCCCGCCGTCGAGACCGGTGTCGTCGACCTCGCCGCCGAGCTGTGCGACGCCACCGTGTGGGGGCTGCCCGTGCAGCACTGCACGGTCGTCACCGACCCGCTGAGCCCCCAGGCCATCCTCGACCCCGTCCACCGGGCCGGCGAGGAGGCCACCGACACCCTGCTGGTGTACTTCGCCGGACACGGCATGCGCGACGCGGAGTCCGCCGACCTCTACCTCGCCCTCGGCGACTCCCGCGAACACCTCGGCTACACCGCCGTCGCCTACCAGCACCTGCGCACCGCGCTGCGCTCCGCCCGCGCCCGCCGCAAGGTCGTCGTCCTGGACTGCTGCTTCAGCGGCCGCGCCGCCCGGGCCCTGTCCGGCGGCGACGTCCTCGCCGCGGAGGCCGCCGTGGACGGGGCGTACGTCCTGACCGCCTCCCCCCGCGACCGGATCGCCCTGGCCCCCGACGGCGAGCGCTACACCGCCTTCACCGGCGAACTCCTCACCGTGCTGCGGCACGGCGTCGAGGACGGCCCCGAACTGATCGACCTGGACACGCTCTACCGCGTCCTGCTGGAACGCCTGCGCGCCAAGAACCGCCCGCTGCCCCAGCACTCCCAGGAGAACGGCGTGGGACGGCTCCCGCTGGCCCGCAACAAGTCCCGGGCCGGCCGCCACACCCCGGCGGGCCCGGTCCTGCCGGCCGACGTCCGCGCCGCGATGGTCTCCACCGGCCTCGCCGTCGCCCGGCTGCTGCGCGCCGAGGGCAACACCCGCGACGCCCTGCCCGTGCTGCGGCTCGCCCTCCAGGAGCAGCGGACCGCCGGCGCCCAGGGCGACCTGCTCGCCGTCCAGCTCGAACTCTCCGAACTCCTCGCCGAGACCGGCCAGGTCAAGGACGCCATCGAGGTCCTGGAACTCGCCTTCCAGCAGGTCCACAAGGTCTACGGCCCGGAGGCCGTCCTGGTCTGCCGGCGCCTCGCCGACCTGCTCCAGGAGTCCGGCAACCACCTCCAGGCCTGCGAGGTCCTCAAGCACGCCCTGGACATCAGCGAACGCGGCGGCCCCGCCTGAGCCCCGGCCCCGCCTGAGCCCCGGCCCCGGGGCCCGAACCGCTCCCCGGACACCGTGCGACACCCGGGAACGCCGAACGGCCCGGCCGTGGTCTCCCACGGCCGGGCCGTTCGAGCCGGTTCCGGCGGGCGGGTGTCAGCCGCCGAACTCCTGGAGTCCCTTGAGCGCCTGGTCCAGCAGCGCCTGACGGCCCTCCAGCTCACGCTCCAGCTTGTCGGCCCGGGCGCTGTTGCCCTGCGCGCGCGCCTGCTCGATCTGGGAACGCAGCTTGTCCACGGCGGCCTGGAGCTGACCGGTCAGACCCTCGGCACGCGCGCGCGCCTCCGGGTTGGTCCGGCGCCACTCGGCCTCCTCGGCCTCCTGGATCGCCCGCTCCACCGCGTGCATCCGGCCCTCGACCTTCGGCCGGGCGTCGCGCGGCACGTGGCCGATGGCCTCCCAGCGCTCGTTGACCGAGCGGAACGCGGCCCGCGCCGCCTTGAGATCCGTCACCGGGAGGATCCTCTCGGCCTCCTCGGCCAGCTCCTCCTTCAGCTTCAGGTTCTCCGTCTGCTCGGCGTCGCGCTCCGCGAAGACCGAGCTGCGGGCGGCGAAGAAGACGTCCTGGGCGCCGCGGAAGCGGTTCCACAGGTCGTCCTCGTGCTCGCGCTGGGCGCGGCCGGCCGACTTCCACTCGGTCATCAGGTCGCGGTAGCGCGCGGCCGTCGGGGCCCAGTCGGTCGAGCCGGACAGCGCCTCGGCCTCGGCGACCAGCCGCTCCTTGACCC
Source organism: Streptomyces sp. NPDC014882 (assembly GCF_043081325.1). NCBI lineage: Bacteria > Bacillati > Actinomycetota > Actinomycetes > Kitasatosporales > Streptomycetaceae > Streptomyces > Streptomyces sp. NPDC014882. The sequence goes on from NZ_JBIBWL010000013.1 coordinate 154,940, forward strand.
GGCGGGCGTCCTCGCGCTGGGCGTCGAGCTGCGCGAAGTGGGCCTTGCGGCGCTTGGAGAACGCCGACCGGGCGTGCGAGAACCGGTGCCACAGCTCGTCGTCCGACTTGCGGTCCAGGCGCGGCAGGCCCTTCCAGGTGTCCACCAGGGCCCGCAGCCGCTCACCGGCCACCCGCCACTGGTCGGACTGCGCCAGCTGCTCGGCCTCCGCGACGAGGTCCTCCTTGGCCCTGCGGGCCTCGTCGGACTGCTTGGCCCGCTGCTGCTTGCGCTCCTCGCGGCGCGCCTCGACCGTCGCCACCAGCTTGTCCAGCCGGGTGCGCAGCGCGTCCAGGTCGCCGACCGCGTGGTGCGCGTCCACCTGCTCGCGGATGTGACCGATCGCGACCTGGGCGTCCTTCGCCGACAGGTCGGTGGTCCGCACCCGCTTCTCGAGGAGGCCGATCTCGACAACCAGGCCCTCGTACTTGCGCTCGAAGTAGGCCAGCGCCTCCTCGGGAGAGCCGGCCTGCCAGGAACCGACGACCTGCTCACCGTCGGCCGTACGCACGTACACGGTCCCCGTCTCGTCGACGCGGCCCCACGGGTCGCTGCTCACAGCGCCTCCTCCACATGATGCCTCCGAAGGGCTTCGGCGCCCCGGGCATCGTCCACAGTTTCGTCACCGCCAACATAGGCGACCGGCGGGCCGCCTGTCCGCATCCAGCGCGACCGAAATCGGGCGGTCGGCCGCCCCGTCGTCAGGACTTGGCGACCGTCGCCTTGTCGATCACCACGGTGGCGTTCGGGGCACCGTCACCGGCGCCCGTGTTCTCGCCCGCGGCGGCGATCTTCTTGAGGACGGCCATGCCGGTCTCGGAGACCGTGCCGAACGGCGTGTAGCTGGGCGGGAGCTGGCTGTCCTCGTAGACCAGGAAGAACTGGCTGCCGCCGCTGTTCGCCTGACCGGTGTTCGCCATCGCCACCGTGCCGGCCGGGTAGACGTTCGCCTTGAGGCTCGTGTCCTTCAGGTTCTCGTCCGGAATGGTGTAACCGGGCCCGCCGCTGCCGCTGCCCGTCGGGTCGCCGCACTGGAGCACGAAGATGCCGTTGGTGGTGAGCCGGTGGCACTTGGTGTGGTCGAAGTAGCCCTTGCCGGCGAGGAAGGCGAACGAGTTCACGGTGTGCGGGGCCGCCGACGCCTTCAGCGCGAGGTCGATGTCGCCGCAGGTCGTGGCCAGCTTCATCGTGTACTTCGCCGACTTGTCGATCGTGATCGCCGGCTCCTTCTTCCACGTCTGCGTCTTGACCGCACCCTCGGCGGGCTTCTCGCACGGGTCCTCGACGGCGCTGGGCGAGGCCGACGGGCTCGCCTCGGAACTCGCGTTCGCCTTGTCGTCGTCCTTGAGGACGCCGGTCGTGTACAGCGCCAGACTGCCCACCAGGATCACGCCGAGGACCGACGCGATCACCGCGTTGCGAGCGCGTGCCTTGCGGCGCAGGGCCGTACGGCGCTGCTGCTGCCGCAAGAACTTCTCCCGGGCGAGCTGACGCTTGCGCTGTTCCTGGGTGACCACCGGGTTCTCTCCTCGTGCGTCTCGTATGTCCACCGGTACGCGTGCGTCCAGTGAGCCGACCGCCTGCGTGTGCCCCGTACCGTATATGGGTTCGCTGAGGAATCGGCAGCGCCGGTAGGCTCTGACCACAGGCGCAGCCGCTCCCAAGCCACCCTTATCGACACAAACGAAGGACGATCGTGCTCATTGCCGGGTTCCCCGCCGGGGCCTGGGCGACGAACTGTTACCTCGTCGCCCCCGCCGCCGGTGAGGAGTGCGTGATCATCGACCCGGGCCACCAGGCGGCCCCCGGAGTCGAGGAAGCGATCAGGAAGCATCGGCTCAAGCCCGTCGCCGTCGTCCTCACCCACGGCCACCTCGACCACGTGGCCTCGGTCGTCCCGGTCTGCGGGGCGCACGACGTCCCGGCCTGGATCCACCCCGAGGACCGCTTCATGATGAGCGACCCCGAGAAGGCGCTCGGCCGCTCCGTCGGCCTGCCGCTGCTGGGCGAGCTGACCGTGGGGGAGCCCGACGACGTCCGTGAGCTGACGGACGGGGCGAAGCTCGAACTGGCGGGTCTGGAGCTCTCCGTCGCGCACGCGCCGGGCCATACCAGGGGGTCGGTGACCTTCCGGATGCCCGAGGGCGCGGACGTCCCGCCCGTCCTCTTCTCGGGCGACCTGCTGTTCGCCGGCTCCATCGGACGCACCGACCTGCCCGGTGGCTCCATGGACGACATGCTCGAGTCGTTGGCCCGCGTGGTCCTTCCGCTCGACGACTCCACCGTGGTGCTGCCCGGTCACAATGAGCACACGACCATCGGCCGGGAACGCGCCGCCAACCCGTACCTGCGGCAGGTGGCAGCCGGCCAGGGAGCCTCCGAGGCTCCCCGACGAGGAATGTGACGAGAGACCTCCCGTGAGTACCTTCCAGGCCCCCAAGGGCACGTACGACCTCATCCCTCCGGACAGCGCCGCGTACCTGGCCGTCCGCGAGGCGATCGCCGCCCCGCTGCGCAACTCCGGCTACGGCTACATCGAGACGCCCGGCTTCGAGAACGTCGAGCTGTTCGCGCGCGGTGTCGGCGAGTCCACCGACATCGTGACCAAGGAGATGTACGCCTTCGAGACCAAGGGCGGCGACCGGCTCGCGCTGCGCCCCGAGGGAACGGCGTCGGTCCTGCGCGCCACCCTCGAGGCCAACCTCCACAAGGCGGGAAACCTCCCGGTCAAGCTCTGGTACTCCGGCTCGTACTACCGCTACGAGCGCCCGCAGAAGGGCCGTTACCGCCACTTCTCCCAGGTCGGCGCCGAGGCGATCGGCGCCGAGGACCCGGCGCTGGACGCCGAGCTGATCATCCTGGCCGACCAGGCGTACCGCTCCCTGGGGCTGAGGAACTTCCGCATCCTGCTCAACAGCCTGGGCGACAAGGAGTGCCGCCCGGTGTACCGGGAGGCGCTGCAGGCCTTCCTTCGCGGCCTGGACCTCGACGAGGACACGCTCCGCCGCGCCGAGATCAACCCGCTGCGGGTCCTCGACGACAAGCGCCCCGACGTCCAGCGGCAGCTGGCCGGTGCCCCGCTGCTGCGTGACTACCTCTGCGACGCCTGCAAGACCTACCACGAGGAGGTCCGCGAGCTGATCACGGCGGCCGGCGTCGCCTTCGAGGACGACCCGAAGCTGGTCCGCGGCCTGGACTACTACACCCGCACCACCTTCGAGTTCGTCCACGACGGCCTCGGCTCGCAGTCCGCGGTGGGCGGCGGCGGGCGCTACGACGGCCTGTCCGAGATGATCGGCGGCCCCGCGCTGCCGTCCGTCGGCTGGGCCCTGGGCGTCGACCGCACGGTGCTGGCACTGGAGGCGGAGGGCGTCGAGCTCGAACTCCCCGCCACCACCAGTGTGTTCGCCGTACCGCTCGGCGAGGAGGCCCGCCGGGTGCTGTTCGCGAAGGTCTCCGAACTGCGCAAGAACGGGGTGGCCGCGGACTTCGCCTACGGCGGCAAGGGACTCAAGGCCGCGATGAAGGCGGCCAACCGGTCGGGCGCCCGGTACGCGCTGCTCCTGGGCGAACGCGACCTCGCCGAGGGCGTGGTCCAGCTCAAGGACCTGGAGTCCGGGGAGCAGACGGCGGTCGGCGTGAACGAGATCGTGGCCGAGCTGGAGTCGCGGCTCGGCTGACGGGGCACGCACGGGGCGCCGGACATCTCCTCGGACGTCCGGCGCCCTCGTCGTGTCCGGTGCCGGGCCCGGAGCGGTGTCCGGGGTGATGTCCGCACCGGGTGTCCGGCGGTGCCCGATCCGGACACCCGGTGCGGCCGTCCGAAACCGAACACCCGTACCGGATCTCACCTTCATCCTTATGTGAAGCGAACGGTGCGCACGCGCGCGTGTACGGCACAATGGCCGTGCCCGAAGAAGGTCCAAGTCTCAAGTGACGGAATCGGCGTGATGAGCAAGACGACAGTCAGGGACGTCGACATGGAGCCCGAACCCCCGACCTCGCCGGAGCGCGCCCCCGCGCCGGCCAAGGGGAGTGCCGGCCGGGCGTTCGCCCTGCTCCTGGTGATCACCGGCGCGGCCGGACTGCTCGCCGCGTGGGTCATCACGATCGACAAGTTCAAGCTCCTCGAGGCCAAGGTCGAGGGCAAGACCTTCACCCCCGGGTGCAGCCTCAACCCCGTCGTCTCCTGCGGCAGCGTCATGGAGAGCGACCAGGCCTCGGTCTTCGGCTTCCCCAACCCGATGCTCGGCCTCGTCGCCTACGGCATCGTCGTCTGCGTCGGCGTCAGCCTGCTCGCGGGCGCGCGCTTCCCGCGCTGGTACTGGCTCACCTTCAACGCCGGCACGCTCTTCGGGGTCGTCTTCTGCGCCTGGCTGATGTTCCAGTCCCTGTACCGCATCAACGCCCTGTGCCTGTGGTGCTCCCTGGCCTGGGTCGCCACGATCATCATGTTCTGGTACGTGACCTCGTTCAACGTCCGCAACGGCTTCCTGCCCGCCCCCGGCTGGCTCAAGAGCTTCTTCGGCGAGTTCACCTGGGTCCTGCCCGTCCTGCACATCGGCATCATCGGCATGCTGATCCTGACCCGCTGGTGGGACTTCTGGACCAGCTGACCCGGCCGCGCCGGGCGGATCCGGCCGCCGGGGCCTCCCGGCGGCCGAGGGCGTTGTCGGTGCGGTGAACTAGGGTTTCAGCGTGGAGCCCGATCTGTTCACCGCCGCAGCCGAAGAACGCCAGGAGAAGGACCCCGCCGGGAGCCCCCTGGCGGTCCGGATGCGCCCGCGCACCCTCGACGAGGTCGTGGGCCAGCAGCACCTGCTGAAGCCGGGCTCGCCCCTGCGCCGCCTGGTCGGCGAGAGCGCGGGCCAGAGGGGCGGGGCCGCAGGCCCCTCCGGCAAGGGCGGTGGTGGGAGACGGGTGGGACCGGCCGGCCCCTCCTCGGTGATCCTCTGGGGCCCGCCGGGCACCGGCAAGACCACCCTCGCCTACGTCGTCTCCAAGGCCACCGACGCCCGCTTCGTCGAACTGTCCGCGATCACCGCCGGCGTCAAGGAGGTCCGCGCCGTCATCGACGGCGCCCGCCGCGCCACCGGAGGCTTCGGCAAGGAGACGGTCCTCTTCCTCGACGAGATCCACCGCTTCAGCAAGGCCCAGCAGGACTCCCTCCTGCCCGCCGTCGAGAACCGCTGGGTCACCCTGATCGCGGCCACCACGGAGAACCCGTTCTTCTCGGTCATCTCGCCCCTGCTCTCCCGCTCGCTCCTGCTCACCCTCGAACCGCTCACCGACGACGACCTGCGCGGTCTGCTGCGGCGCGCGGTGGCCGACGACCGCGGGCTGAAGGGCGCCGTGGACCTGCCCGAGGACACCGAGGACCACCTCCTGCGCATCGCCGGCGGCGACGCCCGCCGCGCCCTCACCGCCCTGGAGGCCGCCGCCGGGGCCGCCCTGGACAAGGACGAGGCGCAGATCTCCCTCGCCACCCTGGAGGAGACGGTCGACCGGGCCGCCGTAAAGTACGACCGCGACGGCGACCAGCACTACGACGTCGCCAGCGCCCTGATCAAGTCGATCCGCGGCTCCGACGTCGACGCCGCCCTGCACTACCTGGCCCGCATGATCGAGGCGGGCGAGGACCCCCGTTTCATCGCCCGCCGCCTGATGATCTCCGCCAGCGAGGACATCGGCCTGGCCGACCCCGGCGCCCTGCCGATCGCGGTCGCCGCCGCCCAGGCCGTCGCCATGATCGGCTTCCCCGAGGCCGCCCTCACCCTCAGCCACGCCACCATCGCCCTGGCCCTCGCCCCCAAGTCGAACTCCGCGACGACGGCGATAGGCGCCGCCCTGGACGACGTGCGCAAGGGGCTGGCCGGGCCCGTGCCGGCGCACCTGCGGGACGGGCACTACAAGGGAGCCGCCAAGCTGGGGCACGCGCAGGGGTACGTGTACCCGCACGACCTGCCCGAGGGGATCGCCCCCCAGCAGTACGCCCCGGACGCCCTCAAGGACCGCCGGTACTACGAGCCGACCCGGCACGGCGCCGAGGCGCGGTACTCGGACGCCGTCGAGTGGACCAGAAAACACCTCGGTCGCACACGGGACTGAGCACCCTGTAAACTCGCTCGCAGTGCTGTGTCCCGCGCTGTCAGAACGGGACGGTCAGCCGGAGCCCCGGTCCCTCGCGGACCGGCTCCAGGAGCGTCGCGCACCGTCGAACGGTGTCGCGGGCAGCCCACCACCAGCCGGGTTCCCGGTCAGGGTCGGTGGGCCACTCGCGTGCTGCACGTATGTGCCCAGACCAGGGGAGCGGCTGCCCGGCAGGTCCCTCGCGGACCCGGCGGGTCTCCCCGGCTGCGGATGCGACCTCCCTCAACCCTGACAAGCCGAAAACCAGGAAATGAGAGACAGTGGCGAACCAGCCCCGCCCCAAGGTCAAGAAGTCGCGTGCCCTCGGCATCGCGCTGACCCCGAAGGCCGTCAAGTACTTCGAGGCGCGCCCCTACCCGCCGGGCGAGCACGGCCGCGGCCGCAAGCAGAACTCGGACTACAAGGTCCGTCTGCTCGAGAAGCAGCGTCTGCGCGCGCAGTACGACGTGTCCGAGCGCCAGCTCGTCCGCGCCTACGAGCGTGCCTCCAAGGTCCAGGGCAAGACCGGTGAGGCCCTGATCATCGAGCTCGAGCGCCGTCTCGACGCGCTGGTCCTGCGTTCGGGCATCGCCCGCACGATCTACCAGGCCCGCCAGATGGTCGTCCACGGCCACATCGAGGTCAACGGCCAGAAGGTCGACAAGCCCTCGTTCCGCGTCCGTCCCGACGACGTCGTGATGGTCCGCGAGCGCAGCCGCGAGAAGACCCTCTTCGCGGTCGCCCGTGAGGGCGGCTTCGCCCCCGACGGCGAGACCCCGCGCTACCTCCAGGTGAACCTCCGCGCCCTGGCCTTCCGCCTGGACCGCGAGCCGAACCGCAAGGAGATCCCGGTCATCTGCGACGAGCAGCTGGTCGTCGAGTACTACGCCCGCTGATCCTCCGGCGGCCGCAGGACTTCCGTGCCCGGACCCGTCGTCCCCCCGCCCCTCCGGGCGGGCGGGGCGGCGGGTCCGCGCGTGTCCGGGGCCACGGCCGCGACGCGGCCCGCGCCGCCCGTTAATCCGGTGCGGACCGGTCCCGGCGGCGCGATAGGCTCGGTGCACGACTTTTCCGATGCAGAGGCACGTTTCAGGGAGCGGGTGCGCAGTGTCCGGTGGAGAGGTGGCCGGCATCCTGGTGGCCGTGTTCTGGGCGATCCTGGTCTCCTTCCTCGCGGTCGCGCTGGCGAGACTGGCCCAGACGCTCAAGGCCACCACCAAGCTGGTCGTGGACGTGACCGACCAGGCCGTACCGCTGCTGGCGGACGCCTCCACGGCGGTCCGCTCGGCACAGACCCAGATCGACCGGGTCGACGCGATCGCCTCGGACGTCCAGGAGGTCACCTCCAACGCCTCCGCGCTCTCCACCACGGTCGCCTCCACCTTCGGCGGCCCCCTGGTGAAGGTCGCCGCCTTCGGCTACGGCGTCCGCCGGGCCCTCGGCGGACGCAAGGAAGACGGGCCCGCCAAGGAGCCCCGACGTACCGTGATCGTGGGCCGGACCGTCCCGGCCCAGCGGTGGGGCAAGCGGAAGAAGGACTGAGACTCAAGCGATGTTCCGCCGTACTTTCTGGTTCGGCACCGGTGTCGCCGCCGGTGTGTGGGCCACCACCAAGGTCAACCGCAAGCTGAGGCAGCTGACCCCCGAGAGCCTCGCCGCGACCGCGGCCGAGAAGGCTCTCGAGACGGGAGCGCGCCTCAAGGACCGCGCGGTGGGTTTCGCGCTCGACGTCCGCGACAACATGGCCCGGCGGGAGGCCGAACTGGGGGAAGCGCTCGGGATCCGCTCGGACCCCGAACTCCCCGCACCCCGGCGGTACACCGCCATCGAGAACCACCCCCGCAAGCCGAAGCACGTCGACGACACGACGTACTCGTACAACCGGAATGAGGACCACTGATGGAGTCGGCTGAGATCCGCCGCCGCTGGCTGAGCTTCTTCGAGGAGCGCGGGCACACCGTCGTCCCTTCGGCGTCGCTCATCGCGGACGACCCGACTCTGCTCCTGGTCCCCGCCGGCATGGTGCCCTTCAAGCCCTACTTCCTCGGCGAGGTCAAGCCGCCCTTCCAGCGCGCCACCAGCGTGCAGAAGTGCGTGCGCACGCCCGACATCGAAGAGGTCGGCAAGACGACCCGCCACGGCACGTTCTTCCAGATGTGCGGCAACTTCTCCTTCGGCGACTACTTCAAGGAAGGCGCCATCAAGAACGCCTGGGAGCTGCTCACCAGCCCCCAGGACAAGGGTGGTTACGGCCTGGAGCCGGAGAAGCTCTGGATCACCGTCTACCAGGACGACGACGAGGCCGAGCGCATCTGGCACGAGGTCGTCGGGGTGCCGAAGGAGCGCATCCAGCGCCTCGGCATGAAGGACAACTACTGGTCCATGGGCGTCCCCGGCCCCTGCGGCCCCTGCTCCGAGATCAACTACGACCGAGGCCCCGAGTTCGGCGCCGAGGGCGGCCCCGCCGTCAACGACGAGCGGTACGTGGAGATCTGGAACCTCGTCTTCATGCAGTACGAGCGGGGCGAGGGCATCGGCAAGGACAACTTCGAGATCCTCGGCGAGCTGCCGAGCAAGAACATCGACACGGGCCTCGGCCTGGAGCGCCTCGCCATGATTCTGCAGGGCGTGCAGAACATGTACGAGATCGACACCTCCATGGCCGTCATCAAGAAGGCCACCGAACTGACCGGCGTGGCCTACGGCGACGCCCACGACTCGGACGTCTCCCTGCGCGTGGTCACCGACCACATGCGCACCTCGGTGATGCTCATCGGCGACGGCGTCACCCCCGGCAACGAGGGCCGCGGCTACGTCCTGCGCCGCATCATGCGCCGCGCCATCCGCAACATGCGCCTGCTCGGCGCCACCGGCCCGGTCGTCAAGGACCTCGTCGACACCGTCATCGCGATGATGGGCCAGCAGTACCCCGAGCTGGTCACGGACCGCGAGCGCATCGAGAAGGTCGCCCTCGCCGAGGAGAACGCCTTCCTCAAGACCCTCAAGGCCGGCACCAACATCCTCGACACCGCCGTCAGCGACACCAAGGCCGCCGGCGGCACCGTCCTGGCCGGCGACAAGGCCTTCCTGCTCCACGACACCTGGGGCTTCCCGATCGACCTCACCCTGGAGATGGCCGCCGAACAGGGCCTCTCGGTGGACGAGGACGGCTTCCGCCGCCTGATGAAGGAACAGCGCGAGCGCGCCAAGGCCGACGCCCAGGCCAAGAAGACCGGCCACGCCGGCGCCGGCGCCTACCGTGAGATCGCCGACAAGGCCGGTGCGACCGACTTCATCGGCTACACCGACACCGAGGGCGAGACCACGGTCGTCGGCATCCTCGTCGACGGCGTCTCCTCCCCGGCCGCCACCGAGGGCGACGAGGTCGAGATCGTCCTGGACCGCACCCCGTTCTACGCCGAGGGCGGCGGCCAGATCGGCGACACCGGCCGCATCAAGGTCGACACCGGTGCCGTCGTCGAGATCCGCGACACCCAGAAGCCGGTGCCGGGCGTGTACGTCCACAAGGGCGTCGTCCAGTTCGGCGAGGTGACCGTCGGTGCCAAGGCTCACGCCTCCATCGACGGCCGCCGCCGTACGGCCATCGCCCGTGCCCACTCGGCCACGCACCTCACCCACCAGGCCCTGCGCGACGCCCTCGGCCCGACGGCCGCCCAGGCCGGTTCCGAGAACCAGCCCGGCCGCTTCCGCTTCGACTTCGGTTCCCCCGCCGCCGTCCCGACGGCCGTGATGACCGACGTCGAGCAGAAGATCAACGAGGTGCTCGCCCGCGACCTGGACGTGCACGCCGAGATCCTGAGCCTCGACGAGGCCAAGAAGCAGGGCGCCATCGCCGAGTTCGGCGAGAAGTACGGCGAGCGGGTCCGCGTCGTGACCATCGGCGACTTCTCCAAGGAGCTGTGCGGCGGCACCCACGTGCACAACACCGCCCAGCTCGGCCTGGTGAAGCTGCTCGGCGAGTCGTCGATCGGTTCGGGCGTGCGCCGCATCGAGGCCCTCGTCGGCGTCGACGCCTACCACTTCCTGGCCCGTGAGCACACGGTCGTCGCCCAGCTCCAGGAGCTGGTCAAGGGCCGCCCGGAGGAACTCCCGGAGAAGATCTCCGCCATGCTCGGCAAGCTGAAGGACGCCGAGAAGGAGATCGAGAAGTTCCGCGCCGAGAAGGTCCTCCAGGCCGCCGCCGGTCTCGCCGGCTCCGCCAAGGACGTCCGCGGCATCGCCGTCGTCACCGGGCAGGTCCCGGACGGCACCACGCCGGACGACCTGCGCAAGCTGGTCCTCGACGTGCGCGGCCGCATCCAGGGCGGGCGGGCCGCCGTGGTCGCCCTGTTCACCGTGAACAACGGCAAGCCGCTCACGGTCATCGCCACCAACGAGGCCGCCCGCGAGCGCGGCCTCAAGGCCGGCGACCTGGTCCGCACGGCGGCCAAGACCCTCGGCGGCGGCGGTGGCGGCAAGCCGGACGTCGCCCAGGGCGGCGGCCAGAACCCGGCCGCCGTCGGCGAGGCCGTCGACGCCGTCGAGCGGCTCGTGGCGGAATCGGCCAAGTGAGCGGTCCCATGCGCAAGGGCCGTCGTCTCGCCGTCGACGTCGGGGACGCCCGGATCGGGGTCGCCTCGTGCGACCCCGACGGGATCCTCGCCACCCCGGTGGAGACGGTCCCCGGCCGCGACGTCCCGGCGGCCCACCGCCGACTGCGGCAACTCGTCGAGGAGTACGAGCCGATCGAGGTCGTCGTCGGCCTGCCCCGCTCCCTCAAGGGGGGTGAGGGCCCGGCCGCGGTCAAGGTGCGCGCCTTCGCCCAGGAGCTGGCCAAGGGCATCGCACCGGTCCCGGTCCGGCTGGTCGACGAGCGGATGACGACGGTGACGGCCGGTCAGGGACTGCGTGCCTCGGGCGTGAAGTCCAAGAAGGGACGTTCCGTCATCGACCAGGTGGCCGCCGTGATCATCCTCCAGCAGGCCCTGGAATCCGAACGGGTGTCAGGCTCGGCACCCGGCGAGGGCGTCGAAGTGGTCATCTGATCGCGATACGGTAACGTTCCGCGCGATGCGGTGGTGTTCGAACAGCGACCGCACAGAAAGAGGCGGGACGGTAGCCGGGCCCGCAAGCCCGGCGACCGCCGCCTCGCGGCTCTAGGGGATCGATGACTGAGTATGGCCGGGGCCCCGGCTCCGAACCGTGGCATCCGGAGGACCCGTTGTACGGGGACGGCGGATGGGAAGGGCAGCAGGGCCACACCGGCCACCAGCCTGCCTACGGCGGCCAGCAGCACCAGTACCCGCAGCAGCCGCAGCAGCAGGAGTACACGGGCTGGAACGACGGCCGGCCGCAGCAGTACGGCCAACAGCACGACCAGCAGCAGTACCAGCAGTCGTACGAGCAGCAGCAGTACACCGCCCAGGGACAGCAGCACGCCCACCAGAACCAGCAGCAGCCCTACCAGGAGGGCGGCTGGGACGGCACCGGCAGCCACGCGCACGTCCCGTACGCCGCGGACCCCGGTGACCCGTACGGCCAGCAGGCCGCGGCCTACGGCGCCGAGCAGCCCGACCTCTACGGGACGCCGGACGCCTATCCGCCCCCGGAGCCGCCCGCGCGCAGGCGCGCCGAGCCGGAACCGGAACCGGAGGCGGAGCAGCCGCGGCCCGACTGGGACCCCGGTCCCGACCAGGGCGAGCACGCCTTCTTCGCGGGCGGCGGGGACGACGAGGACGACGACGAGCCGGAGGGGCGCGGCGACCGGCGCGGCCGCGGCGGCAAAGGGTCCAAGGGCGCCAAGAACAAGAAGAGCCGCAACGGCTGCGCCTGCCTGGTGGTCCTGCTGGTGTTCGGCGGCGGCCTCGGCGGCATCACCTATTTCGGTTACCAGTTCTATCAGAATCGTCACAGCGCGGCGCCCGACTTCGCGGGCGACGGCACCGGCGAGACCGTCAGCATCGAGATCCCGAAAGGCGCCCGCGGAGTCGACATCGGCCGCAAGCTGAAGGACGCCGGCGTGGTGAAGAGCGTCGACGCCTTCGTGTCCGCCTTCACCACCAACGACGGGGACAAGATCCAGGCGGGCGCGTACATCCTCAAGAAGGAGATGTCCGCCAAGAGCGCCGTGGAGATGATGCTCGACCCCAAGAGCCAGGCCAACGTCATGGTCACGCCCGGCCAGCGGAACATCACCGTCTACAAGACGATCGACGCCAAACTCGGCCTCGCCGCCGGCACCACCCGGGGCGTCGCGGAGAAGGACTTCGAGAGCCTCGGCCTGCCCGACTGGGCGAACGCCCACGGCGACGTCAAGGACCCGCTGGAGGGATTCCTCTACCCCGGCACCTATCCCGCGGCCAAGGGCATGAAGCCCGCCGCGGTCCTCAAGCAGATGGTCGGCCGGGCCGACGAGGCCTACGGCAAGTACGACCTCGAGGCCAAGGCCGAGGCGCTGAAGCTGGAGAACCCGCTCCAGCTCGTCACGGTCGCCAGCCTGGTCCAGGCGGAGGGCAAGACGCACGAGGACTTCCGCAAGATGGCGGAGGTGGTCTACAACCGCCTCAAGCCGACGAACACCGAGACCAACCAGCTGCTCCAGTTCGACTCGACCTTCAACTACCTGAAGAACGAGAGCAACATCCACATCAGCGAGTCCGAGATCAACAGCAACCAGGACCCGTACAACACGTACACCCAGAAGGGCCTCCCGCCGGGACCGATCGGGAACCCGGGGAGCGAGGCGCTGACGGCGGCGCTGACGCCGACGAGCGACGGCTGGATCTACTTCGTGGCGACCGACGGCCAGAACAAGACCGAGTTCGCCAAGACCTACGCGGAATTCGAACAGCTCAAGGACAAGTTCAACGAGAGCGCCGGTAACTGAGAGCATGACCGACACCACCCGACCCGGGCACGGCCCGCGGCACCGCGCCGCCGTGCTCGGCAGCCCCGTCGCCCATTCCCTCTCCCCGGTGCTGCACCGCGCCGCGTACCGGGCGATGGACCTCACGCAGTGGACGTACGACCTCTTCGACGTGGACGAGGCGGCCCTGCCCTCCTTCGTCGAGGGGCTCGGGGCCGAGTGGGCGGGGCTGTCGCTGACCATGCCCCTCAAGCGCGCGGTCATCCCCCTGCTGGACGAGATCAGTGAGACGGCGGCCTCCGTCGAGGCGGTGAACACCCTGGTGTTCACCGAGGACGGCCGCCGCGTCGGCGACAACACCGACATCCCCGGCATGGTCGCCGCCCTGCGCGAACACGGCGTCGAGCAGGTCGACTCGGCCGCGATCCTCGGTGCCGGCGCCACCGCCTCCTCCGCGCTGGCCGCGATGTCCGCGGTCTGCGCGGGCGAGGTCGTGGTCTACGTGCGCAGCGCGGACCGTGCCGCCGAGATGCGGCGGTGGGGCGAGCGCCTCAACGTGGACGTCCGCACGGCCGACTGGGCCGACGCGGCCGAGGCGCTGCGCGCCCCCCTGGTGATCGCCACCACGCCCGCCGGCACCACCGACGCCCTCGCCACCGCCGTACCGGGGCGGCCCGCCACCCTCTTCGACGTGCTCTACCACCCCTGGCCGACCGAACTGGCCGCCCGCTGGTCCATGTACGGCGGCGCCGTCGTCAGCGGCCTCGACCTGCTGGTGCACCAGGCGGCGCTCCAGGTGGAGCGGATGACCGGGCGCGCCCCGGCCCCCGTGGACGCGATGCGCAAGGCCGGAGAGCACGCCCTCGCCTCCCGCGAGTAGTGCGGTTCCCGCGCCCCGTGCGGCCCCCGGGGCCCCGCCCGCCGGCCGCCGGCGTCCGCCAGATGGACCGGCGGCCGGTCCCGGGTGGCGGACGTGGGAGGATCGGGGTGGCGGACCAGGGTCGCGCACCCGGTCGCGCCGTTGCCGTACGCGAGGACACGCCTACGCAGAGCAGTACCAGGCGCGAGACTGAGGAGCACCGTTGAGCACGTTGCGCTGGCTGACCGCGGGGGAGTCCCACGGTCCCGCACTCGTGGCGACGCTGGAGGGCCTTCCCGCCGGCGTGCCGATCACCACGGACATGGTGGCGGACCATCTGGCGAGGCGCCGGCTCGGCTACGGGCGCGGTGCGCGGATGAAGTTCGAGCGGGACGAGGTGACCTTCCTCGGCGGTGTACGCCACGGCCTCACCCTCGGTTCCCCGGTCGCGGTCATGGTGGGCAACACCGAGTGGCCGAAGTGGGACCAGGTCATGGCGGCCGACCCGGTCGACCCCGAGGTGCTCGCCGGGCTCGCCCGCAACGCGCCGCTGACCCGCCCCCGCCCCGGCCACGCCGACCTGGCCGGCATGCAGAAGTACGGCTTCGACGAGGCCCGGCCGATCCTGGAGCGCGCCTCCGCGCGCGAGACGGCCGCCCGCGTCGCCCTGGGCGCCGTCGCCCGGTCGTACCTGAAGGAGACGGCCGGCATCGAGATCGTGTCCCACGTCGTGGAGATCGCCGCCGCCAGGGCGCCGTACGGCGTGTACCCGACCCCCGCCGACGTCGGGAAGCTCGACGCCGACCCGGTGCGCTGCCTGGACGCGGACGCGTCGAAGGCGATGGTCGCCGAGATCGACCAGGCCCACAAGGACGGCGACACCCTCGGCGGGGTCGTCGAGGTGCTGGCCTACGACGTGCCGGTGGGCCTGGGCTCGCACGTGCACTGGGACCGCAAGCTGGACGCCCGGCTGGCCGGCGCCCTCATGGGCATCCAGGCGATCAAGGGCGTCGAGGTCGGCGACGGCTTCGACCTCGCGCGCGTGCCCGGCTCGCAGGCGCACGACGAGATCGTCGGCACCCCCGAGGGCCTGCGGCGGACCTCCGGCCGCGCCGGCGGCACCGAGGGCGGCCTGTCCACCGGCGAACTGCTGCGCGTCCGCGCGGCCATGAAGCCGATCGCCACCGTGCCGCGCGCGCTGCGGACCGTGGACGTGGCCACCGGCGAGGCGACGCAGGCCCACCACCAGCGCTCCGACGTCTGTGCCGTGCCGGCGGCCGGCATCGTCGCCGAGGCCATGGTCGCGCTCGTCCTCGCGGACGCCGTCGCGGAGAAGTTCGGCGGCGACAGCGTCGCCGAGACCCGCCGCAACGTGCGGTCGTACCTCGACCACCTCCCCGTCCGATGAGCGGGCCGCTGGTCGTCCTGGTCGGGCCGATGGGCGTCGGCAAGTCCACCGTCGGCCAGCAGCTGGCCGAGCGCCTCCGGGCCGCCTACCGGGACACCGACGACGACATCGTCGCCGGACAGGGCCGCGCCATCGCCGACATCTTCGTCGAGGAGGGCGAGCCCGCCTTCCGCGCCGTCGAGAAGGCGGCCGTGCTGCGCGCGCTCGCCGAGCACGACGGCGTCCTGGCGCTCGGCGGCGGCTCGATCCTCGACGAGGAGACGCGCGGCCGGCTGGCCGGGCAGCGGGTGGTCTACCTGTCGATGGACGTCGAGGAGGCCGTCCGGCGGACCGGCCTCGGCACGGCCCGCCCGCTGCTCGCCGTGAACCCGCGCAAGCAGTGGCGCGAGCTGATGGAGGCCCGCCGGCACCTCTACGAGGAGGTCGCCACCGCGGTCGTGCCGACGGACGGCCGTACACCCGAAGAGGTCACCCAGGCAGTCCTGGACGCGTTGGAGTTGAAGGAAGCATGAGTGAGGCAGTGACGCGGATCCGGGTCGGCGGCAGCGCCGGCTCCGAGCCGTACGAGGTGCTGGTCGGACACCGGCTCCTCGGCGAGCTGGGCGGGCTGATCGGCGACCGCGCGAAGCGGGTCGCGGTGATCCACCCCGAGGCGCTCGCCGAGACCGGGGAGGCGCTCCGCGCCGACCTGGCCGAGCAGGGCTTCGAGGCGGTCGCCATCCAGGTGCCCAACGCGGAGGAGGCCAAGACCGCCGACGTCGCGGCCTACTGCTGGAAGGCGCTCGGCCAGTCCGGGTTCACCCGCACCGACGTCGTGGTGGGCGTCGGCGGCGGCGCGACCACCGACCTCGCCGGGTTCGTGGCCGCCACCTGGCTGCGCGGGGTGCGCTGGATCGCCGTCCCGACCACCGTGCTCGCCATGGTGGACGCGGCCGTCGGCGGCAAGACCGGCATCAACACCGCCGAGGGCAAGAACCTCGTCGGCGCCTTCCACCCGCCGGCCGGTGTGCTCTGCGACCTGGCCGCGCTGGACTCCCTCCCGGTCCACGACTACGTCTCCGGGCTCGCCGAGATCATCAAGGCCGGCTTCATCGCCGACCCGGTCATCCTCGACCTCATCGAGGCCGACCCCGAGGCCGCCCGCACCCCGGCCGGCCCGCACACCGCCGAGCTGATCGAGCGCTCCATCCGGGTCAAGGCGGACGTCGTCTCCTCCGACCTCAAGGAGTCGGGCCTGCGGGAGATCCTCAACTACGGCCACACGCTCGCCCACGCCATCGAGAAGAACGAGCGCTACAAGTGGCGGCACGGCGCCGCCGTCTCGGTCGGCCTGCACTTCGCCGCCGAGCTGGGCCGCCTGGCCGGCCGGCTGGACGACGCCACGGCCGACCGCCACCGCACCGTGCTGGAGTCGGTGGGGCTGCCGCTGCACTACCGCCACGACCAGTGGCCCAAGCTGCTGGAGAACATGAAGGTCGACAAGAAGTCCCGCGGCGACCGCCTGCGCTTCATCGTCCTCGACGGCCTGGCCAAGCCCACCGTCCTGGAAAGCCCCGACCCGGCCGTGCTGCTCGCCGCGTACGGCGAGGTGGGCGAGTAGGTCCGCAGGATCCCCGTCCGTCCGATCCGCTTGGCGCACCGGGCACTTCACGCCGCCCCCGGCCGTTCACCAAAGGACGGCCGGGGGCGGTACCGTTCGGGGGGAAGTGAGGGCCCGCACCCTCGCGGCCAGGGTCAATCGCCTGTACGAGACGGAGTGGCACCGGATGCAGCACGCAGTGGGTTCTCCGCTGCCGCCGCCCCATCAGCCGGGGCACGGACCGGCCGTCGGCTGGTCGCCGGCCGCGCAACACCCGGGTCCGCACCAGCCCGCCGGCATCCCCGGACGGCCCGTGCCCCCGCCGCCCCCGGGCTTCACCGCCCCGCCGCCGGGCCCGCACCGGCCCGCGCCGCCGGCCCCGCCCGCCGCGCACCCGCCGGCCCCGCAGCACGCTCCTCCTCCGCGGCACGCCCCGCCCCCGCGGCACGCCCCGCCGGCCGGCGAAACCACCGGGCACGTGCCGCTGCCCCCCGGTGGCCCCGTCGGCATGCCCAGCGCGCCGCCGGCCCCGGCGGCCCCCGATCCGGCGGCCACGACGCTCGCGGTGCTGCTCATCGGACCGGCCGGCGCCGGGAAGACCAGCGTCGCCAAGTTCTGGGCCGGCCACCGCCGGGTGCCCACCGCCCACATCAGCCTCGACGACGTCCGCGAATGGGTCCGCTCCGGCTTCGCCGACCCCCAGTCGGGCTGGAACGACCACTCCGAGGCGCAGTACCGCCTGGCCCGCCGCACCTGCGGCTTCGCCGCGCGCAACTTCCTGGCCAATGGCATCTCGTGCATCCTCGACGACGCGATCTTCCCCGACCGTCCGGCCGTCGGGCTCGGCGGCTGGAAGCGGCACGTGGGGCCCGGCCTGCTCCCGGTCGTCCTGCTCCCCGGCCTCGAAGTCGTCCTGGAACGCAACGCGGAGCGCTCCGGCAACCGCCGTCTCGCGGACGAGGAGGTCGCCCGCATCCACGGCCGCATGGCCGGCTGGTACGGCTCCGGACTCCCGATCATCGACAACTCCCAGCTGGACGTCCCCGCGACGGCGAGGATCCTGGACGACGTGCTGGCGCGGGCGATAGCCAGCCCGCCGAGCTGGTGAGCACACGGTGACCGCCACCGTGCGGTAGCCGCGGCACGGGGGCCCGTCTCGCGGCCGACCCCACTCGGCGCAGCCCAACCGGCACAATCCGGACAATCCTCCTACGCTCGACACATGTCAGAGGTGTACGCGGCTCGCCGCAAACGGCTCAGGGAACGGTGCAGTGCCGGCGGCAGCGCGAGCGCACTGATCTCCCGTCCCGCCAATGTGAGATACCTCGCGGGTGCGGCCCCCCGGGGCGCCGTCCTGCTGCTGAGTGCGCACGAGGAGCTCCTCGTGTGCACGGACCCGCCCGACGAGCGGCCCCACGAGGGCAGGCCCGACGAGGCCCTGAAGGTCCAGGTGCTGTCCCGCTCCGGAGGTGATCCCGCGGTGACCGCCGCGGGCATCCTCACGGACCGAGGCGCCGAGTCCCTGGCGGTCGAGGAACACCACCTCACGGTGGCCCGGCACCGGGCCCTGCGGTCGGTCGCGCCCCGGCTGCGCCTCGCCGACCTCGGCGGCGCCGTCGAGCAGTTGAGGGTCGTCAAGGACGAGGAGGAGATCTCCTGCCTCCGCATCGGCGCCGAGATCGCCGACCAGGCCCTCGGAGAGCTGCTGGAGTCCATCCTCGTCGGCCGTACCGAACGCCACCTCGCCCTGGAGCTGGAGCGGCGCCTCGTCGACCACGGAGCCGACGGCCCCGCCTTCACCCCGTCCGTGGGAACCGGCCCGAACTCGGGGCGGCGGGGCCACCGGCCCACCGACCGGCGGGTGGAGGAGGGCGATTTCCTGTCGGTCTGCCTCGGGGCGACCTACCGCGGCTACCGCTGCGAGATCGGGCGCACGTTCGTCATCGGCACCTCTCCCGCGGAGTGGCAGATCGAGCTGTACGACCTCGTCTTCGCCGCTCAGCGGGCCGGACGCGAAAGCCTGGTGCCCGGTGCCGCGTACCGCGACGTGGACCGCGCGGCACGGCAGGTGCTGGACTCCGCGGGGTACGCCGAGGGCCTCACGGCACTCACCGGACACGGTGTGGGACTCGAAATCGAGGAGGACCCGCAGTTGGCCCCCGCGGCCATGGGTAAACTGGACGCTTGCGTGCCGGTCACCGTCGAACCGGGGGTCCACCTCCCGGGCCGGGGCGGTGTCCGGATCGATGACACGCTCGTCGTGCGCCCCGAGGCGGACGGCGGACCCGAGCTACTCACCATCACGACCAAGGAGCTGCTCGCACTATAGCTACAGGCAGGTGCGTGCCCCCGGGGTCGTCCACGTCAGTCCAGGAGATTCCGCAACCGTGGCTTCCACGAACGACCTCAAGAACGGCCTGGTGCTCAAGCTCGAAGGCGGCCAGCTCTGGTCCGTCGTCGAGTTCCAGCACGTCAAGCCCGGCAAGGGCCCGGCCTTCGTGCGCACCAAGCTCAAGAACGTGCTGTCCGGCAAGGTGGTCGACAAGACCTTCAACGCCGGCGTCAAGGTCGAGACGGCCACTGTCGACAAGCGCGACATGCAGTTCTCCTACATGGACGGCGAGTACTTCGTCTTCATGGACATGGAGACCTACGACCAGCTCATGGTCGACCGCAAGGCCGTCGGCGACGCCGCCAACTTCCTGATCGAGGGCTTCACGGCCACCGTCGCGCAGCACGAGGGCGAGGTGCTCTTCGTCGAGCTGCCGGCCGCCGTCGAGCTCGTCGTCCAGGAGACCGAGCCCGGCCTGCAGGGCGACCGCTCCACCGGTGGCACCAAGCCCGCCACCCTGGAGACCGGTCACCAGATCCAGGTCCCGCTCTTCATCACCACCGGTGAGAAGATCAAGGTCGACACCCGTACGAGCGACTACCTCGGCCGGGTGAACAGCTAACCGTGGCTGCCCGCAACACGGCCCGCAAGCGCGCCTTCCAGATCCTCTTCGAGAGCGACCAGCGCGGCGCCGACGTCCTGACGGTCCTCGCGGACTGGATCCGGCTCTCCCGGGCCGACACCCGGCAGCCGCCGGTGAGCGAGTACACGATGCAGCTGGTCGAGGGCTTCGCGGAGCACGCGCGGCGCATCGACGAGCTGATCTCCCAGTACTCGGTCGGCTGGACGCTCGACCGGATGCCGGTCGTCGACCGCAACATCCTGCGGCTCGGGGCGTACGAGCTGATCTGGGTCGACGAGACCCCGGACGCCGTCGTCCTCGACGAGATGGTGCAGATCGCGAAGGAGTTCTCCACGGACGAGTCGCCCTCGTTCGTGAACGGCCTGCTCGGCCGGCTGAAGGAGCTCAAGCCGTCGCTGCGCCGGGAGGCGTGAGCGGTACCGGCGACGCCGGAGGGCCCGCGGACGTGCTGTCCGCGGGCCCTCCGGCATGCTCCGGCCCGTGGGTGTTCCCCCGGCGTGTGGCTGCCGGGGCTGCAGGGGCCTCCTGAGGCTCCTGAGGGCATCCTGGGACCGGGCTCCACCGGCCACCGGCTCCACGGGCCGGACAACGGCGCCGGGGCGGCCGGAACCTTTCGGTCCGGCCGCCCCGGCGGCACGTTTCTGCTGGTCGCCGCGGCGGCTCAGCCCTCCTCGTGGGAAACGGCGCGACGCGCGTCCGCGTCCAGCACGCCCCAGCTGATCAGCTGCTCGGTCAGCACCGAGGGCGACTGGTCGTAGATGACGGCGAGCGTGCGCAGGTCGTCCTGGCGGATCGACAGCACCTTGCCGTTGTAGTCGCCGCGCTGCGACTGGATCGTGGCCGCGTACCGCTGGAGGGGACCGGCCTTCTCGACCGGCACGTGGGCCAGTCGCTCCAGGTCCAGGACCAGCTTCGGCGGCGGCTCGGCGGCACCGCCCGGCGTGGTGCCCGGGAGCAGCTCCTGTACGGGGACACCGTAGAAATCGGCCAGCTCCGCAAGGCGCTGCACGGTCACGGCGCGGTCGCCGCGCTCGTACGAACCGACCACGACCGCCTTCCACCGTCCCTGGGACTTCTCCTCGACACCGTGGAGGGAAAGGCCCTGCTGGGTGCGGATGGCCCGGAGCTTGGCCCCGAGCTGTTTGGCGTATTCGCTGGACATATAGCTCCCCGGCACTGGGTCGACGCGACTGGGTGAGGTTCCATGCCGCGCGGCTGGTAACTCACTGTGAGGTTACGCAGCGTGATTCTTCTGCGTCAAGCCGAATGGTCCACACCGACTCTTCCGTGGTATCCGCTGACCACTGGGCCGATGGGGTGAACGGAGGCGCCCCTGCGGCCTGCTACCGTGGATGGCGCAAATCCGACGTCCTTTAAGGTCCGTCCCGTGAGGCGGAGAAGGAGGTCCGTTTCCCATGGACACGTACGACCGTCACGACCACCAGGACGGGCACGACCACCAGGACGGGCGAGACCCGCAGGTCCCGCACGCCGGCCAGGACGCGCGGCAGGAACCGCGCTCCGAGGCGCGGCCCGTCCTCGAAGGCCCCGACATCGCACGGGTGCTGACACGCATCGCCCACGAGATCGTCGAGCGCGCCAAGGGCGCCGACGACGTGGTCCTCCTCGGCATCCCGACCCGGGGCGTCTTCCTCGGCCGCCGGCTCGCCGCCAAGCTCGAGCAGATCACCGACCGCGCGATCCCGGTCGGCTCCCTCGACATCACCATGTACCGCGACGACCTGCGCATGCACCCGCCGCGGGCGCTCGCCCGCACGGAGATCCCCGGCGACGGGATCGACGGCAAGCTGGTCGTCCTCGTCGACGACGTGCTCTTCTCCGGCCGTACCATCCGCGCCGCCCTCGACGCCCTGAACGACATCGGGCGCCCCCGCGCGGTGCAGCTCGCGGTCCTCGTCGACCGCGGTCACCGCGAACTGCCCATCCGCGCCGACTACGTCGGCAAGAACCTCCCCACGTCGCTGCGGGAGACGGTCAAGGTCCAGCTGGCCGAGGAGGACGGTCGCGACACCGTGCTGCTCGGCGTCAAGCGGACCGCCCCGGGCGCACAGCACTAGCACTCCGGCGTACGCCCCCGAGTGCGTGCCTCCACGCGCCCGCATGCCCGAAAACTCCCCATGCCTTACGGAGCCTGACAGATGCAGCGTCATCTCATCTCGGCCGCCGACCTCACCCGCGACGACGCCGTCCATGTCCTCGACACCGCCGAGGAGATGGCCCGGGTGGCGGACCGGCCCATCAAGAAGCTGCCGACCCTGCGCGGCCGCACGATCGTCAACCTCTTCTTCGAGGACTCCACCCGGACCCGGATCTCCTTCGAGGCCGCCGAGAAGCGCCTGTCCGCGGACGTCATCAACTTCTCCGCCAAGGGCTCCAGCGTCTCCAAGGGCGAGTCGCTCAAGGACACCGCCCAGACCCTGGAGGCCATGGGCGTCGACGCCGTCGTCATCCGGCACGGCGCCTCCGGAGCCCCGTACCGCCTCGCGACCTCCGGATGGATCGACGCCGTCGTCGTCAACGCCGGCGACGGGACCCACCAGCACCCCACCCAGGCGCTGCTGGACGCCTTCACCATGCGCCGCAGGCTCGTCGGCCGCGACGCCGGACTCGGCCGGGACCTGTCCGGCAGGCGCATCACCATCGTCGGGGACGTCCTGCACAGCCGGGTCGCCCGCTCCAACGTCGACCTGCTGCACACCCTCGGCGCCGAGGTCACCCTCGTCGCCCCGCCCACCCTGGTGCCGGTCGGCGTCGAGACCTGGCCCTGCGAGGTGTCGTACGACCTCGACAGCACGCTGCCCAAGTCCGACGCCGTGATGATGCTGCGCGTCCAGCGCGAGCGGATGAACGCCGCGTTCTTCCCGACCGAGCGCGAGTACTCGCGGCGCTACGGCCTCGACGGCGACCGGATGGCGCGGATGCCCGGGCACGCCATCGTGATGCACCCCGGCCCGATGGTCCGCGGCATGGAGATCACCGCCGAGGTCGCCGACTCCGACCGCTGCACCGTCGTCGAACAGGTCGCCAACGGGGTGTCCATCCGGATGGCCGTGCTCTACCTGCTCCTGGGCGGGAACGAACCCGCCGTCAGCCACACCCGTACCACCGAGGAGAAGTAAGAACCATGAGCAAGATCCTTATCCGTGGTGCGCGGGTCCTCGGCGGCGAGCCGCAGGACGTCCTGATCGACGGCGAGGCCGTCGAGGCCGTCGGCAGCGGGCTGTCCGCCGAGGGCGCCGAGGTCGTCGAGGCCGACGGCAAGGTGCTGCTGCCGGGCCTCGTCGACCTGCACACCCACCTGCGCGAGCCGGGCCGCGAGGACTCCGAGACCGTCCTGACCGGCACCCGCGCCGCCGCGAGCGGCGGTTTCACGGCCGTCTTCGCCATGGCCAACACCTTCCCCGTCGCGGACACCGCCGGCGTCGTCGAGCAGGTCTGGCGACTGGGCCGGGAGCACGGCTACTGCGACGTGCAGCCCATCGGCGCCGTCACCGTCGGCCTGGAGGGCAGGAAGCTCGCCGAGCTGGGCGCGATGCACGAGTCCGCCGCCGGCGTCACCGTCTTCTCCGACGACGGCAAGTGCGTCGACGACGCCGTGATCATGCGCCGCGCGCTGGAGTACGTGAAGGCCTTCGGCGGCGTCGTCGCCCAGCACGCGCAGGAGCCGCGGCTGACCGAGGGCGCCCAGATGAACGAGGGCGTCGTCTCCGCCGAGCTGGGGCTCGGGGGCTGGCCGGCCGTCGCCGAGGAGTCGGTCATCGCGCGGGACGTGCTGCTCGCCGAGCACGTCGGCTCCCGCGTCCACATCTGCCACCTGTCCACCGCCGGCTCCGTCGAGATCGTCCGCTGGGCCAAGTCCCGCGGCATCGACGTCACCGCCGAGGTCACCCCGCACCACCTCCTCCTCACCGACGAGCTGGTGCGCTCCTACAACCCGGTCTACAAGGTGAACCCGCCGCTGCGCACCGAGCGTGACGTGCACGCCCTGCGCGAGGCGCTCGCCGACGGCACCATCGACATCGTCGCCACCGACCACGCCCCGCACCCGCACGAGGACAAGGACTGCGAGTGGGCCGCGGCCGCCATGGGCATGGTCGGCCTGGAGACCGCGCTGTCGGTGGTCCAGGAGACGATGGTGGAGACGGGCCTGCTGGACTGGGCCGGCGTCGCGGACCGCATGTCCTTCACGCCGGCCCGCATCGGGCGGGCCCGGGGACACGGCCGTCCCGTCTCGGCTGGTGAGCCCGCCAACCTCACGCTCGTCGACACGGCATACCGTGGTCAGGTGGACCCCGCGGGCTTCGCCTCGCGCAGCCGGAACACCCCGTACGAGGGGCGTGAGCTGCCGGGCCGTGTGACGCACACCTGGCTCCGGGGCAAGGCCACGCTCGTCGACGGGAAGCTCACGTGACATCTGCAGCACTACTGCTCGCGGCCGAGAAGGAATCGGCCCAAGTGACCGACTGGGCCGCCCGGATCGGCTGGGTGGTCGGCCTCGGCCTCTTCGTCGCGCTCGTCTACTGGCTGATGCGCGAGGGCTGGAAGTGGCGCGGCACGCTCCAGGGCGACCTGCCGGAGCTGCCCACCGCGCCCGACGAGGCGAAACCGGCCGTGCTGTCGATGAGCGGCCGCTACCACGGCTCCACCACCGCCGGACAGTGGCTCGACCGCATCGTGGCGCACGGACTGGGCACCCGCAGCCGGGCCGAGCTCACCCTGACGGACGCGGGACTGGACGTCGTACGCCCCGGAGCGGACGACTTCTTCATCCCGGCCGGCGCGCTGCGCGAGGCGGTGCTCGGCAAGGGCATCGCCGGCAAGGTCCTCACCGAGGGCGGACTGCTCCTGGTGACCTGGGAACACGGCGGCACACTGATCGACTCCGGTTTCCGCTCGGACCACGCGGCCGAGCACACCGCGTGGGTCGAGGCCATCAACTCCATGATCGACAAGAGGGAAACGGAAGGCGCACGATGACGACCTCCAGCCAGGGGATCGCCTCGCAGAGGCACAAGGCGGCTCCCGCCGTACTCGTCCTGGAGGACGGCCGCACCTTCCGCGGCCGTGCCTACGGTGCCGTGGGGGAGACCTTCGGCGAAGCGGTGTTCTCCACCGGCATGACCGGCTACCAGGAGACCCTGACCGACCCGTCCTACGACCGCCAGATCGTCGTGGCGACCGCGCCGCAGATCGGCAACACCGGATGGAACGACGAGGACGACGAGTCGGGCCGCATCTGGGTCTCCGGCTACGTCGTCCGCGACCCCGCGCGCGTGCCGTCCAACTGGCGCTCCCGGCGCTCCCTGGACGACGAGCTGGTCGCGCAGGGCGTCGTCGGCATCTCCGGCATCGACACCCGCGCCCTCACCCGCCACCTGCGCGAGCGCGGCTCCATGCGCGCCGGCGTCTTCTCCGGCGACGCGATCGGCCCGGACGACGAGCTCCTCGCACGCGTGCAGGCCCAGCCGCACATGAAGGGCGCGAGCCTCTACGAGGAGGTCGCCACCAAGGAGGCGTACGTCGTCCCCGCGGTCGGCGAGAAGCGGTTCACCGTCGCCGCGATCGACCTCGGCATCAAGGGCATGACCCCGCACCGCATGGCCGAGCGCGGCATCGAGGTGCACGTGCTGCCCGCGACGGCCACGGCCGACGAGGTGTACGCCGTCGACCCCGACGGCGTGTTCTTCTCCAACGGCCCGGGCGACCCGGCCACCGCCGACGGCCCCGTGGAACTGATGACCGAGGTGCTCCGGCGCCGCACGCCCCTGTTCGGCATCTGCTTCGGCAACCAGATCCTCGGCCGCGCCCTCGGCTTCGGCACCTACAAGCTGAAGTACGGCCACCGCGGCATCAACCAGCCGGTCCAGGACCGTACGACCGGCAAGGTCGAGGTCACCGCGCACAACCACGGATTCGCCGTGGACGCGCCGCTCGACAAGGTCAGCGAGACCAGGTTCGGGCGCGTCGAGGTCTCGCACGTCTGCCTGAACGACAACGTCGTGGAGGGGCTCCGGCTGCTCGACCAGCCGGCCTTCTCCGTCCAGTACCACCCCGAAGCGGCAGCCGGACCGCACGACGCCGCCTACCTGTTCGACCGCTTCACGTCGTTGATGAACACCGTCCTGATGGAGGGCCAGCGTGCCTAAGCGCACCGATATCCAGTCCGTCCTGGTCATCGGCTCCGGCCCGATCGTCATCGGACAGGCAGCCGAGTTCGACTACTCCGGCACCCAGGCGTGCCGCGTCCTGCGCGCCGAGGGCCTGCGCGTGATCCTCGTCAACTCCAACCCGGCGACGATCATGACCGACCCGGAGATCGCCGACGCCACCTACGTCGAGCCGATCACCCCGGAGTTCGTCGAGAAGATCATCGCCAAGGAGCGGCCCGACGCCCTGCTGCCCACCCTGGGCGGCCAGACGGCCCTCAACACCGCCATCGCGCTCTCCGAGAACGGCGTCCTGGACGAGTACGGCGTCGAGCTGATCGGCGCCAACGTGGCGGCCATCCACAAGGGCGAGGACCGCGACCAGTTCAAGGACGTCGTGGAGGAGGTCCGCCGCAAGATCGGCCACGGCGAGTCCGCCCGCTCCGTCATCTGCCACACGATGGACGAGGTCCTCGCCGGCGTCGACGAACTGGGCGGCTACCCCGTCGTCGTCCGCCCCTCCTTCACCATGGGCGGCGCCGGCTCCGGCTTCGCCCACGACGAGGAGGAGCTGCGCCGCATCGCCGGCCAGGGCCTCACGCTCTCGCCGACCACCGAGGTGCTCCTGGAGGAGTCCATCCTCGGCTGGAAGGAGTACGAGCTGGAGCTGATGCGCGACAAGCACGACAACGTCGTGGTCGTCTGCTCCATCGAGAACTTCGACCCCATGGGCGTGCACACCGGCGACTCGATCACCGTCGCGCCCGCCATGACGCTGACCGACCGCGAGTACCAGATCCTGCGCGACGTCGGCATCGCCGTGATCCGCGAGGTCGGCGTGGACACCGGCGGCTGCAACATCCAGTTCGCGGTGAACCCCGAGGACGGCCGGGTCATCGTCATCGAGATGAACCCGCGCGTGTCCCGCTCCTCGGCGCTGGCCTCCAAGGCGACCGGCTTCCCGATCGCCAAGATCGCGGCCAAGCTCGCCGTCGGCTACACCCTCGACGAGATCCCGAACGACATCACCCGGGAGACCCCGGCCTCCTTCGAGCCCACGCTCGACTACGTGGTCGTCAAGGCCCCCCGCTTCGCCTTCGAGAAGTTCCCGAGCGCGGACTCGACGCTGACGACCACCATGAAGTCCGTCGGCGAGGCCATGGCCATCGGCCGCAACTTCACCGAGGCCTTCCAGAAGGCGCTGCGCTCGCTGGAGAAGAAGGGCAGCCAGTTCACGTTCGTCGGCGACCCCGGCGACAAGCAGCAGCTTTTGACGGAGGCCGTCCGTCCCACCGACGGCCGGATCAACACCGTCATGCAGGCCATCCGCGCGGGCGCCACCCCGGAGGAGGTCTTCGCCTTCACGAAGATCGACCCCTGGTTCGTCGACCAGCTGTTCCTGATCAAGGAGGTCGCGGACGAGCTGGCCGCCGCCGAACGCCTCGACGGCGACCTGCTCGCCGAGGCCAAGCGGCACGGCTTCTCCGACCAGCAGATCGCCGAGATCCGCGGCCTGCGCGAGGACGTCGTCCGCGAGGTCCGGCACGCGCTGGGCGTCCGCCCCGTCTACAAGACGGTCGACACCTGCGCCGCCGAGTTCGCGGCGAAGACGCCGTACTTCTACTCCTCCTACGACGAGGAGAGCGAGGTCGCGACCCGCGAGAAGCCGGCCGTCATCATCCTGGGCTCCGGCCCGAACCGCATCGGCCAGGGCATCGAGTTCGACTACTCCTGCGTGCACGCCTCCTTCGCGCTGTCCGACGCCGGGTACGAGACCGTCATGGTCAACTGCAACCCGGAGACCGTCTCCACCGACTACGACACCTCCGACCGCCTGTACTTCGAGCCGCTGACGCTCGAGGACGTGCTGGAGGTCGTCCACGCGGAGGCGCAGGCCGGCCCGATCGCCGGGGTCGTCGTCCAGCTCGGCGGCCAGACCCCGCTGGGTCTGGCGCAGGCGCTCAAGGACAACGGCGTGCCGATCGTCGGCACCCCTCCCGAGGCGATCCACGCGGCCGAGGACCGGGGCGCCTTCGGACGCGTCCTCGCCGAGGCCGGCCTGCCGGCCCCGAAGCACGGCACCGCCACCACCTTCGCCGGCGCCAAGGCCATCGCCGACGAGATCGGCTACCCGGTCCTCGTCCGCCCCTCGTACGTCCTCGGCGGCCGCGGCATGGAGATCGTCTACGACGAGACCCGGCTGTCCTCCTACATCGCGGAGTCGACCGAGATCAGCCCCACCCGGCCGGTCCTCGTCGACCGCTTCCTCGACGACGCCATCGAGATCGACGTCGACGCGCTCTACGACGGCGAGGAGCTGTACCTCGGCGGCGTCATGGAGCACATCGAGGAGGCCGGCATCCACTCCGGCGACTCGGCGTGCGCCCTGCCCCCGATCACCCTCGGCGGCTTCGACATCAAGCGCCTGCGGGCCTCCACGGAGGCCATCGCGCGCGGGGTGGGCGTCCGCGGCCTGATCAACATCCAGTTCGCGATGGCCGGGGACATCCTCTACGTCCTGGAGGCCAACCCGCGCGCGTCCCGCACCGTCCCCTTCACCTCGAAGGCGACCGCGGTGCCGCTGGCCAAGGCCGCCGCCCGGATCTCCCTGGGCGCGACCATCGCCGAACTGCGCGCCGAGGGGCTGCTCCCGGCGACCGGCGACGGCGGCGAGCTGCCGCTGGACGCGCCGATCTCCGTCAAGGAGGCGGTGATGCCGTGGACCCGCTTCCGCGACACCTCCGGCCGCGGCGTCGACACCATCCTGGGCCCGGAGATGCGCTCCACCGGCGAGGTCATGGGCATCGACTCCGTCTTCGGCACGGCGTACGCCAAGTCGCAGGCGGGCGCCTACGGCCCGCTGCCCACCAAGGGCCGCGCGTTCATCTCGGTCGCCAACCGCGACAAGCGGTCGATGATCTTCCCGGCGCGTGAGCTGGTCGCCCACGGCTTCGAGCTGCTCGCCACCTCCGGCACCGCCGAGGTCCTCAGGCGCAACGGCCTCAACGCCACGGTCGTGCGCAAGCAGTCCGAGGGCGTGGGCCCGAACGGCGAGAAGACCATCGTCCAGCTCATCCACGACGGCCAGGTCGACCTCATCGTCAACACCCCGTACGGCACCGGCGGCCGTCTCGACGGCTACGACATCCGTACGGCGGCGGTGGCGCGCTCGGTGCCCTGCCTGACGACGGTTCAGGCGCTCGCCGCCGCCGTCCAGGGCATCGACGCCCTCAACCACGGGGACGTGGGCGTCCGCTCGCTCCAGGAACACGCCGAACAACTGACCGCGGCCCGCGACTAGCAGCCCTGAGGGGGACACCGGAAACGGTGTCCCCCTCTTCATGAGGGAACCATGTACAAGATCTTCTTCAAGCTCGTCTTCACCCGGATGGACCCCGAGCAGGCCCACTACCTGGCCTTCCGCTGGATCCGCCTCGCCGTGCGCGTCCCCGTGCTGCGCACCTTCGTGGCCGCGGCGCTCGCGCCCCGCCACAAGGAGCTGCGCACGGAGGCCTTCGGGCTGCGCATGCACGGCCCCTTCGGACTCGCGGCCGGCTTCGACAAGAACGCGATCGCGATCGACGGCATGGCGATGCTGGGCTTCGACCACGTCGAGATCGGTACGGTCACCGGGGAGGCGCAGCCCGGCAACCCCAGGAAGCGGCTGTTCCGCCTGGTCGCCGACCGGGCGCTGATCAACCGCATGGGCTTCAACAACGACGGCTCGCTGGCCGTCGCCGCGCGCCTGGCCTCCCGCGAGCCGGTCTTCAGGACCGTCGTCGGCGTCAACATCGGCAAGACCAAGGTCGTCCCCGAGGAGGAGGCGGTCGCCGACTACGTGAAGTCGGCCGAGCGGCTCGCCCCGTACGCCGACTACCTGGTCGTCAACGTCTCCTCCCCGAACACCCCGGGGCTGCGCGACCTCCAGGCCACCGAGGCGCTGCGGCCGCTGCTGGGCGCCGTGCGGGAGGCCGCCGACCGCACGGTCGCCCACCGCCGGGTGCCGCTGCTGGTGAAGATCGCCCCCGACCTCGCCGACGAGGACGTGGACGCCGTCGCCGACCTCGCCGTGGAACTGGGCCTGGACGGGATCATCGCCACGAACACCACCATCGCGCGCGAGGGCCTCGGCCTGACCTCCCCGCCCGCCGTGGTGCAGGAGACCGGTGGTCTGTCGGGGGCGCCGCTCAAGGCGCGCTCCCTGGAGGTGCTGCGGCGCCTCTACGCGCGCGTGGGGGACCGCGTCACCCTCGTGGGCGTCGGCGGCGTGGAGACCGCAGAGGACGCCTGGGAGCGCATCCTGGCGGGCGCCACCCTCGTCCAGGGCTACAGCGCCTTCGTCTACGAGGGGCCCTTCTGGGCCCGCGCGATCCACAAGGGACTCGCCGCACGCCTGCGCACCAGCCCGTACGCCACCCTCGCCGACGCCGTCGGCGCCGACGTGAGGAAGACGGCATGACCCTGGAACCCTTCGGCGCCCGCCTGCGCCGCGCCATGGACGAGCGCGGCCCGCTGTGCGTCGGCATCGACCCGCACGCCTCGCTGCTCGCCGAGTGGGGCCTGGACGACACCGTCGCGGGCCTGGAGCGGTTCAGCCGGACGGTCGTCGAGGCCACGGCCGACCGCGTCGCCGTCCTGAAGCCGCAGAGCGCCTTCTTCGAACGGTTCGGCTCGCGCGGGGTCGCCGTCCTGGAGCGGTCGGTCGAGGAGGCGCGGGCGGCCGGCGCCCTGGTCGTGATGGACGCCAAGCGCGGCGACATCGGTTCGACCATGGCGGCCTACGCGGAGTCCTTCCTGCGCAAGGACGCCCCGCTCTTCTCGGACGCCCTGACCGTGTCGCCGTACCTCGGCTACGGGTCGCTCTCGCCGGCCGTGGCCCTCGCGCGCGAGAGCGGCGCCGGACTCTTCGTGCTGGCGCTCACCTCCAACCCGGAGGGCGGCGAGGTCCAGCACGCGGTGCGCGCGGACGGCCGTACCGTCGGCGCGACCATGCTGGCGCACCTGGCGGCCGAGAACGCCGGGGAGGAGCCGCTGGGCTCCTTCGGGGCGGTCGTCGGCGCGACGCTCGGTGACCTGTCGACGTACGACCTCGACATCAACGGCCCGATCCTCGCGCCCGGCATCGGCGCCCAGGGGGCCACTCCGGCGGACCTGCCGCACGTCTTCGGGGCCGCGGTGCGCAACGTCGTGCCGAACGTCAGCCGCGCCGTGCTGCGCCACGGCCCCGACGTGGTCGCGCTGCGTGACGCGGCGGAGCGGTTCGCGCAACAGGTCAGGGCCGCGGTCGAGGCCGCCTGACCGCCCGCGGCCGTCCGGCCGGGACCCCCGCCGGACGGCCGCGGGCCCGCGTGAGCCCGAATACATCCTCAAATCCAGGGCAATTTGTCTTAAATGTCCCTCCCCGTAGAGGCTGACCAGGACTTTTCCGCTGTTCTCGCTGACTCAGGCGGCGTTGGCCGCTAGTCTCCGAGCGGAGGGTCGACGGGCGAGCGTGTTGCCCGCGGCTCTCCAGGTGAGGAACGACCAGGTTCCTCACCGGTCCGTATCCGACAGTTCGACATCCGAGGTGACGTAGGCGTGGCTCTTCCGCCCCTTACCCCCGAACAGCGCGCAGCCGCGCTCGAAAAGGCCGCCGCGGCTCGCCGGGAGCGGGCCGAGGTCAAGAATCGACTCAAGCACTCCGGCGCCTCCCTTCACGAGGTCATCAAGCAGGGCCAGGAGAACGACGTCGTCGGCAAGATGAAGGTCTCCGCGCTCCTGGAGTCCCTGCCGGGCGTGGGTAAGGTCCGCGCCAAGCAGATCATGGAGCGGCTCGGCATCTCCGAGAGCCGCCGGGTGCGCGGTCTCGGCTCCAACCAGATCGCCTCCCTGGAGCGTGAGTTCGGCGACACGGCCAAGTGAGTCCGACGTGCTCCGGGCGCAGCGTCCCGGGCACGGCGAGACAACTGGAATAATCGCCGCATGGCTGTAACACCCCGGGGGACGACCCCCGCACCCCCGGACGCACGTCCGCGGCTGACCGTGCTCTCCGGCCCCTCCGGGGTCGGCAAGAGCACGGTCGTCGCTCATATGCGCAAAGAACACCCCGAGGTCTGGCTCTCGGTCTCGGCGACGACCCGCAGGCCCCGGCCCGGCGAGAAGCACGGTGTCCACTACTTCTTCGTCACCGACGACGAGATGGACAAGCTGATCGCCAACGGCGAGCTGCTGGAGTGGGCCGAGTTCGCCGGCAACCGCTACGGCACGCCGCGGGCGGCCGTGCTGGAGCGGCTGGAGGCGGGCGAGCCCGTCCTCCTCGAGATCGACCTCCAGGGCGCGCGCCAGGTCCGCGGCTCCATGGCCGAGGCCCAGCTGGTGTTCCTGGCTCCGCCCTCCTGGGAGGAGCTGGTGCGCAGGCTCACCGGCCGCGGCACCGAGTCGCCCGAGGTCGTCGCCCGCCGCCTGGACGCGGCCAAGGTCGAACTCGCGGCCGAGCCGGAGTTCGACGAGACCCTGGTCAACACCTCCGTCGAGGACGTGGCGCGTGAGCTGCTAGCCTTGATGGGTGTTGTGTGATCACGACTGTGTGATCATGCCTCCTTTTTTCCCACCTATCGGAAGGTAGAGCGTGTCCTCTTCCATCTCCGCTCCCGAGGGCATCATCAACCCGCCGATCGACGAGCTCCTCGAGGCCACCGACTCGAAGTACAGCCTCGTGATCTACGCGGCCAAGCGGGCCCGCCAGATCAACGCGTACTACTCGCAGCTCGGCGAGGGCCTCCTCGAGTACGTCGGTCCGCTCGTCGACACCCACGTCCACGAGAAGCCGCTCTCGATCGCGCTCCGCGAGATCAACGCGGGCCTGCTGACGTCCGAGGCCATCGAGGGTCCGGTTCAGTAGTATTTTCAGCTCGCAGTAGGTTTTTCCACAGGCCCGGCGGCGCGACCGCCGGGCCTGTGGTGTGTGATGGACTCACGCGCCGGGAGTCGCGGCGCACGGTTTCCGAGGTCCGGGGAGAGACGGTGGACAAACCCAAGGTCGTGCTCGGGGTCAGCGGTGGCATCGCCGCCTACAAGGCCTGCGAGCTGCTGCGCAGGCTCACCGAGTCGGGGCACGACGTGCGCGTCGTCCCCACCGCCTCCGCCCTGCACTTCGTCGGCGCGGCCACCTGGTCCGCCCTCTCCGGCCACCCGGTCTCCACCGAGGTCTGGGACGACGTCCACGAGGTCCCGCACGTCCGCATCGGCCAGCACGCCGACCTCGTGGTCGTCGCCCCCGCCACGGCCGACATGCTCGCCAAGGCCGCCCACGGACTGGCCGACGACCTGCTCACCAACACCCTGCTCACCGCCCGGTGCCCGGTCGTCCTCGCCCCGGCGATGCACACCGAGATGTGGGAGCACCCGGCCACCCAGGAGAACGTGGCGACGCTGCGCCGCCGCGGTGCCGTCGTCGTCGAACCGGCCGTCGGCCGGCTCACCGGCGCCGACACCGGCAAGGGCCGGCTGCCCGACCCCGCCGAGATCTTCGAGGTCTGCCGACGCGTCCTGGCCCGCGGGTCGCGGGAGCCCGACCTGGCCGGGCGGCACGTCGTCGTCAGCGCGGGCGGCACCCGCGAACCCCTCGACCCCGTCCGCTTCCTCGGCAACCGCTCCTCCGGCAAACAGGGTTACGCCCTCGCCCGTACGGCCGCCGCCCGCGGCGCCCGCGTCACGCTCGTCGCGGCCAACACCGAGCTGCCCGACCCCGCCGGCGTCGACGTCGTCCGGGTCGGCACCGCCGTACAGCTGCGCGAGGCGGTGCTGAAGGCGGCGGCCGACGCCGACGCGGTGGTCATGGCGGCCGCGGTCGCCGATTTCCGGCCCGCCGCCTACGCGTCCGGCAAGATCAAGAAGAAGGACGGGCAAGAACCGGACCCCATCGTCCTGCTGCGGAATCCGGACATCCTCGCGGAGATCTCCGCCGAGCGCGCCCGTCCCGGCCAGGTGGTCGTCGGCTTCGCCGCCGAGACCGACGACGTGCTGGCCAACGGCCGGACGAAACTGCGCCGCAAGGGGTGCGATCTGCTGGTCGTCAACGAGGTGGGGGAGCGCAGGACCTTCGGCTCGGAGGAGAACGAGGCGGTCGTCCTGGGCGCCGACGGCAGCGAGACCCCCGTCCCGCACGGCCCCAAGGAAGCGCTGGCCGAAATCGTGTGGGACCTGGTGACGCGGCGGCTGGGGTGATTGTTTGATGCGCACGGTCCCCCGGCCCTCGCCCGTTCGGCGTGGCACCTCTGGCCAACAGCGGTCGGCATTCGGCAGAATGCCTGTGCCGCAGGTCACAGGGCTCCCGAGAGGCGAGACAGGTGGGCCGGTGGTGAAGCGCGACCGATAAACTGTTGTCGGACGACGCCGGGCGCAGCTCCCGTCGCGTCCGCCCATGATCAGCCAGCAGCCGCTGCAACCCCAGGGAGCGTTGTGTCCCGTCGCCTGTTCACCTCGGAGTCCGTGACCGAGGGTCACCCCGACAAGATCGCTGACCAGATCAGCGACACCATTCTCGACGCGCTCCTGCGCGAGGACCCGGCGTCCCGGGTCGCCGTAGAGACCCTGATCACGACCGGCCTGGTGCACGTGGCCGGTGAGGTCACCACCAAGGCGTACGCGCCGATCCCGCAGCTGGTCCGGGACAAGATCCTGGAGATCGGCTACGACTCCTCGAAGAAGGGCTTCGACGGCGCCTCCTGCGGCGTCTCGGTGTCCATCGGCGCGCAGTCCCCCGACATCGCCCAGGGTGTCGACACGGCGTACGAGACGCGGGTCGAGGGCGACGACGACGAGCTGGACCGGCAGGGCGCGGGCGACCAGGGCCTGATGTTCGGCTACGCCTCCGACGAGACGCCGACGCTGATGCCGCTCCCGATCTTCCTGGCCCACCGCCTGTCGAAGCGCCTCTCGGACGTCCGCAAGAACGGCACCATCCCCTACCTGCGCCCCGACGGCAAGACCCAGGTCACCATCGAGTACGACGGCGACAAGGCGGTCCGTCTGGACACCGTCGTCGTCTCCTCGCAGCACGCCTCCGACATCGACCTGGAGTCGCTGCTCGCCCCCGACATCCGCGAGTTCGTCGTGGAGCCGGAGCTGAAGGCCCTGCTGGACGAGGGCATCAAGATCGACACCGAGAACTACCGCCTGCTGGTCAACCCCACCGGCCGCTTCGAGATCGGCGGCCCCATGGGCGACGCCGGCCTGACCGGCCGCAAGATCATCATCGACACCTACGGCGGCTTCGCCCGTCACGGCGGCGGTGCCTTCTCCGGCAAGGACCCGTCCAAGGTCGACCGCTCCGCCGCCTACGCGATGCGCTGGGTCGCCAAGAACGTCGTCGCCGCCGGCCTGGCCGCGCGCTGCGAGGTCCAGGTCGCGTACGCCATCGGCAAGGCCGAGCCGGTCGGTCTCTTCGTCGAGACCTTCGGCACGCACAAGATCGACCCCGAGAAGATCGAGAAGGCCATCGACGAGGTCTTCGACCTCCGCCCGGCCGCGATCATCCGCGACCTCGACCTGCTGCGCCCGATCTACGCCCAGACCGCCGCGTACGGCCACTTCGGCCGCGAGCTGCCCGACTTCACGTGGGAGCGCACGGACCGCGTGGACGCGCTGAAGGAGGCGGCGGGCCTCTGAGGCCACCGCCACCGCGACGCACCGGGCCCGGCTTCCCCAGGGAGGCCGGGCCTCGGCGTTGTGCGGCGCCGCCCCGCGGCCGGCGGGCCCGGGGCGCGGGCGCGTGGGGGCGGGGGCGCGGGCGCTCGGGGGGCGGCCGTTGTCAGCGGCGTTTGGTATGAATGCAGGCGTGAGCAGCGACGACGGGCAGCGGGAGGGCGGTGGCGGCGGGGACGGGGCGCCGCCGGAACAGCTCGCGCTTCTCCGCGAGAGCGTGCGGCAGGCCAAGGCGCCGCGGGCGAAGCCGCGGACCTGGCGGGGGGCGGCGCTCGCCGAGAGGCTGCCGGTCGCGCGGGTCCTCGTCGACAAGGGCGTCCTGCACCTCGACCGGTACTTCGACTACGCGGTGCCGGCCGAGCTGGACGCGGACGCCCAGCCGGGCGTGCGGGTGCGGGTGCGGTTCGGGGCCGGTCGCGGGCGGGTGCGCGAGGGGCGCCGGGAGGGGGGCGGGCTGATCGACGGGTTCCTCGTCGAGCGGCTCGCCGAGTCGGACTACGCCGGGCCGCTGGCCGCTCTCGCCCAGGTCGTGTCGCCCGAGCCCGTGCTGAGTCCGGAGCTGCTGGGGCTGGCGCGCTCCGTCGCCGACCGGTATGCGGGGAGTCTGGCGGACGTGCTCCAGCTGGCCGTGCCGCCGCGCAGCGCCCGGGCCGAGCAGCGGCCCTCGCCCGCGCCCCTCGCCCCGCCGCAGGCGCCGCCGCCGGGCTCGTGGGGGCGGTACGAGCACGGGGCCGCGTTCCTCGACGCGCTGGCCAGGGGAGGATCCCCGAGGGCGGTGTGGAACGCGCTGCCCGGTCCCGAGTGGAGCGAGGAGCTGGCGCGGGCCGTCGCCGCGACGCTGGCCTCGGGGCGCGGCGCCCTCGTCGTCGTACCGGACGGGCGGGCCGCCGCGCGCGTGGACGGCGCCCTGACGGCCCTGCTGGGGGAGGGGCGGCACGCCCTGCTCACCGCCGACGCCGGGCCGGAGAAGCGGTACCGGGAGTGGCTCGCGGTGCGGCGTGCGAGCGTGCGGGCGGTCGTCGGGACGCGGGCCGCCATGTTCGCGCCGGTGCGCGACCTGGGACTGGTCGCCGTGTGGGACGACGGCGACGACAGCCACAGCGAGCAGCACGCCCCGCAGCCGCACGCGCGCGATGTGCTGCTGCTGCGCGCGGCGCAGGACGGGTGCGGCTTCCTGATGGGGGGGTGGAGCTCCACCGTCGAGGGGGCGCAGCTCGTCGGGAGCGGGTGGGCGCGGCCCCTGGCCGCGGGCCGGGAGCAGGTGCGCCGGGCCGCGCCGCTGGTGCGGACCGTGGGGGACCAGGATCTCGCCCGGGACGAGGCCGCCCGGGCCGCCCGGCTGCCCAGCCTCGCCTGGCAGGCCGTCCGTGAGGGCCTGCGGCACGGGCCCGTGCTCGTGCAGGTGCCGCGGCGCGGCTACGTGCCGCGCATGGCGTGCGCCGCCTGCCGGGCCCCCGCCCGGTGCCGGCACTGTTCCGGGCCCCTGGAGGCGCGGGACGGCGGGGCGCTGTGGTGCGGCTGGTGCGGGCGCGAGGAAGGGGCCTGGCACTGCCCGGAGTGCGGTGGCTTCCGGCTGCGCGCGCAGGTCGTGGGGGCGCGGCGGACCGCCGAGGAACTGGGCCGGGCGTTCCCGGCCGTACCCGTGCGCACCTCCGGGCGGGAGCAGGTGCTGGACACCGTGCCCGGCACGCCCGCGCTCGTCGTGAGCACACCGGGTGCCGAGCCCGTCGCCGAGGGCGGGTACGCGGCGGCCCTGCTGCTGGACGGCTGGGCCATGGTCGGGCGGCCCGACCTGCGGGCCGGGGAGGACGCGCTGCGCCGCTGGATCGCGGCCGCCTCCCTGGTACGGCCCCAGGGCGACGGGGGGACCGTGGTCGTGGTCGCCGAGCCGACCCTGCGTCCGGTGCAGGCGCTGGTGCGGTGGGACCCCGTCGGACACGCCGTGCGCGAACTGTCGGAACGGGCCGAGCTGGGCTTCCCCCCGGTGTCGCGGATGGCGGCCGTCACCGGGACGGGGGAGGCGGTGGCCGCTTTCCTCGGCTCCGTGGAGCTGCCCCCGGAGGCCGAGGTGCTGGGACCCGTCCCGCTGCCGGTCACTCCCGCGGGGCGGCCCCGACGGCCGGGGGCGCCGCCGCCCGGCGAGCAGTGGGAGCGGGCACTGGTCCGGGTGCCGCCGGGGAGGGGGGCCGCCCTGGCCGCCGCGCTCAAGGCGGCGCAGGCCGCGCGGATGGCGCGGGGCGGTGCGGCCTCGCGGGGCGGTGCGACTTCGCGGGGTGAGGGGGCCTCGGGGGCGGTGTGGGTGCGGATGGATCCGCTGGACATCGGGTGACGAGCGGCCGGGGCGGGGAGTGGGCCGCGGCGGTGGGCGATCCGCGATCTGCGGTTGATGGCCGGCTTCCGCCGTGCCGGTCCCGACATGCGTCCGCCCCCTCGGGGTGCCGAGGGGGCGGGGGAGGGGTCAGCCGTTCCGCGGGCCGTGGAAGACCGTGGGCCTGACGTCCTCGCGCAGGGACGAGCTGCCCGCCGTCGGCTGGGTCGGCATCGAGCGGGCCGCGGGCACCGTGGGGACCGCGGAGATGCCGGTGCCCACGGTGACCGTGCGGGGAGCCGCCGTCTCGGCCGTCGTCCGGTCGGCCTCCGCGGCCGTCTGGGCGGCGGCACGGCGGGCGCCGTAGCGGCGGTGGACCGCCTGCTTGGTCACGCCGAGCGCGGAGCCCACCGCGTCCCACGAGAAGCCGAGCGAACGGTCGAAGTCCACCGCGGCGGTGACCAGGGTCTCGACACTGTCCCGCAGTTCCTGGGCGAGGCGGACCGTCGGGGCGGGGGCCCGCCCGTAGACGACGAAGCCCGTGGACGGGCCGGAGCGGCGCGGACGGTAGACGTTGCCCAGCTGGGCCGTCAGGGTGCGCAGCGCGTCCACCTGCCGGCGGACCCGCTCGATGTCCCGTACCAGCAATTGCAGGCTGGCGCGGGCCTGGGCGTCGTGGGTTGCGTGGTCGGCCATGAACAAGCCTCTCGAACCGGCGTTGAAGAGATAAGGGGCGGTCCGCGGTGAGGCGCGGTCCGGTGTGGTCAACTCTGTCTTGACCAACGCGGATGCGCTCCGCTGGTCACGGTGTGGGGGCGTATGGGCATATGCGTACGCCCCCGGCGAGGGGCGCCGGCCCGCCGCGGGCGTTCCGTGCCGTCGGCGGCTTCTCCCGGTGGCGCAATAAACTGGTGCGTCGCCCGTCGTCCGTTCCCTCCGAGAGGCCCGTGCCCACTCATGAAGCTCGTCTTCGCCGGTACCCCCGAGGTCGCCGTTCCCGCTCTGGACGCCCTGCTCGCCTCCGGGCGGCACGAGGTGGCCGCCGTCGTCACGCGGCCCGACGCGCAGGCGGGACGGGGGCGCAGGCTGGTCGCCTCCCCCGTGGCACAGCGGGCCGAGGAGGCCGGGATCGAGGTGCTGAAGCCGGCCCGGCCGCGCGAGCCGGAGTTCCTGGCGCGGCTCGCGGAGATCGCCCCGGACTGCTGTCCCGTCGTCGCCTACGGCGCCCTGCTGCCCAAGGCGGCCCTCGACATCCCGGCCCGCGGCTGGGTCAACCTGCACTTCTCGCTGCTGCCCGCCTGGCGCGGGGCCGCGCCCGTGCAGCACGCCGTCATGGCGGGGGACGAGATCACCGGCGCCTCCACCTTCCTCATCGAGGAGGGGCTCGACTCCGGGCCCGTCTACGGCACGGTGACGGAGGAGGTCCGGCCCACCGACACCAGCGGCGACCTGCTCACCCGGCTGGCGTTCGCCGGCGCCGGACTGCTCGCCGCCACCATGGACGGGATCGAGGACGGTTCGCTCCAGGCCGTACCGCAGCCGCAGGACGGCATCACCCTCGCGCCGAAGATCACCGTCGAGGACGCGCGGGTCGACTGGGCCGCTCCGGCGCTGCGCGTCGACCGGGTCGTGCGCGGCTGCACTCCCGCGCCGGGCGCCTGGACGACGTTCCGCGGGGAGCGGCTCAAGCTCGTCCAGGTGCGGACCGCGCCGGAGCGTGACGACCTCGCGCCGGGCGCCCTGGCCGTCGGCAAGAACAGCGTGCACGTCGGCACCGGATCGCACGCCGTCGAGCTGCTGTGGGTGCAGGCGCAGGGCAAGAAGCCGATGCGGGCGGCCGACTGGGCCCGCGGGGTGCGCATCACGGACGGCGAGCGGGTCGGGGAGCCCGCCGGGGAGCGGGCGGGCGAGTAGCCGACGCCGCGGCCGGGGCGGCGGCCGCGGGGAGCGGGCGGAGGAGCGGGCGGGACGGAGGCCGGCCCGCCCGTCGTAGGCTGGGCGTACCGTCGTCCTGCAATCCGGAGCACCTTTTTCGTGAGCGAGCAGCCCCCCCGTCCCCGCACCACCGGCAAGCCCCACCGTCGGCCCAAGAAGGACCCCGTCCGCTTCCTCGCGTTCGAGGTGCTGCGGGCCGTGGACGAGCGGGACGCCTACGCCAACCTCGTGCTGCCGCCGCTGCTGCGCAAGGCGCGGGCGAGCGGGGACTTCGACGGACGGGACGCCGCCCTCGCCACCGAGCTGGTGTACGGCACGCTGCGCCGGCAGGGGACGTACGACGCGATCGTCGCCGCGTGCGTCGACCGGCCGCTGCGGGAGGTCGACCCGCCCGTGCTCGACGTGCTCGGCCTCGGTGTGCACCAGCTGCTCGGGACCCGGATCCCGACGCACGCCGCCGTGTCCGCCTCCGTCGAGCTGGCGCGGGTGGTGCTCGGCGACGGGCGGGCCAAGTTCGTCAACGCGGTCCTGCGCAAGGTCGCCCGGCACGACCTCGACACCTGGATCGAGAAGGTCGCGCCGCCCTACGACGACGACCCCGAGGACCACCTGGCCGTCGTCCACTCCCACCCGCGCTGGGTCGTCTCCGCGCTGTGGGACTCCCTCGGCGGCGGCCGGGCCGGCATCGAGGAACTCCTGGCGGCCGACAACGAGCGGCCCGAGGTGACCCTGGTCGCCCGGCCCGGACGGGCCACGACGGACGAGCTGCTGCGCGAGGAGGCCGCCGTCCCCGGACGCTGGTCGCCCTACGCCGTGCGGCTCACCGAGGGCGGCGAACCCGGCGCGATCGAGGCCGTGCGGTCCGGGCGCGCGGGCGTGCAGGACGAGGGGAGCCAGCTGGTGGCGCTCGCGCTCGCCCACGCGCCGCTGGAGGGGTCCGACACGCGCTGGCTCGACGGCTGCGCCGGGCCCGGCGGCAAGGCCGCGCTGCTGGCGGCGCTCGCCGCCGAGCGCGGCGCCGTGCTGCTCGCCTCGGAGAAGCAGCCGCACCGGGCCGGGCTCGTGGCCAAGGCGCTCGCCGGGAACCCCGGGCCGTACCAGGTCCTCGCCGCCGACGGGACGCGGCCGCCGTGGCGGCCCGGTTCCTTCGACCGGGTGCTGATGGACGTCCCCTGCACCGGACTCGGCGCCCTGCGGCGCCGGCCCGAGGCGCGCTGGCGGCGCCGGCCCGAGGACCTGGACGGCTTCGCCCCCCTCCAGCGCGGCCTGCTGCGGACCGCGCTGGAATCCGTACGGGTCGGGGGCGTCGTCGGGTATGCCACCTGCTCCCCGCACCTCGCGGAGACCCGGGCCGTCGTCGCCGACCTGCTCAAGCAGTTCCCGGAGGCCGAACTCCTCGACGCGCGGCCCCTGCTCCCGGGCGTGCCCGACCTCGGCGACGGGCCCGACGTCCAGCTGTGGCCGCACGTGCACGGGACCGACGCGATGTACCTGGCGCTCATTCGGAGGACCGGCTGACCGGCGCTCCCGGCCGGGGCGCCCGCGCCGCCGCGTCGTCCCGGCGGGCCAGCGGGTGCGGCCACCACACCTTCTCGCCCACGTCCAGGAAGAGCGCGGTGACCAGGACGGACCGGACGACGAAGGTGTCCAGCAGGACGCCCAGCGCGACCGCGAAGCCGATCTCGGCGAAGCCCAGGACGGGAAGCGTGCCGAGCACGGCGAAGGTGCCGGCCAGGACCAGGCCGGCCGAGGTGATCACCGCCCCGGTCGTGGCCAGACCCGTGACCACGCCGGGCCGGGTGCCCTGCCGGACCGCCTCCTCGCGGATGCGTGTCGTCAGGAAGATGTTGTAGTCGATGCCCAGCGCCACCAGGAACACGAACACGAACAGCGGGAAGGCCACGTCCTCGCCCGCGTAGTCGAAGACGTGCCGGAAGGCGAGGGCGCTCAGCCCGAGCGCGGTGGCCAGGGACAGCACCACCGTCCCGACCAGCAGCAGCGGCGCCACCAGGGCGCGCAGCAGCACACCGAGCACGAGCAGCACCACGACCAGGACGAGGGGGATGACCAGGTAGTTGTCGCGGGTCTGGGCCTCGTCCATGTCCAGCAGGGCCGCGGTGCCGCCGCCCACCCGCGCGTCGGCGCCGGGCACGGCGTGCACCGCGTCGCGCACGCGCTCCACGGTCGCCTTCGCCCCGGAACTGTCGGCGGGGGCGCGCATCGTCGCCTCCAGCAGCACCTTCCCGTCGTGCTCGGGCGCGGTCCCGGGCGGTACGCCGACGCTCGCCGGGACGACCCCCGGGTCCGCGGCGACCGCGCGGCCCACCCGCTCCGCCCGGTCCGTGTTCGCCACGATCACCAGCGGATCGCCGGCGCCGGCCGGGAAGTAGCGCGCCGACACCTTCTGCCCGGCGATCGAGTCCGGTTCGCCGGTGAGGGCGTCCGCGTTGGCGATGCCCGCCGCGCGCAGCTGCAGCAGGCCGAGCGACAGGGCCGCCAGCACCGCGGCCGTGACGCCCCACACCAGGCGGGGGCGGCGGGCGATACGGCGGCCGGTACGGGCCCACACGCCGCCCGTGGTGGGATCGGCGGACCCCTCGTGCGGAACGGCCGGCCAGAAGATCCAGCGGCCGAAGACGAGCAGCAGGGCCGGGAAGAGCGTGAGCATCGCCAGCAGGGCGACCGCGACCCCGATGGCGGCGACCGGGCCCAGGCCCCGGGTCGAGTTCATCTCGGCGACCAGCAGCACCAGCATGCTCAGCACGACCGTGGCGCCGGAGGCGACGACCGCCGGACCGGCCCGGTTGAGGGCCAGCTCCATCGCCTCGTGCCGGTCGTGGTGGCGACGCAGTTCCTCCCGGTAACGGGCGACCAGCAGCAGCGCGTAGTCGGTGCCCGCGCCGAAGACGAGCACCGTCAGGATGCCCGCGCTCTGGCCGTTGACCGTCAGGCCGGCGTGCGTGGCGAGGACGTAGATCAGCGCCTGGGCCGTGAACAGCGCGGCCACCACCCCGAGCAGCGGCACGAACAGCAGGACCGGGCTGCGGAAGGTGACCAGGAGCATCACGACCACGACGGCCATCGCGGAGAACAGCAGTGTCGTGTCGATGCCCTCGAAGGCCTTGGAGAAGTCGGCCGACGTGCCGCCGGGGCCCGTGATGTGCACGGTGAGCCCGTCCCCGCCCCGGCCCACGTCGTCGCGGATGGAGTCGACCGCGGGGGCGATGCGCTGCCAGCCCTGCGCGTTCATGGTGACGGGCACGTAGATCTGGGCGGCCCGCGGCGCGGTCGGCCGGTCGAAGACGGGACCCTTGACCTCCGCGCCGCGGATGCCGTGCGCGCGCAGCACGCTCACCTCGCGGACGTCCTCGGCGATCCGCTGCAGGTCCTGACCGGTCAGCCCGCCGGCGCGCGCGTAGACGACGACCGCGGGGATCTGCTCCGGCCGGAACTCCTCGGAGAGGCTGAGGACCCGGGTGGACTCGGCGGAGCCCGGCAGCCAGGACTGGGCGTCGTTGTCCTGCGCGTCGTTCAGCTTCGCGCCGAAGGGCGCCGCGATCACCAGGACGACCAGCCAGAGGACCAGGACCAGCCACTTGGACCGCCGTCCGCAGACGAGCCGGACGGCGCCCCTCTTCCAGACGTCGAGCCGCCTCACACCTGCCCCCGTTCCCGGATCCGGTAACGGGGGGGAGTCCAAAACGGCACGTCCGGCCCCCGCGGAACACCCGGCGGACGTCCCGGATACGGACCGGGGCGAACGAACGTGCCCGGACATGGCAGTCTTGGGTCATGGCCGCGCAGATCAACCCCAGCATCCTGTCCGCCGACTTCGCCCGCCTCGCGGACGAGGCGAAGGCGGTCGAGGGAGCCGACTGGCTTCACGTCGACGTCATGGACAACCATTTCGTCCCGAACCTCACGCTCGGTGTGCCGGTCGTGGAGTCCCTGGCCCGTGCGACGGACACGCCGCTGGACTGCCATCTGATGATCCAGGCCCCCGATCGCTGGGCGCCCCAGTACGTCGAGGCGGGGGCCGGTTCCGTCACCTTCCACGTCGAGGCGGCCGCCGCGCCGGTCCGGCTCGCCCGCGAGATCCGCGCCAAGGGTGCGCGCGCGTCCATGGCGCTGAAGCCGGCGACGCCCGTCGAACCGTACGAGGATCTGCTCCCCGAACTCGACATGTTGCTGATCATGACGGTCGAGCCGGGCTTCGGGGGCCAGGCGTTCCTCGACATCATGCTGCCCAAGATTCGCCGCACCCGCGAGTTGATCAGCAAGCACGGCCTCGAGCTCTGGCTCCAGGTGGACGGCGGGGTCTCGGCCACCACCATCGAGCGGTGCGCCGAGGCGGGCGCCGACGTCTTCGTCGCCGGCTCCGCGGTCTACGGGGCGTCGGACCCGGTCGAGGCGGTACGGGCACTGCGCGCGCAGGCGGAGGGGGCGACCGCCGGGGCGTCCTGGGCGTGCTCCCACTGACGGACCGGTGGGCGACGGCGGGACCAAGGG
Source organism: Streptomyces sp. NPDC014882 (assembly GCF_043081325.1). NCBI lineage: Bacteria > Bacillati > Actinomycetota > Actinomycetes > Kitasatosporales > Streptomycetaceae > Streptomyces > Streptomyces sp. NPDC014882. The sequence continues at coordinate 199,397 of NZ_JBIBWL010000013.1, forward strand.
AAGGTGAACGGCCGCGATCAGGGCCGATCGAGTGCGCCGCATCTGCAAGGATGAACGGCGAATCCAGAGTGTGAACAGCAGTGAGGAGATCGCCGTGTCGGGTATGTCGGCGGGCCGGTCAGCCATGCGGATGGGACCCGCTGAGCTGGTGCAGGCGGCGGCCATGGCCCGCCGCTTCTACCTCGAGGGCAAATCCAAGATCCAGATCGCCGAGGAGTTCGGCGTCAGCCGCTTCAAGGTGGCCCGGGTCCTGGAGACCGCTCTCGAACGGGATCTCGTACGGATCGAGATCCGCGTCCCGGCCGAACTGGACGCCGAGCGCTCCGACGCGCTCCGCGCCAGGTACGGCCTCAGGCACGCCGTGGTGGTCGAGTCCCCGGCCGACGCCGAGGAGTCGCCCGACCCCGAGAACCTCGGGGAGGTGGCCGCCGACCTGCTCGGCGAACTGGTCGACGAGGGGGACGTCCTGGGCCTGGCCTGGGGCCGGTCCACCATCCACATGGCGGCGGCGCTGGACCGGCTGCCGCCCTGCACGGTGGTGCAGCTGACGGGCGTGTACGACGCCGGGACCGCCGAGCGCGGTTCGGTCGAGGCCGTCCGCCGCGCCGCCCAGGTGTCCGGCGGCGACGCCCACCCCATCTACGCGCCGATGCTGCTGCCGGACGCGGCCACCGCGATCGCGCTGCGCCACCAGACCGGGATCGCCCGGGCCTTCGAGTACTTCGACAAGGTCACGGTCGCCTGCGTCTCCATCGGTTCCTGGGAGCCGGGCATCTCGACGGTGCACGACATGCTCAGCGACGAGGAGCGGGCGCACTACGCCTCGCTCGGGGTCGCCGCCGAGATGTCCGCGCACCTCTTCGACTCCGAGGGGCGCCGGGTCGGCCGGGACCTCGGCGAGCGGTGCATCACCGTCAAGGCGGACCAGCTCCGCAGCATCCCCGAGGTCGTCGCGATCGCGGGCGGGCAGCGCAAGGCGGCCGCGATCGACGCGGTGCTGCGCTCGGGGCTCGTCACCAGCCTGGTGACCGACACCTCGGCCGCGGACTACCTGATGACGGCGGGCCCGCCGCCCAGGCCCGCCCTGAACCGGGCGGACCCCGACGGGGCCTGACGGTTCCCGACGACAGGTCACGAGGGGACGCACCGCGACGGCGTCGACGCACGCCGGCGCGGCGCGTCCCCTCGTGTGCTTCCCCGCCCGCCCGTCTCCCCCCTCGCGGCACCGACGATCACTACTCCGCACCGCCGGTCACCCGACCCGTTCAGGACGGTACCGAGACGACGCAGCACGTGGTCACGCCGGACCTCGACGGGATCACGGACAAGGCGGGTCTGATGGACCGCGCCGCCCGTGCCCTGGACCTCCGGAGCGGTTCGGGCGCAACGGGGACGCGCTCGCCGACTCCCTCGCCGACCCCGGCGTCCGGCCCGCCGGGTGCGCCGGCCGGGGGCTGCTGGTCCTCGTACGGGGCCGGCCGCCGTACGCGCGCGAGAACGCGCGCGAGTGGGCGATCGCCGAGGAGGTGTTCGCCCAGGCCGCGGACCGGACGCCGGAGCTGTCCGTGGCGCTCGCCCTCGGGGGCGCCCCGGGCGCTTGACCGGCGGGCCCCGGGGTGTCCCTCGGACGATCCTCCCAACCCCCTCCCGACCGGCCTGGACGATTCTCCCGGGCCGGGCATCGCGGCTCCCATGGGACAATGAAGTACGTGCTCTTCCCCCTGGCCGGCCGGTCCGGGGGTCACCTCTGATCGACTGGGATGTGCGGCACGTGCGTTTCCTCAACGACATCCAGCCCGCGTACGACCTCACGTACGACGACGTCTTCATGGTCCCGAGCCGCAGCGCGGTCGGGTCGCGTCTGGGCGTGGACCTCAGCTCCCCGGACGGGACGGGGACCACGATCCCGCTGGTCGTGGCCAACATGACCGCCGTCGCCGGGCGCCGGATGGCCGAGACCGTGGCGCGGCGCGGCGGCCTCGTCGTGATCCCCCAGGACATCCCGATCGACGTCGTCACCGACGTCATCTCCTGGGTCAAGAGCCGCCACCTCGTGCTGGACACCCCGATCGTGCTCGCCCCGCACCAGACCGTCGCCGACGCGCTGGCCCTGCTGCCCAAGCGCGCGCACAACGCGGGCGTCGTCGTCGACGGGGACGCCCGCCCCGTCGGCGTCGTCACGGACGCGGACCTCAGCGGCGTCGACCGCTTCACCCAGCTCGCCGAGGTGATGTCCAAGGACCTGCTGCTCCTGGACGCGGACATCGACCCCCGCGAGGCCTTCAACACCCTCGACGCGGCCAACCGGCGCTACGCCCCCGCGGTCGACGCGGACGGCAGGCTGGCCGGCATCCTCACCCGCAAGGGCGCCCTGCGCGCCACCCTGTACACGCCCGCCACCGACGCGCGGGGCAGGCTGCGGATCGCCGCCGCCGTCGGCATCAACGGCGACTTCGCCGAGAAGGCCAAGCTGCTGCTGGACGCGGGCGTCGACACCCTCGTCATCGACACGGCCCACGGCCACCAGGAGTCGATGATCAACGCGATCCGGCTGGTGCGCGACCTCGACCCGCAGGTCCCGATCGTCGCCGGCAACATCGTCTCCGCCGAGGGCGTCAAGGACCTGGTCGAGGCGGGCGCCGACATCATCAAGGTCGGCGTCGGACCCGGCGCCATGTGCACCACCCGCATGATGACCGGCGTGGGCCGGCCGCAGTTCTCCGCGGTCCTGGAGTGCGCGGCCGAGGCGAGGAAGTACGGCAAGCACGTGTGGGCCGACGGCGGCGTCCGCCACCCGCGCGACGTGGCGATGGCCCTCGCGGCCGGCGCGTCCAACGTGATGATCGGCTCCTGGTTCGCGGGCACCTACGAGTCCCCGGGCGACCTCCAGCAGGACGCCGGCGGACGGCTCTACAAGGAGTCGTTCGGCATGGCCTCCGCGCGCGCCGTGCGCAACCGCACCTCCGAGGAGTCGGCGTACGACCGGGCCCGCAAGGCGCTGTTCGAGGAGGGCATCTCCACCTCGCGCATGTTCCTCGACCCGGGCCGTCCGGGCGTCGAGGACCTGATCGACTCGGTCGTCGCGGGCGTCCGCTCCTCCTGCACCTACGCCGGTGCCGCCTCCCTGGAGGAGTTCGCCGAGAAGGCCGTCGTCGGCCTCCAGAGCGCGGCCGGCTACGCGGAGGGCCAGCCCTTGCACGCCAGCTGGAACTGAGCGCCCCGCGGGGCGCCGCCGTGCGGACACCGCGGGTCCGGCCGTCGCCGGGCCCGCGTCCTTCCGCCTCTCCCCGTTGCCTCCGCCCGTTCCCTCCCCCTGTTCTCTTCGCCTGTTCCCTCCGCGCCGCCGACGGGCTCCGCTTCCGCCTCCGGGCGATGCGCGGTCTCTCCGCCGTCACCCGGGTGGTCTCCGGTGTCCGGACGGCGGTCGGGCTCGTGTTCTACTTCCTCTACGGCCACCGCCGCTCCCGCCTCGCGTCATCCGAAGTGAAGTGAACGACCCGCAGTGCTGAACGATCTCGACGAACGCATCGTGCACGCCCTCGCCGAGGACGCCCGCCGCTCCTACGCGGACATCGGGCAGCTCGTCGGGCTCTCCGCGCCCGCCGTGAAACGGCGCGTGGACCGGCTGCGCGCCACCGGGGCCATCACCGGGTTCACGGTGCGCGTCGATCCGGCGGCCCTGGGCTGGAAGACCGAGGGGTACGTCGAGATCCACTGCCGGCGCAACACCTCGCCGGAGACCATCCAGCGGGGCCTGGAGCGCTACCAGGAAGTCGTGGCCGCCTCCACCGTCACCGGGGAGGCGGACGCGATCGCCCAGGTCTTCGCCGCCGACATGCGCCACTTCGAGCGGGTCCTGGAGCGGATCGCGGGGGAGCCCTTCGTGGAGCGCACGAAGTCGGTGCTGGTGCTCTCCCCGCTGCTGCGCCGCTTCTCCTCCGGCTCGCCGACCTGAGAGCCGCCTGCCGGAGAGCCGCCTGCCCGGGAGCCGCCGATCCGGAAGCCGCCGATCCGGGAGCCGCCTGCCCGGGAGCCGCCGGTTCCGAGGCCGGCGGCTCCGCAAAGTGCTGGTGAGCCGCCCGGGCCCGGGTCTACCCTCGGTCCCATGACCTGGCGACATTGATCCGGCAGCCGTGCCTCCCGAGGGCCGCCTCGGACGCCGTACCCCCGGTGTCCGAAACGTCCCTGCGGGAAGGCCCCATGACTCACTCACCTGTCCGTGCGCCCGTCGGCGCACCGGGCGTACGGCGGCTCACCACCACGCTGTACGGCTACGCGTTCCTGGACGAGTTCGTCCTGCTCTACCCGGTGTACGCGCTGCTGTTCGCCGACACCGGGCTGTCCGTCGGACAGACGTCCTCGCTGTTCGTCATCTGGTCGGCGACCGGCGTCCTGCTGGAGGTCCCCTCCGGTGCCTGGGCGGACGCCGTCTCGCGCCGGCTGCCGCTGTGGCTGGGCCCGCTGCTGGGTGCGGCCGGCTTCGCGCTGTGGGTGCTGTTCCCGTCGTACGGGGCCTTCGCCGCCGGCTTCGTGCTGTGGGGCGCGCGCGGGGCGCTCGGCTCGGGCGCCCTGGAGGCCCTGGTCTACGAGGAGCTGGAGCGGCTCGGCGCGGCGGACCGGTACGCCCGCCTCATGGGCCGGGCCCACGCGGCCGGACAGGCCGCCGCGATGACGGCGATGGCCCTGGCCGGTCCGGTGTTCGCGGCGTACGGCTACCCGGCGGTCGGCGCGGCCAGCGTGCTGGCCTGCCTGCTGTGCGCCGCGACGGCGACCCGCTTCCCCGAACACCGCGCCCCCGCTCCCGCCGGCGCAGGCGCAGGCGCAGGCGCAGACAGCGACGGGGGAGGGGAAGGGGACGGTGACGGTGACGGCGGTGAGGGCTGGGCGGCGACCCTGCGGGCCGGCCTCGCCGAGGCCCGCCGCGACCGCTCCGTGCGCGGCGCCCTCCTGCTCGTCCCGGCCGTCGCCGCCGTCTGGGGCGCCCTCGACGAGTACACCCCGCTGCTGGCGCGGGACACCGGCGCCCCCGACGCGGCGATCCCCCACCTGCTGATGGTGATCTGGGCCGGCGTCACCGCCGGAAGCCTGCTGGCCGGACCCGCCGAGCGTCTGGGCCGCAGGGGGTTCGCCGCGCTGCTCGCGGCCTCCGCGCTCGCCCTCGCCGCCGGGGCGGGCGCCGGCACACCGGCCGGCCTGGCCCTGGTGGCCCTGGCCTTCGGCGGCTTCCAGCTGGCGACCGTACTGGCCGACGCCCGCCTCCAGCGGCGCATCGAGGGCACCGGCCGGGCCACTCTCACCTCCGTAGCGGGCCTGGGCACCGAACTCGCCACGATCGCGGTGTACCTCACCTACGCCCCGCTCGCCTCGGCGAGCGCGCACGGCACCGCCTTCGCGCTGCTCGCGGTGCCCTGTCTGGTGACCGCGCTGCTGGTGGCGGTGCGACGGCGGCCTCGCGCCGGTGATTCCGTGGCGGCGGTCTCGCGGCGGTGATTCCACGATGGTGATTCCGTGGGGGCGGTCTCGCGGCGGTGATCCCACGGCGGTGGCTCCGCGGCCGTGATCCCACGGCGGTGTTCCCGGGCGCGGGGCCGCGCAACGAATCGCCGCCCCGCGCCCCCCGCACGCAACGAACAGCTCACCAGCGCGCAACGGCTCCTCCTTGTCCGCCCTGGTCAGCGGACCGTACCGTCTAGACGTCCCCCACACCTTCCGCCTCCGGTGAGGAACACGCATGCGCATCGCCCTGCTCCAGAGCTCCGGCCGCCCCGGCCGCGTCGCCGAGAACCTCGAGGTCCTCGACGAGGCCGCCGGCCGCGCCGCCGCCGCGGGAGCCGGACTGCTGGTCGCGCCGGAGCTGTTCCTGACCGGGTACGCGATCGGCGACGACGTCGCCCGTCTCGCCGAGCCCGCCGACGGCGACTCCGCGGACGCGGTCGCCGGACTCGCCGGGCGGCACGGTCTCGCGGTCGCCTACGGATACCCCGAGCGCGACGGCGAGAGGGTGTACAACGCCGCGCAGCTGATCTCCGCCGACGGCGTCCGCCTCGCGAACTACCGCAAGACCCACCTCTTCGGCTGCTTCGAGCGCGACCACTTCACGCCCGGCGACCAGCCCGTCGTCCAGGCCGGACTGGGCGGCCTGACCGTCGGCCTCATGATCTGCTACGACGTCGAGTTCCCGGAGAACGTCCGCGCCCACGCGCTGGCCGGCACCGGCCTGCTGGTGGTGCCGACGGCGCAGATGCACCCCTTCCAGTTCGTCGCCGAGTCGATGATCCCGGTGCGCGCCTTCGAGAACCAGATGTACGTCGCCTACGTCAACCGGGTCGGCAGGGAAGGGGAGTTCGAGTTCGTCGGACTCTCCACCCTGGCCGGCCCCGACGGCGTCGCCCGCGCCCGCGCCGGACGCGGGGAGGAACTCGTGTTCGCCGACGCCGACCCCGCCTTCGTGGCCGCCTCCCGCGAGGCCAACCCGTACCTGCGGGACCGCCGGCCCGGCCTCTACGGGTCCCTGGTCTGAGCCCCCTGCCCCGCCCCCGCCCCCGTCCTCCCTTCCTCGTTGCCGCAAGGAGTCCGCACCCCATGACGTCCACCGTGCCCAACGCCGTCGAGCACGCAGACGAGCAGCAGCCGCCGATCACGATGTTCGGCCCGGACTTCCCGTACGCCTACGACGACTTCCTCGCCCACCCGGCGGGCCTCGGCCAGATACCGGCCACCGAGCACGGCACCGAGGTCGCCGTGATCGGCGGCGGGCTGTCCGGGATCGTCGCCGCCTACGAGCTGATGAAGATGGGCCTCAAGCCCGTCGTGTACGAGGCCGACCGGATCGGCGGGCGGCTGCGCACGGTGGGCTTCGACGGCTGCGACCCCTCGCTGACCGCCGAGATGGGCGCGATGCGCTTCCCGCCGTCCTCCACGGCCCTGCAGCACTACATCGACCTGGTGGGCCTCGAGACCCGCCCGTTCCCCAACCCGCTCGCCGAGGCCACGCCCTCGACCGTCGTCGACCTCAAGGGCGAGTCCCACTACGCCGAGACGATCGACGACCTGCCGCAGGTCTACCGGGACGTCGCCGCCGCCTGGAACAAGTGCCTGGAGGAGGGCGCCGACTTCTCCGACATGAACCGGGCCATGCGCGAGCGCGACGTGCCGCGCATCCGCGAGATCTGGGCGAAGCTCGTCGAGAAGCTCGACAACCAGACCTTCTACGGCTTCCTCTGCGACTCCGAGGCCTTCCGGTCCTTCCGGCACCGCGAGATCTTCGGCCAGGTCGGCTTCGGCACCGGCGGCTGGGACACCGACTTCCCCAACTCCATCCTGGAGATCCTGCGGGTCGTCTACACCGAGGCCGACGACCACCACCGCGGCATCGTCGGCGGCTCCCAGCAGCTGCCGCTGCGGCTGTGGGAGCGCGAGCCGGAGAAGATCGTCCACTGGCCCTACGGCACCTCGCTCGCGGGCCTGCACGAGGGCGGTGAGCCCCGCCCGGCGGTGACCCGCCTCCACCGCACGGCGGGCAACCGCATCACCGTCACCGACGCGAACGGGGACATCCGCACCTACCGGGCCGCCGTCTTCACCGCGCAGTCCTGGATGCTGCTGTCGAAGATCGCCTGCGACGACTCGCTCTTCCCGATCGACCACTGGACGGCGATCGAGCGCACCCACTACATGGAGAGCTCCAAACTCTTCGTCCCCGTCGACCGCCCCTTCTGGCTGGACAAGGCCGTCGACGACAGGGGGAACCCGACGGGCCGGGACGTCATGTCGATGACGCTCACCGACCGCATGACCCGCGGCACCTACCTCCTCGACGACGGCCCGGACAAGCCCGCCGTGATCTGCCTGTCCTACACCTGGTGCGACGACAGCCTGAAGTGGCTGCCGCTGTCCGCGAACGAGCGGATGGAGGTCATGCTCAAGTCGCTCGGCGAGATCTACCCGAACGTCGACATCAGGAAGCACGTCATCGGCAACCCGGTCACCGTCTCCTGGGAGAACGAGCCCTACTTCATGGGCGCGTTCAAGGCCAACCTGCCCGGCCACTACCGCTACCAGCGGCGCCTGTTCACCCACTTCGTGCAGGACCGGCTGCCCGAGGACAAGCGGGGCATCTTCCTCGCCGGCGACGACATCTCCTGGACCGCGGGCTGGGCCGAGGGCGCCGTCCAGACCGCCCTCAACGCGGTGTGGGGCGTGATGCACCACCTCGGCGGGGCGACGGACGCGACCAATCCGGGCCCGGGCGATGTGTACGACGAGATCGCCCCCGTCGAACTGCCGGAGGACTAGGCGGACTTGAGGGAGCGGTGCCGTCCGCCCGACGGGCGGCCGGGACTTTCGCGGTCCGCCCCGGGCCGGCCGGACCCCGCCTTCAGGGCCGGGGCGGGCCGGCGTCGTCCTGCCGGTCCGGCAGGGGGGTCAGGAGCATGCGGCCCGCGAAGCCGACCGCCGCGTCGAGGCGGTCGGTGAACTCCCCCGCGAGGTCCGGGAGACGGCGCAGGGCCCACAGGGCGCGGGCCGCGGACCAGGTGGCCTCGCGGGCCCGCTCCAGGCTCCAGGAGCCGAGCAGGTGGGTGAGCGGATCGGTGATCCGGAGCAGGTCGGGGCCGGGCACCAGGTCCTCGCGCACCCGCTCCTCCAGCGCCGCGAGGAGATCGCCCACCCGGTCGAACTCGTCCTCCAGATCGGCGGGTTCGCAGCCGAGGCTTCGGCAGGCGTCCACGACGGCGAGCGCCAGGTCGTGCCCGACGTGGGCGTTGACGCCCGCGAGCGCGAACTGCAGCGGCCGTACGCCCGGATGGCGGCGGAGCTGGAACAGCGGGCGCCAGCAGGCGGGTGGGCGACGGTCGGCCGTGGCGGCGTCGACGGCCGAGAGGTAGCGCTCCGCGAACCGCACGTCCAGCGTGAGCGCGGCTCGCCGGTCGCTGAACCGGCCCGTGCCGAGGTGACGGTCCGCCTCCTCCGCCACGGCGAGATAGACGCGGTTGAAGACGGCGATCCCGTCCCCCGGCGGGAGGGCCGCGTCGAGGGCGCGCATGCGGGAGAGCACCCCGCCGACGGACGCGCCGGGAGGAGGGACGAACTGTTCCGGGTGCGGCATGCAGGAAGAATCGCAGTCCGGGCCGCGCCCGCGGGCCCGTAGGACCGGTGCTTCCCCGGAACGGGCGAACGGGTCCGTCCGGGGAAGTGGGGACAGGACGAGTGAGCCCCCCCGTGAGCGGTGGGGCGTACGGCAGGGCGTCGCGCCCGCCGTCGCCCGGCCGCTGCCCCCGTCGCCCGGCTGCCGCCGCCCGGCCGCGGGTGCGACCGGGCGGCATCCGCCGTACGCCTACGAGCCGGCGTCGTCGTAGGAACTGGTGCCCTCGTCGAGGAGCGGGGGCTGGGTCTTGAGGTGGGCGGGGGCGAAGGCGCGCAGGGCGTGGTAGCCGGTGATGACGACCAGGGTGCCGAGGGCGATGCCGCTGAGCGAGAAGGTGTCGGTGAACTCCATGGTGACGTTGCCGACGCCGATGATGATGCCCGCGGCGGCCGGGACCAGGTTCAGCGGGTTGCGCAGGTCGACCCCGGCGTTCAGCCAGATCTGGGCGCCGAGCAGGCCGATCATGCCGTACAGGATGACGGTGATGCCGCCGAGGACGCCGCCCGGGATCGCGGCCACCACCGCGCCGAACTTGGGGCACAGGCCGAACAGGAGCGCGAAGCCCGCCGCGGCCCAGTAGGCGGCCGTGGAGTAGACGCGGGTCGCGGCCATCACGCCGATGTTCTCGGAGTACGTGGTGTTGGGCGGGCCGCCGACCGCCGTGGACAGCACGGAGCCGATGCCGTCGGCCGAGATCGCCGTGCCCAGCTTGTCGTCCAGCGGGTCGCCGGTCATCTCGCCGACCGCCTTGACGTGCCCGGCGTTCTCCGCGACCAGTGCGATGACGACGGGCAGGGCCACCAGGATCGCCGACCACTCGAAGCTCGGGCCGTGGAAGGACGGCAGGCCGATCCAGTCGGCCCGGCCCACGGCGGACAGGTCCAGCCGCCAGTGGTCGACGACCTTGCCGCTCGCGTCCGCCGAGTGGATCCGGCCGAAGATCCGGTCGAACGCCCAGGAGATCCCGTAGCCGAAGACCAGGCCGAGGAAGATCGCGATGCGGGACCAGAAGCCGCGCAGGCAGACCACGGCCAGACCGGTGAACAGCATGACCAGCAGGGCCGTCCACTGGTCCTGCGGCCAGTAGGTGGAGGCGGTGACGGGGGCGAGGTTGAAGCCGATCAGCATCACGACCGCGCCCGTCACGACCGGCGGCATCGCGGCGTGGATGATCCGGGCGCCGAACCGCTGCACGGCGACGCCCACCAGGAAGAGCGCGACCCCCACGACGAGGACCGCGCCGGTGACGGTGGCGCTCGTGCCGCCCTGGGCGCGGATGACCGCCGCGACGCCCACGAACGACAGCGAGCAGCCGAGGTAGCTGGGCACCCGGCCGCGGGTCGCGAGCAGGAAGATCACGGTCGCGACGCCCGACATCATGATGGCCAGGTTGGGGTCCAGGCCCATCAGGACGGGGGCCACGAAGGACGCCCCGAACATGGCCACCACGTGCTGGGCGCCGAGGCCGGCCGTGCGGGGCCAGGAGAGCCGCTCGTCGGGGCGGACCACCGCTCCCGGCTCCGGCGTGCGCCCGTCGCCGTGCAGTTTCCAGCGGACGCCAAGATCCATGGTGGGTTTCGCTTTCGTTCGTGCGGCGCGGAAGCCGTTCCGGCGCGGTGCGGAAGCCGTTCGGCGCGGTGCGGTTGTCCGGCCCATTCTCCCGCGGATCCGGAGGGTGAGCGACCGCTTAGGATAGGGGTGATTGTCTCGTACATCTTCCTCGTACGTCCCCTTCGCCTCCAGGAGCCCCGCCCGTGACCGCCGAAGCCCCGGCCGCCCCCGCCCTGTCCCACGGCCGGCTGATGCCCGTCACCGTCCACTTCGACGACCTCGACGCGCTCGGACTGCTGCACAACGCCCGCTATCCGCTGATGGTCGAGCGGGCCTGGACCGAGCTGTGGCAGGAGCACGGCGTGCGCTTCGAGGGCGACTGGACCGCGGCCGGCGACGCCTGCAACGCCGTGAAGGAACTGCGCATCGGCTACGAGGCGCCCGTCACCAGGCCGGGTGCCTACGCCGTCCACCTGTGGCTGGAGCGGCTCGGCAACACCGGCCTGACCTACGGCTTCCGGTTCTGCTCGGCCGACGGGGCGTTCACCTACGCGCACGGCACCCGCGTCCTGGTCCGCCTCGATCCCGCGACCATGCGCCCGGCGCCGTGGAGCGAGACGTTCAGGAGCGCGGGCCGGGCACTGCTGCGTCCCGAGGGCTGACCTTCACGGACGTGCGCTCGCCGCCGCGCAGCACGCCCGCGAACACCACGAGCCCGAACGCCAGCACCGTCACCACGCCGAACGACACCATCAGGCTGGTCGCCTGCGCCACCCCGCCGATCAGGCTCGGCGCGATCAGCCCCGAGGTGTAGGTGATGGTCGCGACGCCCGCGATGGCCTGACTGGGGTTCGGCCCGCTGTGCCCGGCCGCCGCGAAGCACAGCGGGACGACGACGGCGATGCCGAGTCCCATCATCCCGAACCCGCCGATGGCCGTCGCCGGACGGTCCGCCACCACGATCAGCAGTCCGCCCGCGGCGGCCAGCACCCCGCCCGCACGGACCGTGCGGACCGCGCCGAACCGGTTCACCACCGCGTCCCCCACGATCCGGGCCACCGCCATGGTCAGCATGAAACCGGTCGTGCAGGCCGCCGCGAGACCGGCCGAGGCGCCGAGGTGGTCGTCCAGGTAGACCGCCGACCAGTCCAGGCTCGCGCCCTCCGCGAACACCGCGCAGAACCCGACCGCGCCGATCAGCAGCGCCGAGCGGGGCGGCAGGGTGAAGCGCGGCGGGGGCTCCTCGTCCTCGGCGGGCCGCAGGTCGAGCACCCACCGGCAGGCCAGCAGGCCGAGCGCGGTGAGCACGGCCGCCGCCAGGGCGTGGTGCAGGCGCGCGTCCGTGCCCAGGTGCGCGGCGAGGGTGCCGGCCGCCGAGCCGAGCAGCGCGCCCGCGCTCCACATGCCGTGCAGCCCCGACATGATCGACTTGCCGAGCCGCTGCTCGACCTCGACGCCGAGGGCGTTCATCGCCACGTCGGCCATGCCCGCGGTGGCGCCGTAGACGAACATCGCCAGGCACAGGGCGACCATGTCCGGCGCGAGGGAGGGCAGGACCAGCGCCAGCGTCCACAGCGCGAGCAGTCCGCGCAGGGCGGCCCGGCTGCCGAGGCGGTGGGTGATCCGGCCGGCCAGCGGCATGGCGCAGGCCGCGCCGAACGCGGTGAAGGCCAGGGCGAAGCCGAGCTGCCCGGCGCCCACGGACGCGTGGTCCTGGATCCACGGCACCCGCGTGGCGAAGGAGCCGGTGACCGCGCCGTGCACGGTGAACACGGCGGCCACCGCGTACCGGGCCCGCCGCGCCTCCGACGGTGCACAGGTCGCTTCGCTCATCTCCGGGGCCCCTCCTCGCCAGTCCGCCGCCCGGCGCGGTGCCGTGCGCGGGCCGCATCCGTGCGGCGCCCGCGTAAACTATCAGGAACCCTGCCTGATAAATAGAGGCCGGTCCGGGGTGACGCTCCGGCGCCCATGGGAGGATTCCGCGCATGCCCGCATCCCCGAGCACCGCCCGGGCCATCAACGACCGGCTCGCCCTACGGCTCCTGCAGGACGAAGGCCCGCTGACGGCCGGGCAGTTGAAACAGCTCACCGGCCTGTCCCGGCCCACCGTCGCCGACCTCGTCGAACGTCTCACCGCCTCCGGCCTGATCGAGGTCGTGGGGGAGGCGGGGGAGCAGCGGCGCGGCCCGAACGCCCGGCTCCACGGCATCGTCGCGGACCGGGCCCACCTGGCGGCCCTGGACGTCCGCACCGAGGGCGTCGCCGTGCTGGTCTCCGACCTGGTGGGGCGGGTGCTCGCCGAGGCGTCCGTGCCCATCGGCGGCGACCTCGGCACGGGGCCCGCCGTGGAACAGGCGGTGACCCTGGTCGAACGGGCCGTGAAGGAGGCCGGGGCCGGCCGGCTGCACACCGTCGGCATCGGCGCGCCCGGCCTGATCGACCCCGCCAGCGGCGAACTGCGCGACTCCTCCGGCCTGCCCGCCTGGCACCGCCGCCTGGTGGCCGCCCTCCAGGAACGGCTGCCCGCGGCCCGCGTCACCGTCGAGAACGAGACCAACCTCGCCGCCCTGGCCGAACAGCGCGAGGGCGTGGCGCGGGACCGCGACACCTTCGTACTGCTGTGGCTCGGTCACGGCACGGGCGCGGCCGTCGTCCTGGACGGCGCCCTGCGCCGGGGGGCCTCCGGCGGCACCGGCGAGATCGGCTTCCTCCCGGTCCCCGGCACCACCGGCCTGCCCTCGGCCACGGACTGCGCGGGCGGCTTCCACTCCCTGGCCGGCTCGGCGGCGGTCGCGGCGCTGGCGCGCGAGCACGGGCTGGGCCCGGCCCCGGACCCGGTGCCCGGCGAACCGGAGGCGGCCGGCCTGGTGCGGACGGCGGTGGCACGGGTGACCCGGACGGGGGCGGACGCCGGCGCGGGCGACGGCCCCGACACCGCCGGCAGCGCCCCGGGCAGTGGCTCGGGCGGCGACCCCGGTGACGACCTCGGCAGTGGCTCCGGCGGCGCGTCCGCGCGCTTCCTCGACGCCCTCGCCGACCGGCTGGCCATCGGCGCCGCCTCCGTCGTCGCCGTCCTCGACCCCGGATGCGTGGTCCTCGGCGGGGAGGTCGGCCTGGCCGGCGGCGAGACCCTCGCGGCCCGGGTGGCGCAGCGGCTGCGTCGGATGGCGCCGCTCCCCACCCAGGTGCGCCCGAGCCCCCTGGGCGGTGCGGCGGTACTGCGCGGCGCCCTGCTGACGGCACGGGAGTCCGCCCAGGAGGAGTTGTTCGGGGGCCGCGACAGCTGACTTCCGCGGCAGTCGGGTCGCGGGCCCCGCTGACCGGGTCGTGGAGAGACCCGGCGGGTCGCAGGGCCGTCGTCGCCGTCACCGCCCCCGCCGCAGCGGCGAGCGGCGCGGGGCTCGCCCGGTGTCGCGAGGGGGACGGCACGGCCGGTCCCTCTGCGCGGAAGCCGCGCGGCTCCGAAGGAGACCGGAGCGTTGCGTCAGCGGGTATGGACCGAACCCGGAGGGGGGTGTGCCCAGGCCCCGGGCCGGGGCGCCGGACGGCCCGACCGGGATGTCCCGCGCGTCCCCTGTGAGCCACCCCACAGACGTCACCCGCATGGACGCTTACCGGGCGTGGCACACTGGCCCTGTACCTAAAGCAGCGCACTCCGGGGTCGGTGAAATTCCGAACCGGCGGTTACAGTCCGCGACCCGGCCGCCTCCAGCGGCCGGTTGACCAGGTGAAATTCCTGGACCGACGGTTAAAGTCCGGATGGGAGGCAGTGCGCGGCGGGCGGGCATTCGTGCGCGCCGCCGTATCCGTACCCGTCCGCGGACGGGTCTGTCCGGCGTCGCCCCCCGGTGTCCTCACCCGTTTCACTCTGTCGTCATCGACAGGCCCCGGAGTCCGTGCCCCACGAGGCAGGAGGACCCGGGAAGTGTTCACCGGAATCGTCGAAGAACTGGGCGAGATCACCGCCGTCGAGAACCTCGACGACGCCTGTCGCTTCCGCGTCCGCGGCCCCGTCGTCACCGACGGCGCCAAGCACGGTGACTCCATCGCCGTCAACGGCGTCTGCCTCACCGTCGTCGAGCACGAGGGTGACGAGTTCACCGCCGACGTCATGGCCGAGACCCTGAAGCGGTCCAGCCTCGGCGCCCTCGCCGTCGGCTCCCGCGTCAACCTCGAACGCCCCACCGCCGTCGGCGCGCGCCTCGGCGGCCACATCGTGCAGGGCCACGTCGACGGCACCGGACAGGTCCTGGAGCGCACGCCCTCCGCGCACTGGGAGATCGTCAGGATCTCCCTCCCCGCCGACCTCGCCCGGTACGTCGTGGAGAAGGGGTCCATCACCGTCGACGGCATCAGCCTCACGGTCGTGGAGGCCGGCTCCGACCACTTCACCGTCAGCCTCATCCCCACCACCCTCGCCCTGACCACCCTCGGTCTCAAGCAGCCCGGCGACCCGGTCAACCTCGAGGTGGACATCGTCGCCAAGTACGTGGAGCGGCTGATGGCCACCACCGGTGGGGCGGCGAAGTGAACACCCTGAACTCCGAGGCCTTCGTCCTCCTCGACCAGCACATCCTCTGGTCGGACATGATCGGCAACATCTTCGGACTGGCCGCACTCGCACTCGGCTGGCGCCGGTCCCTGTGGAGCTGGCCGGTGCAGTTCCTCTCCGGCCTCATCCTCTTCGGCGCCTTCTTCGGCCACCTCACCGGCAGCGCCGGCAAGCAGGCCGTCGTCATGGCCGTCGCCCTCTACGGCTGGTGGCGGTGGAACCGCGACCGGAGCGGATCCGCCGACGGCCACATCGCCCCGCGCTTCGCCACCTGGCGCGAGCGCGCCGCCATGACCGGCGCCGCCGCCGCCGGCACGGTCGCCGTGGCGCTCCTGTTCACGGCCTACCCCACCCTGTCCTGGGACCCCTGGCCCGACGCCTACATCTTCGTCGGAACCGTCGTCGCCATGTACGCCCAGGCCAAGGGAATGGTCGAGTTCTGGTTCGCCTGGCTCCTCGTCGACATCGTCGGCGTCCCCCTGAACTTCGCCAACGGCTACGCCTTCTCCGGCTTCGTCTACGTCATCTACGGCGCGCTCGTCCTGTGGGGCATGCGCGACTGGTGGCTGCGCTCCCGCAGGGGTACCCGGCCCGCTCTGGAAGGAGCGCCCGCATGAGCACGGCACCCGTCCTCCACACCCCCGACGACATCGAGGAGTTCGCCCTCGACCCCGTCGAGCGGGCCGTCGCCGACATCGCCGCCGGTCGCCCGGTCGTGGTCGTCGACGACGAGAACCGCGAGAACGAGGGCGACCTCGTCATCGCCGCCGAGAAGGCCACCCCCGAGATCGTCGCCTTCATGATGAGCGAGTGCCGCGGGCTGATCTGCGCCCCCATGGAGGGCGACGAACTCGACCGGCTCGAGCTCCCGCAGATGGTCGCGGACAACACCGAGTCGATGAAGACCGCGTTCACCGTCTCCGTCGACGCCTCCGCCGCGCACGGCGTGACCACCGGCATCTCCGCCGCCGACCGCGCCACCACCCTGCGGCTCCTGGCCGACGGCACCGCCGGACCCGCCGACCTCGTCCGCCCCGGCCACGTCTTCCCGCTGCGCGCCAGGCCCGGCGGCGTCCTCGTGCGCAACGGGCACACCGAGGCCGCCGTCGACCTCGCCCGGCTCGCGGGACTGCGGTCGGCCGGCGCCATCGTCGAGATCGCCGGCGAGGACGGCCGCATGCTCCGCCTGCCCGAGCTGATCCCCTTCGCCCGCAAGCACGGCCTGACGATCATCTCCATCGAGGACCTGATCGCCTACCGCCGCACCGCCGAGCCCACCGTCCGCCGCGAGGCCGAGACCCGCCTGCCCACCGTCCACGGCACCTTCACCGCGTACGGCTACCGCTCCACCGTCGACGGCGTCGAGCACGTCGCCCTCGTGCACGGCGAGATCGGCGACGGCAGGGACGTCCTCGTCCGCGTCCACTCCGAGTGCCTCACCGGGGACGTCTTCGGCTCCGCGCGCTGCGACTGCGGCCCCCAGCTCGACGCCTCCCTGGAGCGCATCCAGACCGAGGGCCGGGGCGTCGTGGTCTACCTGCGCGGACACGAGGGCCGCGGCATCGGCCTGCTGTCCAAGCTCCGGGCGTACGAGCTCCAGGAGCGCGGCCGCGACACCCTCGACGCCAACCTGGAACTGGGCCTGCCCGCCGACGCCCGGGACTACGCGGCCGGCGCGCGGATCCTCGACGACCTGGGCGTGCGCAGCGTACGGCTGATGACCAACAACCCCGAGAAGACCGACGCGCTCACCCGGCACGGCATCGAGGTCGCCGCCCGCGAACCGATGCCCGTCCAGGCGGGCGAGCACAACATCCGCTACCTGCGCACCAAGCGGGACCGGATGGGACACGACCTGCCCTGGCTGGACGCGGCTCCCGTGTCCCCCTGCGGCAACCAGTAAGCACAAGTACGTAAGCACGGCACGAGGGAGAGACGTGAGCGGCAAGGGCGCACCGGAGTTGTCCGTACGCAATGTGGGTGACCTCAGGGTCGCCGTCATCGCGGCGCAGTGGCACGAGAAGGTGATGGACGGTCTGGTCGACGGCGCCCTGCGCGCCCTGCACGACCTCGGCATCGACGAGCCGACCCTGCTCCGGGTCCCCGGCAGCTGGGAACTGCCGGTGGTCGCCAAGGTCCTCGCGGGCCGCGGCTACGACGCGATCGTCGCCCTCGGCGTCGTCATCCGCGGCGGGACCCCGCACTTCGAATACGTGTGCCAGGGCGTCGCCCAGGGCCTGACCCAGGTCTCGGTCGACACCGGCGTGCCCGTCGGCTTCGGGGTCCTCACCTGCGACACCGAGGAGCAGGCCCTGGACCGGGCTGGCATCGAGGGCTCCACCGAGGACAAGGGCCACGAGGCGGTGACGGCGGCGGTGGCGACCGCGGCCACCCTGCGCTCAGTATCCGAACCCTGGCGGTAGGCGGCCCCGGACAACGGCTAGGGTGGGACCACCATGTCCAAGAAGACGTTCGAGGAGCTGTTCACCGAGCTCCAGCAGAAGGCCGCCGACGGCGACCCCGCCACTTCCCGCACCGCAGAACTGGTCGGGAAGGGGGTCCACGCCATCGGCAAGAAGGTCGTCGAAGAGGCCGCCGAGGTCTGGATGGCCGCCGAGTACGAGGGCAAGGAAGCCGCAGCCGAGGAGATCTCGCAGCTGCTCTACCACGTCCAGGTGATGATGGTCGCCCGCGGCATCTCGCTGGACGACGTCTACGCCCACCTGTAAGCCCGCCCGCCCCCTCCCGAACAACACCACGCGAAGGAAGCCGACCTCATGCTGCGCATCGCCATCCCCAACAAGGGTTCCCTGTCCGGACCTGCGGGGGAGATGCTGCATGAGGCCGGCTACCAGCAGCGCCGCGAGGCCAAGGAACTGCGGATCGTCGACCCGGAGAACGAGGTCGAGTTCTTCTACCTCCGCCCCCGCGACATCGCGATCTACGTCTCCTCCGGCCGCCTCGACATCGGCATCACCGGCCGCGACCTGCTCGTCGACTCCGGCGCCGACGCCGAGGAGATCCTCCCGCTCGGCTTCGCCCGCTCCACCTTCCGCTTCGCCACCAAGCCCGGCACCGCCGGCGGCGTCGAGGACCTCAAGGGCATGACGGTCGCCACCTCCTACGAGGGGATCGTGGCCAAGCACCTCGCCGACCACGGCATCGACGCCTCCGTCGTCCACCTGGACGGCGCCGTCGAGACCGCCATCGAGCTGGGCGTCGCCGAGGTCATCGCCGACGTCGTCGAGACCGGCACCTCCCTGCGCAACGCGGGCCTGGAGGTCATCGGCGAGCCCATCATGAAGTCCGAGGCCGTCGTCATCCGCCGCACCGGCGCGGACGGCGAGGAGCCCAAGGTCCAGCAGTTCCTGCGCCGCCTCCAGGGCGTCCTGGTCGCCCGCACGTACGTGATGATGGACTACGACTGCCGCGTCGAGCAGCTCGAGAAGGCCGTCGCGCTCACCCCCGGCCTGGAGTCGCCGACCGTCTCCCCGCTGCACAACGAGGGCTGGGTCGCCGTCCGTGCCATGGTCCCCGCCAAGGAGGCGCAGCGGATCATGGACGACCTGTACGACATCGGCGCCCGCGCCATCCTCACCACGGCCATCCACGCCTGCCGACTCTGAGAACCCCGGGAAGATGTCCGACCAGCCCACGCTCCCCGTCACCTTCCGGCCGAGCCGCACCCGCGCGGTGCTCCTCTCGGCCGGAGCGGTGCTCTTCCTCGTCATCTCCGCCGTCGCCCTGCTGCTGGACCTCGGGCCGGGGGAGCGGCTCAGCTTCGTCCTCACCGGCGCCCTCTGCTTCTGGGTCCCGGCCCAGCTGGCCCGGGTCAGGGTCGTCGCCGACGACACCGGTGTCACCGTGGTCAACATCGCGAGCAGGCGGCACCTGGAGTGGGCCGAGATCCTCCAGGTGAACCTCCGGCAGGGCGACCCCTGGGTGTTCCTCGACCTCAGCGACGGCACCAGCCTGCCCGCGCTCGGCATCCAGCCGGGCATCGACAAGCAGCAGGCCATCGCCCACGCACGCGCCCTGCGCGGCCTCGTGGAGGCCCGCTCCGTGCACCGCTCCGACCGGGACCAGGGCTGACGCGGAGCAGGATCAGGGCTGACTCGGGGGCGGCCACCCTGCCGCTGGAGCCCCTGTCTTGATTAATCTGGTGACGGAGGCGTCCCCTTTGCGCCTCCGCCCCCGTCGCGCCCTGCCCGGCGCGCGGGGGGCCCTGCTACCCGAGGAGTGACCCTCTCCGGCGATGGACGGTTCGTCCTGTAGTACCTGCGCCGCCCCCTCCGAAACGGAGGCGGCGGTTTCATGACCATCCCCCTGCTGCTCCTGGCAGCCGCGTTCCTGCTCATCCTCGCCAACGGCTTCTTCGTGGCCGCCGAGTTCGGGCTCGTCACCGTCGAGCGCCAGGAGGCCGAGAAGGCCGCCGCCGAGGGCGACCGACGGGCCCGTACGGTCGTCGAGTCGCTCAAGGAGCTGTCCTTCCAGCTCTCCGGCACCCAGCTCGGCATCACCATCACCTCCCTCGTCGTCGGCATGCTGGCCGAACCGGCACTCGCCGAGCTGCTCGGCGGCCCCCTCACCGCGATCCGCGTCCCCGAGGGCGCCGTCTCCGGGGCGGCCGTCGTCATCGGCATGCTGCTGGCCTCCGCCGTGCAGATGGTGATCGGTGAACTCGTACCGAAGAACTGGGCGGTCTCCAAGCCCCTCCAGGTCGCGCGCTTCGTCGCCGGCCCGCAGCACGCGTTCGCCCGCCTGTTCCGGCCGGTCATCGCCGGCCTCAATGCCGTCGCCAACCGGCTCGTGCGCGCCCTGGGCGTCGAGCCCACCGAGGAGCTGGCCTCCGCCCGCACCCCCGGCGAACTGGTCTCCCTGGCCCGGCACTCCGCCCGGGCCGGCACGCTCGAACAGGACACGGCCGACCTCTTCGTACGGACCCTGTCCCTGGCCGGGCTGACCGCCCAGCACGTGATGACCCCGCGGGTGAAGGTCAGCGCCCTGCAGGCGTCGGCCACCGCCGAGGACGTGGTCAACCTGACCCGCGCCACCGGCCTGTCCCGCTTCCCCGTCTACCGCGAGAAGATCGACGAGATCGTCGGCATGGTCCACCTCAAGGACGCCCTGGCCGTCCCCGTCCACGACCGGCTGCGCACCCCGCTCGGCCGGATCGCCCGCCCGGCCCTGCTGGTCCCCGAGACCCTGCCCGTGCGGCCCCTGCTGGCCCGGCTGCGCAGCGAGCAGCCCATCGCCGTCGTCGTGGACGAGTACGGCGGCACGGCCGGCGTGGTGACCCTGGAGGACATCGTCGAGGAGATCGTCGGCGAGGTCCGCGACGAGCACGACGGCCTGGACACCCCCGAACTGGCCGCCGCCCCGCCCGAGGACGGCAGGCCCGCCTGGGACGTCGACGGCAGCTGCCGGGTCGACACGCTCCGGCGCATCGGCCTCGACGCGCCCGAGGGGCCGTACGAGACGGTCGCCGGGCTCGTCGCCGACCTGCTCGGCCGCATCCCGGCCGTCGGCGACCGGGCCGAGCTGCCCGGCTGGCGGCTGTCGGTCCGCCGCGTCGGCCACTACCGGGCCGAGCGGGTCCGCGTCGTCCGCACCGCCGTGGTCGCGGAGGTCGCCCGATGAGCGTGCTCCAACTCGTCTTCGCGGGCCTGCTCGTGCTCGCGAACGGCTTCTTCGTCGGCGCCGAGTTCGCCCTCGTCTCCGTCCGCCGCAGCCAGATCGAGCCGCTGGGCACCACGCGGGCCCGCCAGGTCCTCCACGGCCTGGAGCACCTGCCGCAGATGATGGCAGCCGCCCAGTTCGGCATCACCGTGTGCTCGCTGACCCTGGGCGCCGTCGCCGAGCCGACGGTGGCCCACCTGCTGGAGCCGGTCTTCGAGGGCATCCACCTGCCGCACGGCATGATCCACCCGCTCGGTTACGTCATCGCCCTGGCGGCCGTGGTCTTCTTCCACCTCGTCGTCGGCGAGATGGTCCCGAAGAACCTCGCCATGGCGGCCCCGGAGAAGGCCGCACTGTGGCTCAGCCCCGGCCTGGTCGCCTTCGCCCGCCTGTGCCGGCCGATCACCGTCGCCCTCGGCGCCTGCGCCCAGGGCATCCTGCGCCTCTTCAGCGTCGAGCCCAAGGACGAGGTCGAGGCCGTCTTCACGAGCGAGCAGCTCAACCGGCTGGTGGAGGACTCCGGCCAGGCCGGCCTGCTCGATCCCGAGGAGCAGGAGCGGCTGGAGGACGCGCTGGAACTGGGCTCCCGCCCGGTCACCGACGTCCTGCTCAAGCGCGAGTCGCTGGTGACGGTCCCGCCGTCGGTCACGCCCGGGCAGATCGTCGCCCTCACCGCCCGCACCGGCTACTCCCGCTTCCCCGTCGCCGCGGAGAACGGCGCCTTCATGGGCTACCTCCACGTGAAGGACGTCCTCGACCTCGAGGAGTCCGACCGGGCGGTCCCCCAGCAGGTGTGGCGTCCGATGACCAAGCTCCGTTCCGAACTGCCGCTCGACGACGCGCTGACGGTGATGCGCCGGGCGGCGACGCACCTGGCGCAGGTCGCGGACGCCTCGGGCAGGGTGCTCGGGCTGGTCGCCCTGGAGGACGTCCTGGAGCTGCTGGTGGGCGAGGTGACGGACCCCGCCCACCGGGGCTATCCCGAGGTGGTGATGGCGACCTAGGGTCCGGCCGGCCGGGTCGCCGGGGCGGGGCGGTCGCACGGGCCCGCCCCGCCCGCGGGAACCGGGGGAGGGCCCGGACGGCTCCGGCCGGGAGCCCGATCGATCCCGTGTGCACCCCGTCGGGGGAACACGCTGGATCGTCGGGCTCCTCCCCTCCTACGGTGGCGCCATGAGCGATCATCCGGAAGCGCCGGTCACGCCCGTCGAGGCCTACGAACCCCCCTACTACGTGGCGGTGTTCACCACCGTGCGAACCCAGGAGCAGAGCGGCTACAGCGAGACCGTCGCACGTATGGAGGACCTGGTGAAGGAGATCCCCGGATACCTGGGGATGGACCACGCGCAGACTCCCGGCGGCCTGGGCATCACCGTCGGGTACTTCCGCGACGGCGACGCCCTCACGAAGTGGCGGGGCGACACCGAGCACCGCGCGGCGCAAAGGCGCGGGCGAGCGGAGTGGTACCGGAGCTACACGCTGCACGTGGCGAAGGTGGAACGCAGCCACGCGTTCACGCGGGGACGGAGCCCGGCAACAGACTGACCGGCACCGCCCCGCGACCGCCCCGCCACCGGCGCACCCCGCACGTCCACGTCCAGCCGCCCCCCTCGGCCCGGCGCACCCGGGCGGCACGCACCCGACGCCCCGGTGCCCGGGCCCGTCCCCCGGGCGGACGACGGTAAGGCGACGACGGATCTAGGCCGGGTCCTGCGGCCCGCGTCCCGACAGCACCTCTCCGTACGCCTGCATCAGGTCCGGCAGCCGCAGGGTCGACAGGTCGTCGCGGGTCAGGGTCCCCGGGTACGTCGACAGCCGCAGGTCCCGGTAGGCGCAGCTCTTCTCGTACAGGGTCCGCAGGAACCGTCCGTTGCCCAGTTCGTCGATCCACCCCTGGTCCACCACGTGCCCGGCGATCGACCGCAGCTCGTCCAGCGTCTCCTCGTCCCACACGTCCCCGTTGTCCGCCGCGAGCACCTCGCCGATCGAGGTGAGCTCGAGGGGCCGGTACGACGGGAAGTCGACGCGGGTCGTGAAGCGGGACGACAGGCCGGGGTTCGCCGCGAGCAGCCGGTCCATGCCCTCGGGATAGCCGGCCAGGATCACCACCAGGTGGTCCCGGTTGTCCTCGGCCCGCTTCAGGAGCACCTGCAGGGCCTCGTCCCCGTACGCGTCCCCCTTGCCGTAGCCGGAGTTGGACAGGGAGTACGCCTCGTCCACGAAGAGGACGCCGCCCAGCGCGGAGTCGATCAGCTCGTTGGCCTTCACGGCGGTCTGGCCCAGGTACTCGCCGACGAGGTCGGCCCGCTGGGCCTCCACGAGGTGGTCGCCGCCGAGCAGCCCGAGGGCGTAGAAGACGCGGCCGAGGATGCGGGCCACCGTGGTCTTGCCGGTTCCGGAGGGGCCGGAGAAGACGAAGTGCCGCTTCGGCGGCTGGACCGGCAGCCCCTGCCCGGCCCGCAGCCGGGCCATGTTCAGCTGCGCGGACAGGGCCTTGACCTGCCGTTTCACCGGCTCCAGACCCACCATGCGCTCCAGTTCGGTGAGCGCCTCCTCCAGTAACGCCGGGTCGGTGGGGCCGGGCGGCAGGACCGGGGGAACGACGGTCTTCTCCCGCACGGCCGGGTCGGCCACCGTAGGGAGGGGACCGGCGGGCGGCAGGTCGGAGGGGTCGCCGAGCCTCAGGTCCCGGCCCTCGGTGCCGAACAGCGGGTCCAGGACGTCCGCCCCGTCCCCGACGTCCTGACCGACTCCGGCCAGGGTGACGGAGGCCAGGTCGCCCGTGTCGTCGTAGCCGTCGCCCTCGGCGATCGCGGCGAGCCGGGCCGAGGTGTCCATGAAGGCGGGATCGACCCGGTGCACGGCCCGGTACAGGGGGAGCGCGGCGGCGGAACGGCCGGTGCCCTCGTGCGCGCGGGCCAGCCAGTACCGCAACTCCTTGCGCTGCGGCTGTTCGCTGCGGCAGCGCATGAGCGCCGTCGACAGCAGCGGCTCGGCCTGTCCGTACATCTCCAGCCGGACCCGGGCCATGCCGCCGAAGAGGCCGGCCTCGATACCGAGGAGGGGGTCGTCGAGGAGCGGGTCGGTGTGCCGGACGAGCTGCTCCCAGTCCTTGACCAGGTAGGCGCGGCAGGCGTGCAGGAAGCGGACGTGGTGGTCGGCGTCGACGGGCGGGAGGCCCGCCAGCGCCCGGTCCAGCTCGGGCACGTGCCGGCCGTCCAGCCAGTGCGAGGCGTGCGCGAGGAGCAGGTCGCGGGGGCTCTCCAGCACGGGCTGCACCCACCAGCCCAGCCAGTACCAGGAGTTGAGGGTGCGGCGGTGCCGGGTGCGCTGTTCGCCGAAGCGGTCGCGGTGCCGGAACATCCTGAGCAGCGCGGTCGTCGTGTCGACGCGCAGCGCATGCAGGCCGAGCCAGCCGTCGGCCATGCCGGGATCGATCCGCACCGCGTCGCGGAACTCCTCCTCCGCCTGCGGATACGCGCCCATGGTGTAGGCGTCCACGCCTCGTAGCCAGGCGAGGTCGGCCGGGGCCTCGGGGCCCCGCGTGCCGAAGTCCATCACGTCCCCCACGAACCGTGCCCCCGTCGGTATGCCACCGGGCCGGAGCCCATCGGCTGCGATGGTCGAACCGCTGTGCCGCGGACCGGAGTTGCCAGGTGCGCGCAGCAGTCGCCGGCAGGTCGCACCGAGGGCATCGTACCTGCGGGGGAGCACCCCGCCGAAGGGTGCCGCACAGCCCGTTCGGCGAGGTGGGAGCAGAAGGGGCGCACCGTCGCACGGTGACCCTGGGTGAGCGAACGGCGCCACGGCGCGTCGGTGAAACGGGCCGGAAGGGGAGTGCGCGGGCAGAACGAAGCCCCCGGTCACGGGGGAACAACCGGGGGCTTCGCGACTGCGGGCGGCTCTCCTGCCGCACATTGAGAACGTAAGTCCTGTACGGGGCGCCGGTCAAGCCGAGTTGAAGCACTTGGCGGAGTTCGAACGCAAGGCCCTTCACGCTTTCACCACATCGCGGACGATCCCTCACCCTGTGTGACGACGTGGTGTGCTCAGCGCGTTCCCACGGGCCCCGGCAGCACCTCGTACCCCTCCGGCAACTGCCGTACCACACTGTGCGCGTACGGCCTCGACGGATCCCCGGCGAAATGTCGCGCCTCCGCCTCGACCCATCCGTCCCAGAACTCCCGCTGGTCCTCCCCGTCCCGGGCCCGCCCGCGGGCCCAGGCCTCCTCGCGCGGCAGCTCCATCCACAGCAGGTGGGCCAGGTGCGGCCGCAGGGCGCGACGGCCGGCGCCGACCCCCTCGACCAGGACCACCGGGGCCGGGGGGAGCGGGCGGGGCGGGCCGAACCCGCGGGCGCGCCAGTCGTAGGGGGCGTAGTGCGCCGTCTCGCCGCGGCCGAGCGGCTCGATCACCTGGGCCAGCAACCGCCCGGTCCACGCGAACAGTTCGTCGTGGGTCGCGAGGTCGTCCAGGTGCAGCACGGGCACCCCGCCCGACGCCTCGGCCAGCCGCTCCGCGAACGTGGACTTGCCCGAGCCGGCGTGCCCGTCGACGCCGATCAGGCGGACCGGGCCGCAGGACGGCGGCAGGCTGCGGAGCCGGGAGGCGAGCTGGCGGATGGCGGTTCCTGGCGGAGGTGGAGGTGAGGGGGCGAGGGGGCGGGCCGGACAAGTCTAGCGGTGCGGCTCCGCCCTCCCGCAGGTCACGCCAGTGGACCAGACCGATATTGCCGGGCGCGGCGCGGGCGGAAGTGCTGGCGGGCCCGCCCGCCTCCCGCCATAGTTGGCGCACACCGCACACCGCACACCGCACACCGCACACCGCACACCGCACACCGCACACCGGATCCGCTCCGACTCGGACACCCTGGGAGTCTTTCGCTCATGAGCAGAGCCGAACAGCCGTCCAGGAGGGCCGAACGGCTCTCCGACCGAATCGACCAGCCGTCCCGCCGGACACTCCTCGCCGCCGCGGTCGTCGCCGCCGTGGCGGGCGGCGCGGCCCCCGCGGTGGCCGAGGCCGCCGTCCCCGCCGTCCCCGCCGGGCCCGCGGGCCCGGCCACGATGCCGGGCGCGGCACCGGGCGCGGTGCCGGAAGGGGGGCCGGGTGCGGCCCCGCGCCGCCCCGTCGAGTACCACTCCTGGACCACGTACACCGACTGGCGCTCCGGCGCCGCGGCGGGCACCCGCGCCGTCGCCGGCGTCCGGCCCGGGCTGGTCCTCGCGACCCCGGCCGGGACCACCGACTACACCGACCCGCACACCGGCACCACCGCCGCCTGGGAGTACGCGACCTGGACCTCTCCCGTCCACCGGTTCGCCGTCCCCGCCACCGAGGCGATCGCCTCCTGGAACGCCGCCGCACCGGCCGGCACCTGGCTCCAGATCGAGCTGAAGGCCGGCTACTCCGACGGCACGGACACCCCCTGGTACGTGATGGGCCGGTGGGCCGCCGGCGACCAGGACGTCAAGCGGACCTCCGTCGACGGACAGACCGACGGCAGGAGCACCGTGTGGACGGACACCCTCGCGGTCGACGACGCGGCCACGGGCCTGCGCCTCACGTCGTACCGGCTGCGCCTGACCCTGCACCGCAGGCCCGGCACGAAGCTCACCCCGACCGTGTGGCGGGCGGGCGCGATGGGCTCCGACGTCCCGGACCGCTTCACCGTCCCGGCCTCGGTGCCGGGTCTCGCGCGGGAACTGGTCGTCCCGCGCTACTCGCAGGAGATCCACGCCGGCCAGTACCCCGAGTACGACAACGGCGGCGAGGCCTGGTGCAGCCCCACCTCCTCGCAGATGATCATCGAGTACTGGGGCGGCCGCCTCACCCCGGAGCAACTGGCCTGGGTCGACCCCGCGTACGCCGACCCGCAGGTGTGCCACGCGGCCCGCCACACCTTCGACCACCAGTACGAGGGCTGCGGCAACTGGCCGTTCAACGCGGCCTACGCCGCCACGTTCGATGACCTCCAGGGCGTGGTGACCCGGCTCGGCTCCCTCACCGACCTGGAGACGCTGATCGCGGCCGGCATCCCGGCCATCACCTCGCAGTCCTTCCTGAAGGAGGAGCTGACGGGCGCGGGGTACGGGACCGCCGGCCACCTGATGACCGTGATCGGCTTCACCGCGGACGGCGACGTGATCGCCAACGACCCGGCCTCGCCGAGCGATCCGGCGGTGCGGCGCGTCTACCGGCGGCGGGAGTTCGAGAACATCTGGCTGCGGACCAAGCGGTACAACGCCGGCGGCAAGGTCGCGTCGGGCACCGGAGGCGTCTGCTACCTCTACTTCCCGGCACGTCCGAGCGCCCTCCAGCGCAGGGCGCTCGCGGCGGTCGGGGTGCGCTGAGCCCCGCTCCGCCCGGGGGCGGCCCTCGTCGCGGTGCCCGCCGCGACGAGGCCCGCCCCCGTGTGAGCAAGCTCTCGGCCGCAAAAGCCCCGCACGGTGGCAAGGTGGACGGCCCGGGGGAAGACCGCCGTCCACCGCACGCACGACCGTCAGTGAGAGACCATGACCGCGCACACCGCCGCCGCCACTGCCACCCGCACCCGTACCGGCGGGCCCGTGGACGACGGTCCGAAGATCTTCGAGCACGTCATGGGATGGGTCCTGGTCGTCGTGGTGGCGATGCTCGTGACCCGGCTGGGCCTGGTCTGACGCCGGCGCGGGAGCACTGCCCGCGGGGCCGGGACCGCCGCGCCCGGACCCGATTCGACCTGACATACTGACGTCGTCCCGCCGAGCGTTGTGGAGCCAGGGTCGACATTGAACATCAGCCAGCAGCGTGACGCGTCCCGTCCCCGACCGCGCGGCACCGAACGCTCACTGGCGCGTCGCGCCGAACTCATCGCCATCGGGCGGAGGTTGTTCGCCGACACGTCCTACGACGCGCTCTCCATGGACGACATCGCCCGGCAGGCGCACGTCGCCAAGGGGCTGATCTACTACTACTTCCGGTCCAAGCGCGGCTACTACCTGGCGATCATCCAGGACTCCGTCGCCGACCTGGTCTCCTTCGCGGCGAGCGGCGCGGAACTGCCCCAGGTGGACCGGGTCCACCGCACGATCGACGGCTACCTGCGCTTCGCCGAGCACCACCAGGCCGCCTACCGCACCATCGTCAGCGGAGGCGTCGGCTTCGACGCCGAGGTGCACGCCATCCGCGACGGGGTGCGCGAGGCGATCGTGGCCACCATCGCCGAGGGCGCCTACGGCCGCAGCGACATCCCGGCGCTGCCCCGCATGAGCCTGCTGTCCTGGGTGTGCAGCGTGGAGGGCGCCACCCTCGACTGGATCCACCGCCCCGAGCTCTCCCGCGAGACCATGCGCGACCTCCTCGTGAGGACCCTGGGCGGCGCCCTGCGCGCCGTCGAGGAACTCGACGGCGCCTTCCCGGCCCCGAAGCCGGCCCGGCGCGAGTCCTGAACCGCCCCCGGGGCGAAGGCTCCTGGTCCTCCGCCCCGAGTGCCCCTCCGGGACCGGCCGGCTGACGGCCTCGATCAGCTCATCGCCCGCGGTGTCCCCGCTCGCCTCCCGGAAGAGGGCCCCGCCCGGACCCTGCCGCTTCTCGTGCGCCGCCTTCGCCACGAGGGCCGCCGGGACGCCGCGACCCGACCGGCCGTCAACGCACTCCGGCGCACCCCGGGCCTGTCGCGGGGCGCCTGGTCCCGAGCGGCCCGCGGTCCTCGATCCTCGGAACCCTGCTCGTACGTCCCCGTGGCCCCGGACCGGTCGCGGTGCCGCCCGGGGCCGCGGGCGTTCGGGCACCCCCCGTCGATGCCGCCGGAGGAGCACGGGACCTCGAGACAGGGGTGCCCTTCTGGGCATGAACGCGATAACGCGGCGTCGAAAGCGTGAGAGACCCGGAGCGGTTCGATCGCCGGTGCGGACCGATCGCCTCCGCTCGGACCGTGCGACCGCCGCCTCCCGCGGGCATACTCACCGCGCCGGGCCGCAGGCCGGCCCGAGGAGGAGAGTGGGGTCATGCCCGACCGCGCAGCACCGCCCCTGGACCGTCTCCTGCCCACGGAGGAGGCCCGCGACCTGCTCGCCCTCGTCCAGGACATCGCCCGCCGCGAGATCGCCCCGGGCGCCGCCGCGGAGGAGGAGGCCGGACACTTCCCGCGCGAGCTGTTCACCCTCCTGTCCGGAGCGGGCCTCCTCGGCCTGCCCTACCCGGCCGCGTACGGCGGCGGAGACCAGCCGTACGAGGTCTACCTCCAGGTCCTCGAGGAACTCGCCGCCGCCCGCCTCACCGTCGGCCTCGGCGTCAGCGTGCACACCCTGGCCGGCTACGCCCTCGCCACCCACGGCACCGAGGAGCAGCGGGCCGCACGCCTGCCCGCGATGCTGGGCGGGGGACAACTGGGCGCCTACTGCCTCTCCGAGCCCGCCTCCGGCTCCGACGCGGCCGCGCTGCGCACCCGGGCCGTCCGGGAGGGCGACGGCTGGGTCGTCGACGGGACCAAGGCCTGGATCACCCACGGGGGCATCGCCGATTTCTACACCGTCCTGGCGCGCACCGGCGGCGAGGGTGCCCGCGGCATCACCGCGTTCCTGGTGCCCGGCGACGCCGAGGGGCTGAGCGCCGCGCCGCCGGAGAGGAAGATGGGACTCAGGGGCTCACCGACCGCCCAGGTCCACTTCGACGGGGTGCGGATCCCCGACGCGCTGCGCATCGGCGCCGAGGGGCAGGGCTTCGCGATCGCCCTCGCCGCCCTGGACTCCGGACGGCTCGGCATCGCCGCCTGCGCCGTCGGTGTCGCCCGGGCGGCCCTGGACGAGGCGGTCGCCCACGCCACCGGGCGCCGGCAGTTCGGGCGGCCGATCGCCGACTTCCAGGGGCTGCGCTTCCTGCTCGCCGACATGGCGACCCGGGTCGAGTCGGGCCGGGCCCTGTATCTCGCGGCGGCGCGACTGCGTGACGCCGGCCGGCCGTTCGTGCGCCAGGCGGCCATGGCCAAGCTGCACTGCACCGACGCGGCGATGCAGGTCACCACGGACGCCGTCCAGGTGCTCGGCGGCTACGGCTGCACCGCGGACTTCCCCGTCGAGCGCTACCTGCGCGAGGCCAAGGCCCTGCAGATCGTCGAGGGCACGAACCAGATCCAGCGCATGGTCATCGCCCGTCAGCTGCTGGGTCCGGAGACCCGCTGAACTGACCCGGCCGCACCAGCGGTGCCGCCAGCCGCACCCACTCCGGGTCCTGCCGGCCGGGCAGGGTGCGTCCCCGGTCGGCCCAGGTGCGCATCATGTCGCGGTAGATCGGCGGGTCCTGCGGGGGCGGCGACGGAGCCGTCTTCGCCGGTACGGGGACGGGGACGAACAGGTGGCGGTGACGCCCGGACGCCTGATAGGTGGGGGTCATACCAGGACAACGCGAGCGCGCGACGCGAGGTCACGGCCCGCACCCCCGCGCGTGAGTTCGGGACGTGCCCCCGGTAGGGCCCGCGGGAACGCGACCATTTCCTGACACCTCGTCATCCACCCCTGCCCGCCCGGCACTCGCACGCCGGGCCGTGTCGAGCGCGGCCCGCGGCCGGGCCGCGGAGCAGGACACGGGACACGGCGCGGACCGGCATGACGCGGGCCGTGTCACGGTTCGGCCGGGGGAGTCGGGCGGGAGCGCTCAGGCGGCGTGTCGGCGCAGCGCCGGCACCCGGATCGGACGCGAGGCCGGTCCGCCGACGTGCGAGAAGGGCTGCATGCGCCAGTCCAGTCCCTGAGGGAGCGTCAACAGCAGTGCCGTCTCCTGCTCCTGGGGCTGCGGCGACTCGTCCGCGGAACGGGCCTCGGCCGCCGCCCGGCCCGTACCGGCGCAGACCGTGAGCCCGAACGGGTTCCACGGCGAGGCGCACAGCGCGTGCTCCGGCAGGACCTCCTCGTCCGCCAGCAGGGCGATGGGCTGCGCGCAGTCCGGGCAGATCACCCGGTACATCTCGAACGTGTCGTAGGCGTCGAACTCGTAGGAGTGGTCGCCGCTCTCGTCGTCGAGGCCGTCGTAGCCGTCGGGTTCGACGCCCTCCGGCTCGGACTCGACGACGGTGGGCTGGAACCGCTTGGGCGCGGTGCGACCAGGACGCTTAAGGCTCTGCATGGGATTCTCCCCCTCGGGCTGGGCCGTTCAGGCACTGCGGCCTCGACCACAGCAAGCACTTCCCAGCGCTCGGCGGTGGTAATCACGGGACCATCACGAAGAGTTCGCATGTGCTGTGGTGTTGGTCACATGCCATGCGCAGATGCCGATCGGCTCGCGCCGTCCGTCACATCACGAGCCGGTATGACCTGAGCTGTATACGTATACGAAGAGATCGCGCGCCCTGTAAGTTCTTGCGCCATGGAGGAGCTGGACCGACAGATCGTGCAGCTGCTCGTCAAGGACGGGCGGATGAGTTACACCGACCTGGGCAAGGCCACGGGCCTGTCCACGTCGGCCGTGCACCAGCGGGTGCGCCGGCTGGAACAGCGCGGCGTGATCCGGGGGTACGCGGCCGTCGTCGACGCCGAGGCCGTCGGGCTGCCCCTGACCGCCTTCATCTCGGTGAAACCCTTCGATCCCAGCGCGCCCGACGACATCGCCGACCGGCTCGCCGGAGTGCCCGAGATCGAGGCCTGCCACAGCGTCGCCGGCGACGAGAACTACATCCTCAAGGTGCGGGTGGCCACCCCGCACGAACTGGAGGAGCTGCTGAGCCGGCTGCGGGCCCTCGCGGGCGTCTCCACCCGCACCACGGTCGTGCTGTCCACCCCGTACGAGGCCCGCCCGCCCCGGATCTGAGGACCGCCGCCCCGGACGGACCCCCGGCACCCGGTACCGGCACCCCGGTACGAGGGTCCCCCGTGCCGGCCGGCCGGAGCGAGGTACGAGACTGGTGCCATGAGCGAGCGCACCCCCGACCCGAAGACCGTCCTGCTCCGCCGAGGAGAGGTCCACAGTCCCGCCGACCCGTTCGCGACCGCGATGGTCGTCGAGCACGGTCAGGTGGCCTGGGTCGGCTCCGAGGGCGCCGCCGACGCCTTCGCGGACGGCGTCGACGAGGTGGTCGACCTGGACGGCGCCCTGGTCACCCCCGCCTTCACCGACGCCCACGTCCACACCACCTCCACCGGCCTGGCCCTGACCGGCCTCGACCTGTCGGCCGCGCCCTCCCTGGAGGCGGCCCTCGTCCGGGTGCGGGAGTTCGCCGCGGCCCGGCCGCGGGACACGGTTCTCCTCGGCCACGGCTGGGACGCCGCACGCTGGCCCGGCGGCCGCCCCCCGACGCGCGCCGAACTGGACGAGGCCACCGGCGGGCGGCCCCTCTACCTGTCCCGCATCGACGTCCACTCCGCGGTCGTCACCACGGCCCTGCTGGACATGGTCCCCGGTCTCGGTGCGACGGACCGGCCGGGCGACGCCCCGCTCACCGCCGACGCCCACCACGCCGTCCGCGCCGCGGCGTTCGCGGCCGTGACGCCGGACCGGCGCGCCGAGGCTCAGCGGGCCGCCCTCGCGCACGCCGCCTCGCTCGGCATCGGTTCGGTCCACGAGTGCGCCGGCCCCGAGATCTCCTCCGAGGACGACTTCACCGCCCTGCTGCGGCTGGCCGCCGAGGAACCGGGTCCGCGGGTCGTCGGCTACTGGGCGGAGCGCGACGTCGACAAGGCGCGCGCGCTGGGTGCACGCGGCGCGGCCGGGGACCTCTTCGTCGACGGCGCCCTCGGCTCCCACACCGCCTGCCTGCACGACCCGTACCGCGACGCCGCCCACACCGGCACCGCCTACCTGGACGCCGCCGCGGTCGCCGCGCACGTCGCGGCGTGCACCGAGGCCGGCCTCCAGGCGGGCTTCCACGCCATCGGCGACGCCGCCGTCACCGCCGTCGTCGAGGGCGTGCGCGCGGCGGCGGACAAGGTCGGCCCGGCCCGCGTGCGCGCCGCCCGCCACCGCGTCGAGCACGCCGAGATGCTCACCCCCGAGACGATCGCCGCCTTCGCCGAACTCGGCCTGACCGCCTCCGTCCAGCCCGCCTTCGACGCCCTGTGGGGAGGCGAGGACGGCATGTACGCCCAGCGCCTGGGCGCCGAGCGGGCCCGCTCCCTCAACCCGTTCGCCGCCCTGCTGCGCTCCGGCGTCCCCCTCGCCTTCGGCTCCGACAGCCCGGTGACCCCCCTCGACCCGTGGGGCACGGTCCGCGCCGCCGCCTTCCACCGCACGCCCGAGCACCGGATCTCCGTGCGCGCCGCCTTCACCGCCCACACGCGGGGCGGCTGGCGGGCCGTCGGACGCGACGACGCGGGCGTCCTGGTACCGGGCGCGCCCGCCGACTACGCCGTCTGGCGCACCGGCGCCCTGGTCGTGCAGGCCCCGGACGACCGCGTCGCCCGCTGGTCCACCGATCCCCGTTCGGGCACACCCGGCCTGCCCGACCTCACCCCCGGCACGGACCTGCCCGAGTGCCTGCGCACGGTGGTCGGCGGACGCACGGTGTTCGTACGTCCGGGCGAGTGATCCGCCGGGGCGCGGCGCGGAAGATCACCCGTCCGCACCGCGCCCCGCGAGAGTCGCCATCTGCCCGCTGACCAGCGCGTTACCCGAAGAGCCGCAGGTCGAACGGCTGTTGACAGCCGACCGCGGGGGGCCGGTAGGTTCGGCCGGGTCCACCACCGGACGCCCCACCGGGGAACGTCCGCGCACTCGCCGGTGCGCCGCTGGGTCAGGGACGGCATGCCGCACGGGCGCGCCGCCGCTGGGAGCCAGGCGCAGCGCCGCACCAGGACGAGGGAGCGTTCCGGCCGGCCGGGGCGGTGCGACCCGGGTGGGGCCCGGACGCTCAGTAGACAACGGCTTCAGGTCGATCCGCAGCCGGCGGGTCCCAGGTCGGCCCGAAGGGTGCCGGGCCCCCTCCGCAGGACCGCACGGGCGCCGCCCCCGGCGGCACGCCCCGGTCATACGAGCGCAAAAGCACATGCATACCCTGCTTTTGCGGAAACGACACCACCGTACGAACGTCCTGTCGCGTCACCCCAGGCGGTGGCCACTATGGTGGACCCCTGCGTACGGACACGAAGGGGCAGCAGTGAACGACGGCGACGCGACCCGCGCGGCACAGGACCGGGGGAGGAAGTTCGGTCCGCTCGGCACGGCGCTGGTGATCATTCCGACCTTCAACGAGGCGGAGAACATCAAGAGCATCGTCGGCCGGGTGCGCGAGGCCGTCCCCGAGGCGCACGTCCTCGTGGCCGACGACAACAGCCCCGACGGCACCGGCAAACTCGCCGACGAGCTGGCCGCCGCGGACGACCACGTCCGGGTGCTGCACCGCAAGGGCAAGGAGGGCCTCGGCGCCGCCTACCTCGCGGGCTTCCGCTGGGGCCTGGACAACGGCTACGGCGTCCTGGTCGAGATGGACGCCGACGGCTCCCACCAGCCCGAGGAACTGCCCCGCCTCCTCACCGCCCTCAAGGGCGCCGACCTCGTGCTGGGCTCCCGCTGGGTGCCGGGCGGCCGGGTCGTGAACTGGCCCCGGTCCCGCGAGATCATCTCCCGCGGCGGCAGCCTCTACTCGCGCCTGGCGCTCGACCTGCCGCTGCGCGACGTCACCGGCGGATACCGCGCCTTCCGGCGCGAGACCCTCGAAGGCCTGGGCCTCGAAGAGGTCGCCTCGCAGGGGTACTGCTTCCAGGTCGACCTCGCCCGCCGGGCCGTCAAGGCCGGCTACCACGTCGTCGAGGTGCCCATCACCTTCGTCGAGCGCGAGCTGGGCGACTCCAAGATGAGCCGCGACATCCTCGTGGAGGCGCTGTGGCGGGTCACGGCCTGGGGCGTGGGGGAGCGCGTCGGCAAGATCGCCGGCCGGACGGGCGGCCAGGAACAGGCCCGGACCACGGCGCAGCCGCCCCCGGCGTCGTCCGACCGATCCGCCGAGTCCGACCGGTCCGCCGAGTCCGACCGGTCCACCTCGTCCGCCCCGTCACCGCAGCAGCCCCCGCACCCGCGGCCTTGACCGCATGCGCATCGAGCCACAGCGCCGTTCACGCCGCTGATCGGCCCCTTACGCCGCTCTGAGACGGGGCCAGGCACACTGGGGACATGACGACCGGCGCTCAGACTCCCCCGCCCCTCGACACCCGGCCCCGGCGCTCGCGTCTGCGGACGTTCCTGCCGCTGGGGCTGGCCGCGTGGCTGGTGCTGGAGATCTGGCTGCTGACCGTGGTCGCGGACGCGGCCGGCGGGTTCGCGGTCTTCCTGCTGCTGCTCGCCGGGTTCCTGCTCGGCTCCGTGGTCATCAAGCGGGCGGGCCGACGCGCCTTCCGGAACCTCGACGAGGCGCTCCGGCGCGGCACACCCCCCTCCTCGGGCGGGGGCAGCGGCCTGATGATGCTGGGCGGCCTCCTCCTCATGATCCCCGGCCCGGCCTCCGACGCGCTGGGGCTGCTCCTGCTCCTCCCGCCGGTCCAGAAGGCGGTCGGCCGCCGTGCGGAACGCACGGTCGACCGCAAACTCCGCACGGCCGGCCCCGGGAGCCTCGGCGACGCCTTCCAGCAGGCCCGCATGCACCGCCCGGACGGAAAGGTGGTCCAGGGCGAGGTGATCAGGAGGGACGGGCACGAAGAGGGACGCCAGGACCAGCGCCCCCCGCTGACGCGGTGAGCCCGGCCCGTCGGCCGGTGCCCACGAGCCGGCGCCCGTGAGCCGGTGCCCGTGAGGCACGGGGCAGTGGGGCAAGGAAAGACCGCGGGCGCCGTACGCGATATCGCGTACGGCGCCCGCGGTCATTTCTCGTGCGCTGTAAACCAGCCCCAGCTCCGCGGAACTACGCGGACTTACGGCTGTCCCGAGGATGCACCGCGAGGTTCATCGCTCCGGAACGCAGAACGGCCAGCCGTTCTTCGAGGACCTCTTCGAGTTCCTCACGGGTCCGCCGCTCCATCAGCATGTCCCAGTGCGTACGCGCGGGCTTGGCCTTCTTCTCCTCAGGGCCGTCGCCGTCCACGAGGAGCGCAGGTGCTCCGCAGACCTTGCACTCCCACTCCGGCGGGATCTCCGCCTCCACCGAGAAGGGCATCTCGAAGCGGTGCCCCTTCTCGCATGCGTACTCCACGGCCTGGCGCGGGGCCAAGTCGATGCCGCGGTCCGTCTCGTAGCTGGTCACCACGAGGCGCGTGCCGCGAAGAGCTCGCTCACTCATGAATCGTGCCTCCCGGGCTTGTCGCCCACAGGACAGGTGTCGCTGTCGTCGTCATCCGGTCAACGTCCGGTCGGCGGTAAAGATTCCCGTTCGGAGTCCCGTTCCGGGTCGTGCGTCGCCGTCGTAGCCGCAGCCTTGTCAACCAGTGCAGTACCCACCGGCGCCCGGTTTGTCACATCTGAAAGGAGATGTCACCCAGCGTTTCGGCATCTTTGACGCGCAGTAACGGTACGCCTGGCAGGCCAAACGCGTACACTACCGCCCTTTGGTCTCCAGCGCTAAATCCTTTCGGGAGCGGGATTGCCCGCCTCGGTGATGGCCCGCCGTACCGGAACCCGCGCCAGCAACAGGAAACCGAGGACGAAGAAGACCACCAGCGAGATGATCGCGTCCCGGTAGCTGCCGGTCACCTGGTAGGTGATCCCGAACAGCAGCGGGCCGAGCCAGCTCGTCCCGCGGTCGCTCACCTCGTAGGCCGAGAAGTACTCGGCCTCCTTGCCGGGCGGGACGAGGTGGGAGTAGAGGGAGCGTGACAGGGCCTGGCTGCCGCCGAGGACCAGGCCGATCGCGGCCGCCAGCAGGAAGAAGCCCACCGGCGCGCCGGACGGCAGGAAGTAGCCGGCGGTCAGGGTGAGCGTCCAGGCCACCAGTGAGCCCAGGATCGTGCGCTTCGCACCGTAGATCCGGGACAGCCGGCCCATCGTCAGGGCACCGGCGACGGCCAGGACCTGCACCAGGAGGATGGCGCCGATGAGGGTGGACTGGCCGAGGCCGAGTTCCTCGGAGCCGTAGACCGAGGCCTGGGAGATCACCGTCTGAATGCCGTCGTTGTAGACGAGGTAGGCCAGCAGGAAGGCGAGGGTCAGCGGGTGGCGGCGCATGTCCCGGAAGGTCGCCACCAGCCGGCGCGGGCCCGGGATGCTCGCCGTGCCCGTGGCGGCGGCCGCCGGCGGGCGGTCGCGCAGCCGGAGCAGCGGGATCAGGGTGAAGCCGCCCCACCACAGGCCCGCCGAGGCCAGACAGATCCGCACGGCGGTGGACTCCGAGACGCCGAAGGTGTCGTGGGCGAGGTAGAGGACCAGGTTGACGACCAGGACCAGGGAGCCCGCCGCGTACCCGAAGGCCCAGCCGCGCGAGGACACCGCGTCGCGTTCCTCGGGCGGGGCGATCTGGGACAGATAGGAGTTGTAGAGCATCATTGCGACCGACTGGGCGGCGTTGGCCACCACCAGCAGCACGCCGCCCAGCAGGTAGCGGTCGCCGGAGAGGAAGAACATGCCCGTCGTGGCCGCGGCCCCGGTGTAGGCGGCGGCCCCCAGGAAGGGCTTCTTGCGGCCGGTGCGGTCGGCGGCCGCGCCCACCAGCGGCATCACCAGGACGGCCGCGATCACCGACAGCGACACCGAGTACGCGAAGAAGGAGCCCGCGCGGACCGGGATGCCCAGCGGATGCACATAGCCGTCCGGGTCGGCGGCGTTCTTGGCGACCGACGTCAGGTACGGGCCCAGGAACACGGTCAGCACGCTCGTCGAGTAGACGGAGCACGCCCAGTCGTAGAAGTACCAGCCGCGCTGTTCGCGCCGCCGCCCGGCCGCCTCGTCGGACGCCTCCGTCCGCACGGTGTCGGTGCCCACCAGCGCCCCCGTCTCCCCGCCCAAGATGCCGCGCACGGCCGCGGAACGGGAGGGGACCGGGATCAGACCCAGACGCCCCGGTCCACCATGACCTGGCGCAACGTGTCGATGTGATCGGTCATGATGCCATCCACCCCCAGGTCCAGGAGCCGGTGCATCCGATCCGCCTCGTTGACCGTCCACACGTGCACCTGGAGCCCGCGCGCGTGGGCGGAACGCACGAAGCGCCGGTCCACCACCTGTATGCCCGACTGCTCCTCCGGCACCTGGGCGGCGACCGCCGACCGGCGCACCGTCGCGGGCACGCCCCAGGACCGCAGCCGCAGGTTCAGCACCCCGCGGGTGCCGTACGACGTGGCCAGGCGGGGGCCCGCCAGCCGCTGGGCGCGCACGACACGGGCCTCGGAGAAGGAGCCGACGCAGACGCGGTCCCAGGCGCCGGTGCGGGCGATCAGGTTGAGCAGGGGGTGGAGGGCCGGTTCGGCCTTCATGTCGACGTTCCAGCGGACCTCGGGGAAGGTCTCCAGCAGTTCCTCGAACAGCGGGACCGCCTCGCTGCCCCCCACGCGCGCGCGGCGCACCTCCGTCCACGGCAGGTCGGCGATGCGGCCCGTGCCGTCGGTCAGCCGGTCCAGCGTCGTGTCGTGGAAGGCGACGAGCCTGCCGTCCCGGGTGGTGTGGACGTCGGTCTCGATGTAGCGGTAGCCCGCCTCGACCGCGCGGCGGAACTGCGCCACGGTGTTCTCCAGGCCGTCGGCGGCCCCGCCGCGGTGCGCGAACGGGATGGGACCCGGGTGGTCGAGGTACGGGTGGCGTACGGGGGTGCTCACGGACGCAGTATCGCTCCCCGGGGTGACCCGCCGGCAACC
Source organism: Streptomyces sp. NPDC014882 (assembly GCF_043081325.1). NCBI lineage: Bacteria > Bacillati > Actinomycetota > Actinomycetes > Kitasatosporales > Streptomycetaceae > Streptomyces > Streptomyces sp. NPDC014882. The sequence continues at coordinate 238,002 of NZ_JBIBWL010000013.1, forward strand.
ACCGTGCTGCCGGCGGGTGCCGCGGACAGGGCGAAGACGCGCAGGAACAGCTGGGCGAGCGGTCCGATCGAGACGGCGTACAGCAGGGTCCCGACGCCGATGGTGCCTCCGAGGGCGAAGCCGGTCGCCACCACCGCGATCTCCACGGCCGTCCGCATCAGGCGGATCGACCGGCCGGTGCGCCGGTGCAGCCCCGTCATCAGCCCGTCGCGCGGCCCCGGGCCGAAGGCCGCCGCGATGTAGAGGCCGGTGGCCGCGCCGTTCAGGACGATGCCGGCGACCAGCAGCGGCACCCGCACGGCCAGGCCGTGCGCCTCGGGGACCAGGGCGAGCGTGCCGTCCATCGCGAGACCGACCACGAAGACGTTGGAGACGGTGCCGAGCCCCGGGCGCTGGCGCAGCGGGATCCACAACAGCAGTACGGCGGCGCCCACGACGATCGACACGACGCCGATGGACAGGCCGCTCCGCTCGGCGAGCCCCTGGTGGAGCACGTTCCAGGGTTCCAGACCGAGGCCCGCCCGCACGAGGAGCGCGGAGCTGGCGCCGTAGAGCGCGAGACCGGCGTAGAGCTGGGTGAGCCGGCGGGTGAGTGGGCCGACGGGAGGAAGCGGCTCGGACAAGTGGACCCCTGGTGGTGACGGTGGACTGACGCGTGTCACTCTGTGGCAGGGAAGCAAAGGTCATCCATGGCCAATTCCGGGAAGGTGGACTGATATCCATGGCGCAGTGGACCTCCGCGGTGGGCGCCGCACAACTCGCGCGGCTTCTCACGTCCCAGCAGGACCGGCCCGCCGGCCCCGGGACGCGCCGTCCGCCCGCCTATCGCGCCCTCGCCGACGGCGTCCGGCTGCTCGTCCTGGAGGGACGGGTCCCCGTCGCCGCGCGCCTGCCCGCCGAACGCGAACTGGCCCTCGCCCTGTCCGTCAGCCGCACGACCGTCGCGGCCGCCTACGAGGCCCTGCGCGCGGAGGGATTCCTGGAGTCCCGGCGCGGTGCCGGAAGCTGGACCTCCGTCCCCGCGGGCAACCCGGTGCCCGCGCGCGGTCTGGAACCCCTGCCGCCCGAGGCCCTCGGCTCGGTGATCGACCTCGGCTGCGCCGCCCTCCCCGCCCCCGAACCGTGGCTCACCCGGGCCGTCCAGGGCGCACTGGAGGAACTGCCCCCCTACGCCCACACGCACGGCGACTACCCGGCGGGGCTGCCCGCCCTGCGCGCGATGATCGCCGAGCGGTACACCCGGCGCGGGATCCCGACGATGCCCGAGCAGATCATGGTGACCACGGGCGCGATGGGCGCCATCGACGCCATCTGCCACCTCTTCGGAGGCCGCGGCGAGCGCATCGCCGTCGAGTCGCCCTCGTACGCCAACATCCTCCAGCTGATGCGGGAGGCGGGCGCCCGGCTGGTGCCCGTGGCGATGGCGGAGGGGCTCGCCGGGTGGGACATGGACCGCTGGCGGCAGGTCCTGCGTGAAGCCGCGCCGCGCATCGCCTACGTGGTCGCCGACTTCCACAACCCCACCGGCGCGCTCGCCGACGAGGACCAGCGGCGCCGGCTCGTCGAGGCGGCCCGGTCGGCGGGGACCGTGCTGGTCGCCGACGAGACGATGACCGAGCTGTGGCTCGACGACGACGTCGAGATGCCCCGCCCGGTGTGCGGCTTCGACCCGGCCGGGTCGACGGTCATCACCGTGGGCTCGGCGAGCAAGGCCTTCTGGGCCGGCATGCGCATCGGCTGGGTCCGCGCCGCCCCCGACGTCATCCGCAGCCTGGTCGCCGCCCGCGCCTACGCCGACCTCGGGACGCCGGTCCTGGAGCAGCTGGCCGTGAACTGGCTGTTCGGCACCGGCGGCTGGGAGCAGGCCGTGGAGCTGCGCCGCGCGCAGGCCCGGGACAACCGGGACGCGCTGATCGCGGCCGTCCGCCGCCGGCTGCCCGACTGGGAGTTCGCCGTGCCGAGGGGCGGACTGACCCTGTGGGTGCGGGCCGGGGGACTCTCCGGGTCCCGGCTGGCCGAGGCGGGGGAGCAGGTCGGGGTGCGGGTGCCGTCCGGTCCCCGGTTCGGGGTCGACGGCGCCTTCGAGGGCTTCGTGCGGCTGCCGTTCACCGTGGGCGGCGCGGTGGCGGAGGAGGCGGCGGCGCGACTTGCCGCGGCCGCCCGGATCGTGGAGAGCGGGGGGGCCGCGGGCGGCGAGGGCCCCCGCACGTTCGTGGCGTGAGGTGCCGCGGCCGGGTGCGTGACCACCCGGCCGCGGCCCGCCGGCGCGTGCGCCGGCTCCGGTCAGGAACTCTCCGCCGCCACGGCCTCGGCGGGCACCGGCAGCTTCTCGCCGTCCGCGGGCGTCGTCCGCGGCGGCAGCAGCTCCAGCACCGCCTGCCGGTGCGCGTCGCTGGTGGCGTCGTCGTAGGGGTCGGGAGTCGCCGGCACCTGGAGGCGGTGGGCCGGGCCGCTGCCCAGCCGGGCGTAACCGCGCCCCGGCGGGACGTGTTCGGCGGGGGAGGTGTGCGGCCGCACGCCCAGGACCGTCTCCAGCAGTGCTGCGGGGGCGGGCCCGAGGACGACCCGCGCGCGTGTGTGCTGCCGGACGGGGTCGCTCAGGGCGTCCAGGCTGTCGAACTGCTCGGCCACCACCACCGTGACCTGGGCCGCGCGGCCGTGCCGGAGGGGAACCTGGAGGAGGGACTGCGGGTCCTTGCGGCCGTCGGCGTCGGCGAGGTGGGTGAAGGCCGTCGGCCGGTCGAGCAGGATCCACAGCGGCCGCCTGGTGTCGTCCGGAGGCGGGTGGCCCTCCTGGCGGGCGCGGTTGGCGGCGATCAGCCGACGCTCGGTCTCGTGCGCCGCCCACTCCAGACTCGCCAGGGCCCCGGCGAGCCCGACCTCGACCCCCAGGACACCGTCCCGGCCGGTCAGACAGGCGTACTCGCCGGTGCCGCCGCCGTCGATGACCAGGACGTCGCCGTGCTGGAGGGCCTGGAGGGCGACGGAGCGCAGCAGGGTCGAGGTGCCGCTGCCGGGCTGGCCGACCGCCAGCAGGTGGGGCTCGGTGGAGCGGATGCCGGTGCGCCAGACGACCGGCGGGACGTCGCGCCGCTCCTCGCCGTGGGTGAGCGGGAGCGTGCGCGGGACCTGGGAGGGGTCGGTGAAGCCCAGGACGGTTTCGCCGGGCGCGGTCACGAAGCGCTGGGCGGCGAGGTCGGTGGGGAGCGGCGCGAGCACCGACACGGTGAGCGTGTTGCCCTCCTCGTCCCAGCCGAAGTGGTACTCCCGCCCCCGGCCGGACTTGGCCGTGAGCAGGTGCTCGACACGCGCGCGTGCCCCGGCCTCGCCGTCCGGGAAGTACGCGGGGTAGCGGATCTCCAGCCGGGTGATCCGTCCCGAGCCGTCGAACTCGTACGCCGGGAAGGCCTTCTCCCACTCACCGCCGTGCGCGTAGAGGGGAGAAGGGTCCTCCGCCGTGGAGAAGTACGGCACCAGGGCTTCGTACAGCGCCCGGAGCCGCTGGATCTGCGACTCGTCCGGGCCCTCGGGAACCGGTGGGGTGCGGTCCCGGCCCTGCCAGGCGGCTGCCGCCATCACGGTGATGACGGCGAGCAGCGGTCCGTACGGTACGAGCGCCACGACGAGGATCACCGAGGCCACCAGGAACAGCAGCGGCCCGCGCCTGTCCTTGGGGGTCTCGGCCCACCTGCGCCGCCCGGCCGAGGCCAGCCGGCGCAGACCGCGGGTCACCGTGATCAGCGGGTGGAGGATGTCGGTGGCGCTGTCCGCCGCCGTCCGGGCCAGTTCCCGGCTCCGGGCGATCTGCGCGCTGCCTGTGCTCAGGATCCGGGGGAGAGGACGCCGGGCCACTGCTGTCTCCTGGAGGTGCGTACGGAAGGGACGGACGGCGGGGGGACGGGCTGCGGGGGCCGGGCGGCCTCAGAACTTGATGCCGCCCAGGATGCTGGCCAGGCTCTCGCCGCCGGCCTTGATGCTCGGGGCGATGGCCGTACTGGCCAGGTAGAAGCCGAACAGGGCGCAGACGAAGCAGTGCGACGCCTTCAGCCCGTCCTTGCGGCAGAAGAGGAAGACGATGACGCCGAGCAGGACCACGCCTGAGATGGACAGGATCATTTCAGTTCTCCTGGTTCACGGGGGACAGTCACCATGAGTACTTCCAGGGTCACAGCATGTATCCATACGATAAAAGGTGCAACTGGGTGAAATTCGGAGAATTTCCTCCGTGTGGCCGAGGCCCGGGCGGGCCGCGTGAGCAGGGGAGTTGCGGCGAACGGGTCCCGCCGTGATGGTTGCCTCCGGCAGGTCGCGCCATGTGTCCGGGGAGCCAGTACCCTGGCGATTCACCTGAACGGTTGCAACGAGAGGCGGTCCGGCCGATGACCGAAGTCCCCGACCCCGAGGTCGTGGAACTGGCGACCAAGATCTTCGATCTTGCCCGCCGGGGACGGACCGAGGAGCTCGTGGCCTACGTCGACGCGGGCGTTCCGGCCGACCTCACCAACGACCGGGGCGACTCGCTGGTGATGCTCGCCGCCTACCACGGCCACGCCGAGGCGGTCCGGGCGCTGCTGGCCCGGGGGGCCGAGGCGGACCGGGTCAACGACCGGGGCCAGACCCCCCTCGCCGGTGCCGTCTTCAAGGGGGAGACGGACGTCATCCACGTCCTTCTGGAGGCCGGCGCCGACCCTGCCGCGGGCACCCCCTCGGCGGTCGACACGGCCCGCATGTTCGGCAGGACGGAGCTGCTGGAGCTGTTCGGCGCGGGGTGAGCCGGGCTTCCCGAGCGGGCGGGAAAGGGCTCCTGACCAGGTGAATCGACGACCACGGGGGAGGCGGTACGGGGCCGCCGGAAATTTCGGTCGCGGCGGGCTGAGCTGCCGAGTCATCATGACGACGTGATTCACGGACGCGATGGCCGGGCAGGTGTTGCCGCACCGCGCGGACCGTGACACGGTCCGCATGGGCCACCGACGAGAGGCAGAGGAAGATGGCTTACAGCAAGCAGGAAACGGCGGGCGCCCCGACGCGTTGTCACGCGGCCAGGTAATGCACGTCCCCGGTTGCGTCGACGCTTGATGTGAGGCTGTTTCCCATGTTCGATCCGTTCATAGCGCCCAGCGGTACGCTGCTCGGCCTGCTCCAGCGGGGCCGCGGCGACGGCACACTGCACGCCCTCACCGCCCCCCGCGCCGAGGCGCTCGCGGCACTCGACCACTGCGTGCTGCGTGATCCGCGCCATGACTGGCAGGTGGAGAACCGCTCCCTCTACTACGCCCGTCTCTACCTCGACCTGGACGGCGCCCTCGACGAGATCGAGGCGCACCTCTTCGACGTCGAGGACGCCTTCGACGCCGAGGAGAGCCGTACCGGCCTGAGTCTGGCCGTCCTCGGCCACCTCGCCTCCTACGGCCGGCGGGACGCCCTCGACCTGCTGCGCAGGTACGCCGCCTCGGGCTCCAACTGGGCCTGGGCGCTGGACGAACTCGCCCTGCGCGACGACGACGCCGGCCTGCGCGCCCTCGCCGCCCCCGTGCTCGCGCGGTTCGCCACCGACCCCGAGGGGGAGGCCCGGCTGGCCGCCGTCGTACGGGACGCGTTCGAGCCGCGGCCCTGGCGGCTGTGGGCCGACGACCCCCGCGAGCACGTCTCCGCACGCGTGCGTGCCGCCCAGGAGGCCGGCTGCTTCGACCGCTGGCAGCGGCAGCTGAACTCCACCGGCCCCCGCCCCGGCTGGAGCGTGCGGGCCGTGTTCGAGTGGGCCCAGCAAGGCATCGAACGGGGCGCCGCGCTCCACGTCCCCGCCGCCCGCTGCCTCACCGCCGTGGCCGGGCCCGAGGACCGCGCGGAGATCGTGCGGGCGGCCGAGGATGGCACCGAGGGAGCCCGGTGCACCGCCCTGCGCTACCTCGCCGATCACGACGACCCCGAGGCCCCCGACCTGATCGAACGGGCCGTGGCGACGGGCAGCGGGCTCGTCGTGGAGGCCGCCGTCGACGCCTTCGAACGCATGCGCGGTGACGCCGCGGTCGACCGGGCCCGCGGCTGGGCCCACCGGCCCGACGCCCTCGGTGCCGCGGCCGGCCGGGTGCTCGCCTGCCGGGGCACCGCCCGTGACAGCGACCTGGTCCTCGGCGCCCTGCGCGAGGCCGTGCGCGGCGAGGGCTGCGACGCGCCGACCCTGTGGACCCTGGTCGACGGCGCCGGACGGCTGGGCATCGCCTGCGCGGCCCCGGTCCTGCGCCACATCTACCGCGAGACCGCCTCGTCCCATCTGCGCGGGCGCTGCGCCCGCGCACTCGCCGCCACCGACCCCTCCTTCGCCACGGGCTTCGCCGTCGAGTGCCTGTGGGACTGTGAGGAGACCACCCGTGAGATCGCCGCCCGGCACGCCGAGACCGGCGACGCCCGGGTCGTGGAGCGGCTCCGCCGCCTCGCCGCCGACCCCGCCGAGGAGGCGGAGGTCCAGACGGCCGTACGCAGCCGGATCGGGCCGGACGCCGCCTCCGCCATGTGACCGACGGCAGCGCACCCGCCGGGTGAACGGCGGACGACCCGCGGGTCGGACGGGCGTGGACGCCGTCCGACCCGCTCGGGCCTGCGGCGCAACGCTCACGGGACGTTCGTCGTCAGGAAAGATCCACTTTGACGCGTACACGTCCTGCATGGCGACAACACCCCCATGCGTGTCGTCATCGTGACCGAATCCTTTCCCCCCGACGTCAACGGCGTGGCCCACTGCGCGCTCCAGACCGCCCGGCACCTCGTGGACCGCGGCCACCACCCGCTCGTCGTCGCGCCGGCCACCGCCGCCGGTCCCGGGCCGGACGCCGAAGCGCCCTGCCCCGTCGTCCGCGTCCCCTCCCTCCCGCTTCCGGGCTACCCCCAGGTCCGCGTCGCCCTCCCCAGCCGCCGCGTCGCCGCGGCCCTCGCCGACCACCGGGCCGACATGGTCCACCTGGCCGGCCCCTTCGTCCTCGGCGTGCGCGGCATGGCCGCCGCCACCCGGCTCGGCATTCCCGCCGTGGCCGTCTACCAGACGGACCTGGCCGGATACGCCCGCACCTATGTGCACGCCGGCGAGGCGGCCGCCTGGCGTCGCATCCGCTCCGTGCACGCCGCCGCCGACCTCACCCTCGCCCCCTCCCGCGCGGCCCTGCACGACCTGGCCGCGCACGGCGTGCCCCGGGTCAGGCTGTGGCCACGCGGCGTCGACGCCGTCCGCTTCCGCCCCGCCCTCCGCGACGACGCGCTGCGCCGGGAACTCGCCCCGAACGGCGAGGTGATCGTCGGCTACGTCGGGCGGCTCGCCCCCGAGAAACAGGTCGAACTCCTCGCCGGCGTCTGCGGCCTGGACGGCGTGCGGGTCGTGGTGGTGGGCGACGGGCCCGCCCGGCCGGGGCTCGCCGAGGCACTGCCCGGCGCCGTCTTCCTCGGCCGCCGCACCGGCGACGAACTCGCCCGCGTCTTCGCCTCGCTGGACGTCTTCGCGCACACCGGGCCCTTCGAGACGTTCTGCCAGACCGTGCAGGAGGCCATGGCGAGCGGCGTCCCGGTCGTCGCGCCCGCCGCCGGCGGACCGCTGGACCTGGTCGACCACGGGCGCACCGGCCTGCTCGTCCCGCCGCGCGACGCCGGCGCCGTACGCGACGCGGTCGCCGCCCTGGCCGCCGACCCGGCGCGCCGGAGGGCCTACGGGGCCGCCGGACGGGCCATGGTCGAGGGCCGCACCTGGGCCGCCGTCGGCGACCGGCTGATCGGCCACTACGGCGACGTCCTCGCCGCGCGCCGGCCGGCGGTGGCCGCATGAGCGCCGGACCGCTGCGGATCGTCCGTCTCGCCAACTTCGTCGCCCCCGCCTCGGGCGGACTGCGCACGGCGCTGCGCGAACTGGGCAGGGGCTACCGCGCCGCCGGACACGAACCGGTCCTGGTCGTGCCGGGTGACCGGGAGAGCGACCGCGACACCGAACAGGGCAGGGTGATCACCCTGCCCGGACCGCTGCTGCCCGGCACCGGCGGCTACCGCGTCCTCACCGACAAGCGGCATGTCGCCCGCCTGCTCGAACACCTGGAACCGGACCGCCTCGAGGTCTGCGACCGTACGACGCTGCGCTGGACCGGCAGGTGGGCGCGCCGGGCCCGGGTCCCCGCCGTCATGGTCTCCCACGAGACCGCCGACGGCGTGCTGCGCACGTGGGGGCTGCCGGAGGGCGCCGCCCGGCGAGCCGCCGACTCGCTCAACGTCCGTACGGCGCACAGCTACGCGCGCGTGGTCTGCACGACCGAGTTCGCCGAGCGGGAGTTCGTGCGGATCGGCGCCCGGAACGTGATGCGGGCGCCGCTCGGCGTCGACCTGCTGGAACGGCACCCCGCGCTGGCCGACGCGCGGCTGCGGGCCCGGTACGCGCGCGACGACCAGGCACTGCTGGTGACGTGCACCCGGCTGTCCGTGGAGAAGCGCCCCGGCACGGCGCTGGACGCGCTCGAGTCCCTGGTGCGCCGTGGCACGCGCGCGGTGCTGGTGGTGGCCGGCGACGGGCCGCTGCGGGGCCGGCTCGAACGGCGGGCCCGGGAACGCGGGTTGCCGGTCACCTTCCTGGGACACGTCTCCGACCGCGGCCTGCTCGGCGCCCTCCAGGCCTGCGCCGACGTGTGTCTCGCACCGGGACCCGCGGAGACGTTCGGGCTCGCCGCGCTGGAGGCCATGGCCTGCGGCACGCCCGTGGTCGCCAGCGCCTCCTCGGCGCTGCCCGAGGTGATCGGGGCCGCCGGGGCGACCGCGGCGGACCGCGGGGACGCGTTCGCGGACGCCGTGGAGCAGCTGCTGGCGCGGCCCCCGGCGGAGCGGCGCGGGGCGGCACGCGCGCGTGCGGAGGGCTTCGGATGGGCGACGGCGGTGGAGGCCTTCCTGGCGGCCCACGACGCGACGGTGCTCACCCGGCCGGGAGCGGGAGCGGGGGCGGCAGAAGGAGCGGGGAACGACATGGCGGGAGTGCCGCGCTCCGACGGAGCCGGCGTCAGCGCGGGGACGGCACCGTCCCCGCGCTGACACCGGCCGCGGCGCGTCAACGGCCGCGGCGCGTCAACGGCCGCGTACCGCCACGAAGCGGACCGGGGTGCCCGGTGCCGCCTGGGCGGCGTACGGGAGGTCGGCGGGGCGGACCACCCCGATCACCGGGTAGCCCCCGGTGGTCGGGTGGTCCGCCAGGAAGACCACCGGCCTGCCGTCGGGGGGGACCTGCACGGCGCCCAGGACCATTCCCTCGCTCGGGAGTTCACCCGTCACCGCGCGCTCCAGCGCGGGTCCCCCGGTGCGCAGCCCGATGCGGTTGCTCGCCGCGGACACGCGGTACGCGCGCGAGGTGAGCACCCGGACCGCGCCGGGGGTGAACCAGTCGTCGCGCGGGCCCAGGGTGATCCGGAGGACCAGTTCGGCCGGGGGCGCGGGCTGCGGGGCGACGTCCACATGCGCGCACGGCGTGCCCGCCCGTCCCAGGGGCAGGACGGTGCCGTCGCCGAGGGGAGCCGGACCGAGGCCCGACAGGAGGTCCGTCGAGCGGCTGCCGAGGACGGGGTCGACGGCCATGCCGCCCCCCACGGCGACGTAGCTCCGTACGCCGGAGACGGCGCGGCCGACGTCCAGGACGGCTCCCGCCGGCACCCGCACGGGCGTTCCCCAGGCGGCGGGCCGGCCGTCCACGACGACCCGGCACGGAGCGCCGGTGACGGCCACGGTGACCGCGCACCGGGGGCGCACGGCACAGCCGTCGAGGGTCGTCTCCAGAACGGCCGCCCCCGGCGGGTTCCCGACGAGGCGGTTGCCGAGCGCCGCCGCGGGCGCGTCCAGGGCTCCGGAGCGCGGCACGCCGAGATGGGCGTGGCCGGGACGGCCCCGGTCCTGCACGGTGGTGAGCGCCCCGGCGCGCACGACGACGAGCGCACGGTCCGTCATACGGCGCCCCCGCGCGCATGGGTGGCGCGGGGGCCCCCGGCGGCGCGGCCGGTGCCCACGCGGCCCGGGCAGCCCGCCGTGACGGGGGCACTCCCGTCGCGGCCACGGGGCATCGGCACCCGGCCGGCGGCGCCGCGGCGCCGTGGTGCCGGCAGGAGGACGTTCATGCCGCCCCCGCCCGGTCCACGGGGACGAAACGCACGCGCGTGCCCGGGGTCAGCAGCGCGGCCGGCACGCGCGCGTGGTCCCACAGCACGGCGGACGTGGTTCCGATCAGCTGCCAGCCGCCCGGTGAGGAGCGCGGATAGACCCCCGTGTACGGGCCCGCCAGCGCCACCGACCCGGCCGGCACGGCGGTGCGCGGGGTCGCCCGGCGCGGGACGTCGCAGCGCGACGGCAGGCCCGTGAGGTAGCCGAATCCGGGGGCGAAGCCGCAGAACGCGACGCGGAACTCGGTGGCCGCGTGGATGCGGGCCACCTCCCGCGCGCGGACACCCCAGTGGGCGGCGACATCGGCCAGGTCGGGGCCGTCGTACCGCACCGGCAGCTCGATCACCTCACCCGTGCGCGGGGGAGCGGGCGGCACGGCGGCCCTGGTCAGTTCGGCGGCCCAGCGGGCCGGGTCGGCCAGACCGTCGAGGAGGACCGTACGGGCCGCCGGGACGATCTCCCGCACGGTCAGCGAGCCCTCGGCGCGCCGCCGCAGCAGATCGGCGTGCAGAGCCTGGGCCTCCGCACCGGAGGCCACCTCCAGGAGCAGGGCGTCCCGGCCCACGGGAAGCGCCCTCACGCGAACGCCGCCACGCGCACACCGGACTCCTCCAGCCGCCGCCGGACCCGGCGGGCCAGCTCCACCGCGCCGGGCGTGTCGCCGTGCAGGCAGAGGGAACGCGCGCGTACCTCGATGCGCGTCCCCGAGCGGGAGGTGACCTCTCCGAGCCCGGCCAGGCTCACCGACCGCTCGACGACGGCGTCCGCATCGGTGATCACGGCCCCGTCCCGGCCCCGGGGCACCAGCGTGCCCTCCTCGGTGTAGGCGCGGTCCGCGAACGCCTCCGTGACGGCGGACAGCCCCGCCTTCCCGGCCAGCTCCAGCAACCGCGAGCCCGGCAGCCCCAGCACGGGCAGCGTGGCGTCGGCCAGGAGCACCCCGTCGACCACCGCCGCCGCCTGCTCCTCGTCGTGCACGACCCGGTTGTAGAGCGCGCCGTGCGGCTTGACGTACGCCACGCGGGCGCCCGCCGCGCGGGCGAAGACCTCCAGGGCGCCGATCTGGTAGGCCACCTCGGCGGCCAGCTCGGCGGGCGGCACGTCCATCGCGCGCCGCCCGAACCCGGCGAGGTCGCGGTAGGAGACCTGCGCGCCGATCGTCACGCCCCGCCCGGCCGCCAGCTCGCACACCCGCCGCATGGTGGACGCGTCCCCGGCATGGAAGCCGCAGGCCACGTTGGCGCTGGTCACGACGGACAGCAGTTGCTCGTCGTCGGTCAGCTGCCAGCGTCCGAAGCCCTCGCCGAGATCGGCGTTGAGATCGATCATGCTGTCTCCTGGTCAGGCCACGCGGTACTGCTCGTCGCGGGCATCGGTGAGGAACATCTGTCCCGGTGCGTGGGTGAGGGCGAACGGCGGGCGCGAGGCCGTCACCGCGGCCTGCGGGGTCACACCGCAGGCCCAGAACACCGGGATGTCGTCCGGTCCGGCGTCCACGGGTTCCCCGAAATCGGGGCGGCCGAGGTCGTCGATGCCCAGCCCCGACGGATCGCCGCAGTGTACGGGGCCGCCGTGCACCGCCGGGAGCAGGCTGCTCTCCCGGATGGCCGCCGCCAGGTGCTCCGGCGGCACCGGCCGCATGGACACCACCAGCGGACCGCGCAGCCGCCCCGCCGGACGGCACCGGCGGTCCGTCACGTACATCGGGACGTTGCGTCCCTGCTCGACGTGGCGGATCGGCACGCCCGCCCCGGTCAGCGCCCACTCGAAGGTGAAGCTGCACCCGATGAGGAACGACACCAGGTCGTCCCGCCAGTACCCGCGCACCTCCGTCGGCTCGTCCACCAGCTCGCCGTCCCGCCACACCCGGTAACGCGGCAGGTCGGTGCGCAGGTCCGCGCCCTCGGCCAGGACGGTCGTCCAGGAGCCGGCGTCGGTGACGTCAAGGACCGGACAGGGCTTGGGGTTGCGCTGGCAGAACAGGAGCATGTCGTACGCCCAGTCCGCGGGCACCGAGATCAGATTGGCCTGGGTGCGGCCCGCGGCGACGCCCGCCGTGGGACCGGTCAGGCCGTCCCGGAAGCGGGACCGGGCGGTTGCCGGGCTCCACGCGTGCGCGTGCTCGTCCACGAGGGCCACCGGGCGGTCCCGCCCGATGGCCGGACGCTTCACTCCGGTCACTCCAGCTCCCTTCCGCGCGTCTCCGGCAGCCCCAGCAGCGCCAGCGCCGCGAGGCCGTAACCGATCGCGCCGAAGACGAGGGCCCCGCCCACGCCCCAGCTGTCGGCGAGGAAGCCGACCGTGGTGGGGAAGACGGCGCCGACGGCGCGCCCGGTGTTGTAGGTGAAGCCCTGTCCCGTCCCGCGCACGGCCGTCGGGTACAGCTCGCTCAGGAAGGACCCGAACCCGCTGAAGATGGCCGACATGCAGAACCCGAGCGGGAACCCGAGGACCAGCAGCAGGGTGTCCGCACCGCTCGGGATGTCGGCGTACGCCAGGACGCAGACCGCCGACAGCAGGGCGAACAGCCAGATGTTGCGGCGCCGGCCCAGCCGGTCGGTGAGATGCCCGCCGGTCAGGTAGCCGAGGAAGGCGCCGGAGATCAGGAACGTCAGGTAGCCGCCCGTGCCGACCACCGACAGCCCGCGCTCGTTCTTGAGATACGTCGGCACCCAGGTCGCCAGCGTGTAGTAGCCGCCCTGGACGCCCGTGGAGAGCAGGACCGCGAAGACCGTCGTGCGCAGCAGGGGGCCACGGAAGATCGCGGTGAAGGAGCCCTTGCCGGCGTCGCGCTCGCGTGCGGCGACCGCCGTGGGCGCGTCCTGCACGCGCCGCCGCATCCACACCACGAGCAGGGCGGGCAGGGCGCCCGTCCAGAACATCACGCGCCAGGCCACGTCGTCGCCGAGCAGGGAGAAGACCAGCGTGTACACGATCGCCGCCAGGCCCCAGCCGACGGCCCACGAGCTCTGGACCGCGCCCAGGGTGCGGCCCCGGTGCTTCGCGCTCGCGTACTCGGCGACCAGGATCGCGCCGACGGCCCACTCACCGCCGAAACCGAGGCCCTGGAGCGAACGGAAGAGCAGCAGCGTCTCGTAGGTGGGCGCGAAGCCGCAGGCCACGGTGAAGACGGCGTAGGTGACGACCGTGATCATCAGGGCCCTGACCCGGCCGATCCGGTCCGCGAGGACGCCCGCGAAGGCGCCGCCCACCGCCGAGGCGACCAGCGTCACGGTGGTGAACAGGCCGGTCTGGCCGCTGTCCAGACCGAAGTACGCGGCCAGCGCGACCATGCTGAGCGGCAGCGTGAAGTAGTCGTAGGAGTCCAGGGCGTAGCCGCCGAACGCGCCCGCGAAGGCGCGGCGGCCCCGCGGTCCCAGGGCGCGCAACCAGCCCGGCGAGCCGTCGTCGTCGGCGCCGGCGTGTTCGGCCGCCGGGAGGAGGACGTCGGTGTACGGAGCCCCGGCGGGTGGGGCGTCGGTGTGCGGGGCCTGCGGTGGAGGGGGCGTGCTCATGGGGCACCTCGCAGAGGGATGACGGAGGGTGCTGAGGGCTGAGCCGTGCCGTGCGGGGTGGTGCCGTGCGGGGGCGTGCCGCGCGGGTGGTGCCGTGCGGGGGGCGCGCCGTGCGGAGCAAGGTGTCCAGCAAAGTAGAGGATCGTTGAACGATCCCTCAATACCCCTGTTGTCTCGTCCTGGTGTCTGCGGTTGAATTCCGGGCATGGCGGAGCAGTTGGCGGGACTGGCGGACGACCGTGCCCTCCTGGGCCGCACCAGCACGGCCGAACGCGTCTCGGACATCCTCAGGAGCCGTATCGCCGAGGGCTTTTTCCCGCCGGGGACACGCCTGTCGGAGGACGGCATCGGCGGCGCCCTCGGCGTCTCCCGCAACACCCTGCGCGAGGCGTTCCGGCTGCTCACCCACGAACGCCTGCTCGTCCACGAGCTGAACCGGGGCGTCTTCGTCAGGGTCCTGACCGTCGAGGACGTCGAGGACATCTACCGCACGCGCGCCCTCGTGGAGTGCGCCGTCGTACGAGGTCTGGGAGAGCCGCCGTACGTCCTCGACCACCTCGCCGAGGCCGTCGGGCAGGGACAGCGGGCGGCGCGCGAAGGTGACTGGAAAGCGCTGGGTACGGCCAACATCCACTTCCACCGGGAACTGGTCGCCCTCGCGGGCAGCGAACGCACCGACGAACTGATGCGCAGCGTCTTCGCCGAACTGCGGCTGGCCTTCCACGTCGTCGACGACCCCCGCCGGCTGCACGAGCCCTACCTCACCCGCAACCGGCAGATCCTCCGGGCGCTCGAGGCCGGCGGCAGGGACGAGGCGGAGGAACTGCTCGCCGTGTATCTCGCCGATTCACTGGAGCGGATCGTCGAGGTGTACCGGCGGAGGGTGGGCGACGCCCCCGCCGGCGTCTGAAGGCTCTCCACGGCGACTGGGGCTCTCGGCGGCGGCCGGGCTCCCGGCGGTGATCGATGCTCCGCACAGCGGCTCGGGCGGAGTGCGGCCGGGCTTTCCGGCGTTCGCGGCGGACGGTCTCGCGCCGCTGTGACGGGGGTCGCTTCTGCGTCGTTTGGGTCGATGTCAGACCGAGGACCTAGTCTGTGCACCGTGACTTCGCCTGCATCGACGGACCGTGTTCCGCCCCAGCTCGGCGCGGGGCCGCGCCCGGCGCCGGGCCCGGCCGCCGACGAGGGGCTGGCGCGGCGGCTGCGCGCGCTCGCCTGCACCGCGCCGATCCACGACCTCGACGCGCGCAAGGCCAACCTCGCCGGCGAGTACTCGGTCTACGGCATGGCGGAGATCGCCCTCTCCGCGATCGACCTGGTCACCCTGAACATGGACTTCGACACCGGCGCCGACCACGATCAGATAGTCGTCCGGCTGATCCCGCGCATCGCCGCGCAGGCCCCCCGCCGCCCGGCCGAGGAACACGAGCGCGTCGCCCGCTGGGTCCTGGAGAACCTGATCAACGTCGGCAGCGTCGACCGCGGGTTCCGCGCCGTGTACGGCACCTTCACGCAGGACGGCACCTACGTCCGCCGCGACTACGACTTCAAGCTCGTCGAGGAGGTCCCCGGCCACGGCGGCACGGTCTACCTCCGCACCACGGACGAGGCGGTCAACGTCCTGGTGGGCGCCCTCGACACCGATGTCACCAGCGCGCAGATCGCCGCCGAGGTCAAGCTCGAGGTCCTCGTCCGCCGCGGCCGCCTGGCCGACGCCCAACTCGCCGCCGAACAGGCCCGCTACCGGACCGTGCAGTACTCGGAGACGCTGCGCCGGGCCCTGGAGGCGACCCGGCGCAACGTCCGCGCGGTGGACTGGCTCAACGCCGTGCCCGACATGATCGCCGAGGCCCTCGACCACGTGGCCGACCGCTACCGCCACGAGAACGCGATCCTCACCAACATCCGCAAGGCCCGCGACGAGATCGAGGACGCGGAGAACAAGCGCCGGGCCGCCGAACTCGTCGACATCGTCAAGGACTGCATCCGCCGCCACACTCAGCTGCAGTCCCGGCTGCTGGAGGCCGGACCGCTGTTCCGGGCCGAGCAGGACCGGCAGGCCTTCGCCACCCCCATGACGTCGTCGGGGACAGACCTCTACGGGCATCTCGTCGCGCCCGTACTGCCGTTGCCGCTGGAGGAGGCGGTCCGGGTCACCGACGCGTTCTTCGCGTACGGGACGGGACTGCGGACACCGGTGTCCGTCCGGGTGGGCGACCTCGTCGACCTGCTGCTGACGCCACCGGTGGAGCGGGAGCACCTCGGCGCCGAGATGCCGGAGCCGGACCTCATCGCGACACCCGACGACAGCCGGTTCAGCGAGGAGCAGCTGGCCGCCGCGACGGAACTGCTGGACCTGCCCGCCGACGCGCCGCGGCGGCTGTCGGGCCTCCTCGCGGAAGCGCGCGGGCGGGATCCCGAACTGCCCTACCTGGTGGCCCTGCTGGCGGTGCACGCGGCCAGCCCGGCGGTCGGCACGGCCTATCGGCAGGGCGAGCAGAAGCTGTTGTTCGCCGTCGACGACGGGACCGAACTGGACGATCCGGAGTTCGGCGGGGCCGACCTGATCGTGGGCACCGCACTGCTGGACGCGGCGGGGATGGCCGCGGACCGGACGGAAGCGGCATGAGGCGGTCCCCGGAGCGAAGCGGCGCGAACCGGATCCGGAAGCCGGCCGGCACGCGCCGGGCCCCGGAGCGAAGCGGCGCGAACCGGCCGCCGAAGCCCAGGAGCGGGCGCCCCCGCAGCACCCCCGCGAGAACGAACACCCCCGCAGCAACGCGCACCCCCGCAGCAAGGAGCCGAAACCGTGACCGAGTACGTCGACCGGAGTGAGCCCGAGGCCGCCGCGCCGGCCTCCGCCGTCGTCACTCCCGCCGACGCCGCCGACGCGGCGCGGCTCGTCGCCTTCGGGCTCCAGCCCCGACTCCAGCCCTCGCGCGACCAGGAGTACGCCGACCTGCTGCGGCGCTACCGCGAGGACCCGCCGTTCGCGCGGCTCGCGGACGCCGTGGCCACCGGGCTGGGGCTGATCGTGCTGGAGGTGTCCCCGCGCGCGGGGATGGCCGTCACCGCCGCCGAGGACTCGGTGTTCGCCGTCCGCATGGGCGACTACGCGCGGCGCACGTCCGCCGACTCCGGCGACCGGTTCCTGCACGGTCTGGCCCACCTCGCCGTCGCGGCGATGGCCTTCCCCCGGCCCGAGGACCTGGCCGACGACGGCTACATCGGCCGGGTCAGCGTCAACGGCGTCGACGCCTTCGTGCGCCAGGCCTGCCGCCGCCTGGAGGAGCGGGCGGAACAGCAGGGCGAGAACACCGACCCCGCGACCGACGCCCCGGGCCTGGAGGCCGCCTGGCGCGTCTGGGCCAGACGCAGCGCCGCCGGCGCCACCAAGGACGCCCGCCGGCTCGCCGGTTCGACGACCGGCATCGTCGGCAAGGCCGTCGCGTTCCTCACCGAATCCGGATTCCTCCAGCGCACCGGCGACGACAACGGCGGCACGTACCGGACCACCGCCCGCTACCAGCTCCAGGTCCGCGACATGGCGGGGAGCGCGGCCCTGGCCGAGCTGCTGGAACTGGGTGTCGTCCTGGTCACCGACGGCACACCGACGCTGCTGCCCCCCGAGGAGTCCGACGACCTTGACCTCGTCGCCGACGCGGGGCTGCCGTTCCACTCCTGAAGCCGCCCGAGCCCCTCGAGGCCCCGCCGCCGGGACCTCCCGCGGCTCCCGCGGCTCCCGCGGCTCCCGGGAACTCCACGAACCCCACGGAGTCCCGGAGCCCGGGCAGTCCCCCGAAGCACCGATCCACCGCACCTTTCCGAAGACTTACGAGAGTCCGCCATGTACGAGCTGTCCCGGGTCCGCCTCTACTCGATCGGGCCCGCCGGTGCGCGCTATGCCGACACCGTGCTTGACCTGCGAGGCGTGGGCGACGTCGTGCCCGATCCCGCGCCCATGCAGGCGGAGTTCTTCCAGGACGAGCCCGTCGGCCCGCCGCGCCGGCCCGCGCCCGCGGGCGTGCTCTTCCTGGAGAACGGCGGCGGGAAGTCCGTCCTGCTCAAGCTGATCTTCTCCGTGATGCTGCCGGGCCACCGCAACACCCTCGGCGGTGCCAGCTCCGGCGTCCTGCGCAAGTTCCTGCTCGCCGACGACTGCGGTCATGTCGCACTGGAGTGGCAGCACGTGCTGACCGGCGAGTGCGTCGTCGTCGGCAAGGTCAGCGAGTGGCGCGGCCGGCAGGTCTCCAACGACCCGCGGAAGTTCGCCGAGGCCTGGTACTCCTTCCGGCCCGGCCCCGGCCTCACCCTCGACAACCTCCCCGTCGCCGAGTCCACCGCCGTACGGCCGTCCGTCGAGGGCCAGTCGGGAGCGCGGGGCCGCCGGCGCACCATGAAGGGCTTCCGGGACGCGCTCACCGACGCGGGCAAGGCGTACCCGCATCTCGAGGTGCACTGGGAGGAGATCCACGACCGGTGGATCGAGCACCTGGGCGAGCTGGGCCTCGACCCCGAGCTCTTCCGCTACCAGCGGGAGATGAACGCCGACGAGGGCGAGGCCGCCGGCCTCTTCGCGGTCAAGAAGGACTCCGACTTCACCGACCTGCTGCTGCGCGCCGTGACGGACACACGGGACACCGACGGTCTCGCCGACCTCGTCGGCGGCTTCGGCAGCAAACTGGGCCGGCGCGCCGAACTGATCGCCGAACGCGACTTCACCGCGGGCTCGGTGGACCTGCTCGGACGCATCGTCGAGGCCGCGGAGGCGCGGGCACGCGCGCGTGACGTCCACACCGGTGCCGAGCGCCGCACCCGCACCCTCGCACGCCGGCTCACCGCCCGTGGCCTGCGGGAACGCACCCGCGCCGCGGACCTGGCCCAGCGCGTCACGGCCGCCGCCTACGCCGTCACGCACTCCGAGGGCGCCCGCGAGCGCAGCGCGCTCATCGCCGCCGAACTCGCCTTCCGGCACGCCTCCCTGGCGCTCGCCGCCGCGGAGAAGTCCGCCGCCGCGCAGAAGCGGGAGCTCGCCGAGGGCCGCACCCTGCACGCCGCCTGGCAGGCCGCCGAGGTCTCCCTGCGGCAGCGCGCCGCCGCCGACCGCGTCGCGCGCGTGTCCGCCGCCATCCAGGAGGCCGAGCGGGACGCCGCCCCGGCGCTGGCCGCCCGCGCCAAGGCCGCCGCCGACCTCGTCCGCGCCCTGCACACCGCCGCCGCGGGCGCCGAGGCCCTCGCCAATGAGGAGGAGGAACGCTCCGCGGCGCTCCAGGACGTCGGCGAGGCCGCCCACCGGGACGCCACCTCCGCCGCCACCGAGGCGCAACGCGCCCGCAGCGAGGCCGGCCACCTGCGCCAGCGCCTCACCGAGGTCGAGCAGGAGACCGCCGAAGCGGTCCGCGCCGGCTGGCTGGACGACAGCGCACCCGACGCCGACCCCGCACGTGCGGCCCTCGCCGCCAGCGACGCCGAGAAGAGCGCCGTGGCAGCCTGGGACACCGCCCGCGAGGCCTCGCGGACAGCCGCCGAGCACGCCCGTGAGGCCGCCTCGGCCGAGTCCCGCGCCGAGCTGACCGCGGCCCGGGCCGCGGACGCGGCGACGGCCGCGCAACGGTCGTACGAGGCCGAGCGCCGGCTCGCCGAGGGCCTCGCGAGCGAGGAGCGCCTGGCCGAGCTGCTCGGTCTGACGGATGGCGCGGCCGCGCGGATCATTCCTCAGCCACGCCAGGAGGACGAGGCCGAGAGCACCGGGCTCACGCCCGAGGACCTCGACCGCTACGCCGAAGAGCTGCGCGAACTCCTCGACGACACCGTCTCCTCCGCCGAACGGCAGCTGTTCGAGCTGCGGACCGCCGCCGCCGACGACTCCCGCATCCTCGGCGCACTCGGCGACGGCGGACTCCTGCCGCCCGGCCCGGACGTGCTCGCGACGGTCGAGTTCCTCGGCGAGCACGGCATCCCCGCCCTGCCCGGCTGGCGCTACCTCGCCCAGGCCGTCGACCCCGTCGACCACGCGCGCGTCCTCGCCGCCCGGCCGGAACTGGTCGACGGCGTGGTCATCACCGACCCGGACTCGCACGCCCGCGCCCGCGAAGTGCTCAGCGAGGCCGCGCTGCTGCCCCGGTCCGCCGTGGCCGTCGGCACCGCCGCCGCCCTCCTCGCGCCCACCCCGGCGCCCGACGCCGACCCCCGTGACGTCTTCCTCGTCCCGCCGAACCCGGCCATGCACGACGAACACGCCGCCGACGAGGAACGGCAGGCGCTGCGCGCGCGGGCCACGGAGCGGGACGGGGAGATCCGCCGGCTCGCGGCGCGGCTCGGCAAGGACCGCGAGCTGGCGGCCCGGCTCGCCTCCTGGCGCACCGGCTGCCCCGCCGGGCGGCTCACCGAACTGGCGCGGACCGCCGAGGAGGCGCGCGCCTTCGCCGAGGAGACCGAGGCCGAGCTGGCCGAGGCGCGGGCCGTGCGCGCGGAGGCCGACGAGGCGGCCGCCGAAGTCGCACAACTGCGCGACGAGCGGCAGGAGAGCGCCCAGAAGGCCCGGCGCGCCGCCGACGCCCTCGCCGGCCTCGCCTTCCGGCTGCGTGAACGCGCCGGCTGGCAGGTCAAGCTGCGTGAACTCGCCGACGAGGCGGCGGAGTCCGAGGCCCGCGCCCAGTCCTGCCTGGAGCGCGCCCGCGCCGCCGACGAGGACCGCCGTGCCGCCCAGCGCGCCGCCGACGACGCCCGCCGCACCGCGCGTGCGCTGCGCGCCGAGCGCTCCGAGATCGCCGGCGCCCCCGACGACGTACCGGAGGACGAGCCGGGCGCGCCCAAGGCGTCCCTGCCCGCCCTGCGCGAGGCCTACCGGGCCGCCTCCCAGGTGTACGAGAAGGTGGGCGTCGGCGCCGACCTGCGAGCCGAACAGGCCCGTGCGGAGAGCGACGAGAGTGCGGCCCTGGCCGAGCTGGACCGGCTGAGCAACAAGGTCCGCACCCGTGCGGAGCAGTTGCTCCAGTCCCCCGACGGCTCCGACGGGCCGTCCCGGCAGGCGGCCGCCGCGCGCGCGGAGGAGCTGGTCCAGCTCCTGGAGACCCGCGTGTCCAGCACGAGCGAACAGCTCGGCAGGCTCCGCGGCGAGGCCGAACGGCACGCGCCCGAGGACGGCGACGCGCACACCCGGCTGCCCGAGGAGCTCGAGCCGCGCGACGCCGAGCACGCGCAGGCCCTGCTGCGCACCGCCTCCGCCGAGCTGGCCTCCCGCACGGAGGCGCTGACCCAGGCTCGGGAGGCGCACGCCGAACTGCTGGACGCCCACCGTGCCGCCGAGGACGCGGCCGGCGGCTTCGACGAGATCGCCGCCATGCTCCGCGACCTGTTGCGCGAGCACACCTCCGAGGAGGAACAGGAGGCGCCGGAGCCCTACCCGGGCACCCTGGAGGAGGCCCGCCAGTCCGCGGCCGAGGCCCGCCGGTCCCTGCGCGGCTGCGCCGCCGACCTGTCCGCCGCCGAGGCCGCGGTCCGTGAGGCGAGCGACGTCCTCGTCCGGCACGCCAACTCCACCCGCTACGAACAGGTGCGCACCCCCGCCCGGCAGCAGATCCGCGAACTGCCCGCCGCCGCGCTGCCCGAGCACGCCCAGAAATGGGCGGACGCCTTCGCGCCCCGGCTCCGCGTCCTCACGGACGAGCTGGAGCAGCTGGAGCGCAACCGCGACTCGATCGTGGACCGGCTGCGCGGTCTCGTGGAGTCGGCGCTCGCCACCCTGCGGTCCGCCCAGCGGCTGTCCCGGCTGCCCGAGGGACTCGGCGAGTGGTCCGGGCAGGAGTTCCTGCGCATCCGCTTCGAGGAACCCGACCAGGCCACTCTCACCGAGCGGCTCGGTGAAGTCGTCGACGAGGCCACCCGCGCCGCCGTCAAGAAGAACTCCGACCTGCGGCGCGACGGCATGTCCCTGCTGCTGCGGGGCGTCGGGGCGGCGCTTGAGCCCAAGGGCGTCGCCGTCGAGATCCTCAAGCCGGACGCCGTGCTGCGCGCCGAGCGGGTACCCGTCGGCCAGATGGGCGACGTCTTCTCCGGTGGCCAGCTGCTCACCGCCGCCATCGCCCTGTACTGCACGATGGCGGCCCTCCGGAGCAACGACCGGGGCCGCGACAAACACCGGCACGCCGGCACGCTCTTCCTCGACAACCCCATCGGCCGCGCCAACGCGACCTATCTGCTGGAGCTCCAGCGCGCGGTCTCGGACGCCCTCGGTGTGCAGCTCCTCTACACCACCGGCCTGTTCGACACGACGGCGCTGGCGGAGTTTCCCCTGGTCATCCGCCTGCGCAACGATGCCGACCTCCGCGCCGGCCTGAAGTACATCAGTGTGGAGGAGCACCTCCGCCCGGGACTGCCGCAGGCGTCCCCCGGCGAGGCGGGGCACAGCGAGATCACGGCGACGAGGATGTTCAAGCGCCCGGCACCGACCACCCCGTAACGCGGCGGCGGCGGGAGACCGTCGTCGTCACGGGCGTCTGCTCGAGAGCGAGGAAGGACGGGTGCCGCTCCGGGACCGGCATGATGCAGCGGCGTGATGCACCAGTCGGCCGGCGCGATCGGCCGGCCGCGGGTCGGAGCGGCCGGCCGATCGTTGCGCCCCCTGAGACCGGTCTCGAGTGCCAGGGGACGTGCCGTGCGATCGGTCGCAGGTGTCAGGGGTGGGACAGCTGTCCGGCACCGCTCCGGCGACGTATCCGTTCCTGCGTGCGCTCGGCGGCCCGCTCCTGTCGGCGCGCCCGGCGACGCTCACGGCGCAGTGCTCGCGCGGTGCTGCTCGGCGTCGACACGACACCGTTGCGCTGGCTCCACACCTGGCGGGTCACCCAGACGTCCAGCGCGCCCCAGGTGGCCACCACGGTGCTGACCACGCTGCTGATGACCATGGGGAACGCCAGCCAGGATCCTGCCAGCGTGCACAGGAAGGCGACCATGGCCTGAAGCAGGGTCACGGCGATGAACAGCACCGCCCGCACCGCCGACCTGCGAACCGGGTCGGGAAGCCGGCGCCGACGGGCGGGCTCTTCCACCCACAGCGGCCGGTAGAGCGGTCGCTCCCGCTCCGCACGGGACGCGTCGCCCATCCGGGCCGTCCCCGGGAGACGGACGTCCTCGGTCCCGTCACCGACGGCCGCCGCGGTTACGGGAAGGTCATCTCGCTCCGTCACTCTGCGCCCCTTCACCGGAATGTCGCGATCCGGTGCCTCGGGGTCCCGCAGCGCCGTACCGCGCGCCGCCGTGCCGTCCTCGGGCGCCCCGCGCCGCTCCGCCGTGCCCATCAACGTGTCACTCCCCACCGCCGGCAGACCGCTTGCCTCCGGCTCCAAGAACCGGCTCCCCATTGGCTGCCCGGCTTGCGCTCTTTTACGCCGCCCGGGTGCGGCATGCGGCTCCTGCGGCCGATTCCGTCCCCAATTCCCAATGAGTAGGACGCGCAACCCGCCCCGAAGATTCCCGAACTGCGAAAAAATCTGGCCAACTCCGCCACGAAGTCGGTCGGATCCCGTCCCGGTCGAAGACGCTGGTTCCGGGAGGCAATCTCCCGCAATGAACGGACAACTCACCCTGCTGGGGCGCCTATACGGACGTTCGGATTCCGGACGCGTCTTCGAGTTAACGGCGCGTCGGTAGTAGGCTCGCGCCGTTTGTTGACGCACATGCGCACCCCCTGCCGGTGGGGGTTCGAGCTGGGGGAGTCCATGCGCTTTCGCGGGAAGTCGATCCGCCGGAAGATCGTGGCACTGCTGCTCGTGCCGCTGGTGTCCCTGACCGCCCTGTGGGGCTTCGCCACGGTGCTCACGGGCCGTGAGGCGAACCGCCTGTTCACGGTGTCGAACCTCGTGGAGAAGGTCGGCTACCCCATCGAGGACACCGTCCGCATCGTCCAGCAGGAACGCCGCCAGACCCTGGTCTACCTCGCCGACCCCCGCGCCTCCGACGCGCTGTCCGCCCTGCGCCGTACCCGTACCGCCACCGACGAGGCGCTCGCGGAGATCCGCGCGAACGCCGGGGACTCCGACGTGCGCGAGATGCTGGACGATGACGACGGCGAGGGGCTGACGGCGGTCCTCGACGCCTTCGACGGGGTCGACACCCTGCGCCGCGGTGTCGAGGAGGGGACCGTGACCCGCGCACAGGCGCTGGACCTCTACAACCGTCTGATCGACCCCTGTTACACGCTGCTGGCCAAGCTCGACGTCGTCGACAGCGTGGAGATGGACAAGCAGTACCGGGCGCTCGTCAGCGTCGCCCGCGCCCGTGAGCTGCTCTCCCGGGAGGACGCCCTGCTCGGCTCCGCCCTGGTCGTGGGCCGGATCACCCGGGAAGAGATCCGCGACGTCTCCGACCTCGAGGCCCAGCGCAACGTCGTCTACGACATCAGCCTCGCCCAACTGCCCGTCGCGGAGCGTGAACGCTACGAGCGCTTCTGGAAGAACGCCACCACCGCCCCCGTGCGCACGGCGGAGCAGGCGGTCGCGTCCACCGAGCCCGGCGAGATGCCCCGCGGGGTCACCGCCAAGACCTGGGACACCGCGGTCGCGAACGTCCTCGACGAACTCGGCACCCTCGACGAGCAGGCGAACGACCGTTACCAGGACCGTGTCCGCCCCGTCGCCGTCGAGGTGATCGTCAAGGCGGTCGTCGCCGGGGTCTTCGGCCTGATCGCCCTGCTCGTCTCCCTCGTCCTGTCCGTGCGCATCGGCCGCGGACTCATCCGCGACCTGCGTCAACTGCGCCTGGAGGCGCACGAGGCGTCCGGCGTACGGCTGCCCGGCGTCATGCGCCGCCTCTCCGCCGGCGAACAGATCGACATCGAGACGGAAGCCCCGCGCCTGGAGTACGACAAGAACGAGATCGGCGAGGTCGGCCAGGCCCTCAACACCCTTCAGCGCGCCGCGGTCGAGGCCGCCGTCAAACAGGCCGAGCTGCGCTCCGGCGTCTCCGAGGTCTTCGTCAACCTCGCCCGCCGGAGCCAGGTCCTGCTGCACAAGCAGCTCACCCTGCTCGACACCATGGAGCGCCGCACCGAGGACACCGAGGAGCTCGCCGACCTCTTCCGCCTCGACCACCTCACCACCCGCATGCGGCGGCACGCCGAGGGCCTGGTGATCCTCTCCGGCGCCGCCCCCTCGAGGCAGTGGCGCAAGCCCATCCAGCTCATGGACATCGTGCGTGCCGCCGTCGCCGAGGTCGAGGACTACGAGCGCATCGAGGTCCGCCGCCTCCCGCGGGTCGCCGTCACCGGTCCCGCCGTCGCCGACCTCACACACCTCGTGGCCGAGCTCCTGGAGAACGCCACCGTGTTCTCCCCGCCGCACACCGCCGTCCAGGTCCTCGGCGACCGGGTCGCCAACGGCTTCACGCTGGAGATCCACGACCGCGGCCTCGGTATGGCGCCCGAGGCGCTCCTGGACGCCAACCTCCGGCTCGCCGAGACGCCGGAGTTCGAACTGTCCGACACCGACCGGCTGGGCCTGTTCGTGGTCAGCAGGCTCGCCCAGCGCCAGAACGTCCGCGTCTCCCTGCAGCCCTCTCCGTACGGCGGCACGACCGCGGTCGTCTTCATCCCCGACGCCCTGCTCACCGACGACGTCCCCGACACCAACGGCATCGGCTTCCGGCTCGACCGCCCCCGGCCTCCGAAGGAGGGTGGGCCCGCCAGGAGCCGCAGGTCCGCGCCGGCCCGGATGCCGGTGCAGCTTCCCGGCACGCCCGCGCTGCTGGACGGGCCGGTCGAACTGGAGGCTCCGGTCGACCTGGACGCCTTCGGTGGTTTCCCGGCCCCCCTGGACGACGACAGCGGCGAGCGGGGCGGCCTGTTCCGCCCCGGCCGCGCCCTCACCCGCACCCCGGACGGCCCGGTGCCCGACGCCGTCGAGCAGCGCCGTCGGCTGACCGACGTCCGGAGCGACCCGGACCGTCCCGCGACGGGCGACCCGGTCGCCCCCGTGTCCCTGCCGAGCCGGAGAACCCCGAAGCTGGTCAGCTCGCACGGCCGTCCGGTCACCGACCAGCGGTCCCGACGCGCGGGTGCGGAGACGGGCGCGGACGAAGAACCCCCGTCGAGGCCGACCGGAGGGAGGCCGGAGCAGGA
Organism: Streptomyces sp. NPDC014882; assembly: GCF_043081325.1. Classification (NCBI taxonomy): domain Bacteria; kingdom Bacillati; phylum Actinomycetota; class Actinomycetes; order Kitasatosporales; family Streptomycetaceae; genus Streptomyces; species Streptomyces sp. NPDC014882. The sequence goes on from NZ_JBIBWL010000013.1 coordinate 263,796, forward strand.
CGGCCCGGCCCCGCTGCCCTCCCGCCGTCGCGGCGCGACGCCACAGATCCCGCGGAGCGCCGGCGCCTCCGAGCGCTCCGGCGACGGCACCGGCCGGCCGCGGCAGCCACCCGCCCTGCCGAGCCGCAGCCGAAGGAGCGCCGGCCCGGACGAGACGCTTGACCTCACGCGCAACCCGTCCCACCAGGCCGAGGAACCGGTGTCGGGCAGTCCCGAGGAGCTCACCGGCCCTCCTGACGGCACGGCTCACGACTCCGGCTCCGGTACGGGTGCGCTGCCCCGGCGCGTGCGGCAGGCGAACCTGGCCCCGCAACTGAGGCAGGGCCCGGAGCGGCCCGCCCAGGACCGCTCCGACCCCGCCGACCGCGACGCGGACGAGGTCCGCAGCCGCATGGCCTCGCTCCAGCGCGGCTGGCAGCGCGGCCGCGCGGAGAACGCCGCGGACGACGACGCCCGCGGCGGCACAGCATCACGACGAACGACAAAGGGGGACGGTCGATGACCGCACCGAAGGCCACCGGCCACACCACGACCGACAACGGCGAACTGAACTGGCTCCTCGACGACCTCGTCGACCGCGTCGGCAGCATCCGCAAGGCCGTCGTGCTCTCCGGCGACGGCCTCGCGACGGGGGCCTCCCAGGACCTCAGCCGGGAGGACAGCGAACACCTGGCCGCCGTGGCCTCCGGATTCCACAGTCTCGCCAAGGGCGTCGGCCGCCACTTCGAGGCCGGCAGCGTCCGCCAGACCGTCGTGGAACTCGACGAGGCCTTCCTGTTCGTCACCGCCGCGGGCGACGGCAGCTGCCTCGCCGTCCTCGCGGACGCCGACTCGGACGTCGGCCTGGTGGCGTACGAGATGACGCTGCTGGTCAAGCGGGTCGGCGCACATCTGGGCACCGCCCCGCGCACCGATCTGCCCGCCGGCGGGTAGTGGGACGGTATGAGGACAGACGGACAGGGAAGCAGCCACTGGTTCGACGACGAGGCCGGACCGGTCGTCCGTCCGTACGCCATGACACGCGGCCGGACCACCAGCGCGGTCCAGCACCGTCTCGACCTGATCGCGGTCGTCGTGGCCGAACCGCACGCCGACGACCCGGACGCGGACCTCGCGCTGTCCCCGGAACACGTCGACATCGTGGACCTGTGCCGGGACGCCCCCCAGTCGGTCGCCGAACTCGCCGCCGGACTCGACCTGCCCATCGGGGTGGTACGCGTCCTCGTCGGGGATCTCGTGGACGCGGAATTCGTCCATGTGAACCGGCCCGTACCCCCGGCCGAACTGCCGGACGAGAGTATCCTGCGCGACGTGATCAACGGCCTCCGAGCGCTGTGAGCAGTACGGAAGCGAGGTGAGGACGTGGCAGGCTGGCAGTTCTGGGTGGACCGGGGCGGCACCTTCACGGACGTCGTCGCGCGCCGCCCGGACGGCCGGCTGCTCACCCACAAGCTGCTGTCCGACAACCCGGCGCGGTACGCCGACGCGGCCGTCGCCGGCGTCCGCGCCCTGCTCGGCGACGCGCGCGAGCCCGTCGAGGCGGTGCGCATGGGCACCACCGTCGCCACCAACGCCCTCCTGGAACGCGCGGGAGAACGCACCCTCCTCGTCGTCACCCGCGGCTTCCGCGACGCCCTGCGCATCGCCTACCAGAACCGCCCCCACATCTTCGCCCGCCGCATCGACCTGCCGGAACTCCTCTACGAACGGGTCGTCGAGGTCGACGAGCGCATCGCGGCCGACGGCACCGTCCTGCGCGCCCCCGATCTGGACGCCCTCACCGCACCGCTGAGGCAGGCCTACGACCACGGCGTGCGTGCCGTCGCCGTGGTCTGCATGCACAGCCACCGCCACCCCGCCCACGAGCAGGCCGTGGGACGACTCGCCGCCCGCATCGGATTCCCGCAGATCTCGCTGTCCAGCGAGGTCAGCCCTCTCATGAAGCTCGTCCCGCGCGGGGACACGGCCGTGGTGGACGCCTACCTCTCGCCGGTGCTGCGCCGCTACGTCCGGCACGTCGCCGACGAACTGCGCGATGTGCGTCTGATGTTCATGCAGTCCAACGGAGGCCTGGCCGAGGCGAGTCAGTTCCGCGGCAAGGACGCCGTCCTGTCCGGCCCCGCGGGGGGCATCGTGGGCATGGCCCGCATGTCCCAGCTCGCCGGATTCGACCGCGTCATCGGCTTCGACATGGGCGGCACCTCCACCGACGTCTCCCATTTCGCGGGCGCGTACGAACGCGTCTTCACCACGCGGCTCGCGGGCGTCCGCCTGCGCGCGCCCATGCTGGACATCCACACCGTCGCCGCCGGCGGCGGCTCCGTCCTCCACTTCGACGGTTCCCGCTACCGGGTGGGGCCCGAATCGGCCGGCGCGAACCCCGGACCCGCCTCCTACCGCGGCGGCGGCCCCCTCACCGTCACCGACGCCAACGTGATGCTCGGCCGTATCCACCCCGCCCACTTCCCGCACGTGTTCGGCCCCGAGGGCGACCAGCCCCTCGACGACGTACTCGTCCGCGACCGCTTCACCGCACTCGCGCGCGAGATCCGCGAGACGGCCGGCGACGACCGCACACCCGAACAGGTCGCCGAGGGGTTCCTCCAGATCGCCGTCGCCAACATCGCCAACGCGGTGAAGCGGATCTCCGTCCAGAAGGGCCACGACGTCACCCGTTACGCCCTCACCACCTTCGGCGGTGCGGGCGGCCAGCACGCCTGCGCGGTGGCCGACTCCCTCGGCATCCGCACCGTGCTCGTGCCGCCCATGGCCGGTGTCCTGTCCGCGCTCGGCATCGGCCTCGCCGACACCACGGCGATGCGCGAACGATCCGTGGAGGCGCCGCTGGAGGCCGCCTCCCTGCCCCGGATCCTCAGGGCGGCCGACGACCTGGAGGCGGCGGCCCGCGCCGAACTCCGAGCCGAGGACGTCCCCGACGACCGCGTCCGGGTCACCCGCCGTGCCCAGCTGCGCTACGACGGCACCGACACCACCCTCACCGTCGACCTGACCGAGCCCGCCGCCATGCGGGCCGCCTTCGAAGAACGTCATCGCGCCACGTACTCCTTCGTGCTCGACCGCCCGGTCGTCGTGGAAGCACTCTCCGTGGAATGCACCGGCATCACCGAACCCCCCGATCTCTCCGCCCTCGCCCCGTACGAAGGCCGCACCGCACCACCGCGCACCGTCCGCCTCCACACCGGCGGCGCCTGGCGCGACGTCCCTCTCCACCGCCGCGAGGACCTGCCTCCCGGGCGGACCGTCACCGGACCGGCGATCATCACCGAGAACAGCGCGACGACCGTCGTGGACGACGGCTGGCGGGCCGCGACCACACACGACGGGCATCTGCTCCTGGAACGGGCGACGGTCACGCAGAGTTCCGATCTGGACACGGAAGCGGACCCCGTCCTCCTCGAGGTGTTCAACAACCTGTTCATGTCCATCGCCGAACAGATGGGCGCCCGCCTGGAGTCGACGGCCCAGTCCGTCAACATCAAGGAACGCCTCGACTTCTCCTGCGCGCTCTTCGACCCCGACGGAAACCTGGTGGCCAACGCCCCCCACATCCCCGTCCACCTGGGATCGATGGGAACCAGCGTCAAGGAGGTCATCAGCCGCCGCGGCCCCGCCATGCGCCCCGGCGACACCTACGCCGTCAACGACCCCTACCACGGCGGCACCCATCTGCCCGACGTCACCGTGATCACCCCGGTCTTCGACACGAGGGGCGACCACGCCACCGGGAGCGACCCGCGGGTCCTCTTCCACGTCGCCTCCCGCGGCCACCACGCCGAGATGGGCGGCATCGCCCCGGGCTCCATGCCGGCCGACAGCCGCACCATCGACGAAGAGGGCGTCCTCCTCGACAACTGGCTGCTCGCGGAGAACGGCCGCCTCCGCGAGAGGGAGACCCTCCGCCTGCTCACGGAGGCCCGCCACCCCTCCCGCAATCCCGCGACCAACCTCGCAGACCTGCGCGCGCAGATCGCCGCCAACCAGAAAGGCGTCGACGAAGTCACCCGCATGATCGAGGACTTCGGGCTCGACGTCGTCCAGGCGTACATGCGGCACGTCCAGGACAACGCCGAGGAGGCCGTGCGCCGCGTCATCGACGCCCTCGACGACGGTGAGTACGCCTACGAGACCGACGCCGGCGCCGTCATCCGGGTACGCGTGCGCGTGGACCACCGGAACCGCTCGGCGACCATCGACTTCACGGGCACGTCGGCGCAACAGGCGACCAACTTCAACGCCCCCTATGCCGTCGTCAACGCGGCCGTCCTGTACGTCTTCCGCACCCTGGTCGCGGACGACATCCCCCTCAACGACGGCTGTCTGCGCCCCCTCAGGATCATCGTGCCGCGCGGCTCCCTGCTGGCGCCCGAACCTCCCGCCGCCGTCGTCGCGGGCAACGTCGAGACCTCCCAGGCGATCACCGGCGCCCTCTACGCCGCCCTCGGCGTCCAGGCCGAAGGCTCCGGCACCATGAACAACGTCACCTTCGGCAACGCCCGCCACCAGTACTACGAGACCGTCGCCTCCGGATCCGGCGCGGGCGACGGTTTCCCCGGCGCGAGCGTCGTCCAGACCCACATGACCAACTCCCGCCTGACCGACCCCGAAATCCTGGAGTGGCGGCTCCCCGTGCGGATCGACGAGTTCGCCGTCCGGCAGGGGAGCGGCGGTGCGGGAGAATGGCGCGGCGGGGACGGCGCCGTACGCCGCATCCGGTTCCTGGAACCGATGACCGTCTCCACCCTCTCCCAGCACCGCAGGGTCCCTCCCTACGGCATGGCGGGCGGCGCCCCCGGAGCACTGGGCGTCAACCGTGTGGAGCGCGCGGACGGCACCGTCGCCGAACTCGGCGGCAGCGACTCCGTGGACGTCGGCCCCGGCGACGTGCTCGTCATCGAGACCCCCGGCGGCGGAGGCTACGGTCCGCCGCCCACCACCCCCATCGAGCAGGAGAAGTAACCGATGATCTTCGGGCGTTCTGAGCGCGGCAAGCCCCCGGTGGAGCCCGTCACGCTCAAGATCCTGGTGGCGGGCGGCTTCGGCGTGGGCAAGACCACCCTCGTCGGCGCCGTCAGCGAGATCAGGCCGCTGCGCACCGAGGAGTTCCTCACGGAGGCGGGCCGGCCGGTCGACGACACCACCGGCGTCGAACGCAAGCACACCACCACGGTCGCCATGGACTTCGGGCGCATCACCCTGCGCGAGGACCTGGTGCTGTACCTGTTCGGCACGCCCGGCCAGGAACGGTTCTGGTTCATGTGGGACGAGCTCTCCGAGGGCGCGCTCGGCGCCGTCGTGCTGGCCGACACCCGCCGCCTGGAGGACTGCTTCGCCGCCGTCGACTACTTCGAGCGCCGCTCCATCCCCTTCCTCGTCGGCGTCAACTGCTTCGAGGGCGCGGCCCGGTACCCCGTGGAGGACGTACGCCGCGCCCTCGACCTCGACGACGCCGTACCCGTGCTGTTGTGCGACGCCCGCGACCGCGGCTCGGTGAAGGACGTGCTGGTCGGCGTCGTCCAGCACGCCATGGACTACGACGCCGACCGCCGCCGGACCGTCACCACCTGAGGCGTGCGCACGGCCCGTACCCCGCCGGCCGGCGTACGGGCCGCGCCGCCGGACGGCGCACACGCGCGTGGCGGGCTCGTCCCGGCACGGAGCAGGGTGGTCCGGCTCCCCGGGCGGACCGTGTGCGGCCGCCTTCCCGCGCGGGACCGGGACCTGATAGACGCAGGGGCATGACACGACTCTCCAGCGCCGTACGCGGTGCCGTCACCACGCTCGCCACCCTGCTGGCACTGACCACCGCGTCCGCCCCGACCCGCGCGGACACCGACCCCGAAGCCCCGGCGGACTTCGTCGCCCTGCGGACCGTGGACCGGACGATCCTCCAGGACATGCGCTACGTCACCCCGCACAACTTCGTCGGCGAACGCATCGACGGCTACCGCCGGCCGCTGTGCATCCTCACCCGGCCGGCCGCCCAGGCCCTGCACAGGGCCCAGACGAAGCTCCTGCGCCAGGGCTACACGCTCAAGGTCTACGACTGCTACCGCCCCCAGCGCGCCGTGAACCACTTCGTCCGCTGGGCCCAGGACCTCGACGACCAGGCCATGAAGGGGGAGTTCTACCCGAACGTCGACAAGGCCCGCCTCTTCGAGGACGGTTACATCGCCGAGAAATCCGGCCACAGCCGCGGCTCGACCCTCGACGTCACACTCGTCAGGCTCCCGGCCCGACCGACCAGGCCGTACGTGCCCGGTGCACCCCTCGTGCCCTGCTTCGCCCCACAGCGCGACCGCTTCCCGGACAACTCCGTCGACATGGGCACCGGTTTCGACTGCTTCGACACCCTCAGCCACACCCTCGACCCGCGCGTCCAGGGCGAACAGCGAGCCAACCGACTGCTCCTGAAGAGCACCCTCGAGGAGCAGGGCTTCGTCAACCTCGCCGAGGAGTGGTGGCACTACACCTTCAAGCCCGAACCCCATCCGGACACCTACTTCGACTTCCCCGTCTCCGCCAGGTCCCTCACCTGGACCCCCTGAGCCACCCGCGCACGACGCCCACCGATGATCGGATACAGTCCGCGCGTGTCCGAAACTCAGCACTCCACTTCCAACTCCGTGCCCGACTCGCACTGTTCGGGCTGCGGAGCGCCTTATGGAGAGGGCGTCACCGGCTGGCCCCGCACCTGCCCGTCCTGCGCCGCCGTCGCCTACCGCAACCCCCTGCCGGTGGCGATCGCCCTCCAGCCCGTGTACGACACGAAGGGCACCGCCCTCGTCGTCATCACCCGGACCATCGCCCCCGCGCGCGGGGGCATCGCCCTGCCCGGCGGCTACGTTGACCACCAGGAGGACTGGAAACAGGCCGTCGTCCGGGAACTCGACGAGGAGACCGGCATCGACGCCGCGAGCCGCGACGTACGCCTCGCCGACGCGATGAGCTCGACCGACGGCCACCTCCTGCTGTTCGGGCTCCTGCCGGAACGCCCCGCGGACCGGCTGCCGACGTCCGCCGCCACCGACGAGACGGAGGGCTGGCACCTCCTGCGCAGGCCGGAGGAACTGGCCTTCCCGCTGCACACGGCCGCCGTGCGGGCGTTCTTCGAGGGCTGCTACATCTGAGCCGACCGGTCGAGCCCGCGTACGCGCACGGGGTGGGACGGCTCACGCACACCGTCCTCACCCTCCCGCTCCACGACGACCTCCCGGCCGACGCCCCGGCGGGCGACGTACCGCTCGATCTCGGGCTCGTTCCATCCGTCGCCCGCGTCCCGCACCACCAGCCCGCCCCCCGTCCCGCCAAGGGCCGGCGCCCACACCTCCAGTTCCAGCCCGCCGTCCTCCCCGCGCACGGGCATGACCGCACCCGCGCGCGCGAACACCGGTATACGCCCCAGGGGCGCGTCGACGAGAACCTGCCCCGGCCCCGTGTACCGCTCTCCCGTCGCCGTGTCGTACCAAAGACCCCGCGGCAACCGCACGGCCCGCCGGTCCGCGCCCGGGTCCAGCACCGGCGCCACGAGCAGGCAGTCACCGAGCAGGAAGGCGTCCTCGCAGTCGCGCAACGCCCGGTCCTCCGGGGCACCCCACCACAGCGGCCGCACAGGAGGAGCCCCCGTCCGCCGGGCCAGATGCGCCAGCGTCACGAAGTACGGCAGCAGCCGCCGGCGCTCGACGAGCGCCGCGCGCGCGTGCTCCAGCACCTCCGGGCCGAACTCCCACGGCTCCGCGCGCCCCGCCCGGAGAGCAGCACGCGTACGGAACAGCGGCAGGTAGGAACCCAGCTGCAACCACCGCAGATACAACTCCGGGGACGAGCCGCCGTCGGACCCGCCGACGTCCGGCCCCGAGTACGGCACCCCGCACAACCCGAGCCCCAGCACCAGCGACAGCGACGCCCGCAGCCCCGGCCAGCCCCCGGCGACGTCCCCGGACCAGGTACCGCCGTAGCGCTGGAGCCCCGCCCAGCCGGAACGCGAGAACACGAACGGGCGCTCCTCGGGAAGCAGCTCCCGCAGTCCCTCGTAGGCCGCCTGCGCCATGCACAACCCGTACACGTTGTGCGCTTCGCGATGATCCCCGCCCCGGCCCTCCAGGGCGTGCCGTGCCGACCTGGGGAGCGTCGGCTCCCCGAAGGCGGTGAACGACGTGGGCTCGTCCATGTCGTGCGAGAAACCCGAGAACCCCTGCGCGACCCCCTCCGCGTACAGCCCACCCCACCAGCGCCGCACACGCGCGTGCGTGAAGTCCGGGTACACCGCACCGCCGGTCCGCGCCACGCCCTCGACGATCCGCCCCGAGGCGTCCCGCACGAACGCGTCCTCGGCGGCCCCGCCGTCGTGGACCGCGTCGCCCGGCACGGTCCGCACGGCGGGCTCCACGACCGACACCAGGCGGACCCCGCCCTGCCGCAGCTCCTCGGCGAGCACCGCCGGCTTCGGGAAACGCTCCTGGTCGACGGCGAACACCTGACCGTCGTCCGAGGGGCCGACGCCGAGGTGGACCACGTCGAGCGGCAGGCCGCGCTCCTGGTGACCGGCCACGACACGCCGCACCTCCTGCTCGTCGCCGAAGCTCCGCGCGTGATGGTGCCCGAGCGCCCAGGCGGGCGGCACCGCCGGCGCGCCGGTGAGCGAGGCCCAGACGAGCAGCACGCGCGCGGGGGTTCCCACCACCACCCAGCAGCGCAACGGGCCGCCGTCCATCCGCAGCTCGGACACCCCGGGCCGGTCGTGCCCGGAGCCGGCCCCCTCCTCGCCCTCCCGCAACCTCACCGAGCCGTCCCAGGACGTGTCGTGGAACGCCAGGTGCGTGGCCGCGTCGGACACCACCAGCTGCACCGGCATCGTCAGGTACAGCGGATCGTCACCGCGGTCGAACGCGCGCCCCGGATCGGTGTTCCACAGCCGGTAGGTCCCCGTACGCAGACGAGGCCCGGACGCCCGGGCGCCCAGCCCGAAGAAGCGGGCGTCCGCCGACACCTCCGACCGCTGCAGCCAGCGCCCCGGCACCCCGTCAGCCGGTTCCCACCACCGCGGCGGCAGATCCCGCCGCAGCGCCACGCCACCCGGGGTCCGCACCTCGACGGCCCCGTGCCGCGAGACCATGACGGTCACCCGCTCCGCCACCACCCGCCAGCCGCCGTCCTTGTCCGGCTCCAGCACCGCCCGCGGATCGGCCTCGGGACGACGTCCGGCCAGCGCGTACGACGGCTCCGGCTCCGCCCCGTCCCAGCCCCAGAAGACGGCACCGTTCACCGCCACCCGGATCTCCAGCTCGGAGCGGCTGAACCGGATCGTGCCGCCACCGGGCCCCGGCTCCACGTCCCGCACCACCCCCGGGACCCGCGCCCGTTCGACGCCCCGCGCGGGCAGCGCCACGGCGTCGGCACGCCGCCGACGCCACGCCGCCCGCACGGTGCGCATCCCCCCTGCGGCCCCCGCGGAACCGACCATCTTCATCGAACGCACCAGGTCACGACCGTCCATGTCGCTCACCCTGTCACTGACGGCACCACGCGCGCGTGTCGTTCAACTGCCGTTCACCTGTGCCGGACCCACATCTTGATGACACGGACTGTGTGGGACACGCCCTGGTGTGGAAGTCGATCACATGGCATCGTCCGTGTCAGCCGCGTCACGCGCACACCCCAGCACGTGCGCGAGCGACGCACACGACGCGCACAGCCCGGGAGCCGCCCCATGTCGACCGTGAACCCCGAGCCGCTCTGGCGGCCCGATCCGCAGCGCACCGCCGAGGCCCAGGTCACCAGATTCCAGACCTGGGCGGCCGAACACCACGGAGCCCCGTCCGACGGCGGCTACCCGGCCCTGCACCGCTGGTCCGTCGACGAACTGGAAACGTTCTGGAAAGCCGTCACGGAGTGGTTCGACGTACGCTTCTCGACCCCCTTCACGCGCGTCCTGGGCGACCGCGCCATGCCCGGCGCCGAATGGTTCCCCGGCGCCACCCTGAACTACGCCGAGCACGCGCTGCGCGCCGCCGCCGGCCGCCCGGACGAACCAGCCCTCCTGCACGTCGACGAGACCCACGAACCCCGGCCGGTGACCTGGTCGGAACTGAGCCGCCAGGTCGGCTCCCTCGCCGCGGAACTGCGTCGCCTCGGCGTCCGCCCCGGAGACCGGGTCAGCGCCTACCTCCCCAACATCCCCCAGGCCGTCGTCGCCCTCCTCGCCACGGCCGCCGTGGGCGGCGTCTGGACCTCCTGCGCCCCCGACTTCGGTGCCCGCAGCGTCCTCGACCGCTTCCAGCAGGTCGAACCGGTCGTCCTCTTCACCGTCGACGGTTACCGCTACGGCGGCAAGGAACACGACCGCCGCGACGTCGCCGCCGAGCTCCGCCGCGAACTGCCCACCCTGCGCGCCGTCGTCCACGTCCCCCTCCTCGGCACCGAGACCCCCGAGGGGGCCCTGGACTGGTCGGCCCTGACCGCCGCCGACCAGGAACCCACCTTCGAACAGGTGCCGTTCGACCACCCCCTGTGGGTGCTCTACTCCTCCGGCACGACCGGTCTGCCCAAGGCCATCGTCCAGTCCCAGGGCGGCATCCTCGTCGAACACCTCAAGCAACTCGGCCTGCACTGCGACCTGGGCCCCGAGGACCGCTTCTTCTGGTACACCTCGACCGGCTGGATGATGTGGAACTTCCTCGTCTCCGGCCTCCTCACCGGAACGACGGTCGTCCTCTACGACGGCAGCCCAGGCCACCCCGACACCGGAGCCCAGTGGCGCATCGCCGAACGCACCGGCGCCACCCTCTACGGCACGTCGGCGGCCTACGTGATGGCCTGCCGCAAGGCCGACGTGCACCCGGCCCGCGACTTCGACCTCTCCAAGCTCCGCTGCGTCGCCACCACCGGCTCGCCGCTGCCGCCCGACGGCTTCCGCTGGCTGCACGAGGAGGTCCGCGACGACCTGTGGATCGCCTCCGTCAGCGGCGGCACGGACGTCTGCTCCTGCTTCGCGGGAGCCGTCCCCACCCTGCCCGTGTACACCGGCGAACTGCAGGCACCCTGCCTCGGCACCGACCTCCAGGCCTGGGACCCGAGCGGCCGGCCCGTCGTCGACGAGGTCGGCGAACTCGTCGTCACCAACCCCATGCCGTCGATGCCGGTGTACTTCTGGAACGACCCCGACGGCAGCCGCTACCACGACAGCTACTTCGGCACCTACCCCGGCGCATGGCGCCACGGCGACTGGATCACCCTCAGCTCGCGGGGCACCGTCGTCATCCACGGGCGATCCGACTCCACCCTCAACCGCCAGGGCGTCCGCATGGGCTCGGCCGACATCTACGAAGCCGTGGAGCGGCTGCCCGAGATCAAGGAATCCCTCGTCATCGGCATCGAACAGCCCGACGGCGGCTACTGGATGCCCCTCTTCGTCCACCTGGCACCGGGAGCCGTACTCGACCAGGCGCTCCTCGACCGCATCAAGCGGACCATCCGCGAGGAACTCTCACCGCGCCACGTCCCCGACGAGGTCATCGAGGTCCCCGGAGTGCCGCACACCCTCACCGGGAAGCGCATCGAGGTCCCCGTCAAGCGCCTCCTCCAGGGAACCCCACTGGACAAAGCGGTCAACCCGGGCTCCATCGACAACCTCGACCTCCTGCACTTCTACGAGAACCTCGCCCGCAAGCGAGCCTGACCGCACCGAAGCCGCAGCTCAGGGCGCGTTGTCAGTGCCGGCGATTACTGTGAGTGAGCATTGATCGACTGCGCACACACAGGGGGAGCCATGGCGGCACACACCGACCACTGGACCATGCGACGCGTCCTGCGCCGCGAGATCGCCGGCACCATCGGCCTGCTCACCGACGAACACGACTTCCGGGCCATGCGGCGCTATCGCACCTTCACCTTCGACGACCACACCACCTATCTCCGACAGGTCGAGGACCTCCTCAAAACGCGCGCCCTCCAGGGCACCCACACCACCATCGCCCTCTTCGACCCCCAGGAGTACGCCGACTTCTGCGCGGCGCGGGGCCTCGACCCCGACAACCCCGCCCACCGCACACGCTTCACGGCCGAACTCGCCACCACCGGTCCCACCCTCCCGTACGAGGGCCAGCCGCTGGCCGACCTGGTACCCGCCCTGGTCGACGAAGCCGTCCGGCAAGCGACCTGGGAATACGCGGCCACCCTCCTGGCCCGTCTGGGAGCATGCGCGACCTGCGGCGAGGACATCGGCCGCGCGGCCTTCAACCAGGCCTCCGACCTGCTCGTACGCATCCTCGACACGGCACCGCCCGGCGACCGCCATCTCGTGTGCAGCGTCACCGGCACACCCGAGACCCTGGTCGCCGTCCTCCACGCGGACGAGGCAGCCGACGGCACCACCCCGCTCGACGAGGCCGAGGCCCTCGAATTCACGACCGTCCTCGCCCTCGGCGTCGCCACCCGGAGTCCCGGCGGACTGGTCATGCGCACCAGCTCCGCCGGCAATCCCGACCGCGTCTACGGCTGGCGGCTGCGCGGAGAGGGACTGCAACCGCTGACCGCCGGTGAGGTCTTCGACGCCTACTGCACCGACGTCGAATCCGGCGACCTCATCGCACCCGAGTCCGACGTCGACTACTGCGCACCGCCGGACCTCGACCAGGACGGACAACGCGGACCCGCCCCGGGCCACCACCACTGACACGCGGAAGGGGCGCTCCGCGACACGAGCGGAGCACCCCTCCTCACCAGCCGGACACGGCTTTGCCGGCTACTCGCCGGACAGCACCGCCCGCGCGGCCACGCGCGCGTCCTCGGCGCTGTCGGTCGCGCGGGCGGCGGCCGCCGCCCGCTCACACTGCGCGAGCGTGTACTTCGCGAGCGTCGCCCGCACGTACGGGATCGACGCCGATCCCATCGACAGGGAGGTGACACCCAGACCCGTCAGCACGCATGCGAGCAGCGGGTCGGCCGCGGCCTCACCACAGACCCCGCAGCTCCTGCCCTCGGCCCGGGCCGCCTCGGCGGACAGCGCGACCAGGTCGAGCAGCGCGGGCTGCCACGGATCCTGGAGCCGAGACACCGCACCCACCTGACGGTCCGCGGCAAAGGTGTACTGCGCGAGGTCGTTCGTCCCCAGCGACAGGAACTCGACCTCCCGCAGGATCGAGCGCGCCCGCAGGGCGGCCGAGGGGATCTCCACCATCGCGCCGAACTTCGCCCGGAGCCCGGCCGCACGGCATGCGTCGGCGAACGCCTTCGCATCGGCACGGTCCGCGACCATCGGGGCCATCACCTCGAGGTGGACCGGCAGGCCTTCGGCGGCCTTCGCGAGCGCCGACAGCTGCGTATGCAGCACCTCGGGGTGGTCGAGGAGCGTCCGCAGACCCCGCACGCCCAGCGCCGGATTCGGCTCGTCCGCCGGGGTCAGGAAGTCCAGGGGCTTGTCGGCGCCGGCATCGAGCACCCGCACCACGACGCGCCCCTCGGGAAACGCCTCCAGCACCTGTCGGTACGCCGTGACCTGCTTCTCCTCCGACGGAGCCTTCTTGCCGTCATCGAGGAAGAGGAACTCGGTGCGGAACAGGCCGATGCCCTCAGCACCGGCCTCGACGGCGGCCGGCACGTCGGCCGGACCACCGACGTTCGCCAGCAGCGGCACCTTGTGTCCGTCCGCGGTGGCGCCCGGTCCCGTCGAGGCGGACAGCGCGGCCCTCCGCTCCGCCGCCGACGCTTCGAGCTGCGCCTTCTTGTCCTCGGTCGGATCCACGAATATCTCGCCGGTGCTGCCGTCGACGGCGATGACCGTTCCCTCGGCAAGCTCACCGGCGCCCGGCAGCGCCACGACGGCCGGCACACCCAGTGCCCGCGCGAGAATCGCGCTGTGGCTGGTGGGCCCGCCTTCCTCGGTCACGAACCCGAGCACCAGCGTCGGATCCAGCAGCGCGGTGTCGGCAGGCGCGAGATCCCGCGCCACCAGCACGTACGGCTCGTCGCTGTCCGGGACACCCGGCATCGGGACCCCCAGCAGACGGGCGACGATACGGTTCCGCACGTCGTCGAGGTCGGCCACGCGACCGGCGAGGTACTCCCCGGCGTTCGCCAACAGCTCGCGGTACGCGGCGAACGCGTCGTACACGGCACGCTCAGCCGTGCTGCCGACGGCGATACGCCGTTCCACGTCCGCCATCAGTTCCGGGTCCTGGGCCATCATGGCCTGGGCTTCGAGCACCGCTTGGGCCTCGCCCCCGGCCAGATTGCCGCGTGCCATCAGATCGGCGGCCACAGCGTCCACGGCCTGGCGGGCGCGCCCCTGTTCACGCTCCGCCTCCTCGGCCGGGATCTGCTTGGCGGGCGGTTCGAGGACCGCCGTTCCCATGTGCCGAACCTCGCCGATCGCCACACCGTGGCTCACGCCGACGCCTCGCAGCGTTGTCTCCATCTCACCCGTCTCCGGTAGTGCGGCGGGTCCTGCCGCCGCGGTGGTTGTCCCTGTGCCGTCACCCATGCGACGGCCGGCCTCGGCTCAGCGCCAGGAAAAGAGAACGTCGCCAGTCTTCACGTCGCTGTCCTCACGGAGATCACCGAGGGCGTCGGCCGTGGCTTCCAGGGCCACCACCGGGCACACCGGGGACTTGCCGGCTTCTTCGACCGCGACGGGATCCCACCGCACGATGCCCTGCCCGCGGGTCACCGTGTCGCCCTTGTTCACGAGCAGCTCGAAGCCCTCGCCGTTCAGCTGCACGGTGTCGATACCGAGATGAGTGAGCACGCCGTGTCCCTCGGCGTCGACCACCACGAAGGCGTGCGGGTGGAGGGAGACGATGACTCCGTCCACGGGTGAGACGGCCTCGGAGGGCTCACGGACCGGGTCGATGGCCGTACCGGGGCCGACCATGGCCCCGGAGAAGACCGGATCGGGCACTGCCGCCAGTCCGATGGTGCGTCCTGCCAACGGGGACGTCACGGTGGTCATGGGAAACCTCCCAGGGGTGGAGATGTATAGGGGCCGTCACTGCCAGTCCCGGACGGCGCACTGTGCAGCAGGGTATGTCATATGAAGTACCGGTTCCGCACGAGTGATCACGATCCATGGTCTAGACCACTACCCTAATCGATTTGCAAGCGCTCTGCGGCCCCGTGTACAGTCGTACTCCTGCTTAAGGGTGAGCGACGCCGACGAGTGCGCTTAACCGAGCAGCATCCAACTTGTCAGACCCTAACTTTTGATCATCTTTCGCGTGCCTGCGAGACGGTGGTCAAGGGGGCGGAAATTCACTGATAGAGTCGGAACCGCCGGAAAGGAAACCGCGAAGAAAAGCGCGGGATTCTGGAAAGCGCCGAGGAGATCGGGCCGGGAAACGGTCTGATAG